>SFJE01000021.1 GCA_004555175.1 Lentisphaeraceae bacterium | reverse complement strand
GGAGGTAAGGGGACGAACTCCGTTCTTCCCCTTATACCCTTTTTCCACACGAATTGCACGGTGGTAAAAAGTTTCGGGTTGATTATACAACTCGCGGGAGTAATTTTGCGCTTTGAGAAGGATTGTGGTATGCTTCGTCCACGTTTGCGTTGCGTTAGACGCAAGAGAGGTTCATTCAAGGATACGATTATGCCGAATACCGTGTTGATTGGCGCCCAGTGGGGCGACGAGGGCAAAGGGAAGATTATCGATGTGCTGACGGCGCAGGCGGATGTGATTGTGCGCTATCAGGGCGGCTCGAATGCCGGGCATACGGTAATTGCCGAGGGGGAGAAGCGAGTTCTGCGGTTGGTTCCGTCGGGGATTTTGCATGCGGGAAAGGTGTGCGTGATCGGCAATGGTGTGGTGATGAATCCGCTGGACTTGATTGACGAGATTGAGATGCTGCGCAAGACGGGCATCGAGTGCAAGGGACGGCTCTTTATCTCCACGCGCACACAGATGGTGATGCTCTATCACCGCGCGTTGGACAAGGCCGATGAGGCCGCGCGCCCGGTTGGCAAGAAGATTGGCACCACGGGGCGCGGCATTGGCCCGGCCTACGCGGCAAAGGTCTCGCGCACTGGGTTGCGTTGCGGCGACATGCTCACGCCCGAGTTCCTGGATTTGGTCCGCGAGCAGGTGGCCGAGACGAATGTGAAGCTCGCCTACCTGAAGGCCGAGCCGCTGAATGCCGACGAGATGGTCGAGACCTACCGCGTGGCGGCCGAGCGCCTGAAGCCCTATATTGTTGACACTATTCCGCTGATTCATCAGGCCGACCGCGCCGGGAAGTCTATCCTCCTAGAGGGCGCGCAGGGAACGATGCTGGATATTGACTTTGGCACCTACCCCTTTGTGACCTCCTCGAACCCGACCTCGGGTGGGGCGTGCATCGGCTCGGGGTTGAGTCCGCGCCGAATTGACCGGGTGGTGGGCGTTATCAAGGCCTACACCACGCGCGTGGGCGAAGGTCCCTTCCCGACCGAGGACTTTGGCGAAGTGGGCAAACTGCTCGCCGAGCGCGGTCACGAGTTCGGCGCCGTCACCGGGCGGCCGCGGCGTTGCGGTTGGTTTGATGCCGTGGTAGCGCGCTACGCGCAGATGGTCAATGGCGTGGACTTCTGGGCGATGACCAAGCTCGATGTGATGGACACCTTGCCGGAGATCAAGATTTGCGTGGCCTACGAGCTTGACGGCAAGCGAATTGAGGACATGCCCGCTTCGGCGGCCGAGTTGGCCCGTTGCAAGCCGATCTACGAGACGATGCCCGGCTGGATGGAAGAGACTTCGCACATCACCGAGATGGCCCAGTTGCCGCTCAAGGCCAAGGCCTATGTTGAGCGCCTCATTGAGCTCTCCGGCGGGCGTTTGGGCATCCTCTCCATTGGCCCGGCACGCGAATCGACCCTCCGCGTGGGGATTTAGCTGACAGTTGACAGCCGACAGCGGACAGCCGCTCACGCGACGGACTGACTGATAGCCTGATGTGTTTGCTTTTCACGACTCAGACGGGTAGTTCATCTCAAGCGCCAGCGCTGTCAGCTGTCCGCTAACGGCTGTCGGCTACCGAGCATAGCGAGCACACCGATGGAGCATATTGCCTTTATTATGGATGGCAATGGGCGTTGGGCCCAGGCGCGCGGGTTGCCGCGGACCGAAGGTCACCGTGCCGGCGCCGAAACGGTCCGCCGCGTCTTGGGCTACTGCCGCGATGCCGGTATTCGCTACTTGACGCTCTACGCCTTCTCGGTCGAGAACTGGAAGCGGCCGAAGGAGGAGGTCGAAACGCTAATGCACCTCCTGGTGGCCTACCTTGCGAGCGAGGAGAAGACCTTTCACGAGAACCAGGTCCGCATCCGCTATATGGGGCGCAAGAGCGACCTGCCGGCGGAGGTGCGCGAAGCGTTGGACCGCGTCGAGGTCGCCACAGCCGCCTACGAGCGCCAGCTCATCCTCTGCCTGAGCTATGGCGGGCGCACCGAGATTACCCACGCTGCCCAAGAGATTGCCCGTCAGGTGGCCCGCGGTGAACTCGACCCCGAGGTAATCACCGAAGAGACGCTCGCGCGCAACCTCTATCTGCCCGACGTGCCCGACCCCGACCTCATCGTCCGCACCAGTGGTGAAATGCGCCTAAGCAACTTCCTCCTCTGGCAGGCTTCCTACGCCGAACTCTACGTGACCCCGGTCCTTTGGCCGGACTTTGGCGAGGCCGACTTCCAGGCCGCCCTCGACGCCTTCTCCCGCCGCGATCGCCGATATGGCGCAATCGGCGCTAACGCGTCAGCCACGAGCTGTTAGCCGTTAGCGGTTAGCACGCACTGCGTGCGACGGAGGAATAAACAGACCGAGAAGATGGCGTTCTTCTTCTCGGTCTGTTGTTTTACCGTCGCGGTACGCGAAGCTAACAGCCGACCGCTAACAGCTAACAGCTTTTCCCCGCGCCTCGCTATTGCAGGACGCGGGGAAATGTGATTAAATAAGAAGTATATGAAGTACATTTCCCTGATGAGCGCGTGCGTGGCAACGCTGAGTGCCACGTTGATTGCAGCGGAAGAGTCCGAGGCGAAGGATGAGATCGCCACGGGCGAGACCGTGACGGTGACGGCCGCCCCCTTACCTAAGTTTCGCGTAGAGGAGAATGAGGCCGGAAGCCTCGTACCGCTCCCACCGGAGAAGGTGCCCTTTGTGGTTGACACCTTGACCGAGGACTTTATTCGCGAGCGTAATGCGACCGATTTGGACCAACTGATTAGTCTGCAGCCAGGCATCTATCAGGGGGGAAAAACGGTGATGGCGCGCAACGCCGGCACCTACACCATCCGCGGTTTTGGCGGCAGCGAGGTCTACTTTGGCGGCGTACCGATGGTCGGCGGGATTGCCACCTTTATGGATCCCTCGCTCCTTGAGCGCATCGACATCGTCAAGGGACCGGTGGGTGGAGCCTATGGCGGGCAAGCGAACAACTCCCTCTCGCCCATGGGCGGCGTTGGGGGCGCAATCTTGCTCACGCCCAAGCGCGCAACCTTTACCGAAGACTTCTATGACTTCCAAGTGAAGGGTTCTTATTCGCGTGCGTCGGGTTCACGCCTCAAGTTCACGGCCGATGTGAATAAGGTCTTGCCGGGCGAGGACTTTGCGGTGCGCGTGCCGGTGGCCTACGAGTGGCGCGAACCAGGGTGGGCTCCATCAGATGCAAGCCATGGGCGGATGACCTCGGTGGCGCCGAGCCTGGCCTTTCGTTTGGCCGACCGGCTGACCTTGGGACTGGACCTCTTCTATCAGTATAACAATCAGCCCGCCTACCAAGGTATCCGCACGAGCTACGGCAAGCCGGTCCTCACGGGGTGGGATGACACCTACACCGAAACGGGCGACCGGATGCGCTTCCAGACCCACGGCGGCACGCTCCACCTGGAGGGCAAGGTCAACGATAACTTTACGCTGCGCACCACGGCCGCCTTTTATCAGACGGAAAATCGCTGGAATTATCGTGGCCCGGCCTCGACCGTGCGCTTCAACCCCGCCAACCCGGCCACCTGGTATGAGCCCTCTGCTGGAGACCATCTGACGCGTAATTATTACGCCGCGCAGGAGGGCATCGTCGAGTTCGAGACCTTTGGCGTGGAGCACACCTTCCTCGCCGGGGTCAGCGTCACGCGCAAGGAAGACCAGGGGTGGAGTTGGTTCGGCTCGGCCGCAAGCAAGAGTTGGACCGACACCGCGCAGAGCAAGCTGGGCCTAACCGTGCAGGATGTGATGACCTGGAAGGGGCTCTCGCTCCTGGCCGGCTTGCGAACCGATTGGCACGACAGCGTCAACCACGCCCACGCTTGGTCCTACTCGCCGCGCCTGGGGATCTCCTACGACATTGCCGAAGCTGGGGTGGCCATCCTCTTTGCCAATGTTTCGCTCACTGAGAGCCCGAACTTCAACTACCGTAAATACAACACCGCAGGCGAATATCTCACCTCCTCCTGGCGAGCCGTGCAGAAGGAAATCGGCCTACGCGTCAACCCGATGGATCAACTGTGGTTGACGGCGACAGCCTTCCGGATTGACCAGAGCAACGCCCCGGTCCTGATGACTAATGGCTTGGGCGATGACTACTACGCCGACGAGGGCAAGAGCTATTCGCGCGGGGTCGAGTTCTCCGCCTCGGGCAACCTCACCGACCGTTGGTCGCTCTACGCTGCCTACACCTACATTGACTACTACGACAAGACCGGGTCGGGCCGCTTTGACCGCTTCCCGCCCCACGCCATCTCCCTATGGAGCAGTTACAAAATCCCCTGGCTCTACGATGCGGTTTGGGGCATTGGCGGCCGTTGGCGCGATGATTGGGAGATGACCTTCCGTGGGACCCGCGCTGGGCGCGAATATGCCGTGCGCGACCTCTTGACCATCGACACCTCGCTCGACTTCCCCCTCGGCGAGAATTGGACCCTTGGCCTAGCTCTGCGAAACCTCTTCGATACGCGCGGGGTAGAGTCGGCCCGCAACCTTCAAGCCTTTGCCAACGATGGGCGTACCTTCGAGCTCTCGTTGCGCTGGCGCTTCTAATCGTTCACACAACAGGATAAGATTATGGCCACACTCATCTTACGCGTCCTTAACGGCCCGGAACAGGGCACCGCCTTCACCGTGCCATCCGGCGGAGCCACCCTGGGACGGACGCGCGTGGCGGATATCCACTTGAGTGATGGTCTCCTCTCGCGCCTGCACTGCCGCTTCGAGCTCACCCCGGAGCCGACTGTGCAGGATTTGGGCTCCTCCAATGGCACGCTCCTCAATGGCACCGCCCTCGGCACGGCGCCAGAAAAGCTCAAGGAGGGCGACCTGTTGACAGTTGGCGATACCATCCTGCGCGTGGAGGTGCAGGGCGTAGAGCCCCCCGCCGAGTTGCCAAAGACCGTGCTCCTCGCGCCCCAGGCGCAGCCCCAGGTCGCAGAGCCCCCCGCGACCCAGGATGCCCCACCCCAGCCGTTCCCTGAGGCAGTAGACCTAGGGTTGGCCCCCAAGCCCGAATTGCCGGAGAAGGCCAAACGCAAACCTCTGCATGCGATCATCCTGGCCCTGGCCGCCATTCTGGTGCTGGTCGTTGGCGCGGGGATTGTCGTGACGCTTGGTAACCCGCCGGCGCAACCGGCACGCCCCAAAGCGCTCCCCTCGGCCGAGAGCCTGCCCTTGGAGTTTCAGTATGAGCGGCTGGAAATCAACGAGCGGATGCTCTATCGCAGCCGGATTACCTACACGCACGATGGCACCTTGGCCGTCGACTCCGTGGACCTGGGCGAACAAAATCGGAAGTTCTCGACCAAAAAGGCGTTGAACGACCAGGCTAAGGCTGCCCTTCGCCGCGAGATCCTAGACTCGAACTACACCGCTATCCCCGAGCTCTTTCCCGAACAAGGGGCCAATCCGCAAGCACTCCACCGCCAACAGTTGACAATCGTCCTGGGCACGACCCTCTGGAAGCGAACCGCCGAAAATACGACCAACGACGCCTTTGCGCGCCTGGCCAACCGGCTGGAGACCTTCACCCGGAATGAACTGGGCATTTGGGCGGCGGAGCTCTCGGTTGAGGAACTTACCGAGAAGGGCGCGGAGCAGCTCCGTCTGGGACAACGCTACTGGGACCAGCGCGATTTGGATGACGAGAAGCTCTACCTCGCCCTCGCCGCCTACAAGCTCGGCTGCTCCTACCTCGAAACCCTCAATCCCAAGCCTGCCTTCGCCCACGAGTTGAACCAGGGCCGTCAGGCCGCCGAAGCCCTCCTCTCCGAGCGCTACGAGGCGGTCATCTTCTCCATCGACCAGGCCCTCAACACCCAGCGCTACGCCGATGCGGCCACTGCCCTGCGCAAGATCCTGCGTATGATTCCCGACCGCGAGGACGAACGCAACCGCCAGGCCACCGACAAACTCCTACAAATTGAGAACCGTTACCTGAAGAAAGGAGCCCACTGATGACGCGCTTTCGTGCCCATTGGGGCCTCTGCGCCCTCGCGCTCTGCCTCGCCGGCTGGGTGCACGCCCAGGAACTCCTCCCGGCTACGTTGCGCATCACCTCCTCGGTGCCCGCGCTCATCTCGCTCGACCACGCCACGCCCTTCGACCTCTCCACTGCCCAAACGGTTAAAGTTGTCCCCGGTAAAGCTACCCTTATCAAGGTCTCCGCTCCAGGCTACGGCACGCAATACCGCACCGTCACCCTCCAGGCGGCCGAACGGCGGCTGGAAGCCTTCAAGTTGGAGCGCGACCAGGTCCCCGTCCTGCTGCGCAGCAATGTCCCCGCCACCGTCACGCTCGATGGTATTGTCCTTGGGCAGACCCCCTGCTACACCTTCCTGGATGAGCCGCGCGCCTACCGCTTCCTCTTCCGCGCGCCCGGCTACGAACAAACCGCCCATACCCTCCTGTTGCGCGACACCACGCCGCAAGTTATCGACCTGGAGCTCTCCCCCACCTTCGGCGATCTGCGCGTCACCTCTACCCCTGCAGCTCGCCTTCTGCTCAATGGCGTCGACAAGGGGCAAACGCCCGTCACACTCCATCGCCTCAACGAGGGAGAATACACCCTAACGCTGCGGCTGAGCGGCTATAAACCCATCAACCACACCTTCACCCTTAAGGCCGGCGAGACCCCCGACTTCGCCTTCACCTTCGAACCTCTTCCTGCCGGGCTCACCATCACCGCCGTGCCAGCCGCTTCGCGCGTCTACCTCGATGGCATCTTCCGGGGGATGACGGACCTCACGCTCAACGATTTGCCCGAGGGCAATCACCGCCTGCGCGTGGAGAAGCAAGGTTACTCCCCCGTCACGCGCACCCTCACCCTCAAACGTGGCGAAAAGATTATCGAGGAGTTTACGCTGCCCATCGTCCGCGGCACCGTCACCCTCCAGACCCAACCCGGGACCGTGACCGCCTACCAAGGCACCCAGAAGGTTCTGGAAACCTCCCCAAAAGAGCCCGGGAGCTACACCTCGAGCGTGGTTGCCCATGCCCTGCCCCCAGGCCAGTACACCTGGACGCTCAAGGCCCCCGGCTATGCCCCCGCCACGCGCACCTTCACCGTCACCGCCAATCAGGTCACCCCCCTCAAGGTGCGCCTCACCTTCCAACCGAACTTTGAACTCCGCACCGAACACGCCACCTTCCAAGGCGTCTTCATCAAACGCTCGGAGAGCGGCGCCATTACCCTCGAGTTGAAGCCGGGCAGTTTCCGCACCTTTATACCCGATGAGATTGTCTCCCAACGCTTCCTCACCGAGCGGCTCTAATGGAACACCTCATCGATACCCACTGCCACTTCGAGCCGGAGGATGATACACCCGCCCTCTTGGCCGAGGCGCGCGCCAATGCAGTCTATGTCCTCGCCGTTGGAGGCTCCGCCGCCCTCAATGCCACCGCCTTGGCCTCCGGAGCGCCCTGTGCCCTGGGTTATGACTGGAGTTGGGGCGAAGCTACGCCACCCCCGCCACCCACACGCCAACCGCGCCAAGTGGCCGTCGGCGAGCTGGGCTTCGACCTCCATTACGCCCAAGGTCCCGAGGTCGAGGCGCGCCAGCGGACCCTCTTTCAGGCTCAGGCCGCCTTTGCCAAAGCCCAAGCCCTCCCGGTCGTTATCCACACCCGCGAGGCCGCCACCCTCACCCTAAACGCCCTGCGCGAGGCCGCGCTCCCCCGCGCCGGCGTCATCCACTCCTTCACCGGCACCGACTGGGCCTTCGCCAAGGCCCTCCTCGACCTCGGCTACACCATCTCCTTCTCGGGCATTCTCACCTTCCGAAACGCCTCCGCCCTGCGTGAGATCGCCCGGCGCATCCCCGATGACCGACTCCTGGTGGAGACCGATTCCCCCTACCTCGCGCCCGTCCCCTTCCGTGGCGAGCGCAACCGCCCCGTCCGCGTCCGTGCCACCGCTGAGTGTCTAGCCCAGGTGCGCGGGGTTGCCCCCGATCACCTCGCCCGCCTAACCACCGAAAATGCCCTCCGCCTCTTCGGCCCAACCCTTCTGAACGACTGATGAAACTCCTGCTCCTTGGTGCCTCCGGCCTCCTCGGGCGACAGGTCGCAGCGACCTTCCGCGCCGCCGGGTGGGAACTCGCCGCCCCGACCCATCGCGAGGTCGACCTCGCCCGCCCCGAAGCCGTCGCCGCCCTCCTCACGGCCTCCGCCCCGAACCTCATCCTCAACTGCGCGGCCCAGCGCAAACCCGACCTCTGCGAGGGCAACTCGCCCGAAGTTCAGGCCCTCAATATCGACCTTCCCCGCCGCCTTGCTGAGAGCGACCGCCCCCTCATCCATATCTCCACCGACTACGTCTTCAACGGGGCCAACGCTCCCTACGCCGAGGATGCCCGCCGCTGCCCCATCAATGCCTACGGTCGCCAGAAGGCCGCCGCCGAGGCCGCCATTGAAGAGGCCCCAAATGTCCTTATTCTGCGCCTACCCATCCTCTTTGGTCCCACCCCCGATCTGCGCAATTCCGCTGTCACAATCCTGGCGGCCAACCTCCTCGCCGCCCGAGGCGCCTGTGTGAAGATGGACGACCTCGCCATTCGTTACCCCACCTTTACCTGCGACATTGCCCGCCAACTCCTCCGCCTGGCTGATCCCGTCTGCGCCGGCGCCCTGCGCGGCATTGCCCACTACTCGGCCGAGGAGCCGATGACCAAGTTCCAAATGGCCCTCACGATGGCCCCGCTTATCGGCGTAGAGACCGCGCAGTGCCTCCCGGACCGTACGCCTCCAGCCGTGCCGCGCCCCTACGATTGCCACCTCTCCACCCGCCGACTGCGCCAAATCGGCCTCTTCGTTGAGCCCACCCCCTTCGCAACAGCCCTCATCCAAACCCTTGCCGCCGCGCACTAAACGCCCTTGGAGCCAAACCTGCCGTGAACTTCCCCGACCCCGCCACCGCCCCGCGCGTCCTGCGTCAAGCCCCTTGCGCCATCGCTGCCAGCGAGTGCCGCGCGGCCTTACGCGCCACCCTCCCCGCCATAATGAACCACCTTCAGGAGGCCGCCGGACTCCACGCCCAGGCCATCGGCGTAGGCATTCGCGAGTTGCAGGCCCAAGGCTTCACCTGGATGCTCGGTCGCCTCGCCCTCAAGCTCAACCGCCTCCCGGCCTGGCAAGAGCCCCTCACCCTCGCTACTTGGCCAAACGGCGTCAAAGGGCGCCTCTTGGCTGAACGCCAATTCGCCTTGGAGACGCCCTCGGGTGAACGCCTCCTAGAGGCCTCCAGTGAGTGGCTCTACGTCAACTTCCACACCGGCCGCTTGGCCCGCCTGCCCGAAACCGTCCTCGCCCTTGCCGCGCCCGGCACCGCCACCTTCGCCCTCTGCCAGGAGCGCCTCCCCGAGCCCGACCTAGCCGTTGCCCCGCTCGCCGAATGCCGCTTCGCCGTCCGCCGCGCCGAGATCGATGCCAATGGCCACGTCAACAACGTCCACTACGCCGAATGGATGCTCGAAACGCTCCCCGAAGCCACCTATTTTGGCGCCGAGCCCGTTCGCTTCGACATCGCCTATAAACAGGCCGCGAAACTGGGCGACGAAGTCCTCATCCGCACCTGGGCCTCAGCCCCCGGGCACTTCCTCCACGCTGTCTGCCGTGCCACCGATGGCACCCTCTTGGCCCATGCCACCAGCGCCTGGCAAGGCGTCTAATCCCCACTCCCCCACCCCGCTTTATTGAAAGGAATAAGACCATGAAACTCTCGACCAAAGGACGCTACGGTGTGCGTATGCTCTTAGACCTAGCCCTCCACCAAGGCGAAGGCCAGCGGACGCTCAAGGAGGTCTCCGAGGCACAGAACATCTCGCAGAAGTATATGAGCCGCCTGCTGCCCAAACTCGTCCGCGCCGGATTCGTGAAGTCGGCCCGTGGCGTCGATGGCGGATACCAACTCTGCAAAGACCCCGCCGAGATTACCTTCCTGCAGATTGTCGAGATTATGGAAGGCCCCATCTGCCTAACCCCCTGCGTCAAGGACACCAACTGCCCGCGTTTCGACCTCTGCCCGGCCACCGACATCTGGAAACGCATCTCCAACTCGATGCGCGAGGTGCTCGCCAATGTCACCTTGCAAGATGTGGTCAATTCCGCCAAGGCCGGCTGCGCCCGCGAAACACCGCTGCCCCAACCCTAAATCGCCCCCCAAAAAAGGCGATTTTAGGGGCCTACGCGCCAAAAAAGTTGCTTTCAAGCCTAATCTGGCGCACTTTTCGCTTGCTTTTCCCCCGCGCAAGCCTCATAATACACGGTGTTCAGGCGGAGGTTCCGCTTCAACCACAACCAAACACGAAAGGAGTATCACTCACATGGCTAAGAAAGTTGCCAAGCCCCTGACCAAGCCCGAAATCATCGAGGCGATCGCCAAGGAAACCGGCTCGACCAAGGTCGCCGTTGAGAGCATCTACAACGCCCTCGTCGCCCTTGTTGCCAAGGAAACCAAGAAGACCTGCACCCTCCCCGGTCTGGGCAAGTTCTCCGTCGTTCAGCGCAAGGCCCGCACCGGCCGCAACCCGCAGACCGGCGAGACCATCCAGATTGCTGCCAAGAAGGCCGTCAAGTTCACGGTCTCCAAGCTCCTCCAGGACAAGGTGTTCGGCAAGTAAGCCAACGCCTCTTTCCTAAGAGTCAAAGGCCGGACCCGCTCGGGGCCCGGCCCTTTTTGTATGCACTCACCCGCGAACGCTGTCGCTCGCCCCGGTTACCTCACACCCCAGGGGGCGGAAGCGGCATATCGCCTGGGCCGCCGCCCGGGGCGCCGCCCGCCCGCCCCTCGCCGCCACGCCCGGGGCGCATCCGCATTCCGTTGCTAGTGGCATCGTAAATCTCGGTCATCAACTGGGCAAAGTCCGCGCTGTCGCTCTCGGAGAGGCCCATCGAGGTGGCCACCGCGCCCAGAAGCGCCGAGCGCTCGGCCTCGCGCAAGTCGCGCAAGGTGTGCTGCGTCTCGTGCATCTCCGTGCGCTGCGCTTCGGTGGGCATCTCGCCGCTCTCAACGAGCGCGCGCATCCGCTCCTCCAGCTCCGCCTGCTTAGCCAGCGCGGCGGTAAACTGCTCGTGCACCAACCGCTCCTCGGGGGTAAAGAGCGACAAGTCCACGCTCCCCAGGAAGTCATCGCGCTTCGCACGCGCCTCCTGCAACGCCTGCTGGAACTGAGCGCGCCGCTCCTCCATCAGCCGATAACGCTCCGGATCCTGCTTCTTCAGTTCCTCCATCCGCTCGCGCATCGATAGGCGCTTGGGCGGCTCCACCGTCGCCTTCGCCGCAGCCTCTCCGGCCGCCTGCGCCTCGGCCAAAGCCTTCTCCAGCGCAGCCTTCTCCACCTTCAGCGCCTCCACCTCACTCAACGCCTTCGAGAGCGCCAAGGCGTCCCCATTCCCCGCAACCGTCACCACTGGCTTCACCACTGGCGCGGTCTCCTCGGCAACCACCTGCTGCGGCGCGAAAAAGCGTCCCGCCGCATAACTACCGGCCATCAATGCAACCACGGCGACGCCGGCCGTCGCCACCTTCGCTGTCGTATTCATACCCCCATTATACACCATTCGCCCACCACAATTCATCCCGACCCCGAGCACGGATTGTTCGGCGTTTCACCAGCCAAGAATTGGAGAAGCTTCAACCGCAACGTAAAGCCGTCCACCTCTCTATCCAACAGCTCTTTGTGGTATACTGGAGACGTTTTTGGATGTTGGAGGATGCCGTATGATCCGCAGTCGCACCCTGTTGACGTTTTTATCCGCCCTCTTTGCGTTGTCCGGACGCGGGGCCCGGGAGTATGTGGCCTACGACTTGGCCACGCCCGCTGACGCGGCCGTCTCTGTCGCCGCCCCGGAGCAGGCCGATACAACCTACCGCACTGGCACGAAGATGCTCTTCGTGCGCGATACCGAGCTCGCGGACCCTGTTTACCTCGGCGTGTACGAAGTAACCCAGGCGCAGGCCCATAAGTTGGGATGGCTCTCAACCGAGCCGAGTAATGCCACAGCTGGAATTGCTTACGGCGGTTTTAACACGGAAAACAACCGCCTAGGCAACTTTCCGTTTCTGTCCTTTCCCTCTGGCGCACAGTGGGAGGCCTATGCCGGAAACCCTGACCAGCCTTGCAATGTCTTTAACGGTATTGATGGTGATGCGGACAATACTGGCATCAATGGCCCCATTACCCTTTCTGCTTGGTTCGACTACGCTCAAAGCCACACTTTACCAGCTCCACACGGGTGCTTTGACATGTACGGCAATGTGGCCGAATTCGTAACCGAGGGTACCTTCCGCGGCGGCTACGCTGATGGCAGTGTTGTCTATAGCGAGAACTTGAAGACCAATGAATGGCAGAGTGCCTCAATTAGTTCTGAAACAGATGGTTTTGGAAGAAAGGGTGCGCGGTTAGTCTATACGCCGCCAGAAGCGATCACCTACACGGCCATCGTCACCCTCGATGGCGTGCAGGTGGGAAAGCCCATCAGCGCCACACCCGGGACGGAGGTCACCCTTACGCCCCCCACGCCGGCCGCAGGGTATCGCCTCCAGGGTCCAGAGATTACGCCAGCGGACCTCGTCTGCGCCGGCACCACCTTCGCTATGCCAGGAGCAAATGTTACCTTTGCCTACACCTCCAAACCCTATGCAACGCTCGCTGTCACTGGCGGGACAGCCTCGGTACGCGAGGGGGTGCCCGGCGACACCATCACCCTCACCGCCACGCCAGGCGCCTATCAGCGCTTTAACGCATGGACCCTCCCTGATGGCACAACCAGCACCGAGAGTCCCCTCTCCTACACCGTTCCCGAAATCACCCCTGGCGTAACGCTCACCTTTACCGCCTCCTTCCAGACCTATCCGCGCGTCCTCGTCTACGGCGGCACCGCCACGGCGGCAGCGGAGGAGTCTGACTACGGCGAGGGCTTTTACGCCCCCGGCACCAAGCTCACCCTCACCCCCACCACTCCGGCAGGCTATACCTTCGACTGTTGGACCATCGAGGGCGGCGAGGCGCCTCGAAACAACACCTACACGGTTGGCGACTACGACTCCATCGCCACCCTAACGGCCAACTTCACCGTTGCCGAGGCCACCGCCTCACCCGTCACCTACATCGGCGAAGCCGATCCCTCCGCCGAAATCAAGACGATGAAGCCCGCCTTGGGATACGAGACAGCCACTGCGCAAGCGTGGAGCGCCGGAGTCAACCCCTTCCAATACTTTCCCTACGCCATCACCGAAAAGCCCTACGCCACGCTTCCCCTAAAAACTGGCGGTGCTATCGTCTATAGCGCTGACTTCTCTGACCTCCTGGGGCTCTATAAGGGCACCTCGCTGCCACTTAAACAGGTCTCCTATAACGGCTCGACCTACTATGTCGGCGTCTACGAGACAACCCAGGCGCACGTGGAGTACATCAAGCAACTTGCCGATAAGGATTACTCCAAGGTTGAAGAGAAGTTGACCTCCTATCTCCCGCACTATATCGCAAGTGTTGCCGAAGCGGAGGGCTACCTCGCCACCCTCAACGCCGCTTTCCCAATGCACGCGACCCTCCCCTCCAAGGAACAAATCGTCAACATCACCAAGGCTGCCTGCACGCATACAGGCTACAAGGACGGCGCCGGATACCTCAATGCGGCCGAAACCTATGGCGACCCAACCATCACCGCGGAGATGATTGTCTATGGCCGAACAACGGGCCCGGTCACCGTTGGCTCGAAGAAGGCCGACCCGTATGGCTTCTACGACCTCTGGGGCAATGCCAATGAAGTCTGGAGCGATGGAAATCTCTGGGGGGGCTCGTTTGAGGAGAAAGTCAACTTCTGCAATTCGGCCGACTTGAACGCCACCTTCACAAACCTCAATAACAGCCACTATCCGAGTTTCCGTCCGGCGGCCGTAGTGCCCAAGGCGCTGACAGTCACGGTTGAAGTTGATGAAAATCGCCTTAAGACCTCGGTCCTTCCAGAGCAAGTCATTCGCCTAGCGCCGCAGGTGAAGACCGGCCACACCTTTACGGGATGGACGGCAACAACCACCTCGGGCACCCACCCCATTGAAGTGGAGAGCGATGGCTATTCGCCCTATGCGGTCACGGAGGCCGTGACGCTAGCAGCAACCTTTCAGGCGAAGACCGAGTTGACGATTACCTACGAGAACTGCTTGGGGCCCGAGCATATCCTTCCCGGGGCGACCGTGACGCTCTATGCCGCCACCCCCACCGGCCAAGCGCCCGCCACGGTCACCATCTCCCCAGCCTCCGCCGCCACCTGGGATGAGCAGACGGGCACGGTGACCTTTGCGGAAACCGCCAGCGGCAACGTCACCCTCACGGCCATCTACCCCGCACCTGCGCCCGCCAAACCCGGCTATAAGGTCCGCTTGCTGTAAAACAAGCGGGGCACCCACAGGCGCCCCGCTTATTATGAAGTGTGAAATCAGCGCTTAGCGCGTAGACTCCTGGGCGTTAGCCAGACCAGTCAATGCGCTCGCCCCAATGGCGGCCAAAAAGGTTCTCCGATTCATCAACAGGCTTCTCCTCCTACTTGCATGCCACCGCCTCGACAATCATCAGCGAGGGACGGGGCGTGGTATAGAAGGTATCCTCGCTGACGGTAAAGTAGCACGACACCTCGCTGCCCGCCGGCCAGCAATCGACCTCGCGGCCGTGACCAAACCAGACGGCCTTGAGCGGCTCGCCCGCCGGCACCGGGGCTAACTGGAAGGCCAGGTGCTCCTTGGTCTTGCCAATCGCGCGGCAGCTCTCCACGCGGAAGGTAGCGCGGAAGATAGGCTTAGGGTTGCCGTGACCCATTGGCTCTAGGCGCTTGAGCTCCCGGCAGAGGTCGACATAGAGAGCGCTCTCGCCGGTGAGATCGGTCTCGTAGGTGGCACTTTCGGTGGCATCGCCCGCGGCGAAGGCTTGCGGCAGGCGCCGGCAGAACTCGGCGTAGGCCCCGGGCTTGAGAACGAAGCCAGCGGCCTTGGCGTGCCCACCGTAGTTGACCAAGAGGTCCTCGACCGTCCGCAGGGCCTCAACCGCGTGCCACGAGCCGCACGAGCGCATCGATCCGTGGGCGTTGCCTGCGCCATCTTGGCAGACCACCGCCACCGGCACGCCCACCCGCCCCATCAGCCGCGCGGCCACAATGCCCGCGACCCCGGCGTAAAGCTCCTGGCAGGGAACAATCATCACCTGCTCGCCCTGCTGGGGCGTGCAGCCCGCGAGCACCTTGTGTAGCTCGGCTTCCGCCTGCTTGCGCAAGCGATTAAGGGCCATCAGATCCTTTGCGAAGGCCCGCCCCGCCTCGCCATCGGCCAAGAGTCGATAGACGCGATGGAGGGGCGAGAGGCGGCTCTCAAAGTCGTAAAGCCCACGAAAGGCTCCGCCCTGGCGATAGTGCTCTAGAAGTTGCGAGCCCACTCGCCCAGCGGCATTGATGCAGGGAATAATGCCAAAGGCCACCTCTTCGGCCGTGGGTGCACCGGTCGCCTTGGGCGCCCGCAGCGCCCGCAACAGTTCGGAAAGGCCAGGGTTGCCGCGCCCCGAGGCAAGCAGCGCCAACCCGCGCGCCACCAGCGTGCGATTGTCGCCGGTGAGCGCCATCACATCGGCAATCGTTGCCACGGCCACGAGATCCAAATAGGCCTCGGCGTGGACCGGCAGCCCGGCGGCCTCCAGGGCGCGCACGAGGGTAAAAGCGGTGGCGCAGCCGCACATTCCGCACGCGGGATGGCCCTCAGGCAGACGTTGCGGATTAACCACCGCGACCGCCTGCGGGAGCACCTCGGGCAAGGTGTGGTGATCGGTCACCACCACCTCGATCTTGCGCTCGGCCAACCACGCCACCTCGGCCGCGCAGGTAATGCCGCAATCGACGGTAATCAGAAGCGTTGGGGCGGGCTTGTGGCGCTGAAGACAGCGTGTCAGCGCCTCCACCGTCAACCCATACCCCTCGCGTTCGCGGTCGGGGAAGAAGGGTTGGACGCAGGCTGCGCCGGCGGCCTTTAGCGCTTTGACCAAGAGCGTGGTGCCGGTGATGCCATCGGCATCGTAGTCACCAAAGACGGAGATGGGCTCGCCTCGGGCGATGGCTAGGCGGATACGCTCGACGGCCTGGGCCATCTCCGGCAACTCTTCGGGCGGGGCGAGCGAAGCCTGGGCCGGGGCGAGATAGGCCTCGGGGCTTTGCCCGCCCAGCCGCCGGGCCACCACAGCGGCAATCAAGGGCGACTCAATCCCGCACGCACGCGCCACGGCCTCGATCTGTGCGTGCTCGGGCGCCTCTGCCAACTGCCACTTCATTCCTGCTCCACGGCAAAGAGGTGCTTGGCGCGCAACTCAGGGGTGTTAATCCCCAGCGCGTCGAGCGTCTGCAGATGGGGCTGAAGGTCGGCAATGTCGCGCGTGATGTGCGCGTCGGTGCCCAAAGAGATCTTAACCCCCTCCTCCAGGCAATCGCGGAAGAAGTCCAGCTCGAAGGGATTTTTGTGGTGGTTTATTTCGGCGGCCACACCGGCCTGGGCGAGCATTCGCGCCACGGGCTTGTAAAGGTGACGCGGCACGGGGCGGTGGCCCCAGGGCCAATAGCGGAAGGGATGGGCCAAGATCTTAATGGGATAGGTTAGGAGACGCTCGACATCGCGCATCCAAGCCACCTCGACTTCAGCCTGCGGCGTGGCGGCGTTCACCCCCTCCACCTCGTGAATGGCCCCGATGAGCATATCCCAGCCCTCGAGATCCTCCGATGCCAGGCAGAACTGCCCCCCGCCAAAGAGGTCAACCTCCAGCCCAAAGCGAACGCGCGTACCGAAGAGTTGCCGCGCTTGGGCCACCATCGCCTTATAGGCCACCATCCGGCCGCGGCCCTTCTCGGCCCAGCTGCGCGCCACGAAGTCGGGGTCGGACTGCCAGTAGAACTTGAGCGCATCACCGGGGAAGTAGAGGGCGAAGGCGTGTTCGGAGAAGCCCTGAACCTGCACACCTAGGGTGAGCGAGAGGGAGGCAGCATCAAAGAGGTCAATCCCCCGCCCACAGTAGGCAAACTGCGTGTGCGCGTGCCAATCGGTCAACTTCGCCTCCGGCGGCAAAGCCAGGGAGAGGAGCCGCGGCGTGGCCTCACCCGTGCCTGCCAGGAAGGCGACCAGCGCGTTGGTTGGCGAGAGTTCCGGCACGCGGCCCTGCGTGCAAGTCATTCCCAAGCGCGCGGCCTCCGAGAGGATTGCCGGGTGCTCAATGGGCGGCACCGGCAGACGCAACTCGCGGGGCGTAAAGCCCTCGCGCACGGCCGCCTTATAGGCCTTGTTCACCAACCAATGGGCGAAGGGGTGCGCCGTGCTCGCACGCGGAAGAATCAACGTTGGCATAAGCAAAGACCTCCCAATTGGGCCGGCACAGGGTTAACCGTTGATAACCTTGGCCCAGAAGAGCGTGACGGCGAAGGCCACGCACGTGCCGGTAATCATTCCGCCCAGCACCTCGGTGCGCGTGTGTCCGAGCATCTCCTTGAGCGGCTTGGCCGAGAAGGTGCGCTCGACGAAGAGCTGGCGTGTAATCTTGTTCAGCAACCGCGCCTGGAGACCGGCCGCGCGGCGGACGGTGGCGGCATCGAACATCGTAATGGTGGCCACCACGCTCGAGACCACGGTAATCGGGTGCGTCCACCCCAGCCCTAGCCCGAGGGAGACGAAGACACCGACAACCAGCGAGGAGTGGGCACTGGGCATTCCGCCGGTGCTCATCAAGTAGGTGAAGTCCAGGCTCTTGGTCCGAATGGCTCCACGGGTCATCTTAATGACCTGGGCCACGCACCAGCCCATAAAGCCGCTCCAGAAGTAGGGCGTCGTAAAGTAGGTCCAGAAGTCGAGGTGTAACGCCTCGCCGGAAAAGAGGGTTGGCTCCATCACTTATCCTCCGCAGTTCCCTTGAGCACAGCGATAAAGGCCGACTGCGGCACATTCACCGACCCGAACTCCTTCATTCGTTTCTTGCCCTCGGCCTGCTTCTTGAGCAACTTCTGCTTACGCGTGACATCGCCGCCGTAGAGCTTAGCCGTCACGTCCTTGCGGAAGGGTCGAATGTCCTCGCGGGCGATAATCGTCCGCCCGATACACGCCTGCACGGGAATCTTGAACATGTGCGGCGGGATTGTCTCGCTCAGGGCCTTGCACATCTGCTTGCCGCGCGCCACGGCCCGGGTCCGGTGGACCATACAGCTGAAGGCATCGACCGGCTCGCTGTTGAGCAGGATGTCCATCCGCACGATGTCGCTGGGCTGATAGCCGTGCGGCTCGTAATCCATCGAGGCATACCCGCGCGAGACCGATTTGAGCGTGTCGTGGAAGTCAATCAAAATTTCGTTGAGGGGCAGGACGCAGGTGAGGATGACGCGCTGAGCGTCGAGCGTCTCGGTGCAATCAACCGTTCCGCGGCGGTCCAATACCAGACGCATAATATCGCCCATACACGCGCTCATCGTGATAATGCGCGCCTTAATCATCGGCTCTTCAATCACCTCGATGCGCGTGGGATCGGGCAAGAGTACCGGATTATCAATCTCCGAGACGGTGCCATCCTTGAGCGTCACCTTATAAATAACGGCCGGATGGGTGTTGATGATGTCCAGCTGAAACTCGCGCCGCAGCCGCTCCTGCACCACCTCCATGTGCAGCAGCCCCAGGAAGCCACACCGGAAACCAAAGCCCAACGCTGCCGAGCTCTCCGCGTGGAAGGTGAAGGCCGAGTCGTTAAGGTGGAGCTTCTCCAGCCCCATCCGCACCTTGTTATACTCATCGGTGCTCACCGGGTAGATGCCGCAGAAGACGGTCGGGTGAATCTCCTTGAAGCCGTGCAACGGCTCCTCGGCCCCGTCGCGCTCGCTCGTGAGCGTGTCGCCAATCTTAATCTCCGCCGGGTCCTTGATGGCTCCGACGATGTAGCCCACCTGTCCGGGCTCGAGCGCCTCCACCGGCTTCTGGCTCGGCGAGAAGATCCCCACCTCCTTCACCGGCGTTGTCTGCCCCGTGCTCATAAAGCGCAGCGTATCGCCCGCACGAATGACCCCATCGACCACACGCACATAGGTAATCACCCCGCGATAGACGTCGAAGACCGAATCGAAGACCAACGCCCGCAACGACCCCTGCGCGCGCTCCGTCTTCGGCGGCGGAACCCGGCGGACCACCTCCTCAAGCACTTCGCGCACTCCCTCGCCCGTCTTTGCCGAGACCTTCAACACCGGGTCCACCGGAATTCCCAGCACATCCTCAATCTGGTGAATAACCCCCGGCACATCCGCGCTCGGCAGATCCACCTTATTCAACACCGGGATAATCTCCAGATTCGCGTCAATCGCCAGATAGGCATTAGCCACCGTCTGCGCCTCCACCCCCTGAGCGGCATCCACAATCAAGATAGCCCCCTCGCACGCGCCCATCGCGCGGCTCACCTCGTAAGCAAAGTCCACGTGGCCGGGCGTATCGATGAGATTAAAGCGATAGTGCTCGCCATTCTCGGCCGTGTAACGCATCGTCACCGGATGGCTCTTAATGGTAATCCCGCGCTCGCGCTCCAAATCCATCGCATCGAGCGTCTGCTCCTTCAACTGACGCGCCTCAATCGCCTTCGTCAGCTCCAAAATCCGATCCGACAGCGTCGTCTTGCCGTGGTCAATGTGCGCAATGATGCAAAAGTTGCGCGTATGGGCCAAATCGTAGTCAAACTCTTCACTCATAGCGCCCATTCTAGCAAAACTCCGCCTCCACCGCTTACAAACTTGGGCCTCTACCGCCTCCAATTAATAAGTCCCAGACTTAATTCCAATAAGTCCTAGTCTTATTGCCAATAAGTCCGGGACTTATTACCGATAAGTCCCAGACTTATTAATCGCCCTCGCCGCAGGCTCGCGTCCTCCCCGGGGCGGACGCGAGTGGTACCCCAATTGGGGAACAGGCAGTACCCTAATTGGGGAATCGCGTGTACCCCAATTGGGGTACGCAGCAATCCTCGACCGGGCGGGCTTGTCTCATGCGCCGACGCTTTGCTAACATTCACTTGGTTCGCCAAGGAATAACCGAGGCAAGCGTGAAATGATGACCATAACGAAAGGAGCATTCTGTGAAGCGCTTAATTATTGCCGGGGCCATTTGTACGTTGGCTGTATTGGGGTTGGCGCAACCAGGCGAGCGCTTGCGCTTTGCACCGGGAATTTCGGTGGGGCGGCAAGCGATCTTGGAGGGGTTGGCCACGCTCTACCTGCCCCGAATTGCCGAGGCCTTGGGGGTGGCGGACGACCCAGCGCCGATTGAGGTCTCCTTGACCGAAGCGCCCTCGGCACCGCCTGGCGTAACCTTGGGGCGGGCGGTCTCCCTCTCGGCGCCCTATATGCAGCGTAAACCCGAGGATGCCGGAATGGTGCTCCATGAGTTCACACACGTGGTGCAGGGGTATCCCGGGGGAACAACGCCGAGTTGGCTCGTCGAAGGAATCGCAGATTATGTACGCGACTATGTCATCCTCCCCGAGCCAACGCGGTGGGTCGATCCGGCCCAGGCAGACTATCGTAAGGGCTACACGCACGCGGCTACATTGTTACAGACGCTCATTATGCACCATCATGCGGGCGACTACCGCGCGCTGTTGGTGCCCCTCAATGCAGCCTGCCGGCGTGGCGAGGATGGCGCTGCGTGGTTAGAGGCACACTACGGTCCCTTGGCGCAACTGGAAGCGGCGATGCGCCAAAAGGAGCCAACCATCAAGCAGGAATGACCCGCGAGCGGGCCAGGGCATACTGTTCGCCGCCAAATCTGCCATGTAATCCCTGAAAAGATGGCCAAAAAGTTGATTTTTCGGCCCTAGATGTCTCTTTTCCCGCCCCGGCCTCAATTTTGTCCTTGTTTTCGGGCAGCATATATACTACAATAATTGCAATTGGTTGGGCACCATTTCGGTGAACCAAGTATAAACGCAGAGGTTATTGTATGATTGACGAAGCAGACAAAGTAGCATTTCAGCGCCGACTGAACAAGGTTGTTGGCCAGTGCAAGGGTATCTTGCGCATGATTAAGTCGAAGTCTCCCTGCACAGACACGCTTTTGCAGGTGAGTGCAGCGAAGAATGCGCTCCATCAATTGGGCCAACTGTTGCTCGACGATTACATCGCCGAGGCGGTTCAGAAAGCAATTGCGGCTGCCGACCCTGCGTGTTTCTCAGAGCAATTTAATCAGGGCATCCGCAGCTTCTGCCAGACCAATCGCGACATTGCGCTGATCAACGAGGGTACCTTCGAAGAGCGCATCGAGAAGATTATCGCTTCGTGCGATGTCATCGGTCAGGCCATTGCAAAGAATGACGCTTCGCGCACCGAAGTGCTCGCCCTTATCCTGCAGACCAAGAACAACCTGCACGCCTTCGGGCAGTTCCTCTTGGAGACCTTCGTGGCCAAGTGCGTGAAGACGGCGATTGACCGCAAGACTGCGGGTGTCTTTGCCAAGGACTTCCGCTCGGCAATCGAGAGTTTCTGCCGGATGCGCAAGTAATCGCACGCAGTGCGTTTGTTGAATGGCAACCACGGGGAACGATGCGTTCTTTGTGGTTGCTTTTTTATTGAGGGTGTAAATGACTCCAGAGGTGTCAAGCGATAGCGGTGTGGTGGCGTGGGAGGCGTTAGTGCGCCGGGCAGAGGTCCTGCGGCGCGTGCGGCAATTCTTCGATGCGCGCGGCTTTACGGAGGTGGAGACGCCGGTGCGGATTCCGGCGCCGGCCAATGAGGCCTTCCTGGAGCCCCCACCCTCGGGCGACCACTGGCTGCGCACCTCCCCAGAGCTGCACATGAAGCGCCTGCTAGCACACGGGGCAGGAAAGATTTACCAGATAGGACCGTGCTTTCGCGCGGGCGAGATCGGCCGAAAGCACAATCCGGAGTTCACACTCCTAGAGTGGTATCGGCCAGGCGAGGGAATTGATGCGCTTTACGCGGATGTGGCGGAGTTGGTCTCAGCCGTGCTGGGGCAGACAGTGGAGCCGCAGCGTCTAACCGTGGCCGACGCCTACCGCAAGTGGGCCGGGTGGGACCCATTAGAGGCGTGGGACGAGGACCGCTTTGACGAGGATATGGCCCTTAAAATCGAGCCGGCGTTGCCGCGCGAGGGCTTGACCTATCTTACCGATTACCCGGTCCAGGCGGCGGCTTTGGCGCGGGTCAACCCCGCCGACCCACGCGTGGCCGAGCGCTTCGAGGCCTATCTGGAGGGAATGGAGATTGCCAACGGCTACGGGGAATTGATTGACGCGGCCGAACAGCGGCGGCGCTTTGAGGAGACGATTGCCATGCGCCAAGCGCGGGGATTGCCCACCTACCCCGTCGACGAAGCCTTCTTGGCCGACCTGCCTGGGATGCCGCCAACGGCCGGGATTGCGCTCGGAATTGACCGGCTGGTGATGGTGGCCTGCGGCGAGCGCGAAATTGCCCGCGTGCGGCCCTTCTGCGCATGCAAATGAGGAGAAAAAGATGGCCAAGCAGCGTTCAGCGCACAAAGAGAATGGTGAGATCATCATCACCGGCGCGCGGCAGAATAATCTCAAGAACATTGACGTGCGCATCCCGCGCAACTCGCTCACCGTTATCACCGGGCTCTCGGGATCGGGCAAGAGTTCGCTCGCCTTTGATACGCTCTACGCCGAGGGCCAGCGACGCTATGTGGAGAGCCTTTCAGCCTATGCTCGCCAATTCCTCGACCAGCTGCAGAAGCCCGAGGTCGAGCACATTGAAGGGCTCTCCCCGGCCATTTCGATTGAGCAGCGGGCCAGCGGCAGCAATCCGCGCTCCATCGTCGCCACCGTCACTGAAATCCTCGACTACCTGCGTCTGCTCTGGGGCAACATTGCCCACGCCCACTGCCCGAGGTGCGGCAAGGCTGTTCGCCCGCAGAGCGCCGAGGAGATTGTTGATCGCCTGATGGCGTTGCCGGAGGGAACGAAGTTGATTTTGCTCTCGCCCATCGTCCGAGGACGGAAGGGGCGGCACGAGGAAGTGCGCGAGTTGATGTTGCGCCAGGGCTATGTCCGGGCGCGGGTGGATGGTGCTCTCTTGGAGATTGAAAGCGAGTGGCCCGAACTCGACAAGAAGTGCCCGCACCGGATTGACGCAGTGGTCGACCGCTTGGTCCTCAAGCCGACCATTCGTACGCGCCTGACCGATAGCATCGAACAGGCGCTGCGCCTCTCCGAAGGGCTGGTGGAGGTACAGGTTGTTGGCGGCGAGAGCACGCTCTACTCCGAGAAGAATGCCTGCGCCGATTGCGGAATCTCCTTCGAGGCACTGCGGCCGCGCAGCTTCTCCTTCAATTCGCCCTATGGCGCCTGCCCCACCTGCTCGGGACTCGGCGCGCTGATGGTCTTTGATGAAGCGCTCGTGGTGCCCGATAAGACCAAGCCCTTGCGCGAAGCCATTGTGGGCTGGCGGCGCGGCGGTCACCACCTGCTGATGTATTACAATTGGCTCATCGCGGCCTTCGCCGAGGCACGCGGGGTGGATGTCGAAACGCCCTTCTGCGAGTTGCCCAAACGCTTCCGCCAGGAGTTGTTACACGGCACGGGCAGCGAGCCGGTCACGCTGGTCTACTACCTCAAGGGCGTGCGCAACACGATGGATAAGCCCTTTGAGGGCGTTCTGCCCAATCTGCAACGCCGCTACGCCGAGTGCGACAACGACGACACGCGCGAAACACTCTCGCAGTTTCTCGCCCCGCAAATCTGCCCCGACTGCCACGGCGCGCGCCTGCGCCCGGAGAGCCGCGTAGCGACAGTCGCTGGCTGGACCCTGCCAGATGTGCTTCACCTTCCGGCGCGCGAGGCGTTGCGGCTCTTCGATGAGCTCTTGAATGGCACTGCGCCCACTTCCGAAACGCTGGTGCGCGAGGCGCTGGAGGCGCACGAGGCGCATGTGGCCACCGAAATTCTCAAGGAAATCCGTAAGCGCCTAGCCTTCTTGGTGGATGTGGGGTTGGATTATCTCTCGCTCGACCGAGAGAGCTCGACCCTCTCTGGCGGCGAGATGCAGCGCATCCGGCTGGCTTCGCAGATTGGTAGCGGCTTGGTCGGCGTCCTCTACGTCCTTGACGAGCCGACCATCGGCCTCCATCCGCGCGACAACGAGCGCCTGATTGAGATGCTCCACCGCTTGCAGAAGCGCGGTAACACCGTGGTGGTGGTGGAGCACGATGAGGAGATGATCCGCCGTGCGGACTACCTCATCGACATTGGCCCCGGGGCTGGACGTCTCGGCGGCGAGGTGGTCTACCAAGGGCCGGCCGCTGGGCTCCTCAAGTGCCGCCGCTCGCTGACGGCCGACTACCTCATCGGCCGCAAGGCTGTCCCGATTCCCCAGCGCGTCGCCCCGGGCAAAGCCTGGCTTACGCTCGAAGGCTGCACCTGCAATAACCTCAAGAACCTCTCCGTACGCTTGCCGTTGGGGTGCTTCGTGTGCGTGACGGGCGTCTCGGGCTCGGGAAAATCCACCTTGGTCGATGATATTCTCAAGGAGGCCCTAGCCCACGCCCTCAATGGTGCGCGCGAGCAGCCTGGGCGCTACCGTAAGATTACCGGCCTCAAGGCGCTCGATAAGATGATTGAGATCGACCAATCGCCCATCGGCCGCACCCCGCGCTCGAATCCGGTCACCTACACCGGCTGCTTCACCGCTATCCGCGAGCTCTTCGCCCAGACCCCGGCGGCTAAGATGCGTGGCTATGCGCCCGGCCGCTTCTCCTTCAATGTCAAGGGTGGCCGGTGCGAAGTCTGCCAAGGCGAGGGACTCAAGCGCCTGGAGATGCACTTCCTGCCAGATATGTATGTGCCCTGCGAGCAGTGTGGCGGCACGCGTTACAACCGCGAAACGCTTGAAGTCCGCTATAAGGGCAAGTCCATCGCCGATGTCCTCGAGATGACCGTCGATGAAGCATTGGAGTGCTTTGCCGAGATTCCCGCCATTGCCAATAAACTGCGCACCATCGCGGAGGTCGGGCTGGGATATATTAAGCTTGGCCAAAGTGCCACCACCTTCTCTGGTGGCGAAGCCCAGCGCATCAAACTGGCCACCGAGCTCTCCAAACGCGCCACCGGTCGCACCCTCTACATCCTCGACGAGCCAACCACCGGCCTACACTTTGCCGATGTCCACAAGCTTCTGACCCTTCTCCTGCGTCTGCGCGATCAGGGTAACACCATCGTCGTCATCGAGCACAACCTCGATGTCATTAAATCCGCCGACTGGCTCCTAGACCTTGGCCCCGAGGGCGGCGACCGCGGCGGCACGCTCGTGGCGCAAGGCACCCCCGAGGCTGTAGCAAAAGTGCCCGGCTCTTACACCGGGCACTTCCTCAGGCAAATCCTAAAATAAGGCGATTAGTTCGTCTGCTGAACCGCCGTCACGTGGCCCTTCGAGAACTCAATCCGAAGGACCTCCTTCCACTCATATTCTGGCGTATCCTCAAGGTAGTAGCTGCCATAAACATGCCCGCGGACATCACGGTAAACCGGGCGCACCGTGGGATAGAGGCGCTCATTGTAGCCGAGGATCTTGTAGATCCACACCTCGGTCACCCCACTGGCATCCATCCGGCGCAGCCGCTCACGCGGTTCGCCATAGACAATCCAGACGGCATCAGCATCGTCGCCCAAGCGGATTTGCCCCCGCCGCAGGCGCTCCTGAACCTCGCTCGGATAAGCAGAGAAAACCTCCTGCCTCGCCTCGATGCGCCCCTCGATGCCCGTTGCGCAGCCGCAAAGGAGCGTTACGCCCAAGAGACCCAGGCAGAGGCCTCGCGCCCACTTGCCGAATTGTAGTGTATGCTTCATTTGGTGTACCCCCAGGCGAGCAGCGCCTTGCAGAAGGCATCTCGCTCTTTGGCTGTAGAAAACCCGGTTACGCAACCAACCAATCGGCGGCCGCCCCGGAGACAGGAAAAGGTAACGCAGTAGCCCGAAGCGCGCGTGTAACCAGTCTTTAGACCATCTACACCCGCCACGCGCTGATAGACGAGGTTGTTGTGATTTTTGAGCTCGGTCTTGCCATTGCGGAAGGTGTCCATCCGCGTCGAGGCCAAACGCATGGTCTCGGGATAACGAAGCAGGTGTTCGCCCAAGAGCACCATATCATAGGCAGAGGAGAGGTTATCACGCTTGGCCGCATCGCCCAGACCATGGGCATCATAGAAGGTGGTATGCGCCATGCCCAAGGCCTTGGCGCGGCGGTTCATCTCCTTAATAAAGGCCCCAATGTCCCCACCGCCCAAATACTCGCCCACCAGATAGGCGGCATCGTTGGCCGACTTGATGGCAATCGCCTTCATCAATTCGCTCAGGGGGAAGGCCTCCTTCGGGTCAAGCCACACCTGCGAACCGCCAATCTTGTAGGCCTCCACCGAGACGGGAATCACCGTCTCGCGCGTGACGCGCCCGGACTGAATCGCCTCCTCGGCCAAGAGCATTGTCATCATCTTGGTCATCGAGGCAATCGGCACGGCCTTCTCGGCCGACTTCGCCCACAGCACCTTCCGCTTGGCCGGGTCGACCAAGATCCCCGTCCCGCAACCGCGCTCATTGGGCAAGCCGATAAAGGAGACCGCCCCGGCAAAATCATAGGGCGTAGAGGGGAAGATATTGGTTGGTGCCTCGGGCGTGGCGGGCTTGACCTCAGGCGTGGCCGCCGGCTGCGCCGCGGCAGTTCCTGCCCCCGGCTGCACGGATGCCTGAGCGACTTCGCCGACCGGCTGGACGGCCTCCGCGGCAGGTTTCGTTTCGGTCGTTGCGACCTCAGCAGTTTTTTCACCGCGCCCGGCAAAAAGCATCCACAGCAGGATGAGCACCGCCCACCCGGCAATCGGCAGCCCCCAAGTAAGGAGCGTTCGCTTGAGAGAGGCGTTTGAAGAGGGAAGATCGTATTTCACTATGTCAAATCCTTGCCTTAGACATTAAAGAGGAAGTGGACCACATCACCTTCGCGCATCACGTAGTCCTTGCCTTCCACGCGCAGAAGCCCCTTTTCGCGCGCGTGGGCTTCCCCGCCCAACGCCACAAAGTCATCATAGGAGACCACTTCGGCGCGGATGAAGCCCCGTTCGAAATCGGTGTGAATGACGCCGGCGGCCTTAGGCGCGGTCCACCCCTGGCGGATGGTCCACGCACGCGCCTCCATCGGCCCGGCGGTGAAGAAGCTCTGCAACCCTAGCGTGTGATAGGCCTTGCGAATGGTGGCATCGAGGCCCGACTGCTCCAGTCCATAGGATTGGAGGAAGTCGGCCTGTTCGGCCTCCGAGAGTCCCACCAAATCCGCCTCCATCGAGGCGCAAATCGTCACCACATCGCACCCATGGGCCTGGGCGTGCCCCTTCAAGGCCACCACGTGCGCATTATCCGCCTGCCCCAGGTCATCCTCCCCCACATTCGCCACATAGATTATCGGCTTATCGGTAAGGAAGTGCAACTCCTTACGGCAGGCCGCCAACGCGTCCACATCGTCATAGACCAGCGTCCGGGCCGGGTTCCCGCCATCTAGGTGCGCCTGCAACGCCTTCATCGCCTCGACCTCCTTGGCCAGCGACTTATCGGCACGAGCCTGACGGCTCAAGCGATCCAAGCGCTTCTCTAAGCTTTGCAGGTCGGCGAGGATGAGCTCGGTCTCGATAATCCCCACATCGCGCACCGGGTCCACCGACCCCTCCACATGCACCACGTCGTCATTATCAAAACAGCGCACCACCTCCAAGATAGCATCACACTCGCGGATATTGCCCAGGAATTGATTCCCCAGCCCCTCGCCCTTGGAGGCGCCGCGCACGAGCCCGGCAATGTCGGTAAAGTCCACCGTGGCGTGAATGATGCGCCCGCTCTTGCAAATCTCGGCCAACTTCTCCACGCGCGCATCGGCCACCGGAACCGTTGCCTTATTCGGCTCGATCGTACAGAACGGATAGTTCGCCGCCTCCGCATTCTGCGCCCGCGTCAACGCATTAAAGAGCGTCGACTTCCCAACATTCGGCAAACCAACAATACCAACGGCAAGACTCATCGCCAAGCTCCCATAGCAGTTGTCGCGCGCACATACGCCAATTCGCGCCGGCCGACAACCCAAATCATATACGCAATCAACGGCATCAGCCACGAGCGAACGCCGAAAACCAACTCCCACAGATAGGCCCCAAAGCCCGTCAACACGCGCGGACACGGCACCTCAACGCCCAGGAACGAAAGCCCCCACAGCCCTGCCCACAACACCGCAATCCCCTGCCCAAGGCGCACGGCCACCGTCGTTGCCTGCAACTTCCCCATCCCAAAACACTCCAAGGCCGAGCGCACCACCCGCCCGCCATCCATCGGATAAGCCGGAATGAGGTTAAAGCACCCCAAGCCCAAGTTCAGAAAGGCCGCTATCCACAGGTAAAGATTGGGCTCAAAGACCCACCCGCCACTGTAGGGATCAAAGACCTCCCGCCCCAACGCTACGCCCCCGGCAAAGGTCGCCGCCGACAACGCCAGCGAACTCGCCGGCCCGGCCACCGCCATCAGCGTCTCCTGCCACGCCTTCGGCGGCAGACGCGAAATCATCGCCGCTCCCCCCAGCGCTTGCAGTTCAATCGAGGCCACCCGCCCCCCAAAGGCAACCGCCACGGCCGTATGCGCCAACTCGTGCAGCAAAATCGAAACCAGCAACACCGCCGCCAAATAAATCCCCCACCCCAGGCTCCCCACCGTCATCAGCATATACACCACCAGCAGCACCACCGAAAGATGGGCGCGGATTGGCAAGCCTGCCAAGGTAAAGAGAGTCCACGATGTCCTCATACACCGCGCATTATACCACAAGCCCCTGCCCATGCGCAAAACACGCCCGCGCACACCCCCACCCTGATACCCGAAAGCGTTTAGCCTCGACCCCTCATGCGAACGCCGCGAGCACCTCGCGGCCGCTCGCGGCCAACGAGCGAACATCGCGCCGAAAGCGTTCGTCACGCGCTTTCTTGCTTCCTTAAGATGTTTCTGCTATACTTGGCGCCACTTTTCGCAGGGCTCGTGGTGAAATTGGCAGACACGCAGGATTTAGGTTCCTGTGCCGCAAGGCGCGAGGGTTCGACCCCCTCCGGGCCCACCAAAACAAAAGGCCGCACTCAATTTGAGCGCGGCTTTTTTGTTGTCTGAGGCTATGGTTAGCGGCCCTCGTCAAGCATCGCTTCGCCGATGTTGAGGCAGTCTTCCTTCAGGCGACGATAGATGTTGAGGATGTCAAGCACCACCACAACGCAGAGCGGATCGATGGTCGGGTCGTGATCGGACATGCGGGTCATCTGGGCCTTGCGAATCTCCTTAACACGCGCGGAGATGCCGGCAGCATCAGGGTGCATGTGGGCCAGAAGGTCTGCTGCGTGCGCCTTGCCTTGGCGGAAGGCTTCGGAGACAATGGCCGCGAAGTCTCGGCACATATCGTGGAGGCTGATAAGGTCTTCACGTCCGCGCTCAGAGAGTTTCATCCCGGACTTGCGCATACGAATAATCTGCTTGAGAAGAGCGGCGGCTTCGTCGGAGACCGACTCATATTCGTCGGCCACGCGCAGAAGCATACGGGCGCGATTGGCCACATCGGAGGGAAGGTTGGTGGTCATAATGACCCCGAGGAACTCCGAGACCTCATGCTGAAGCACATCAAGCTCCTCCTCGGCGTGGAAGATACCATTCTCAAGTTCCTTGCTACTATCGCCAACCAAGACGCTCTTGAAGTTATCAAGAAGCGTTTCGCAGCGCCGGCTCATATGTTCCACCTCCTTGCGCGCCTGTTCCACCGCCACAACGGGGGCCAATTTCAGGGGATTGAGCACGGTCAAGCGGGGCAATTCGTGAATCTTGGCATCCGGGATAATCCAGGAGATCAACCGCGCAAAGTGGGTGGTGAAGGGCAAGAATATCAGCGTGTTGAGGACGTTGAAGGCCGTGTGAATACCGGCCACAGCAAAGCCTAGGCCATTGGGGTCCATTCCCGAGATCCCGAAGAAGCGATCGGCTAGCGGCAGGCAAATCGGGAAGAGGGGAGCCATGATGACCACGCCAATCAGGTTGAAGAGCGTATGGGCCAATGCCGCACGGCGGGCGTTGGTAGGCGCGCCAATCGCCGCAAGCCACGTGGTGACGGTGGTGCCAATGTTCATGCCCAGCACGAGCGTGGCAGCGGTATCAAAGGAGATAATCTTCTGCGTCACCAGCACTACGGTAATCGCTGTCGTGGCCGAAGAGGACTGAATGAGCGCGGTGGCCACCGCTCCCACAAAGATGCACTTGATCATCCCCCAGAGCATAAAGCCGTGCTCGGGATCGGAGACCGCGAAGGCCTTGAGGGCGTCGACGAAGCTATGGGTGGCCGAAAGCGGTTCCATATTCGTCTTGACCAGGTCCAGCCCATAGAAGATGAGCCCCAGCCCCAAAAAGATGAGCCCCCAATACTTTATGCTCTCGCGCTTGGCGAAGAGGTACATCAGCGCGGCCACGCCGGCCAGCCCCAACCCAAAGGAGGCATCGAGCTTCGGGAAGATGGCCACCAACCAGGCCGTCACCGTGGTACCGATGTTCGCGCCGATAATCACATTAATCGCCTGCAGGAGCGTCATAATGCCCGAGGTGACCATACCCACGACCATCACCGTGGTCACGGCCGAGGCCTGAATAATCCCCGTCACCACCGCGCCCGTAAGCACGCCGGCAAAGCGATTCGTCGTGGCTGCGGCCACCAATTGGCGCATTTTGGGGCCAGCCACCGCCTGCAACCCCTCGGAAATCTGCTTCATCCCCAAAAGGAAGATGCCCAAACCGCCAATGACCGAGGCGCACATCGCGAACGAGAAAACCTGCGTAGACGCAATCATCGTAGCTCCTGCTCTTGTGATAACACGCTCAACCCCTACGGTTAGGGATCGGGAATAAAGAGTTTTTGCCCCACACGTACTTTGGTGGGGTCCTTAATGTTATTCGCTTGCATAATAGACTTAACCGAGACCTTGTAGGCCTGGGCAATGGCCGAAAGCGTCTGCCCTGCCTCGACCACATGGTTATAGCCGCTCTTCTGTGCAGCGGCCGCCTTCGCAGCCTGCCGGGCCTCGGCTTCGCGCTTCTGCGCCAACGCCGTCAAGCGCTTGGTAATATCCTCAACAATCTCTTCGCGCAGACGCCCCTGCGCATCCTTCACGGCCGCCAAGTCGCTCCGCACCGCCGCCAACTCTGCCTGAGAGACGGTGTCCCCCCCGCGTTCCACCGCGCTCAGACGCGAGGCTAATGCCCCCTGTTGTTGCTCAATGGCCTCTAATCGCGCGGACAGGGCCGCCAGAGACCGCTGCACTTCCCGCAACGCCTGCGCCTGCTGGGCAAAAGCCGCCGAAGAAAGTCCCCCTCCCACGACCGTATGCTGCTGGGCAAACGCCCCCATCACGCACAAACCTATTCCCATCAAAAAGAGAAGTCGCCGCATAACCAATCCAAAAAAAGGGGGCGTGCGCCTTCACACACGTCCCCGAACTATCACTCAACCAATCGCCTGAGATAACTTTTCAATCAGCACCTCGGCACGCTGCACGCCCACCATTGTTTCAATCGGTGACCCCTCCTTGAAGAGCACCAACGTGGGGATTGACTGCACCCGGAACTGCGCGGCGATGGCCGGAGCCTTGTCAATATCCACCTTGCCCACACGCACCTTCCCCTCTAACTCCGGCGGCAACACCATCTTGTCCAGAATGGTCCCTTGCATCTTGCACGGACCGCACCACGTGGCCCAAAAATCCACCAACACCACACCCTGCGCAACCGCAGCGGCAAACGAGGCCTCGTCAAAATGCTCAATCGTCATCATACATCCTTTCTCGCTCTGTAATCCAAAGCACGCGCGTATTGTAGCAAAACCCCTGCCGCCTGTCACCCACCCCTTGTGTCACACTCTTATCCCGGAAATCTCCGGGATAAATACTCCCCAACAGAGAACGAAGCCAACGAGCAGTAGGGAAAAATAAATCTCGGGAAGTGAAAAAAGAATAGGGAGACTTTTCAGTTTCCGCTACAATAGCGGTCGTCCATTCTGCACCTCGTTGGAAAACAACTATATGGCGTAAGTTTTTGTGCCATAATAGACTATACAAAAAAGTGATGCCAATTAAACCTTCTAAGACCCTACTGCCAAGTTATCACTTGAGAGCTTCATAGCAAAGAGATTTGTGAAAACGCGTTACGCATAACTAACATTCACGGGCAGCCGCGGTTAAGCTTTGTCTCTTCCTGATAACACCTAAAAGGTGAAAGGTTGTGCTTTGGGTCGAACTCGAGATTGGTGTCATTGGGCGTGGGGTTGAAGAAGACCAGTCTCAATGCAACCTCGTCGTAGGCGATGTCGAAGGACGGATAGATCTTCCCGTAATGGCAATAAGCGAGTTCCCCCGTCGGAGAGGTTTGACTGCGCGTCCGAAAGGTGAGGTATTTCCCGTGATCGAGTCAGTCATAGCGGTCTTGGCCGCGCGTCAGCACAAGTTTCTGCATAAAGGGTTGTTGTAGATTGACCTGATAGGTGGAAATCAGCGCAGACCAGCAATCGGCGTCACACACCTGTACGCCGTCATAGCGGTTGGGCCACTCCCAAGTGACCGTCTGGGCTCGCTTTTGCATTATCTTCCCGAAGGGCACCACTTCCGTCTCAACGGTGATATACACATCGGCGACTTCACCCTTGCCATCAGGATGGACCCAGT
>SFJE01000003.1 GCA_004555175.1 Lentisphaeraceae bacterium | reverse complement strand
AAGCACAAGTATCGCAAACGCATCAAGGCAAATCGCCACAAGAAGTAAGCGCTTTGGCGAAGAGAGCGGGCCCCAAGCCCGCTCTCTTTTTTGCCGCTGTGCTCGCGTGAGGTGGCCTATGGGCCGAGAGGTGCACCTTTGGCGCGTGAGGTGCCGCTTCGCGGCGTGAGGGTGGCGGTTATGCCGCCGAGAGGTGCGCCTTCGGCGCGTTGAAGGTGTGCTCTGCAGGGTCCCTTCCCGCCGCGCAGCGGGCACGGTAGGGGTGGGTTCCATTCAGCGTTTTACGTCGCCCGTTTTGACGGGCCGCGTCCCCGCGGCCCACCTCACGCGCCGAAGGCGCACCTCACGCGGGGGGCCTTGCCCCCTGCCCCCCATTGGCGGGCCGCCTCCGGACTCTCCGGATGATCCGGAATCTCCGGGAATCTCCGGATGATCCGGCCTAGCGCGCATCGGCCTAGGCCCTACCTCGCCTCGGCCTAGGCCCTACCTCGCCTCGACCTAGGGCCGACCTCGCCTTGACCTAGGGCCTACCTCGAGTCGAGCTAGGCCCTATCGCGAGCGCAGCGAGCCCCTCACGGCCCGCAGGGCCACCCTCACGCCGCGAAGCGGCACCTCACGCGGGCGAAGCCCGCACTTCACGCGAGCGTAGCATCGCGAGCCCCTCTCCTCATTTTTATTTGCTTCTCGCGGGGGTTGTGGTAGACTAATGGTGTGCTATGAGGTACGCAATGAAGAGATTTTTGCGCAGTGGATTGAGCGCGGCGGCGGGTGCCGGCGCGGAGAATGTGGCATTGTCCTTTGGTTTTACAGGACTTATGCGTGCCTTATGCGAGCGGAGGAAGAAGACAATGACGCGTGCGATGAGCTTTTGGATGACGGGTCTTCTCGCCTTGTTGCCCCTTGGATTTTCTGCGCAGGCGGCCGATGCCGGCGTGACGATGCTGCACAAGATGGACTTCGAGGCGGTGATGTCGGGCTCGAGTAACTATATCGCGCCGAAGGATCTGGGATCGGGGGCTCGGGCCTTCCCGATGAGCACGAACGGGGGCATCACCTTTAATGCCACGAAGGCAGCGGGTTGGAATGGCAGCGGGAATGCGTTGGGAACGGGATCGTCGGGCATTCGCTTCCGCAATGGGAATGGTTTGGGTGCCACGACGGGGACGGGGTGGACGCTGAGCTTCCAGGCGCAGGCGGCTGGGGCTCCCGGCGATCCGGGGTTGGGGCCGATTGGAATGACCTTGGGCAAGGTGGGGGAGGGGGACAACCTCTCGCTCCACTTGAATGTGAATATCTCCAATAATCAGGGCTATGCCTTGGTGGTGAAGCGCGCGAATACCACCGATATTGCTACCGACAAGGCGGCCGTTACGGTGACCGAGGGCACGAATATGGCCCCCTTTGAAAAGAATGTGTGGCACCACTATGCCGTGCGGTGCGTGCCGGATGCGGGGGGCGGTCAGCCCACCTTTGAACTGTGGCAGGATGGGGAGCGCAAGGGGACCATCACGGTGGCGGGCATCACCGATGGCACCTGGGTGGTGAAGGAGTTGCTCATTGGGCGCACGCGCGGGAATGGGAACCTGTCGACGCCCGAGGGTGGTGCCTACCAAAACGCGCCCGGCTCGCGGCAAGATCTCGATGAGGTGGCGCTCTTTGACCGCGCGCTCAGCGCGGAGGGGGTGACGTGGTTGAAGGATCACGCGGCGGCCGTGCCGCCGACCGAACTGCCGGCTTCGGTGTTGGGTGCTGTGTTGGGCACGATGAACGAGGTTAATGTCGGCAATGCCTCGGTCACGACGATTAAGTTCGGGAGCTCGGAACTGGCGCTGACGGGGCCGACGGGGGTGAGTGCCATTCGTGCCGGGACGAAGCTGGAGGGGGTGACGATCTTCTTCCGCGAAGGGAGTGGCGCGAACAATAACAACGCCAAATACTTGGTGCTGACCGATACCGCCGACAAGGTGCTCGGCGTGAGTGATGCCGCCGAGCCGACGCCGTGGGCCGCTACGAAGATGACGGTGGCTTACACCTTCACGGAGGCGCCGACGATTGATGGCACCTCCGCCTATCGCATCTATCTGACGGCGCAGGAGAATGTCGCCGTTGGGGACACCTTCAATACCTCCAACGCCGTGACGGCGCGCTTCTTGGCCCTGCAGAAGGCCGCGAGCTCGGCGGACTTCACCTTTAACACTGCAGCCTCCCAATACGCTCCGGCGATGACCTTTAGCCTGCGCGTGCCGCGCGCGCTGAACGTGAACTTCACCGTGGGGGACAGTCCGCTCGTGGAGGGGACCGACTACGGCGTGGCCCCCTATCCGGCAGCGCAGTGGCGGAACATGACCACGGAGAACCGTGGCGGAGACACCGGCACCATTACCTTCTCGGAGGCGTTGCGTGACACTACGGGCTCCGCGATAACGGTTACGGCAACGGCCCGCAAATTGGAAACCCAGACCGGGGACTCGACGGTCTATCCGCTCTTCCGCGATACATTGGTGGATAGCGGTGAGGCGGAAGATACCGTCAAGGTAAAGATCTCGGGCATTCCCTACAAGCTGTATGATGTCTACGTCTATATGGCGGCCAACGCCTGGGACAAGAATGGCTCCATTACGCTTGGGGACGACACTGCGCACCATTACTATGTGGCTGATGGCGCGACGGAGGCCTCGGTGGCAGAGACTGCAACCGCGTGGGGCGATGCCAGGCCGGCTGCGTGGGGAACGCCAGCCTTGGGGGTGAATGTGCTCTGCCTCCGCAACCTCTCCGGCGATGAGATGAAGCTGACAACTTGGCGGCGGGAGCCAGCGCGCGGCAATATTACCGCCATTCAGGTGGTGGAGGTGCCGACGAATGAGCTGACGGTGTGGTCGGCCACGCTTTCGGCCGATGGAGCGGTGAGCACGGTGACCTTCACTAATACGCGCGGCGAGACGAAGTTGCTGAGCGAGCTGGCGGCGGATGATCGCGCCGAACTCACGGTCGCCGGAGCGGCGACACTGACGTTGGATGCCGCGGCCGCGCCGGGGCAGTTCGCCCTCTTGGGCGGGGGGACGCTGACGCTGGCGGGCGCGCAGACATTGACCACGGCCATTGAAGTCAACGAAGGGACCTTGGCCGTGGCGGCCGATGCGGCAGCCACGGAAGGGAGCACCATCAAGGTGGCCTCGACGGCCGTGTTGGCCCCGCGCGCAACGCTCTCGGCCCAGGTGACCGGCGCAGGGTCGGTGACGATTGAGACCGGGCAGACCGCCGCGTTGAGCAATGCCGCCAATGACTTTACGGGCGGGACGGTGGTGAATGGGACGCTGCTCTGGCAGGGCGTGGCAGCCTACGGCACCGGGGCTGTGACGGTGAACGCCGGGGGCGTCTTCGACCTGAATGGCCTGCGTTGCGCCCAGGCGGTGACGCTCAACGGCGGCACGCTCAAGGGTTCTGAGGTGCGCCACGCGCTTTCGGTGAACTTCTATCCTGACAAGGGTGCGGTTGCGGCGGACGAAGTGGCGGGGTTGGTGCCGATGCTCGGTGAGTATTGGAGTGCCGTTGCGGCTTCGTCGACAACGGGAACGGCGGATTTGAAGGCGGTTCAGATTGAGAAAGCAAGGCGGTCGGGTGCTTCTGTCGAGTCCTGGTCGGGAGCATTGGCCTGGGCGCGTAATAATAACTATGACGATGTTGGCCGAAACACGCCCACGCAGATGACGAACTACTTGGGCGGTTATCTCGATGATGGCGCAGTCAATGGGGGGCGGGCGAATGTCACGCTGACAATCCCCGAGGCCTTTGCTGCGCGGCGTTATACGCTCTACCTTTACTCGAGTTGCGACACGACTAACCAAGTCTTCTCCGCACGCGATATTACTGGTGACAGTGGCACGACGACCTCCTATACCTATGTGAACGGCGCGCTGACACAGGGGACGACAGGGTGGGGCAATGCGCGTACCGGCCGCACCACAGTGGCCGAGGGCACCAATGTGATGGTGCTGCCCAGTCTAACCGATCGCTCCCTCAAGGTGGAGTTTATGAACCGCTCCGGGCGTGGAGGCTTGGCGGCCATTCAGGCGGTCTTTGGCGACGTCACCTATTCCGGCGCACTGACGGTGGCGGCGGATTCGGTCATTGAGGTGCCGGAGGCGGGGAAGACCCTCTTCCTGACGGAGACCACGGTGAGCGGGAGTGGGACGTTAACGAAGCAGGGCGCGGGCGCGTTGCGTCTGGCGCATTGCACCTTTGGCGCGCAGCCTTTGACGGTGGCCGAGGGGAATTGCGTGGTGGCCGAGGGGAATACGCTCAATGACGTGAAGTTGACGGTGGCGGCGGGTGCGCAGGTTGCGCCCGAGGCGGGGGTGAGCGCCCTCTCGGTGGCGTCGCTTGCCGGTGCGGGCACGGTGGAGCTGGGCGATTTGACGGCCTTGACGCTGACCGGCTCCGGTGCCGGCACGGCCTCCTTTGAGGGGGACTTTACGGCTGCTACGCGCGATGCCACGCTCACCGATGCGGTCTGCGCGCTCATCAAGCAGGGCACGAATACGCAGGTGCTCGCGCAGTTGCCGACCACGCTGACCTTCGAGGTGCAGGCGCAGGCTGGGACGCTGAAGGTGAACGCCGCCACGGCGCAGACCCTCGAGCGGTTGGTGACCACCGGCGGCACTTTCGCCACGGACGGGGTGGGGGAGATTTCGGTGGAGTTCGCGCAGATGGCGAGCGGGGCGGCGAACTTCGCTTCGCGCGCCACGGCGCTGTCGGCGCGCCCGGCAATGGAAGGCGCGGGCGATGCGACCGTGAGCAAGTTTACCCTGGCCGATGGTGGCACCATTCTCTATCAGACGCGCGCGGATTTGGCCAAGTATTTTCCGGCGGGCTTCATCCCCGAGGGCGACTACACCGTGCAGCTGGGGGCCGACCTCTACAGCGAGCTCTCCTTCCCCTATATCTTTACGGTGATGGGGGCGCCGGCCACAGCCCGCTTTACCGTGCTCGCCAGCACCGGCAATCCGGCACCCTCGGGCAGCTGGAGCGCCAGCGGCAACACCATTACCATCAACGACTCCTCGGCCATCACCGGCACCGTCGAAGGCTTGGGCGCGCCGAAGTATCACTATACCTTTGACAATGGCGACCTCGTCAAGGCCGATGACGCGCAGGAGGATGGCTCCTTGAATAACGAAGGGGCCTCCTACGCGGATTCCGATAATGGCAAGTGCCTGGCCTCTGGTACGCCGTGGTCTGGCGGCTTCCAGCTCCCAAGCAGCGCGTGGAGCTTTGGCACCTATTTCCGCCTCAAGGCTACGCAGGAGAAGGATGTGCTCTTTGGCTTTGGTCAGGCGGGCACGCCCGGCGCGCTCTACCTGACCAAGGGCGCGGGCAACACGGCAACGCTGTGGCACAATCCCACGGGTTCGGGCATCGTTGAGCTCTTCACCGTCCAGCTCGCGGGGTCGGGGGAGACCTGGAACCACCTCTTGCTGACGCACACCGAGGGGACCATCACCTGCTACGTCAACGGCGAGCAGGTGGCGGTGGCGAAGGGCGACTTCGCCAAGACGCTGACGCAGTTCCAGATTGGCTCGATGCACGGCGGTGTGGGGCACGGCTTTACGAAGTGGTCCGGGCACGATGGTCAGGTGGATGACTTGGCGGTGTGGTCGAGCGCGCTGGTGGGTCAGCAGGTGACGGAGGCGGCGGCCAAGGTGATGGGCAAGTGGCGTTGGCGCGAGGGCGAAACGCCCGCCTTGGCGCTCGATGCGGCGGCAACCGATTGGCAGATGGTCGATGGCACGCTGGGGGCTTGGCCGGGGACGGAAGCCGATAAGAACTATACGGCGGCGGTCTCCTTTACCACTTCGGCCACGCTTAAAGCGCTCTTCGAGGCGACGGACACCTTCCCGGCCCGCGAAGTGTTGTGGGATGGGGCGGCGGTCACCTTCGAGGCCCGCGAGACGGCTTTGACATTGTCGGCGGGCGCCCCGCGCCTGGCGGTGGCCAATGATTTAACGGTGGACCTGGCAGGGGTGGAACAGGCGCTCTTGAAGGCCGCCTGCTCGACGCCGGCGCAGTTGAAGTTGGCGGATGGGGTCTATTCGGGCGAGATTACGCTGCGCAATGTGCCGGACGAGCTCTTCGTGACGGCGGTAGCCCAGGCCGATGGCCTCTATGCGTACATTTCGCAGGTGCCGCAATTGACGGTCAATGCGTGGGAGTGGATCCTCTCGGTGGATAACCGCTGGGATGGCGCAGGGAGCGGTGTGCTCTACGGCTTGGACGCCATCGCCGTCTATGGCGAGAACTGGGGCGAGATTGGTGGCACTGGCGGCACGATTAGCTCCCTGAAGAAGCAGGATGGCACGGCCAGCGGGGTGGCGGTGACGGCCAGTTTCGGCGGGAGTGTTACCTATTGGTATGGCTACTCTGACAAGGTCAAGAAGGGCTATGCGGCCGGCCCGAGCCGTTACACCTTCTCCAACCTGCCTGCGGGCGACTACGCGGTGGTGCTCTATGCCGTGAGTCCGAACAATGTGCAGGCTTCGCCAGTGCGCGTCACCGATGTCACTGGCAATGTCTACTACACCTACCGCAATGGCGCGCTGCAGCGCTCGGCCGAGGTGCCGGCGGTGGCCTGGGGTCGGAACAACGTTGATGGCTATGTGGTGGGCCAGAACACCATCGTCATGCCGGCAACGGCCAACGACGGGGGCTCGATTGTGGTGGAGATCTCCGATGCGAATGCGCCCACAGCAGGCCCCGGGCTCGATTGGCAGACCACCGTCGGCCGCGGCTACACGGCGGGGATTCAGTTGGTGAAGATGAAGGCTTCCGAGGCGTATGCGCGCACCCTCACGGGCAACGGCACTTGGAATGCCGCTCGAGCTTGGACGAAGCTGGCTGATGGTACAACGGTGGATGTGCCGCCGGCGGGGGCGACACTTTTCCTGACGGTGACGGCCGATACCACGCTCACGATGGGCTCCGAACGCCCGGACTTGGCCGCGATGATTGTCGATGGCGCCGGTGCGCTGACGCTCGACTATGGGACATTTGGGTTGACAGCGAAGGACGATTACGCCAATGCGCCCTTCGAGCGGATCTTGCTCGCGGTCGAGGAGGGGTTGCCGGAGAACTTGGCCATCCGCACCGCGGCCCTCAACTACGGCGCCTACGCCACGGTCACCTACACGGAGACGGAGGTCGTGGCCACCGTCAACGCCCCCGAGGGCCTCTGGCAGGAGACCGGCACCGAGCGCATCCTCTCCATCAACTTCGCGGATGCCGAGGGCAACCAACTCACCGGCACCGCCCAGGAGGGTCTCGCCGGTTATGAGGTGCACGCTGCTCTGTGGAGCCAGTTCATAGGTGCCGCGCAAACGGCCCGGACGGTTAATGTTAATGTTTACAACTTTGCTGACCGCGCCAAGGGGTCGGCCGCAGCGGTGGCAACGGGAACGCTCACCTACACCGCCACCGTGTGGAAGACAACTACTGCAGACGCAAACGCCAAGGGCCTATTTAAGGGCTATCTGGATGATAATGGCAGTTCTAACTGGGCATCGTCGACATTGCGTGCCGAGGTCACCTTGCCAGCGGATTGGTCATCGCGCTACACGGCTATTCTTTATAAGGCAGCAGATACCAATCTCGACAAGACGAAGTTCACGGCGGCCCTCATCAATGGCTTGTGGTATTCCTATGTGAATGGGGCGTTGACCTCGCTTGCGAGCTTCCCCGTGAGTAGCTTGCCAGGAGCTGAGTATGACTGGGGATCGGTGAAGTCTCGCCAGGAATACATCGCGGGCACAAACGTGATGGTTGTCTCTGGACTGTCGGGGCAGACATTCGTCACGGAAAAGTGGGCTTCGCGTGGCGCTTGGACGAGTTTTGATGCTCGCGGCGGTCTGGCGGCGATTCAGCTGAAGGAAGAGAAGGTCCTGACTCCGGGCACGGTGAAGACCTTTATCGCCGAGGCAAGCGGCAATGTGAGTTGGGCCAGCTTGCAGTGGCGCGACGAGAATGTGCATGGAACGGGTGATGATAAGCCTGGAGCGAATGATGCGGCCACCATTGTGCTCACGGGCGACCTCTCGCTCGACCTCTCCGGGGTGGTGGTCAAGCATCTGACGATTTACGGCAATGGTCACGCGGTGAGCTTTGGCCATCGGTCGGAGGCGACTGTCGGCTCTTGGGCCTTTGTGAATGACACCACGCTGGCGCTCACGCAGACCGGCGAGACGCTGCCGGCGAACACGGTGGTCTATCCCAAGCGCGTCCGCTATGCCTATTCCTATACGGGCGATGTGACGACGACCACGCGCTACGAGCAGGAGTTCGCGGCGGGCTTTAAGGGCACGCTCACTCCGCAGGGCGGCTTGGTGGAGTTCAAAGATGGCGCGGTCCGCTTCACGGGCTTGTCCATCACGGGCACCGAGACCGATCTCCTCTTCTCGGGCAATACGGTCGTCACCCTCGAAAATGGCGTGCCCTTCTCCTTCGGCACGGCTAACCTTACCTTCAAGGATAACGCCCAGGTGACCGCCGAGGCGATGCGCCTGGTGGATGCCCAGGGGGATGAGGTGGCCACCGGCCGTACCGTCAACCTGACGATGCAGGATGATGCCACCATCAACATCACCGGCAGCGCGAACAACGCGCGCGGCAGAAATTCGCTTGTCTGGCCGCACTGGTCTGGTACCCTCAACGCCAGCTTGCGCGATAACGCCAAGCTCGTGGCCGAAAAGGCCGCCTTGACCGTTGGCTGCGCCGATTCGGAGGCTTTGCAGGGTCGTCTGACCCTTGCCGACAACGCCGAGGTGCGCGTGGCCGGGCTCAAGGGGTATGGGACTGTGGCCAATACGCGCTACGACATCACCCTCAAGGGCGGCAAGCTCCTCGTGGGCTCGGCCGGTATGGGCCTTGACGCCGCGCGCCCGGTCACTCTCAACTTCCAGGGCGGCACCTTCGGCGTCTGGCAGGACCTCGCGTGCGGCGAGGCCGAGCACGCCTTCTTCTCCGAGGTCACCGGCAACCCGATCATCGCGAGCGAAGCCACGCTTACGTTGACGCGCCCTGAACCCTTCTTCACCGACCCCGCTGCCCGCGCTGAGGTGCGCTCGGGCAACCTGGTGCTCCAGGGCAAGGACTTTACCGGTGCGCTCCCGAGCCTGACGCTCGCCAATGGCTCCGCGCTCAAGTTGGAGAACTGCGCGCCGACCCTCCCGGGCTTGACGCTTGCGGGGGGCTCGCTCGAGCTCGCGGCCGGCTTCCCGACGGTGGAGACGTTGACCTTCCAAGCCAATTCGATTGTCCGTGTGCCGTTGCGCGAGCGTCTCTCCGAGGGCGGCTACCTCACGATGGCCAACAACCGGCAGGTGCCGGCGCTGACCCGTGCGGTCTTCGAGCTGGTGCTTGACCCCGACCGTTCGGAGACCTCGCGCGTGCTGCCGTTGGTGCCGTTGGTGCTGGGTAACTACACCGAGGGCACCGAGCCGCAGGTCAAGGGCTTCGGCGTGCTCAACAATACTAACTCGGCCATCAGCGACTACGCGGCCGTCTTCCAGAGTGGTTCGGCTGGGCGCGGTCTCTATGCCTCGCTCAAGGGCAACGAGGTGCTCAAGGAGCACACCGTCCACCTGAATGCCGATACCGACGCGCTGCCTCAGGGCGGCTACCCGCTTATTCAATCGACGCTCGACGCCTATCCCTATCACGTCTTCAGCGGCGAGCTGGCCAACGCAAAGGTCATCGTGCCGGAGGGTGGGGTGGCCCTGCCGCACGCGGCCTTCATCGGTAACCCCATCAAGATTGTGGCTCAGGGTAGCACCCCTGGCCCGCTCCTTCAGGGCATCAACTATACCTTCTCCACGGACGTCACCTTCGACCTCTCGGCCTGGGCCGCCGCGATGCCCGAGGTCGTGCGCGGCGCGGTCAAGGGGGTCCCTGCCAGCCTCTGCCTGATCAGCGGCGGCGTGGTCAAGGCCCCCGCCTCGGTGCGCTTGAAGGCCGACCTGGGCACCTACACGCTGCCTGATGGCGTGGAAGGCACGGTGGAGACGACCGCTCAGGGCGTCTACTATGTGGTGCGCTACGAGCGGCGCGTGCGGACGCTCTCGGTGAACTTTACCGAGAGCACGGTGCCGTTGGTCGCGCCGCCGGCGCAAGTGGGCGCCTATGTCTTGCCGATCTCTGGCTGGAACTCGCTCGAGGGGGTCTTCTCCTCGGCCAACCTGGTGCTCTCGGATGTTGGCGGCGTGGCGCAGGAGGTGGCCACGGCTGTGGCCGATTCCACGCAGCCGACCCAGTTGCTCTCCTACACCGCGCAGACCAATCAGGCCACAGGGGCGAGCGTGCCGCTCTTGCAGGTGCGCCTCGATGACTCCACCGCGCAGCAACTGCGCTTGGTGAATGTACCCTTTGAAGCCTATCGTGTGGTGCTCATCTTCGCGAACGACCTTGAGGGTGCGGCCTACGCCACCGCTACCATCAATGGTAGCCGCTATGCGATGGATGCCGAGGGCTACACCCGCCGCGACATTGCCGGCTATTTGGCCACCGACGCCAAGGGTAATCCCACCATCGACATCCCGGCCGACACGCAGTGGGGCAGCACCAACTTCACCCCCGCCTCCGCGCCGGTCGCGCTGGGCACCAATGCGTTGGTGAGCGATGTCCTGACCACCTCGGCCGTCACCATTGATCTGCCGGGCTTCACCTATGCCCAGCGCTACGCTGGCCTCGCCGCCCTGCAGATCCTCGAAGCGCCCGATTTGACCGCTGCCGGGCAGCTTCTCTCCTGCGCCTACACCTTCCCGGCCGATGGGGATTACGCCCTCTCCGCCCTCACCCTCTCCGGCTCGGCCGAAACTTGGGCCAACGGACCGGAGAATCAGCTCTTCCTGACGAGCGACTACAACGTCACCCTCACCCTCCCGAAGGGCTTTGAGGCCGATCGCATCGTCTGCGCGGGCTCGGGCACCATCACCCTGCGTGTGGAGGGGAATGGCGGCGCGGCCCTGCGCGAACTCGATGCCACGCAGCTCGCCAATATCACGGTTGACTTCCCGGCCACGGGCGTGGTCTTCTCCCCGGCTATCGAGCGCTCGCGCTTTGAGCAGGCCTTCGATAACAATAGCCAGCCCTATACCATTGCCGCGGGGACTACCCTCGCCCTGGGCGAGCACTCGGGCATCATCACCGAGTTCGACGACAACGGCACCGCCACCCTCGACATCGACGAAGCCGGATCGCGCGGTACCCTCCGCCGCGACTATCCCGTCACCCAGACGGGCAGCATTTCGCGCTCCAAGCTCACCTTCGCCTTCAAGCAGGGCGTGGTGACTGCCGGCACGAATAACTCCACCTATAGTTTGCTGGTCGAGGCAGGCGACTCTTTCCGCGTCACGGGGAAGTATTTCCCTGCCTTTAATGACGAGCTGGGAGGGGCGGTGCCCTGGAACTGGGCCTACACGCAGACCGGTGGCCAGGTCTCCTTTGAGAGCGCCGGTGCAAACAACGATGGTATCTGCTGCTTCTCGAGTGATGACGGCACAGCGAACTCCACGGCCATCTTCAATCTCTCCGGTGACGCCGAAACGCGCTTCCAGTTGAGCGCGATTCGCTCGTGGTCGACCTATGTGGCCCTGCAGGTCAATGTCTCTGGGCAGGCCACTTTGGCCCTGGGGGCGGCGGGCTTCTATCACCGCAATCGCGCCAATTCCACCTATACTGCCACCTTTAGCGAGCTCGGCACCCTGGAGGCCACGGCGGCCACGTTGGGCGCAACGTATGTGACCCCCACCTTTAATGGCGGGCGGTTGACGACCCAGCAGCCCGAGGCGAACTTCACCCTCCCGTTGGTCTTCAACGGCTCGGAGACCGAGCCGACGATCATCGCCCCCAATAGCCTCTCGACCATCCTCCTCTCCGGGGCGAATAGCGGCGATGGCAAGATTGTTGTCGCGCAGGGCACCTTGGCGGTGGCCAATGTCGCTGCCCTCGCGCAGACCGACGTCACGGTCAAGGCCGGCGCCACCTTCGAGGCGCGCGCCCTCGATGGCACCCGGAACTACGATGTTACCTTCGAGGCGGGCGCTACCTGCGCGGCCACTACCGCGGCGGAGCCCACCTATCCCTACACCGCGCAGATCGCCGGCACGCTGGCCTTCCAGGCAGATCTCTCCACGGTCACCTTCCGCCTCAATGGTAAGGCCTACACCGTGCTCGACAGCGATGTCGACACGGATCACGGCACGGTCACCTTCCGCGCTGATGCGCAGAAGACGGGCAAGGCGATTACTTGGAACAACATCAATGGTCCCGGCGGCGAATGGACCCAGGGCAGCACCGATCCGTGGGTTGATAACGCGGCTTACGCGGATGGCGATCAGGTCACCTTCCCGGCGAATCCGGTGGACGCTGCGCGCACGGTGGGGCCGATTCGCGGGCACCTTCGCCCCGGTGCCCTCATGATGCCGTCGGCTGGCGACGGCTATACCTTCACTTCCGAAGGGGGGCTCCAGGGCTTCCTGGACCTGCGCGATTGCGTGGCGAACGGCGGCGCGCTCAACCTCGGCGGTGGCGTTATCTATGATGTGCCCATCGCCCTGACCAGCCCGGCGGTGAAGCTCCTGCAGGGCTCGCTCACCCTCCGCCTCCTGGGCGTAATGTCCAATGACAATAAGACGGCTACGCTTGTCGGTTCGGGCAACCTCAATGGCGACACCCAAGCAAACCACGGCGTCTGGGCCGGAGAGAATGCCGGAGAGAATTATACTGGCAACATCACCTGGTCCCCGCACGCGGGTGAAACGCAGATCCTCGGTGCCTTCGGCGCGCAACTTGCCGGGGATCGGACGGTGACGATTGCCGGCCAGGTGGCCGCCGATGGTTCGGTCTCGGGCGGCACGGTGCAGATCGCGGGTGCCACCCCCGGCACGAATTGGAATGCCAATTTTAGCGGCGCATTTGAGGTGCGCGATGGCGCCACGCTCGACTTCACGATGACGCGCGGCGATGATAACAACCCCTACTTCCGCGTGAATGGAAGCTCCTTGGCCGACCGCGACCAGCCGGTCTTCACCCTGAGCAATGGCGCCACGCTTCGCTTCTCGAAGTGCCGCAATATCCTCGGCGGCTATGGACAGAATACGAATGCCTCGCTCATTGCCCGCCAGCCGATTGTGATTGGCTACAAGAGCACCCTCGACTATAGCTACACCTCCGATAGCCACCAGGTGCTGCCCTACGGCCTGCGCTTCAATGGCGATGGCGCCACGGTGCAGATTAATGAGAAGAAGCAGTCTGATCGTCAAGGCATCTTCATTGCGCGCGGGGCCACGCTCACCGTGGCTGGCATTGGGGATGAGGGTGATTTGGCCGACCCGGCCACCGACAAATCGATGGTCACCGACCCCGATACGGGCGCTGAGGTGCGTAGCCCCACCTACGGCCGGCTCACGCGCGGCATCACCGCCATCATCAAAGGCCTGAACGAGGAGGTTGGCTTGGTGCGCCTGGATAGCGGGATCGATGGGCGCAACGACATCGCCTTGGAGGTCCGCGAAGGCTCCACGCTGCGCCTGCTCGCCAACCTCACCCACCCGGGCACAAACTCGGCGGATGACGTCGACTTCTACAAGCAGGGGACGGGCCGCCTGACGCTTGAGCATCCCACCATCGCCGCGCGCAACACCATCGTGGTCAAGGCGGGTGTCCTCGGCGGCGTGGCCGAACTCACCCACGCCGATAGCGCGATTACCGTGGAAAGCGGCGCGACCATCGAGGGCGGCCTGCGCGTGCCGAGCTTGACGATTAACGCAGGCGCCACCTTGGCGCTCGATGCCACCGGCGTTAAGCCGCTGCGCTGCGACCGCGCCCTCTTCACCGCCAATGGCACCGTGACGGTGGCTTCGCTCCTGCCGGCGGATGCGATTCCCTCCGCCGCCGGGCGCGAGCCGGTGAAGGTGATGAGCTGGAATGCGGCTCAGGCCGTCGATTCGGTCAACTTCGTCCTGGGCGAGGCGCTCTCCAATGCCGGCTACGGTCTGCAGGTGCGCAACGATGGCCTCTACCTGATGCGCAATGTGGTCTACGTCCGCGAGCTCTCCTTTGATGGCACGCCCGACAAGGTGGTTGCGGCCTGGTTCGCCCCCACCGGCTGGTATCGCCAGGAGGATCCCAACACGCTGCGCGACTTCGACCCTGCCGAGAATGAGACGGCCACCGCCCTCTTCCTCCTCCCGGATCGCTACACCGCCGATAGCGTGGCCCCGGCGTTGCTCCTGAACCTCACGCGCGAAGCCAACTTCTCCACCGTGCGCGTGGGCGTTAAGGTGAACGAGCCCGTCACCGACGAGGCCGGCAACCCCGTCACCGATAGCGCGGGCAATCCCGTGATGCAGAAGGTCGTCCGCCTGCTGCAGAGCTCGATCACCTATAGTTATGTGCTGACGAATGAGCCGATGCCCAGCGCGGGCGAAGCCTATGCCTTCACGTGGGTCTCCACGCGTCTGGTCGAGGGTCCGGCCGCGACCTCGCTGGCCGGCGTCACCGCCTCCGTCCCCACCGGCTACGCCTATACCCAGCTCGATACGACCGTGGTGGTCTACGCTTCGGCCACCTCCTTCACCCCGGCGCTTAATCTCAACTTCACCGGCAAGAGCTCGGGCGATCCGGCTTGGGTGAGCCTCAACGCGGGTAACTGCGGCGCCGTCCCCTACGCGGGCGTCTACTGGAACAACCTCGCAGCTAACGGCGGTGATGGCACGGACCTGGTGGCCGAGGGCAATAATGGCCGCCAGCTCCTGCGCGCCTATGCCACCGTGGCCGGCGTGACCACCGATGAGGGTCAGGCCGCCACCTGCGAAGTCTCCTTCATCTCCTCGGGTGCCGAGACGGTCTCTTCGCGCCGCGGGGATGGGAATGTCTGCCTCTCGGCGAGCTTCCTCAAGGGGCAGAACGTCGAGAATGATGCGGCGCTGCTCACGGCCGGCGGCCTCCACGCCCCGGGCGTCAACAACGGTTGGCAGGTGATGGTCAAGGGCGTGCCCTTCAAGGATTGCGATCTCTACCTCCTCTTCGCCGGCACGGACGATGGCCCGGTCACCTATCCCGCCGTTCGCGTGAAGGTCGGCTCGGGCGATTGGCGCACCTACTCGGCGGTCAATGGCTTCGTGGCTCCGGCCGACCGCACCGATCGCTGGAGTGGCCGCGGCAGCCTCATCTCCGGCAACTTCGTCAACGCCACCAATATGCTCCACCTGCGCTTGAATGTGGCCAATGGCGAGGATATTGAGGTTTGCTCGATTGATGGGCAGCTCGGTGCGCCCGCCTCGGTGGGTCTGGCCGCCATGCAGATTGTGCAGTGCACCGATGGCGTCTCCAACGATCGCTTGGGCACCGGCAATTGGTCCGACCCCGCTGGCTGGGCGCGCGAGACCTCTGATGGTCAGGTGAAGGGCCGCTGGATCGATACCACCGATGCGGCGCCTCGCTGGGCCAAGATCCCCACCACCTCCTATCTCACCGCCGATATGGTCGCCTCCACGCCCTATCTGCGCATCACGGGCGGCTCGGACCTCCTGCTCAATGGCACCGAGGGCGTCCTCTCCACCGGCACGGTCGACCTCTATGACGCCCTCGCCGGCGCCAAGGTCACCTTCGCCAAGGACCTCTTCGCCAGCGCCCCCAATGTGGTGATGGCCCCGGATGTCACCGTCTGCCTCCCCGAGAGCGCCGGCACCACCACCTGCGACTTCCGTTGGGTCTACGACGATGCGACCCGCACCGGCACCGCCTCCACCGAGGCCACCATCCAGAAGACCCAGGCCGGCGACCTCACCCTCACCCGCAAGAACCTGAACAAGCTGCAGATCGACGATGGTACCCTCTGGCTCGACTCTACCAAAGATGGCGATTACACCCGCTCGGCGGCCATCACCGGCCCGGGAACCCTCGGCAAGACGGGTAGCAACGCGGTGACGCTGGCGGCCAATTCCCTCCAGCTTGAAGGCGTCACCGGCCTGCATGTCTCCCAGGGCACCCTCAACTGGATTGGCGGCTCGCGCACCTATCCCGCCGGCCAGCGCCATATCATCGACGGCGGCACGCTGGTCTACGATGGCACCAACGCGAGCGAAGGCGCGGCAAATGCTCCGACTCACCTGCCCAATGCGGTCTTCGAGGTCTCCAATGGCGCGACCTTCCGCTTCAAGGGTAACAACGCCCTGCGTAAGTCGCTCCCCTCGGTGATTGTGGACAATGCTACGGTGGAATCGAACTACAACGGGGGCTCGTGGAATGCCCAGGATCACCCGCATGTCGGCACAATCACCCTGCGCAATGGAACGGTGGCGCTCGTGCGCGATCCAAGCGTGGCGTGGTGGGCAGCTTGGGATCGTCAGGGCCTGGTCATCCACGGTTCGTTGATTGTTGAATCCGGCAGTAACAACCAGATCACCCTCAGCAGTAACAAGAATGAGGGCTTGGCCTTCTCCGAGGAGAACACCGGTCTGGTGGTTGCCGCAGGGGCCACGATCACCAGCCATGTCGGCATCTCTGGTGTGAACCTCAGTAATGATGGTCCGCGCAAGTTCACCAAGCGCGGCCCCGGCACCTGGATCCAGGCGGTCACGCTCTTTGGCCCGGATCGCGACCTCTTCGAGGGCGTACCGATTGACGTTGAGGGCGGCACCTTCAGCTACCGCATCGGCGGGGCCACACACTCCTTGATTGATGGCAAGACCGATGCGACCATCACGGTCAAGGCGGGCGCGCGGTTGGAAGGCAATGTGGTCTTCACGGCCGGCTCGCCGATTCTCATTGAAGAAGGCGGCACGCTGGCGCCCTATGTGCCGGGCGTGGTGAGCTCCTCCATCTCGGCCCAGAAGTTGACCTTGAACTCGGGGGCCATCCTGGAGTTCGACCTGGCCAATACCACTGGCGGCGCGCTCAAGAATGCTGCCGAGGGCTCGGTTACCTTCGTTGGCGACCTCACGGTCCGCCTGGTCAATCTGCCGAACACCTTCACCAATGAGGTGCAGTTGACCAACTTCGCCGTTGCGCCGACTGGCACGCCGACGATCTCCTGCCCGGAGGCGGTGGCGCTCGATGCAACCGTCCAATACAAGGCGGATGCCAACGGGGTCAACCAGCTCTTCCTGGTGCCCTCGGGCGCCTCCTATACCTGGGCCGACCAGAACGGTAGTTGGTCTGAAACGCTTTGGCGCCACAGTAGCTCGGCCGATCCGGTCGCCTTCCCGGGTGGCACGATGGGCGAGGGCACCCCGCCGGCGCGCATCCAGGCCAGCACCTCGGCCGTCAACCTTGCCGTTGACAAGGGCACGCGCACGCCCGATGGCAAGGATTGGGCGATGACGGGGCTGGTGCTCACGGCCGCCGCCAATCGGAGTATCACCCTCACCGAGGCGCTTGAGGCGCTCTCCGATCCGCTGGCGAGTGGCATCGCCCTCAACCGCTTGGTGGTTAAGGGCGCGCTGTGGAAGCTCGGCGACGGCTCGGCTACGGTCGCTGCCCCGATTGCCTTCTATCAGGTGGGCGAAGGCTCGGTGAACCTCGCGGCCTCCAAGCTCACGCTCAAGCACCCGCTGCTGATTCAGCAGGCGGCCAATACCGGCGCGCTCACCACCGTCCCGGTGCCGATTGACATCGCCGCCGGCGCCACGCTGGAGTATGCCCTCGGAGTTTCGGCGGATGAGGGCACGGTCATTGCCGCCCAGAGCCCGACCTACTCGCCCATCACGCAGACCCTCTCGGGCGAGATGACCGGCGCGGGCACGCTCCGCCTCTCGGGCGCGAATAACGCCCTCACCCTCACGGGCAAGGTCGATAATAGCCTCGCCTACGAGGTGACCGGCGCCGGCGCCACCCTCACCCTGAGTGGCACCATCCCTGAGACGACCCCCGCCGCTACGCGCACCCTCACCCTCGCCGCCGGCACCTTCCTCAGCGCCACCACCGAGAGCGCCTTCGGTTGGTCGCCGTGGGCCGCTACCCTCGCGGCTTCGGCCGATAACGGCGCGCGGGTTTCCACCACCTCCAACGCGCGCTTCCGCGGCTCGGTGGAAGTCACCGGCACCGGCACGGCCACCTTCGGCACCACGCAGGGTTACCTCGATGGCACGACCACCTTCGAGGTTCCGGCGAACGCCACCCTCACCCTCGGCGGTTCCTGGCAGTCGCCCGAGGATGTCGCCACCACCGACACCCTCACCAAGCGCGGCGCGGGCACGCTCGCCATCACCGGCGCCTACGCTTCCAACCTCCCGCTCACCGTTGAGGCAGGCACCGTGGAGGTCTCCGGCACGGTCGCGGTCGATGAGCTCAATCCCGATGTCGTGGCCGATTGGACGCTGGAAGCCGGCACCACCCTGCGCCTGGCGAATGGCAATCGCCTGAACCTGAACAAGGGCAGCCTCCTGGTCTCCTCGGGCGCCACGCTCGATCTGGCCGGCCAGTCGCGCGAGGTGGTCGGCCGGGTGACGCTCCAGTCCGGCGCGGTCATCCGCCTGGGTGATGGCACTTCCCTGGGCACCACCACCTTCAAGAGCGCGGTCTCCGCCGATGGCACCATCTGGGTGAACCTCGATGCCCTCGACCCCGCCACCTTCGGCACTGCCAGCGGCACCAAGTCCTACACCGTCCTCACCTTCGAGGATGGCGGCAAGGTGAATGGCACGGGCGTCTTCCGCCTAGGCGGCGAGAAGCAGGTGGCCTGGGCGCAGGCCGGTTGGACCCTGCGCACCAGTGGCTCGAGCGTCATCCTCGAAGCCTTCGGCGCGAACAGTGGCGTCTACACCTGGGCCGGCACGGCCGACGCTCACGCGTGGAGCGATGCGGTCTGGGTCCTCTCCGATATTAACGTGGATAAGCAGCGCCGCGCCTGGCCCTCGGACGCAAGCCTCAAGCCCTATGTCGCCTTCCTTGACAAGGTGATTGTGGCCAATAGCGATAATACCGAGATGGAAGAGGAGGTGCCCGAGGCTGCCCACTCCATTGCGCGCACGGTGGCGGTGCAGACCCTTGGCGGCCTGCGGTGCGCCAATGATGGGTTCGACTACACCCTCTCGGCTGAAGGGGCGGCCGGCATCCTTTCGATCGACGGCGAGCTCCTCAAGACCGGGGCGCAGGACCTCACGTTCTCGCAGGCCGTCTCCTTCGGCGCCAATGGCGCGCTCAAGCTCCTCGGCGGCCGCACCTGCTTGGAAGGGGCGCTCTCGGCCAGCTCGGGCGACTTCAAGAAGCCGCTCACCCTCGCCGGAGGCGCCGAGCTCGCCTTCCGCTATGTCAGCGGCAATGCCTACCTCGGCGGCCTCTTCACCGGTGATGGCACCGGCACACTCCGCTTCAACAGCCCCGGCAGCCTCACCGTTGTCGCCGAGCTCAAGGGCCTCAAGACCCTCGCCGTCGAGAAGGGCTCCGTGGTCCTCACCGCCGCCGAACAGCTCGCCTTGGATCCGGAGGTCCAGCTCGCTGAGCAGACGACCCTCGCCTACAACCCGAGCACCCTCGCCCAGGGCGGCGCGGTCAAGCTCCGCGTCAATCCCAACACCGCTGCTGCCGGTATCCTCTCCTGGGGCGCCGGAGCCAGCAATGAAACCGCCAAGGCCCCGCGGCTGACCCGCGCGGATGGCATCCCCGATGGCGTGCCCTCGGTCAATGTGGCCGAACTGCGCTACGCGCCGGCCTCCGGTCACCTCATCCTCGATCCTGGCCACGCGGTCCTGCCGGCCTCCGCCAAGCTCACGATGAATAATAGTGCCGCCGGGGCCACCGCCTTCTGGATGGGTGCCAGCACCGCCCAGGGCACCACCCTCGACTATGCCGGGCTCACCGGGAGCGGCCTCATCGGCGTTGAGCCGGTGGTCGACCCGGCGGCCGACAGCGCCTGGCGCACCACCCGCACCCTCACCTTGGACCTTGACCCGACTACCCCGGACGAGGCGCGCATCTTCCGCGGCACCTTCGCCGGCGCCCTCACCCTCGATAGCACGCGCGTTGATGCGGCCCTCACTGTCAATAACGCCAACACGGCAGCGGGGGATGCCCGCTTCGTCCTCGCCGGCGCCTCCGAGAGTCCCTACCTCGGTCCGCTGACGGTGGGTGAGCACACCCGCGTCGATGTCACCGGCAGCTGGTTCGGCCCCGTGGCGGTGGATCCCAATGGCGGTGAACTCGGCGGCTCGGGCACCGTGGCCTCGGGCAATAACGAGGTCACCATCCCCGAGGGCGGCCTCATCACCGCCTCGGCCATTGGCCCGCGCGTCCGCCCGGATGGCTCCACCACCACCGAGCTGATGCCCGCCACACTTACCGTTGGCGGCACCCTCTCGCTGGTGCCCGGCTCCAAGCTCCGGGTGGTCATCCGCAATAACGCCCAGGAGGTCGCCGAAACCTCCTGCGTCCAGGCCGAACGCCTCCGCCTGCCCACCATCGTCGAGGATCCCAATAACGAAGTGAAACTCCAGGTGGTCATTGATGACGAGGGCGGTGCCGTGGCCTCCAACACCAAGATCCTCGGCTGGAACACCATTGATGGTGCCAGCAAGATCAACGGAGAACTCTTCTACACCAACGGCAATGTGCGCACCGACTACGTCCTTCGCCAGAAGTCTGACGGCCTCTACCTCTACCGCTCCAACACCCGCTTCTGGCTCCTCGTGCGCTAGGGGATGGCCCTTTGGGCCGTGAGAATGCTCGCTGCGCTCGCGTGAGAGGTGAGAGGTGGGCCGCGGGGACGCGGCCCGTCAGGACAACACCCCCGCGAGCTTCCCTTTGGGGCTCGAGGTGCGCCTGCGGCGCGTGCACGGTGAAGGCCGAGCGACGCGAAGGCGCTATGCCAACACGGTGAACAGTGAATAGCAAAAAAGCGCGGCCTCCCGGGTGGGAGGCCGCGCCTTTTGCTATCCGTTAGCGGCTTACTTCGCCTTGCGGGCAGCCTTGATGGCGGCCTGAGCGGCGGCGAGGCGGGCGATCGGCACGCGGTAGGGCGAGCAGGAGACGTAGGTGAGGCCAATGGTGTTGGCGAACTCCACGGAGTGGGGCTCACCACCGTGTTCACCGCAGATGCCCATGCGGATGGAGGGGTTGACCTCCTTGGCCTGGGAGACGGCGAACTTCATCAGCTTGCCCACGCCGGCCTGATCGAGCACGATGAAGGGATCGTAGTCGTAGAAGCCCTTGGAGACGTAGTCGCGCAGGAACTTACCGGCGTCGTCGCGGGAGAAGGCGCAGGTGGTCTGGGTGAGGTCGTTGGTGCCGAAGGAGAAGAAGTCGACCTCCTTGGCGATCTCATCGGAGGTGAGGGCCGCGCGGGGCACTTCGATCATCGTGCCGATGAGCACTTCGAGCTTGACGCCCTTCTCCTGCTCAACAGCGGCGATGGTGTCGAGGATAATCTTCTTCTGGGAGAGGAGTTCCTTGACGTTGCCGACCAACGGGACCATGATCTCGGGACGAGAGCCGGGCACGGCGGCGGCGGCTTCGCAGATGGCGCGCACCTGCATCTCGGTCACCTCCGGATAGGAGATACCCAGACGGCAGCCGCGGTGGCCGAGCATCGGGTTGAACTCGTGGAGCTCATCGACCAGCTTCTTGACTTCGTCAACGGAGATGCCCATCACCTTGGCCATCTCAGCTTGACCGGCTTCGTCGTGCGGGACGAACTCGTGCAGGGGCGGGTCGAGCAGGCGGACGGTGCACTCGCGGCCGTCGAGGGCCTTGAACATCCCCTCGAAGTCGCTGCGCTGGAGCGGGAGGAGGGTGGCGAGGGCGGCGTTGTACTGCGCGAGCGGGGCATCGAGCTGGGCCTGGATGGCGGCCTTCTCGGCCTCGGTGGCCGCGAGCGCGAGGGCTTCCTTGAGCTTCTTGACTTTCTCGGCCACGAGGATCATGCGGCGGAAGGCGATGATGCGGTCTTCGGAGAAGAACATGTGCTCGGTGCGGCAGAGGCCGATGCCCTCGGCGCCGAAGCGGACGGCCACCTGCGTATCGCGGGGGGTGTCGGCGTTGGTGCGCACGCCCATCGTGCGGTACTTATCGGCCAGGGCCATAATCTCGGCGAAGGGACCGGAGAGCTCGGGATCGCGGGTCTCGATGCGGCCTTCGTAGACCTTACCGGTCGAGCCGTTGAGGGAGATCCAGTCGCCCTCGCGCAGGGTCACATCGCCAATCTTGATGGTCTTGGTCTTGACGTCGATGAGCGCATCGCCGCAGCCAGCCACACAGCACTTGCCCATGCCGCGGGCCACAACGGCCGCGTGGGAGGTCATGCCGCCGCGGGCGGTGAGGATGCCCTGGGCGCTGACCATGCCCGCGATGTCTTCCGGGGAGGTTTCGGCGCGGCAGAGGATGACCTTCTTGCCGAGCTTGCCCTGGGTTTCGGCCTCTTCAGCGGTGAAGACGACGGTGCCGGTGGCCACGCCCGGGGAGGCGGGAAGGCCGGTGGTGAGGACCTTGGCCTTCTTCTCGGCCAGGGCGTTGAAGACCGGGTGCAGGAGCTGGTCGAGCTGCTGGGGCTCGACGCGCAGCACGGCGGTCTGCTCGTCAATCAGGCCTTCCTTGACCAAGTCGGTGGCGATACGGACGGCGGCGGCAGCGGTGCGCTTGCCGTTGCGGGTCTGGAGCATGAAGAGCTTGCCATCTTCAATGGTGAACTCCATGTCCTGCATGTCCTTGTTGTGCTGCTCGAGCTTCACGCGGATGGCGTCGAACTGCTTGAAGACTTCGGGCATCGACTCCTCGAGGGAGGGATACTTCGCCACGCGCTCTTCTTCGGAGATGCCAGCGCGCTTGGCCCACTCGCGCGAGCCAGCGATGGTGATTTCCTGCGGGGTGCGGATGCCGGCCACCACGTCTTCGCCCTGGGCGTTGATGAGGTATTCGCCGTAGAAGTAGGAGTTGTCGCCGGTGGAGGGGTCGCGCGAGAAGGCCACGCCCGTGGCGGAGTTGTTGCCGCTGTTGCCGAAGACCATCGTCTGAACGTTCACCGCCGTGCCGGCGAGGCCGCGGATGTCGTTGAGCTCGCGGTACTTGATGGCGCGGGGGTTGTTCCAGCTGCCAAAGACCGCCTGGATGCCCATCTTGAGCTGCTCGTAAGCGTCCGTCGGGAACTCCTTGCCCAGCTGCGCCTTGATCACCTTCTTATAGCGGGCGATGACCTCTTCCAGGTCCTCGGCCGAGAGCTCGGTATCAAGCTTGACACCCTTGGTGGCCTTCACCGCCTCGAGCTCGTGCTCGAAGTCGTGATGCTCCATCCCCATCACCACGTTGCCGAACATCTGAATGAAGCGGCGGTAGCTATCCATCACAAAGCGCTTGTTGCCGGTCTTGGCAATCATCGCCTCCACGGTCTCGGGGTTCAGACCCAAGTTCAGCACCGTGTCCATCATGCCCGGCATCGAGACCGCCGCGCCCGAACGCACGGAAACCAACAGCGGATTCGGCCCCTTGCCGAAGGTCTTGCCGGTCACTTCCTGAAGCTTGGCCAACGCCGCTTCCACTTCCGGCATAATCAACGCGAAGAGCTTTTCCTCGCCAATCTCATAGTACTTGCCGCAGGCCTCGGTCGTAATCGTGAACCCAGGGGGCACCGGAAGCCCCATCGTCGCCATCTCGGCCAAATTCGCGCCCTTGCCACCAAGAAGCGCCTTCATGCTGCCATTTCCCTCGGAGAAATCCCCGCTAAAGAAATAGACAAACTTTTCCTTGCTCATGTGCTTTCTTTCTCTTTCTAACTGACAAAATTGGAGACGTTCCGCCCCCCTCTGTGCGTTGTGAGGGCACGAAGGTATCATATTCCCGCTCGCAATGCAAGCGCCGCGCCTCGCGGCGCGAGGTACAGTGCTCGCTGCGCTCGCGTGAACGGTGGCCCTTTGGGCCGTTTACCGTGTTGGCAGGGTGCCTCACCTTGCTCGGCCGTCGCGGTCGCGCGCTCACGCGGGGGGCCTTGCCCCCGGCCCCCATTGGCGGGCCGCCTCCGGAATTTCCGGATTATCCGGAATCTCCGGAATTTCCGGATCATCCGGCCCAGCGCGGATTATCACGCGGCGCAGAGAGAACTAACAGCTCGGCGGAGCGCAACTAATAAGGCCCCGTCTTATTGGTAATAAGACCCCGTCTTATTGGTAATAAGGCCCCGTCTTATTCGCAACAAGACCCCGTCTTATTGGCAACAAGGCGGGGCCTTATTTATTCAAGTCGCTCGGGAAGCGAGTTAACCCAGCGCGGACGGGCGCAAGTGGGAGCCGCCCCTGCCCCATTGGCGGGCCGCCTCCGGAATTTCCGGATTATCCGGATGATCCGGATTATCCGGCCCAGCACTTCACTAAACTTTTCGCTTGCATTTGCCTCCCGCGCCTGCTACTATGATGGTGTCTTTCGTGCCCCAAGTGGGGACCGCGAAGACGCGTTTAATCCGCCCCGAGGGCCTGATTTCACTGGCTTCAAGGGACGTTAGAAAGGACAGAGACCATGAAGGCCAAAAGCATTTTTCAGTGCGCAGCTCTGCTGACAGGGTTGCTGTTTTTAAACGTCCCTTTATTTGCCGCAGTCGAAAGCGACATTGTCGGGTACACCACCATCACCCTGGAAGCCGGAAAATGGTACATGATTGGTACCCCCTTTGAGAGTTTGACTAAGGGAGAAGCAATCAAGATTAATAAAGACCTTGTGACAGGCTTTTCTGCAGGTGATATTCTTCAGGTTTATTCTCCAGCGGAAGGCCGTTATAGCGTTTATAAGTTTAAGGACGGCCTGTCTGGCGAGCAGACCGCCGGTTGGTGCAAGACATTTGGTTCGTCCTTGCAGGATATTACGCTCCAACCGGGAGAAGCCGTTTTTATTAATAAGTTGACGACCTCCGATGTCGTGGTTGCGGGTAGGGTAAATTTGTCTGCGCAGTATGAATTTGGAGATGAAACCACGAGCGTATGGAATCTACTCGTTTCGCCTACACTCCAGAAGACGAAGCTGAATGACTTGAACTGGGTTGGTGTTAGTGCAAATGACATTTTGCAAATCTACAATCCTACGACAGGGCTCTACACCGTTTATAAGTACAAGACAGGCTTGTCCGGCGAAAAGACTGCGGGATGGTGTAAGACTTTCGGTTCAACGCCTGTTGATGTTGATGTTGACCCTGGTGCAGCATTCTTTGTCAACAAAGCAACACCTGGCAAAGCAACCGTCGGGTTTTCTGCTAACTAATCGCATTTATTAAAGAAGGAAATACGTATTATGAAAAAGCTCTCTTTCTTGTTGGTTCTCTTTATGACCTCGTTAGCCTATTGTGGCGTGTGTACATGGAGCGCGGGGAATTTCACTTCTGGGTTTGAAAATGGGACCGCCTATCTCGTTTGCACGGGAACCAATACCTATTCTACCGATTCGTTGGCTACATACATCCAAAGCAATGGACTCGTTCCGTCTGCTTCAAGCACCTATTCGCAACAGGGCGTTGCAGGTACTATCGTGAATGATGGTGGCGTCTTGGTTGCTGATAGTATTTCTGGTGGCACGGTAACAACAAATACTTACTGCTACTTTGTGATTGCCGTCTCCGATGATGGTCAATCGTTTGCGCTTTCCCTCGCCTCTCAGACTCCGACTTTGACGGGTGCAGACACTCCGTGGACGATTGCATTCGGCGAAAATGGCGAGAGTGACTGGTTAACGGGCACCGTTGGTGGCGGCTCTACGCCCGATCCGAGTGTTCCTGAGCCGACGGTGTTGGCGTTGCTTGCGCTCGGTGTTGCCGGGTTGGCGTTGAAGCGGAAGGTTGCTTAACGCTCTCGAGCTTACAATGCGAACGGCGCGCAAGGTCTCTTGCGCGCCGTCTTCTTTTCTTGGGCGATCCAATTAAAAGTGCTTGCGCTTCAGCGCCAAGCCAGCCACCCCCAATGCCAACAGCGCGAGCACCGTCGGCTCAGGGACATCGGTAGTAATCTGAGTCCAAGTGCCTGTAATCTGTCCATCGCCGAAGGTGATACTTGTCGGAGCGGAGGTCGGATCCGTCTCATCATACGGAGCCTTGGTCAGCGCGCTAGAAATCTGGAAGTTGCTCGCGTCGTCAACAGTAGCCGCATCGAACAGCACCAAGAAGAAATCCAAAGAGCCCGTTGCGGTAATCCCAGAGGCAACATATTTGTTATTGGTGGCAGTATCGTAGTAGCCATCGGCATTGGAGAGGGCCGAAGCCACAAAGGTTGCTCCACCGTAGTTAGTGGTGAAGGTGGCATCTTGGATCGAGGCGGCCACGCCGGTGCTCGAACCGTAAAGCAAATAAGCAATTTTGCCGGCACCGAGAGCGCTCCCAGAAGGCCCAACAAGATTGGACATATCGGGGTCAGTTTCCCACTGAATGGAGGCTGCCTGCAAGCAGACGCTCGCAACCAAGGCCGCAATGAGGAGGAGTTTCTTTTTCATTGTTTATCCTTTGTGCAAATTAGTTAAAGGTTGCCGTGGCGCTTTCCTTGGCATCGATCCAAAAGCCCGTTCCGGCAGGGATGGTCTTGGTGCTATAAGTGCTACGCCCCTCGCACCAAGCCGGGCCCATCGCAACGCCGTTCAGCGTAGAAGAAGCACGGTAGGTAAGGCCGACATAGCCAGTGGAGGTGTAAATCTGGATGGTGTCGCCAGCCGTCAACCCAGTGAAGGTGATGTCATTAATCGCCACATCCGTCGGACGCGGATTGGCAATCATCTTCAGGCGCTGTTCGCCGAAGGAAACGGTGCTCTCATCGGCGACCTGACCCACGAGAATTACCTCGGCTTCGGTGTCAATCCAAAATGCGTCACCGGGAGCGAGGGTTTTGGTGCTATAGGTACTACGCCCCTCGCACCACGCCGGGCCCATCGCCACGCCATTCAGCGTGGAAGAGGCGCGATAAGTCAAGCCCTCATACTGCGTTCCGCTCCAATACTGAATGGTATCGCCCGCCGCGAAATCTCCGCGCAGAAGGTCGTTAATCGCAACACTCTGCCCATTCTGCGTCAACGCGCAGAAAGGAACGCCCATCATCACGAGCGAGCCATTCTTCTCGGGCTTAACATATCCGACGATGTCGCTTTCGACTGCAGCAAATAAAGGGACGTTTAAATGGACGGGGGGTGGTGGGGGTGGAAGGGCAGTCGGGAGAAGGGCTGGAGCGGATTTTGGGGGCGTGAAGAGCGGGTGGAGAATGGTGAGCGGTGCGCGGTGAACGGAGCGCGGGGAGGGGCGGTGGTCTGGCGGTTCTGTGGCGCGGCATATTTGCCGCGCGGGGAGGGCTTTCTGCCGCGCATCCTGCTGCGCCGCCAGTGCCCCGCCCCACACCCCGCGCCACACCCCGCGTGGCCTGGCGGAGCAGGCCACTGCACCACGCTTACCGCCCCCCGCGCGTAGCCGCCGGGTGCCTCGCTTCGCTCGGCCTTCGCGGTCGCGCGCTCACGCGGGGGGGGGGCTTGCCCCCTGCCCCCATTGGCGGGCCGCCTCCGGAATTTCCGGATGATCCGGCCTAGCGCGCCTCGGCCTGCCGTGCCGCCAGTGCAGCCCCGCGCCACACGCCGCGTGGCCTGGCGGAGCAGGCTACTGCACCACGCTTACCGCCCCTCTCGCGGGCGCAGCCCGCACCTCACGCGGGCGAATCGAGCACCTTGCGCGGTTTGCGTGTGGGGGCGGAAATGGGGTAGAATAGGCGGCATGTTTACCGGATTGGTGCAGGCGATAGGCGAGGTGCAGGCGGTTGAGCCGCGGGGCACGGGGGTTCGTTTGCGGGTTGGGACGGGGTTGGGGGCGGAGGAGCCGTGGGTGCTCGGGGAGAGCGTGGCGGTGAATGGGGCGTGTTTGACGGTGTGCGCGGCGGGGGCGTGGGGGTTTGCCGCGGATGTGCTGGGCGAGACGTTGCGTTGCACGATGTTCGGGGGGGTGAAGGCGGGGGAGGGGGTTAATCTGGAGCGTGCGTTGCGGTTTGGCGACCGGCTGGGGGGGCATTTGGTCTCGGGGCATGTGGATGAGGCGGGGGAGGTGCTGGCGGTGCGCGCGGCGGGGGAAGATTGCGTGGTGCGGGTGGGGTGTTCGGGGCGTTTTGCGCGGGGGGTGGTGCGGAAGGGGTCGGTGACGATTTCGGGGGTGAGCCTGACGGTGACGGCGGTGGGGGGCAGTTGGTTTGAGGTGGCGCTGATTCCCACGACGCGGCGGGAGACGACATTGGGGCGTTTGGGGCGCGGGGCGCGGGTGAACTTGGAAGCGGATTTAATTGGTGCGTATGTTCGCCGGGCATTGGGTCAGGCGGATGACGAGACATTACAACAGATCCTCGCCGCAGGGTTTGCGGACTAAGACAGGAGTCACGAGATGGATACGGACATCGCCGAGAAGTTGGAAGGTCAAATCGAGAGCCAGGAGCTGACGCTCAAGGAGCTCTTTGCCGCCGACCCTGAGCGCGCGCAGAAGATGACGGTTACGGCCGCGGGCTGGACCTTGGACTACTCCAAGAATCTGGTGGACGCGCCGACGCTGAAGCTGCTGATCAAGTTGGCCGAGAAGGCGAACCTCAAGGCCGAGATTGAGAAGATGTTCATGGGTGAGCATATCAATAAGACCGAGAACCGCGCGGTGCTCCACACGGCCTTGCGCTCCTCGAAGACCTCGGGGCTGACGGTCGATGGGCAGGATGTCTATGGCGATGTGCACGCCGTCCTCACGAAGATGGCCGAGTTCTCCAAGCTCATTCGCTCGGGCGCGTGGAAGGGCGCCACCGGCAAGCGCATCAAGTACATTGTCAATATCGGCATTGGCGGCTCGGATCTGGGTCCGGCGATGGCCTATCAGGCGCTGCTGCCCTATTCGAAGCGTAACATTCAGTGCTTCTTCGTCTCTAACATCGATGCCACGCACATGGCCGAGACGCTCCTGCAGGTCAAGGCCGATCAGACGCTCTTCATCGTGGCCTCCAAGACCTTTACCACCCTCGAGACGATGACCAACGCCCACACCGCGCGCGCCTGGCTGGTGGATCAACTTGGTGAAGCGGCCGTGAGCAAGCACTTCGTGGCCGTGAGCACCAACGCCGCGAAGGTCGCCGAGTTCGGCATCGACACTGCCAACATGTTCGGCTTCTGGGATTGGGTCGGCGGCCGCTACTCGCTCCCCTCGGCCATCGGCCTCTCGCTGATGATTGCCATTGGCGAGCAGAACTACCGCCGCCTCCTCGCCGGTTATGAGGCGATGGATAAGCATTTCCGCACCGCCTCGCTCGGGCGCAACATGCCGGTCCTTCTCGCCCTCATCGGCATCCTCTACTCCAATGGCTACGGTGCCGACTCCTACGCGGTCCTCCCCTACGATCAGTACCTCGCCCGCTTCCCCGCCTATCTCCAGCAGCTGGATATGGAGAGCAACGGCAAGTCGGTCGACCGCGACGGCAAGCCGGTGGACTATATGACCGGCCCCATCGTCTGGGGCGAACCTGGCACCAATGGTCAGCACGCCTTCTATCAGCTGATCCACCAGGGCACCCGCCTCATCCCGGCCGACTTCATCGGCTTCTGCAAGAGCCACAACCCGCTCGGCGACCACCACGACAAGCTGATGGCCAACTTCTTCGCCCAGACCGAGGCCCTCGCCTTCGGTAAGACCGCCGACCAGTGCCGCGCTGAGGGCGTCCCCGAGAACCTTGTTCCCTTCAAGACCTTCGAGGGTAACCACCCCACCAACACCCTCTTGGCCGATGAACTCACCCCCAAGACCTTCGGCGCCCTCATCGCCCTCTACGAGCACAAGGTCTTCACCCAGGGTATCATCTGGAACATCTTCTCCTTCGACCAGTGGGGCGTTGAGCTCGGCAAGGTCCTCGCCGGCAAGATTCTCAAGGAACTCGCCGACCCCGCCCTGCCCCTGGCTCACGACTCTTCCACCAACGCCCTCATCGCCCGCTACCGCGCGGCTCGAGCGTAAGTTAGCTGTTAGCTGTTAGCGGATAGCGGTTAGCAGGGCTCTCGCCTGAGGTGTAGGCCCCGGCCTAATGCCAAGAGATTGCCCGTCGCGAACCGCGCGAAGTAAGTCAACAGTTGACAGTCGACAGTCGACAGGTCGCGTTCCGCGACGGATCGGCTGGCAGACGGGAGGGTGGGAATAAAGGCTTCGGCCTCCGCGCTTCCGTCTTGCTCTCCTTATGAGGTGGTTTATGGCGGATAGTGAGATGAACGAAAGCCCACAGCTTGCCCGTCGCGGCTCGCCGCGTGCTGTCGACTGTCGACTGTCGACTGTCGACTCCCTCCCTTTCACCCCCGACTCCCTGCCGGCAGCGGCTGATGTGCTCCTGCGCGGCGGGGTCGTTATCCTCCCGACTGAGACGGTCTATGGCGTGGCTTGCCACCCGGACTTCCCTGCGGCGCTTGAGCGTATCCGCGCGATGAAGCGGCGCGAGGCGGCCAAGCCCTTCCAACTGCTCGCGGCTGATGCCGAGGCGGTCTGGGCCGATGGTGCCCTGCGCACCCCCGCCGCCGAGCGCCTCGCCGCCCACTGGCCGGGTCCGCTGACGGCTATTCTGCCGCGCGCGGCGGGTCCGGCCGAGGGCTACCGCGTCCCCGATTGCCCGCTTTTACGCGAGCTGCTACGCCGCTGTGGCGGGCGATTGCGCTGTACGAGCGTGAACCTGAGCGGAGAACCCCCCGCCCGCGATGCCCAGGAGGCCGCCGCCGCCCTCGGCGCTGCCGTGGATCTCCTGCTCGATGGTGGTGCTGCCCGCCTTGGGGTGAGCTCCACCGTTGCCCAGCTCCTGCCCGATGGCGCGCTGCGCATCCTGCGCCAGGGCTCGCTCCTGCTCGCTGCGCGAGCGTGAGGTGGCGGCCTTTCTGTGCGGCTGAAGCCGCACGCTACGATTATGCGCGCTGCGTGAGCGTGAAGGGGCGGACTTTTTGTGCGGCTGAAGCCGCACGCTACGATTATGCGCGCTGCGTGAGCGTGAAGGGGCGGACTTTTTGTGCGGCTGAAGCCGCACGCTACGATCATGCTCGCTGCCGCTCGCGTGAGGTGCGCCTTCGGCGCGCCGGGGGCAAGGCCCCCGCGCCCCCGCGAGACCACAGCTGAGCGCCCATAACAATGCATGCCTTTTCTTTGTGTATCTTTGTGGTTCTTTGTGGTTGAAAAATACGCGGCAACCCTGCGTGCTTTCGGGGTGTTAGGCAAAAACTGCTTGCAACGGGTGGCTAAATTGCCTATACTAATTAGTAATGCGAGAGGTTTATAGCATGAGACAGACGAAGCGTTTGCTGGGCTTTACGATGATTGAGCTCCTGGTGGTCATCGTGATTATCGGCGTTTTGGCGGCGGCGTTGGCGCCGGCGGTGGGGCGGTTTTTGCGGGCGGGCGATGACACAATCAGCCGCAATAACTTGATGCGCTTGGGGAAGGCGGCGCTGGCGTATAAGAGCGAGCACGATGGGTGCTATCCGGCGGCGGGCGGCTATTTTTCGGAGTTTCAGTGGCGTGACCCCAGCAATCCGGCGACCAAGGAGAAGCGCTATGGGCGCGCCAATGGCTGGGTTTACTTTGAGCACGATTGTCCGCGCAAGAAGGGGGATATTGAGGCGGCAGACAAGATTGGTGATGGGAATGGCGATGGTTACAATCTGGGCAATCAGCAGTCGAGTGGCGACTCGGATTCCGCCACCTATGTGAACGAGGATGGGTGCTGCATTTGCTTTGACTCCAAGAGCAAAGAGGGCGGGATGGGGTCCAAGCCGGCCTCGTGGTATGAGCGCAGTGGGGGAGATGTGTGGACGCAGGCGCAGGTGTCGGTGATGAATGGGTGCCTCTTTGACTATCTGGGCAAGGATCTGTCGATTTATGTGAACCCGACCTTCCAGCGTCTGGCCACCGAGAAGTTGGGGATTGCGAAGAATAGCATTGTGCGGGCCTACGCGATGAACGTGATTACCGGCGCGGATAAGAGTCTCTATGACACGGGGCGCAGCGGCTATGCCGGCGGCGGCGGAAGCTATGGCATTCGCTATGGGCAATCGGCGCTCAAGCCGTATGTGGATGGGAGCACGCGCGCGGAGGCGTTGCCGAGCAAGGTGGCGCTCTTTGTGGAGTTGGATTTGGATAGCGAGGCGATTAAGGCGGCCAACTCGTTGGAAGGCGACCCGGTGTGGGATTGGGACGAGGGCGATGAGTGTATGGGCTTTGTGCACGAAGACAATGGGATGATGTACGCGCACGTTTGTTTTGCTGATGGACACGTGGAGGCCATTCGGGATCCTTCGCGTGATATCACTTCGCCCGACACGACAAAACGCAAGAAACTCTCCAAGTGGTATGGGTCGGGCGGCGTAAGTGCATCCGGAGAAAAGTTGGATTGAGCGTATGGGCGGAAAACTGAAGCTTTTGGTGCTATCGGCCGTGGTGGCGGGGCTCTTTTGGAGTTCCGCCGCGCGTGCGCAAGGGGTCTCCCAGGCCGATAGCGTGTCGTATGCGCTTTCGTTGGTCGATGCGGGCGCAGACCCGGCCAATCCGGCCAATGCCGCCGCCGCTACGGCGGTGAAGGCGGGCACGAAGTATGTGCGCGTGCAGGTGGCGGTGTCGGTACCGCGCACGGGCAATCACACGGGGGTGAGCGTGGCGGCTTCGCCCGCGCGCCTGATGTACCGCAAGCACAAGGGGCCCGAGACGGCCTTCACCGGAAGCATCGTCCTCAAGCGCGATGCGCCCTATGACGCTGATGGCACCACGCCGAAGGCGGGGGCATTTTACCCGATGCCGCAAAGCGGCGCCACGGTGAATTACACGGGCGTGGCGGCGCGTTCGGCGACGAACCTCGCCGGTACGGCCTGGGCGAACTATGTGGATGTGGGGCAGGCGCATGATCCGGCGCGCTGGGAGAGCATCTACCTGAGCACGGCGGTCTACGACATCGAGGCAGGGGACTTTGAGACGGCCCATCCAATGATTGCCTCGCTGCTCAAGGGCGAGGCCACCTACGAGTGGTACGCGGCCTCCAATTATGGCTTGGGCTCGTTCGTGCGTATCTCCGATATTCAGGACCACGGGCGCAAGATGGACTTCACCGACCGGCGGCTCTGGGTGAGCGTGGCAACGCCCCCGGGGGGCGACACGGTGGACGCCGATTCGCAGGTCACCTTGGGTAATGCCTTTGAGTGGCACTTGCGCTCAATGCCCGGAGTGACGGATTTGGGTGCCTATGGCTGGGCCATCTATCGTGGCTCGATCGGCTCGACCTACACTGGCGCTGCCGGCGCGCAGTTGTTGAACCGTCAAGGGGCCTCCCTCTCGAACTACGACGATTGGCCGCGGATTGAATCGCCCGTCTACCCCGATGGCATTGCGTCGGTCACCTTCGAGGCGATGTCGGCCGTGGTTGAGACCGATGCGCCGCAGCAGGTGGTGGTGCAGTGGAAGCCGTTTAGCGGGACGACCCCCTGGCAATCGCTGGGCACGTTCACGCTGAGCGATGCCTATGTGCCCTTTACCGTGGAGTTCCCGGCGGGGGCGAATGAGGCATCGCAGTTCCGCATTGTGCGCATCACCCAGTTTTCGGCAGCCAGTAACGCGAATATGGCCACGGTGGCAGTGCGCAAGGTGCGCGTCCGCTCGGCCCAACCGGTGGCAGACTTTGGCAAGCCCACCTTCACGCCGCTCTATCCAACCTATCGGCACTATCAGGCCGATGGCTCGCTCGACACCACCACGCCCCTGACAATCAACTACAGCATCATCCCCGGCGACTCGCCCGAGACGCGTCCGCGCGGTTACGAGGCCACGCTCAATCTCCGCCGCCGCGCGGAGGGCGACCTCGAGCACCAGTGGCACGCCGTGCCGGTGGCGGTCCAGGGATACAACGAGACCACTGGCGAAGCCACCCTGACGGCCGAACTCACGCGCGGCACGCTGCTCGTCAATGGCGATGGCACGAACAATGCCGTTGAAGATGCCTTCTTCCTCAAGCCCGATGGCACGCTCCAGGGCGTCCTGCCGGGGGTCTATGATCTCGGGCTCGACTATAAGGTGCAGGGCTCCTTCCTCGCCGGGCGCGAAGTGATTGACGAGCGCGAGGCGGTCACCGGCTTTACCACCACCTATGGCGTGGAGGTGATTGGCGACAATGGCGTGCCGACCACGGTGCAGAAGCCGGCAGTGCTGGACTTCCGCGAGCAGATGACGGCCAATGCCACAGCCTTCCTGCGCGTCACCTACCGCTCGGGCACTGGCACCGATGCCTTGCCCTACACCCTCAAGACCGTTGACATTCCGATGTTGCCCTCGCCCACCGCCCCGCATCAGTGGCGCGTGGATGTGGCCAAGGCCTTGCGCGTGGTGGACGATGCCTCCGCCACCTATGCCTGGGGCTATCAGGATCCCGACCCTACGGTGGCCCCGGTCTTCCAGCCAGATTACTTCTCCTTCAAGGTGGGCTTCACCACCGAAGCCAGTTCCGCCACCTACTGGTTTGGACAGAAGGGGGCCTCCGCCCCCGGCGTGATGCCCAGCGCCGTCTCGCCCGTGCCGGCCGTCACCGAGGCCCTCGGCTTTGCGGCCGATGAGAGCGCTGCCGTGCCCCTGCCGGTGGCCTTGTCCACCCTGCCTAACTCCCACCTGATGGTGGAGGCGACCTTCCCCGAAGTGCCCACTGGCGGCGATGACCTGCAGGTGCGCCTCTGCGGCTCCTTCTGGCAGGACTTCAACACTTGGTATGCCCCCTCGGACAACTTCACCGAAACGGACTTCCGCGACAACTGTCAGACCGTGATGGCCGACTTCGACTGCACCACCGCGGCCACCACCGAGGGCGAATATTATGTGCTCGATGGCTGGATTCCCGATGAGGGTCCGCTCGCCGACGAGACGGCCTTCACCGAGCGCTTCGAGACCGGGCGTGGCGATAATCGCGACTTGGCTTTCTATATGCCCGATAACGCCTCCATCGCTCACGATGGCTTCATTCAGTGGGGCGCCGGCCCGGTTGAGGCTGCCCCCAAGTATCTGAATGGCGGCGCCGAGACGCTCAAGTCCCGCTATATGACCTTCAGCGATGGCGCGGAAGTTGTCTTGAGCCGGACGCCGACGCGCGAGAATAGCAAGTATTATCCCGATTCGCTCCTGCGTCTGCGTGGCAAGAGCGAACTGGTGAAGCCTCAGGGAGGCAGTGGTGCCGAGGTGGTGCTCAATGGCGTGGGCTCGGTGAGCTTCACGCTCGGGCTCTCGCTCCCTTACGATTTGGATCACCGCGTGCGCCTGCTCGGCAAGGATGCTGCCACCTCCTGGAATCTCCTGGGTTACGGCCTTGCCGCCGGGGTGCAGTTCAACCGCGCCACCGAGACCTGCGGACCTTCGGGCTACTCGGTTTCCTACTACCTCGAGGATCTTTTCGGCACCAGTCGCTTTGAGCTGCGCGTAACGCAAATTGCCGGTTTCCACGATAGCGAAGCGACGGTGCAACCCACCGAGAGCCTCATCTTGGAGCTCTATCAGTGGAATGGGGGCACGGCTACGCGTCTGCCCATTCAGACCTCGGGCGGGCAGGCCATCACGGGCGACTACAAGAACCTCACTACGGCGATGGCCGGCAAGACCTTCGGTCTGTGGGTCCGGGGCGATGGGCGCCTGGCCGTGGGCTTGACCTCGGCATTAGCCGCGGCCTCGCCGCAGTTGCAATTCCTTTCACGCGACGCAGTGGCCTCGACCACCACGCCCTATGTGCTGGCGTTGGGGTCGGCCGAGTGCCGGCCAATCTTCCGCCAGGTGACGCGCCAGACAGCCGCCAGCGCCACTTCCACTTCCACTTATGCGGCCACGGCTATTGCGTCGGACAGCGTGTCGCTGAATGAGCCGAGTTACACGGCGAACTCCTGGACGCTCGCCTCCGATTCCGGCAGTTCGGCCCATATTCAGATTAGCCGCCGGACGCCGACGGCCGACTTGGCCGGTAAGCTCAGCATCAAGGCGATTTCGCAGAACGATGAAGTGCTCTTTAGCAAGACGGTCTCGACCGATGTCGCTGCCACCAGCTACACCGTGGTGGTGGGCAAGACGAATGCGACCTTGGTCCTTGCTCCGGCCGATGAGGGGTGCAATCTCTTCCTTGATAATATCTATGTCTCCTCCTGGTGCGGCAACGACCTCAACCGCAATGGGACAAGCCGCGTGCCGCTCTACACCAACGATGGCTTTGTGGCCGATAACGGCTTTGCGGCCGTGGGCGCTTGGATCTGCCCGGAAGAGAGCGCGCAGTTGAATGTCACCCCGGGCGACTACAATGGCCGCCAGTGCCTGCTGTTGCAGCGCTCGCGCAAGAACACCTCCGTGGGTAGCGAGACTGGGGAGGGCATTACCCACACGGGCAATAGCCAAGCCATCTATATGCCCTATTCTGAAACGGGCTATGGCACGGTCAGCTTCAAGTATCGCATTCCGGAGTATGACGAGTTTGGCGGCGGCCAAGAGAACAACTCGGTGTATGTGATGCTTCAGTTCAGCAACACGCGTGGCGCCATTGACAACGCCCTCTCGACGCTTCGCACGAACTGGCAGAATGTGTCGGCCCCCGTGGAACTGCGGCCCACCGGCGGCGCGTGGGCGATGGCGAGCATTATGCCCAAGCTCAATGGCGCAGAGCTCGTGGGGATGCGCGGTACATTGCGCTTGGTGATGGTCACCACCGGGCTTGATGCCGAGGCCGATCCCTATGTCTATATCGATAACCTGCGCGTGAACGACAACGCTACCGGCTCGGTCGCCTCCTGGGCTGGCAAGAATATCAAGCTCACCTCCGAGCCTATCAGCAAGCTCTATTGGAAGGATCGCCAGGCGCTCGAGTCCGCCAGCCCCGCCGAGGAACTCTTTGCCGAAAAGAGCCAGCTCACTCAGGGGTTGCAGTTCAATAGTAAGATGGGCGGGACCGATGTAGATGGCACCTTCTCCACCACCTGCCTCAACTCGCCGCTGCTGGAGAATGGCGTTGGGCGCGTCACCTTCGCCGCGTGCTTGGTCGAGCCGAGTCCCAAGCCCGTGCGCCTCTACCTCTGTGCCACCGACTCCACCGCTGAGGCCGATGCCGCCACCTTCACGCCGATTACCTATGTGGAGGTCACCAACACCGTCTACAACGCCTATGACGTGGACCTCTCCAAGTTCGCTACCACCAAGACCAAGCCCACGGCCGACCTCACCCCCGGCGATCAGGCGCCCGATTCGGCCGCCTTCTCCTCTAGCCAGGTCAAGCGCCTTCGTCTGCAGGCCTATGTGGAGGGCGATGGGGCCGATTCCGATGGCTTTGGCGCTCCCGGCGAAGCGCGTCAGCCCACCTATGGGCGCATCTTGATTGACCACCTGTCGGTGATTGACCCCATCCGCCCCTCGTTGAGCGTGGATTCGGTGGCCTTCTCGAATGTTAGCGGCACCAACAATCCCGCAGAGTTCGACCGCAATTCGCCGCTCTCCCAGCCGATTAGCGGTGCGCCTTCGCTGCGGACGATGGTCTCTCTCAGCCACGCCCAGCTCCTGAAGGATGAGTCTATCCGCGTCTTCATTACCCTCGATCCACAGGACATCTCTCTGAGTTCCTCGGCTGTGAAGACCTATCGCGATGGCTACGCCTACACCACTGTCTTGGACGAGAGTGCAGTCGTCTCGTCCGACGCAACCCATCCGATTATCGCGTGGGACAGGGATCACCCTGAAAAGTGGCCGCTCTCGGTGTGGTTCAACTTGGAGGGTAACCTGAACACCGTCAAGGATCAGCACCCCACGGCTCCGGCCAAGGTCCTCACCCCTGAAGAACTTACGCTCTTGGGCCTCACCAATACCGTTGAGCTCGAGCGCCAGGGCACCACCTACAACTTCTTTGGCGACCTCACGGCCCTGGGCCTCAACAACCTCAAGCCCAACTCGTTGGTCCGCTACACAGCCTGGGCCGTCTACCAGAGCGCCGAGAGCGACGATTGGTTCGCCACCCAGATTGAGCCTGAGAATTACACCGACTTCCCCTGGTACTTCCCGCGCAGTCTCAATGCCGAAATCCAGGCTCGGGCGGATGAGGCTGGCCTCACCACCCCGATGTTCTCGCCTTACTACTGGGTCTACTCCTGCGTCCCCGGCGAAGTCTTCATCAACGAGTTCAACTTGACCGATGCCACCGGCGTGCAGAATAGCCGCTTCATTGAACTCTGCGCTCCGGCGGGGCTGGACATTGGCGCCTGGCAGGTGCTCCGCACCTTCAATAACGCCCTGACCTTCAATAACATTGCGCTCACCGTCGCCGAAGGGTTGAGTGCCGGGGGCGGCACCGTCCTAAAGACCCCGGACCCGGGCGCGGTGCCTGAGCAGCGCAAGAGTGGCTCCAACGCCGTCCGCTCCTTCTACACCGCAGCGCTGCCCGATAGCAAGTTCTTTATCCAAGACGGCACCGGCACCACGACCGACTTCGAGGCTGCTGGCGTGGCCGATACGGCCAATGGTGGTATCTTCAAGCGCTTGCTGGATGACGACACGACCAGCCCGAGTGGCTCCTATGCCGCCAGCCTGATGCTCGTGCGCCCGACCGGCGGCGCCGAGCACATCATCTGCTTTGCCAACCTCACCTCGCTAGGCCTTACCGAAAGCGCCAACAAGAGCCTCGATAGCCTCTACGAGAAGTTCCGCGCCTCGATGGTCACCAACGGCTTCGGCGGCGAGTGGTATCAAACCTTCTTGGATGGAGATTGGACGCGCTATGGCGAGACGGTGGCCGATGCCTTTGGCACGATGCCTCTCTACGAGCCGGGCTTGACCTTGGCGCAGGCCCACGGGCGCCGCTTGACCAAGGCCAACTTCTTCCCGGCCGCCACCGATAAGGATAATCGCTTCTCCCAGAGCGCGGGCGCCTTTGCCTATGTGAAGGACAAGGAGCCCACCACCTACGCCAGCTCCATTGCCACGGTGGATATGGGTGGCATCTGGGTGGTACGCAAGAACGCCATCGAGACCGATGAAGCGAACGGCCCGCTCGACCTCACCTCCCTCTGCGTCGGCACCTGGCCCGAGGCGCAGAATCCCACTCTCATCCCGCGCGCCAACGAGCCGGGCACGAATGTGGCTGCCAACGCCGAGCGCCCCTATACGCAGGTTACCCCGCGCCAGATCAACCCCGATCAGTTCCTGGTGAAGTATCGTGAGCTTTCGCAGAGCTCGGTGATCTCCAGCCTAGAGGGCCTCCCTTACGGCACCCACGCGCTCGACATCTATAGCGTCGATGATGCCACCCTCGTTGCCGAAAATCGCCGCGGCGGGCGCAACACGCCCCTCTCTTGGAACATCCCCGCCGCCACTCTGAAGGTCGCTCTCACCTACACGCCCTTCCCCTTCCATAAGGTCGAGCGCGTTTCGGTGCGCCTGCTCGATGCCAAGACTGGCGACCCCGAGACCGACATCGCCAAGATTCGTGCTCAGATCGTCAACGCCGCTACGCTCATCGATGCCGCCGCCATCGCCGATGCGGATGGCTGGGTGGAGCTCAAACTCGAAGGTAACTTCACGGCGGGCGACCCCGTCTCCTTCCTCGCCGTGCTCAAGAAGGACGGCAGTGCCAATGAGGAAGATCGCTACAATGTGGAGGGCAAGGCCACCATCGCCTTCAATGATGCGTCCGCTTGGCGCGATGTCATCACCAGCGTCCAGCCCTACACTGGGACTACTCTAGGCACCCATCAGCCGTGGTGGGGCAGCAGCTTCGGCTTCGACATCGCCTACAACGAAACGGCCCTCGCCGGCGCCAAGCTCGCCTCCTTCATCGTCACCTATCCCTCGCCCGCCGGCCTGGCGGCCGGGTATGACGCCTGGGAAGGCCTCAATGCCCCCTGGGCCGGTCTCAATGCCCTGAGCGATGGCGCTAGCGGCATCGCCTCTCCCTCCCTTCAGGGTATGGAATACGCCGATGCCATTGCCGCCCTCAAGGGGCCCTTCGCCCAATATGGCAAGACCCGCTATGTGGAACTCAAGGATCTCGCCTCCGGCCGCGCCCTCTCCGCTTCGGCCATCGGCATCGTGAGCGACACCTATGCCACGGCCCTGGGCTATGACCCGGCCAACGCGGCCACCTGGAGCAAGAAGGAGCCCGCCATTCCCTTCTGCGTCTGGGGCGTCTACACCTATGTGGCGCAGGCCGATGGCGGCAATGAGACCGTCTCCTTCCTCCTCCCGCAGGCTGCGGTTAACGAGCGCGCCGGCCTCTTCAAATATCCCGCGTGGTATCAGCCCGTGGTCGATCGCAACGCGGGCCGCACTCACACCGCGCCCTACTTCTACCTTTACAGCACTCCGCCGCAGGCCGCCTGGTTGAGCGAGGTCAACCTCGTTAATGGCACCACCGGCTCGGCCCCCTACGCCGAAGTGGTGATGCCCTACCTGCGCGATGGCATCCTCAATGCCGAACCTAGCGTGCCGCAGACCACCCACCAGGGGTGGACGCTCAAGCGCTATCGCGAGGATGGCACCGAGGCCGGCTCGGCTGCGGTTGGCCCCTACAATGAGGCCACGCGAACCTATGCCCACGCCTTCAGCACAGTGCCCGACTTTGCCTCCATCGCTTCGGCCGATCGCTCTGCCTACGTCCTCCACCGCCCCTGCGGCGCGGCTGAGGGTGGCCTGTGGAGCGCTGCCGATGTCCCTGGCGGCTCGGGGGTTTCGGCGCCGGCCACTGTGACGGACAATGGCTGGCTCTTGAATACCGAAGCCTACGTCGTTCCAGGCAAGAGCGATGCCACCGACGCCCCCGGCTCGGTTCAGTTGGTGGGGCAGGTGGTCTATGTTAGCGGACAAGCCTGCGTTACCTCGGATGTTACCAAGCGCACCGAGTGGGCCTTCTCCAACGAGACCCCCGGCAGTTCCAATGCTACTACTAACGGCACGACCCTCCCGCCCGATCGCGACCCCGAGTGGAACCGCGTCACGGTCAGCTCCTCCATCCGCAATACCGTCTATGGCGGCGTACTCTGCGGCTATCAGCAGTTCGGCTTCTTTGAGACCGATGCGGCCTCGGGCACGGCCAGCAATGCCGGCGAGATCTCCCAGTCGCTCTCGGGCACGGCGTGGAAGTACGATGCGCCGAGCAACCGGCGATTGGTGCTCTCCTACCGTCCGCGCACGAACTACCGCTTCGAGCGCCTCGTCCTCCCGCCGAGTCTCATCGGCCACGTGATGCTCATCGGCGCGGATGGTTCGCTGCCGCAGGCGACGGTGGATAGCGAGGTCGAGCGCCTGCGCCAGTTGGCCGTGGCCGATCCTGACGTCCGCTACACCGATTGGATCCGGATGGGCAATCACGACGAGGCCGGGCGCTACCGCGCCGAGGTGGAATACGCCACCGTTACGGCCGAAGATGGCTCCACCAGTCAGGAGCCCACCGGCGTGATCACCTTCAATCCCGACTACACCTCGGGCCTTGGCGTCGATACCATCACCTTCGGCGAGCAGGACGCCTTTGTCATTACCCTCGTCTTCGCCGACGAGCCGGCCTCGGCCATCAACGCCATCCAGATGGAAATCGGCCAAGGCGATGTCCTCTCCGGCGCCTGGTTGGTCACCCAGACCCTCTACGCGCTCGACCCGGCCACTGGCAACCCCGATACCGCCAAGGGCGGCGACACCCTCGAAAATCCCATTTGGTCCGATGAAGATGGCAATTTCTATGGCAACTACACCAACGTTCACGGGTGGCTCCATCAGCCGCAGGTGGGCGACCAGCTGGGCATGAGCGCGGTCATCAATCCCGAGCTTGGCCTGGTAGGCGGCGCCCTCGGCAATACCGTCGAGGCCGTGCGCAACCAGTTGGAGGCCAACACCGGGCTGCGTCCCTTCCTCGTCTGGACGCTTATTCCCAAGAGCAAGCTTCCGGCCAACCTCAGCACGCCGGGCACCACAGAAGATCAGAAGTTGCGTGATACCTTCCTGAATAACTGGGATCTTGGCGCGAACTACTGGCTCGGCAGCACCCCCTCGATCAGCGAAGGGATCGCCGCCATCAGCTTGCGCGACCTGCGTAAGCGCCTGCGCACCAGTGCCACGAATCGCGACTTCTACTCCGCCGCCGGCATCATCCCGATGACCTATCGCGGCTACTGCGCTGAAAACCGCGCCCTAGCCAACGCCAACGATCCCGATGCTCACCCGCGCGCCGACGACACCCTCCTCGCCTTCTCCACGATGACTGCAGTCGAGCTTGCCGAGGCCCTGGGCACCCGCGCCGCCGACACCGGCCTCACCGATGCCGATGACCTCTTGGCCTATGCGCCGGTCATCAATATGGATGCCACCGCCGAGGCCACGTGGCAGGAGGGCGCCGTCCTGCGCTTTGCCATCGTCATTGCCGATGCGAAGGTCGACCGCGTCTACGAGGTGCAGTCTATCTCCAACTTCTCCTCCAACGATGCCACCGCCTATTGCCCCTGGTATCTCCCCAATGCCAAGGCCAACATCAACGCCATCTCCACCGCCAGCAACAAGGGCATCTCTCCCTACGCTTGGGTCTACAATATTGGCCGTGGTGGCGTGTGGATCAACGAGTTCCGGCCCTTCCCGGTCGAAAACCTGCCTACCGCCATTGAATTGGCCGGCTATGCTTCGCCCTATACGCAGGATCCCACCACGCAAGCGTACATCCCGCAATACTCGCTCGATGGCTGGTCCGTGGTCCTCAAGTATGCGCCGATGCCCCTAGCCACTGACGCGCAGGAGACCCCGATTGTCTGGACCGAAGACCACCGCGTGGCTCTCCACTCCTGGGTCCCCTATCGCCGTATCAATAAAGTCGATGCCCCCGCTGCGGGTTACTACGACCTCGATTACTACCTCGCTGCCGACACCATCGATACCTCCTTCGGTGCCGCCACGGCGAATGACTTCCTCAACTATGCCTACGCGGCCGATAAGCTCAACACCTTCAAGTGGCTCAAGTTCGCCGATGATACGCCCCTCTTCAAGGCCGACCTTGAAGCGGAATTGCGCACGAACGACGCCTACAAGAATGGTATTGTCTACGCTATCGCCCTCGAGCGCGCTAATGGCGTGGTTGAGGATGAGGTGCTCTTCTGCTACAGCAAGAAGGACATCGTCCGCACCGCAGACGAACTCACTGCGCGGATGAAGCTGGCCATCGCCTCCGAGAATGTCAACGCCACCACCGCCTCCACCGTCCGTGGCCTCGCTAATCGGGCCTTCCTGGAGGATGTCCTGAATCACAACGCCACCTTCCAGTTCTTCTATCACACCAACCTCGATCAGCTCTACTGGGATGTTGATGCCTCCAACGAGGCGATGAACACCCTGCCCGGCGCGAATGTAATCAATAACTACAACCTCATCACCCAGCCGCGTTCGTCCTATCAGCTACAGACCGCCACCCTCTTCACCCTCTCGGCGCGCGTTCTCGGCGGCAATGCCTCGCTCCTCCTCTATAAGGGCGGCGCGCCCTACCTTGAGGCGTCTGGACGCACGCTCTCGAACGCCTACGCCACCGGCACCGATTACACCCTCGCCCTCACCGATTGGAACCGCGATTGGTACTCCCGCGCCTCCGTCACGAAGAATGGCGCCCCCATCGCCGCCCCCGTCGTCCAGGCCACCACCTACGCCGCCTCGGGCACGCGCCTGACCGCCAATGTCTCCACCGATCTCACCCTCGATTCGGCCACCTTGGATGCCGACACCGACTACGTGGTCACCTTCGTCTACACCCCCGAGGCCGAACAGCTCCTCGCCGCAGGCGACCTCAAAGCCCAGGATGAGGGCTTCTTGGAGTGGCTCCTTAAGGTGAAACCCAATGCGATTCTTGAGCAGACCGTGCGCGATGGCGTGACGGCCTCCGAGAAGTATTGGCTTGGCCTCGATTCCGCCGCCATCTCTGCGGAGGATGTGGCCCTTAACATCACCTCGCTGGGCACCCATACTGAGCCGGAGGGTACGGCGCTGCCCACGCTCTCCATTGCCTTGCGCAAGGGGGAGGCGCCGGTGGGTGAACTCCGGGGCGATGGCGTGCTCGTCCTCTTGGGCAAGCAGAAGTTGGACGATCCGTGGCAGTTCCTCCGCCGCCTCTATCCCGAGGATGTCTCTGGCGAAAGCCACCTCATCCTGCGAACCGACTGCACCTTCTTCAAGGCCATCCTCCTTTCGGCGGAAGAAGCCGAGCGCGCCGCGCAGTAGAAGGGGCTCGCTGCGCTCGCGTAATCATTTGGCTCCGGCAGGGTGCTGCCGGAGCTTTCTTTTGTTTGCCGCCGGGGACGGCGGCTATCAGAACGGGCAGCGCATGGGGATGACCCTTCGGGCCGAGAGGTGCGGCGGCTATCAGAACGGGCGGCGCATGAGGATGGCCCTTCGGGCCGAGAGGTGCGGGCTAGCGCCCGCTTGTGGTAGAATGGCGGTATGAAGAGAGCGCTATGGTTGTTTATTGCGTGCTTTTTGGCGGCTGTTCCGCTTTGGGCGGGGGAGTCTGCTGGGGCAGAGAGTGCGGCGTTGACGCATCGGATGATGATGCTGGCAATTCAGCTCGGGGTCATTCTCTTTGCTGCACGGATGGGGAACTTACTCTTCACGGCGCTGCGGTTGCCGAGCGTGCTGGGGGAGCTGTGCGCGGGCATTGCGATTGGGCCGTTTGCCTTGGGGCGGCTGTGGGCGGGGTGGATCTTTCAAGCGGCGGGGACGCCGGTGGGGGTGACGCCGGAACTCTATGGTCTGTGCACGGTGGCCTCGATTGTGCTGCTCTTCTTGGTGGGCGCGGAGACGGATTTGCGGATGTTTATGCGCTACTCGGCGGTGGGGAGCCTGGTGGGGATTGGCGGGGTGGCGGCCTCCTATTTCACTGGGGCGGGGGTTGGTGTGTGGTTGATGGGGCTTTCGTGGAGCGACCCGACGGCGATTTTGATGGGGGTGATGAGCACGGCCACATCGGTCTCGATTACCGCGCGGATTTTGTCGGAGCGGCGGAAGCTCGATTCGCAGGAGGGGGTGACAATTCTGGCCGGGGCGGTGATTGACGATGTGCTGGGCATTATCTTGCTGGCCATTGGGATGGGGATGATTGCGGCGGGGGACGCGGGGGGCGGCATTTCGTGGCGGCAGATTGGGGGGATTGCGGCGCGGAGCTTTGGCTTTTGGTTGGGGGGGACGATGGTGGCGGTGCTCTCGTCGCGCAAGGTGGCGCGGCTACTCAAGCGCTGCGGGAGCCACGGCGAGGTGGCGGTGCTGACCTTGGGGCTGGCGCTGGTGGTCGGCGGTTGCTTTGAGCAGGCGCACCTGGCGATGATTATTGGCGCGTATGTCACGGGGCTGGCCTTCTCGCGCACGGAGATGGGGCTGATGATCCAGGAGAAGCTCCATGGGGTCTATCAATTTCTGGTGCCGGTCTTCTTTGTGGTGATGGGGATGATGGTGGATGTGCGGGAGTTCTGCGCGCCGGGGGTGCTCACCGCCGGGCTGGTCTACACGGCGGTGGCCGTGACGGCGAAGGTGCTCGGGTGCGGTCTGCCCACGCTCTGCTTTGGCTTTACGCCGATGGGGGCGCTACGGGTGGGGTTGGGAATGGTGCCGCGCGGCGAGGTGGCGCTCATTATTGCCGGGATTGCCGCCGCCCATGGCCACACCGAGGTGCTGGGCGTGGCCGTGTTGATGACGCTGCTGACCACGCTCGCCGCCCCGCCGCTCCTCATTGCGGCCTTCAAGGCCAAGGCGCGCGGCCACCGCAAGGCCGAAGAGAACGCCCCCGCGCCCTCGGCCACCTTCCACTTCCCCAACCATGCGGTGATGAACACCGTGATGGCCAAAATCGCCCAAAACCTGACGCGCGAGGGCTTCTTTGTCCACCAAATCGACCCGGCGCAGGGGCTCTACCAGGCGCGGCGGGCGGATGTCATTTTGACCATTCAGGCGCAGGGCGAAACCATTGCCATCTCGGTCTCGGAGGCGGCGTTGCCCTTTGTGCGCAATGTGGTGGCCGAGTCGCTGGCCGAGTATGAATCGGTCCTCGATGCGCTGCGCAAGCCGGTTACCGAGCGCGCGCAATTGGGTGTGGCCTCCGAGGCGGAGACCGCGCGCAAACTCGGGGCGGCTGCCCAGCGGCGGGCCGTCCTGGCGCGGTATGTGCGCGAGGAGACGATTTGCCCGCGCCTGCCGGGCACCACGCGCGACGAGGTCATTCGCAATCTGATGGCGCGGCTGCACGAAACGGGCGCGGTGACCGATGTCGAGCAGGCCACCGAGGCGGTGCTTTCGCGCGAGCGGGTGATGGCCACGGGCGTGGGTTATGGTGTGGCCTGTCCCCACGCGCGCACGGAGATGGTGCGCAGTCTGGTCTGTGCCATTGGGGTGACCGAGGTGCCGGTGGACTTCTCCGAGGAGCCCGAGGGTCGCGCCTGCCGGATTATCATTCTCACCTTGACCCCCAACGAGGCCAACAGCCCCTATATGACCTTCATCACTGCCGTGCTCACGGCGCTTCGCTCGGCCGCTAAGCGCGAGGCCGTTCTTGCTGCCGCTGATGCACGCGCCATCCGAAAGGCGTTGGTCCAACTATGAGCAAGCGCGCTGGGCTCTTGATGGTTGCGCTCTGTGCGGCGGTTGCCTCGGCAGCCTCGCGCCCGAAGGCCTACTACGAATTGATTATCAGCAGCGAACCCTTTGGGCCGATGGCCGCCCTTGAGGTGCCAACTGCGCCCGAAGAGGTCGCCGTGGCCGATCCCCAGAAGGTGCAGGAGGAATCGAACAAGATTCAACTCTGCGCAATGACCGAGACGCCCGATGGGCGCACGGCCGTGGGGCTCATCGATAATGGCGTCAGCCCGGCAGCCTATATCACCCTCTTTGATGGCGAAAGCGCCAATGGGCTAGCGCTGCTCTTCTCGGACCTCGATGGCGAGTTTGCCACCTTCCAGCGCGAGGGCATCACCTTCACCCTCGGTCTGGGCTTGGGTCTGATGGAGACCATCACCCCCGAGCGCTTTGCCCAACAGCAAATCGAGGCCGAGCAGGCGGAGGCCGAGGCCGCCGAGCGCGAGCGCAAAAAGCCCAACTCCCTGGCCGAGCAACTCATTGCCATGCAGATGAGTCTGCCACCAGATGTCGAGGCCCCGCCCCTGCCGATTCCGATGGGCGAGGATATCGACTTCACTCAGGAGTTCGAGCCGGGCAAGGAACGCGGCGAGCCGCAGACCGAGACTGAGGCGCTGGTCCAAGCGGGCGTGGCCGAACTCAAGGAGGCGGTCAAATCCGGCGAATCGGCCCAGGATTATCTGCGCCGGCTCGTTGAGCACCGCTCGGCCGAGGTGCAGCGCCAGAAGCGCGAACAAGCCGCCGCGCGCGAGGCCATCGAGACGGCCCTGGGCGCGGGAAACCTCTCCGAGGAGGAGGCCGCGGCCGTCAAGCGCCAGGCCAACTTGGAGCTGATGAAGAAGGGCGTGGTGCCGCTTGAGCCGGTGGAGCATATCACCGCCGCCGAGCAGGCAGAAATCGATGCCGCGCTCGAGGCGCTCTAAGCGCGAGGCTGGGATGATGCAGGGACTTAAAGGGTTGGCAAAGTGGCGGCGCACCGGGGCGTTGCTGGTGGGGGTCTGCGTGGTCATTATCGTGCCCTTTATCTTGTGGGAGGAGCCCATCGAGGCCTTCTTCCAGGACTTTGGCGCGCTGGAGGGGCAGGCGCGCTGGCTCTCGGCCGCAATCCTCTTTGGCGCGTTGGCGCTGGACATTTTTCTGCCGGTGCCGAGCAGCTTGGTGAGCACCCTCTTTGGGATGCTGCTGGGCGTGGGGTGGGGGTGGCTCGGCTCCTTTTTGGCGATGAATGTGAGTGCGGCCATTGGCTATTGGCTCGGGGCGCGCGGTTCGGCCCTAGCCCGCCGCGCCTTGGGCGAAGCCGAGAGTGCGCTCCTCACCGACTTCTTTGCCCGCCGCGGGCCGATGGCCTTGGTGGCCCTGCGCGCCGTGCCGGTGCTGGCCGAAGCCTCGTGCCTCTTCGCCGGAATGGCCCGCGCGCCTGTGGGCAAAAGTGCCCTGGCCCTCCTCCTTGGCAATGCCGCCGTCTCGCTGATGTACGCCCTGGTCGGCGCCTGGGGCCGCGAGGTCGATGCCATGCTCCCGGCCTTTGGGGCCTCCCTCCTCCTCTCCGGCGTGCTGATGCTCCTCGCCCGCCGCCGCGCCTAACGCCGCCTCTCCCCAAAAACAATCGAACGGATGACCCGGGTTCTCCTCCTGAACCGGGGCCGTTGCGTTCCCCAATTGGCGTACCGCGTGTTCCCCAATTGGGGTACCGCGAATTCCCCAATTGGGGAATAATCCTCGCTCGGGGCTGGGAAGATCCCGAAAAGGCCGGAGAAGCATTCGCAAAGAAAGTGCTTGCGTGGCTCCTACCAAAGTGGTAGCATACGCGCCAATTACTTCTTCTGCCGTAGCGTTTTCACGGTGAAAGCGCGTATCGGGTGGGGGAAGGTCCCCGGTTTCATAGAGGAGGACAGGCACATGAAGACGAATAAGCACTACCGTTTTGAGACTTTGCAGCTGCACGTTGGGCAAGAAGAGGCCGATCCGGCAACCGGCGCGCGCGCGGTCCCCATCTATCAGACCACCTCCTACGTCTTTCGCAACTCCCAGCACGCGGCCGACCGCTTTGGTCTGCGCGACGCGGGCAACATCTATGGCCGCCTGACGAACCCCACGCAGGATGTCTTTGAGCGCCGAATTGCGGCGTTGGAGGGCGGGTCAGCGGCGCTGGCGGTGGCCTCGGGCGCGGCGGCGATTACCTATGCCATTCGCAATGTGGTGCGGGCGGGCGAACATGTGGTGGCCGCGCGCAATATCTATGGCGGCACCTTCAACCTCCTCTCGCACACGCTCGAAGAGTTTGGCATCACCACCACCTTCGTGGAGCCGAACGACTTGGCGGGCTTCAAGGCCGCCATTCAGCCGAACACCCGCGCGGTCTTCTGTGAAACGCTCGGCAACCCGAACTCGGATGTCACCGACCTGGAGGCCATCGCGGCCATTGCCCACGCCCAGGGGCTGCCGCTGATTGTCGACAACACCTTCGCCACCCCCTTCCTGGTGCGCCCCTTCGAGTACGGCGCAGATGTGGTGGTCCACTCGGCCACCAAGTTCATCGGCGGCCACGGCACCACCCTCGGCGGCGTTATCGTGGAGAAGGGCAACTTCGATTGGGCCAACGGCAAGTTCCCTGGCCTCTCCGAGCCCTGCCCGAGCTACCACGGCGCGCGCTTTACCGTCGCCGCTCCCGGCGCAGCCTTCGTTACGCGCATCCGCGCCATTCTCCTGCGCGATGAGGGCGCCACCCTCTCGCCCTTCAATGCCTTCCTGCTCCTTCAGGGGCTCGAGACCCTCTCCCTGCGCGTCGAGCGCCACGTCTCCAACGCCCTCAAGGTGGTCGAGTTCCTCTCCCGCCACCCGCAGGTTGAGCGCGTGAACCATCCTTCGCTGAGCGCTGACCCCGTCCAGCAAGCCCTCTACAAGCGCTACTTCCCCCAGGGCGGCGGCACCATCTTCACCTTCGAAATCAAGGGTGGTGCCGAGGAGGCCCGCGCCTTTATCGATCGGCTGGAGATCTTCTCGCTCCTGGCCAATGTGGCCGATGTCAAGAGCTTGGTTATCCACCCGGCCTCGACCACCCACTCCCAGCTCTCCGAGGAGGAGCTTCTGGCCGCCGGTATCAAGCCCAACACCATCCGCCTCTCCATCGGCACCGAGAACATCGACGACCTCATCGAGGACCTCGCGGCCGCCTTCTCGGCGTAAGCAAGCTACGCCGAAAAGGCTGAGTCGACAGTCGACAGTTGACAGTCGACAGGACGCGGCAAGCCGCGACGGGTAAACTGAGGAGGAAAAGGCAACCTCCTATTCTCCTGCCAGCCTATCCGTCGCGTTAGCGCCCTGTCAACTGTCGACTGTCGACTGTCGACTTCTTTACAGCCGCAAGGTCGCGAAGAGGTCGGAGGCGATGAGGGATTCTTGGCCGTGGATGAAGGCGGCGGCATCGCCGGCGAGGGCGTGGTGGTAGACGCCCAGGCAGGCGGCATCTTCGGTACCTAGGCCGCGGGCGAGGAGGCCGGCGATGAGGCCGGTCAGGAGGTCGCCGGTGCCGGCGGTGGCCATGCCGGGATTACCGCCCATGCACATGCGCACGCGTCCGCCGGGTTCGGCCACCAGGGTGTTATGGCCCTTGAGGACGGCGATGGCGTGGTAGTTAGCGGCGATGGCGCGGGCGGCGGCGGGGCGGTCGCTCTGGACCTCGGCAGGGGTGCAGCCGAGAAGTCTGGCGGCCTCGCCGGGGTGGGGGGTGAGGATGAGGCGAAGGGCCGAGCCATCGGGGGCCCAGCCGCGCTGTCGAAGTTCGGCGAGGGCGGTCAAGGCGTCGGCATCGATGACGGTGCGGGGGGCGGAGGGGTCGCTGACCAAGGCCTTGAGCAGGTCGAAGGCGAGGGCATCGAAGCGGCCCATGCCCGGGCCGATGGCAAGGGCATCGTAGTCCGAGAGGTCGGTGGCGGGGGTGAGCGCGTCGGCAAAGATGGCTTCGGGGACCCAATGCGCGGCGGCCGGGCGCGAGCAGGGGTTGACGGAGAGGGTGACCAAGCCGCAGCCGGCGCGGTAGGCCGCTAGGGCCGAGAGGATGGGGGCGTTCGGGTAGCGCTCGCAGCCGCCAATGATGCAGGCGTGGCCGTAGGCGCGCTTGTGGGAATCGAGGCGGCGCTCGGGGCGGAGGATGTTGCGGATTTCGGGGGCGGCGATGAGTTCGACGCCATCGCTTGCGTCCTGGCAGTGGGCGTCGAGGAGGTCGCTGGGGATGCCGATGTCGGCGACGGTGAGGTCGCCAATATAGGGGCGCGCGGCGGGGTTGGAGAAGCCGAGTTTGGGGCGCGAGAAGGTGATGGTGGCATCGGCGCGCACCGCTTCGCCGGGGGCGGTGCCGGCATCGGCATCGAGGCCGCTGGGGACATCGACCGAGAGGACCGGGCAGGTGGGGCTGGTGCCGTTGATCCAGTGGATGGCGGCGGCCACCGAGCCCACGGGCACGCCGCGCGAACCAATGCCTAAGAGCGCGTCGATGATGAGAGCGCGGCGGGGGGCAACGGCCGGGTCAAGCCACGGCGATTCCTGCCAGGCATCGCCCGAGGGAAGGATGCGGGTGCGCACGCCGACGGCCTGGAGGTCGTGCCACGCGCGGGCGGCATCGCCCTTGAGGCGGGAGGGCACGCAGGTGAGGCAGAGCTCCACCTGGTAGCCATCCTCGGCCAGGCAGCGCGCGGCCACAAAGCCATCGCCGCCATTATTTCCTGGTCCGGCGAGGACGACGATGGTGCGCAGATTGGCCAGGGCGACGATGCGTTGGGCGCGGCGGGCAACGGCGGCGCCGGCGCGGCACATGGCGGTATAGGAGGGGAGGTTGCGCTGGGCGAAGGCGATGGCCTCGGCCTCGCGGATGCCGGAGACGGAAATCCATTTCATCGGGTTTGTTCCTTGCGTTCACGGAGGGCGGCCAGGCGTTTGGCGATGGTCTCTTCGTAGCCGGCGGCCTTCGGGCGGTAGTAGGTTTTGGGGATGGTGAGGTAATCCTGCGCCACGGCAGTGCCCTCGTAATCGTGCGGATACTTGTAGGCCGGCGCGGCGGCTTTGCCCTCGGCCTTCACGTGGACATTTTTGAGATGCTCGGGCACCGGCTGGACGCGCCCGGCGCGCACATCGGAGAGCGCTTCGTCGACCGCGAGGTAGGCGGCGTTGGACTTGGGCGCGCTGGCGAGGTAGGTGGTGGCCTGCGCCAGGCTAATGCGCGCCTCGGGCATGCCAATGAACTCCACCGCCTGCATCGCCGCCACGGCCACGGTCAGGCCGCGCGGATCGGCATTGCCAATATCCTCGCTCGCGGAGATGATGAGCCGGCGGGCGATGAAGCGCGGATCCTCGCCGCCCTCGAGCATCTTTGCCAGCCAGTAGATGGCCGCGTCGGGGTCCGAGCCGCGGATGGACTTGATGAAGGCGGAGATGGTGTCGTAGTGCTGATCTTCGTCCTTATCGTAGGCGATGATTCGGCGCTGGACGCACTCGGCCATCACCTCGGCGGTAATTCGGCGCACGCCGCCCTCTTCGGGGGTTGAGCGGACGGCAATTTCCAGCGCGGTCAGGGCGCGGCGTCCATCGCCCTCGCAGACTTGCGCGAGGAAGTCGGCCGCCTCGGGGTCGAGCACCGCGCCGCTCTTGCCCAGGCCGCGCTCCTGATCGGCCATTGCGCGGGCCAGGAGCGTTTTGATGGCCTCGGGGCCCAGGGCGTGGAGCTCGAAGACGAGCGAGCGCGAGACGAGCGGGGTGTTGATGAAGATGCCCGGGTGGTGGGTGGTGGCGCCAATGAGCGTGACCGTGCCATCTTCCACGTAGGGCAAGAGCACATCCTGTTGGGATTTGTTGAAGCGGTGGATTTCGTCGACAAAGAGGACCGTGCCAATGGTGCTACGCAGGGTGCGGGCCTTTTCGCAGAGGGCGCGCAGTTGGGCCACATTGCTCATCACCCCGCTGGTGCGCTCGAAGCGGCGGTGAGTGGTCTTGGCGATGACCTCGGCCAGGGTGGTCTTGCCCGTCCCCGGCGGCCCATAGAAGATGAGGTTGGTGAAACGATCGCTCTCAATGACGCGGCGCAGGAGCCGCCCGGGCGCGAGCAGGTGTTCTTGCCCTACAATCTCTTCCAGACTCCGCGGCCGCATCCGAGCCGCCAAGGGGCCCAACTGCCCCGCCGCTACCGGCTCGCGGCTCTCTTCTTCGCGCTCAAACAAGTCATTCATAGGCGGTAGTATAGCATAGCCCCGCGTTCCGCGGGCACAAGCTACTGCGCGCTGCGCAGCAGCTTGTGCTAAACTACAGGTGTGAGTGAACAGCAGAAGCCAGCGCGCAAATGGCCGGACCTCGCCGTGACAGGGGCGGTCTGGGGACTCTATCTCTTGGCGTTGGGGGTGGCCTTCTGGCCGGTTTTGGGGGTGGATACCGTCTTTGTGGCGCCCGATGCGCCGATTCTGCCGCCGATGAGCCGTTGGGCTGCGTGGCGGAGCTTTTTTGCGCTGCCGACCCTTCCGGCGTTGCTCGCGGCGCTCTTCCCCTATGGCTTTGCCTATGAGGGAAGCTTTTGGGTGGATGGCGCAGTGATGGCCTTGGCGGGCTTTGGGCTGCTGCGCGCGCGGGGCCACAGCGTGGCGGCGGCGTGGGTGGGCGGCTTTTGCGCGGCGTGGTGCGGCTACTTTGCCACGCTTTTTTGCGCGGGGCACCGGGGGGTGGTCGATGCCCTGGCGGTCACGGCGCTGGGCTTTGGCGCGCTGGAGCGTCTGGCGGCCACGGGGCGGTTGCGCTGGGGGGCGGCGCTGGGGGCGATCTTGGCCTTGGGGTTGGGTTCGCAGGCGGATATTTGGTTGTTGATGGTCTGCGCGCTGAGTGCCTATGGGCTGTGGCGACTGGGGGTGCAGGTGAAGCATTGGCCGTGGCGCGCACTGGCCGTGGCAATGGTGGTCTTTGGGCTGATTGGCTTTCCGGCCTTGCGCCACACCTTTGGGGCGGCTCGGGAGACGCGCGCGCAGCAGCTCGAGGCTGCCGCCCCGAGCGCGACTTCGCCCCAACGCGTCGCCGAAGCGCAGTGGGCCTTTATCACTGGCTGGTCCTTGCCGCCGGAGGATCTGCTTGAGTGGGTCTGGCCGGATCTTCACGGGCGAAGCACCTATTCCTTCGACCCCAAGCCCTACACCGGGCGGCTAGGCGATCCCGAGCGCGGGGTGCGTCTACGCCAACACGCCATCTTTGTGGGGTGGGTGACCCTGGCGCTGGTCCTCGCGGCCTGGGCGATGCGCGTGACGGGGACCGAGCGGCAGACGCGGCGCTTTTGGTCGGTCCTCGCGGGGGTTACGCTCCTCCTCGCCTTGGGCCGCTACACGCCCCTCTACCGCGCACTCTTTTATGTGCCGGGGCTCAACCAAATTCGCGCGCCCATCAAGTGGTTGCACCTGACCGGTTTTGCGCTGGCGATGGTGGCGGGCGTGGGTGCCGAGGGGCTTTGCCGCCGCTGGGGGCGTTGGGTGGCGGTGGCGTTGGTGGCGGTCAGTTGCGCCTGCGGGGCCTGGGTGGTGCGCGGCTACGTCTTCCCGCGCAGTTTGGCGCACAATGCGCTCACACATGCCGTGCCCCCTGGGCAGAGCCTCTGCAATCCACTGGGGTGGTCGGCGCTTGACGACATCTGCCGTTGGCAGGGCATCCCCTTAGAGCCGGACCTCACGCGGGCCGACACGGTGGTCGCCCCCCTTCCGCAGCCATCGCTCCCTCCACCTGTGGCGGTGATGACCGTCCGCGGCGTGAAGCTGGGACTATTTAGACTGAAAAGTCGTCAGTCATCAGTCGACAGTCGACAGGGCGTTAACGCGACGGGCCGACCAGCGGCAGAAGAGAAGACATTAACGGCTCAGACGGGCTTTTCACATCGAGCGCCAGCACTGACAACTGTCGACTTTACTTCTTAGGAGCGAACCCATGAACGATACCTTGCGCGATTTGCTTGAAGCGGCGGCGGCACAGCGTCCCGACCATCGGTTTATGCGCTTCTACGCCCAGGGCGCCTGGCAGAGTCTGGCCTACATGGCCGCACTTGAGCGCGTGCGCACGGTGGGCGAGTGGTTCGGCGCGCAGGGGGTGGTGCCGCGGCAGACGCGCGTGGCGCTGATGCTCCCCAATGGCCCGGCGTGGGTGCTGACCCATCTGGCGATTTGCGGCCTCGGCGCCATTGTGGTGCACATCGATCCGCATCTCACCGCCCCTGAGCTCCACTTCATTCTGGAAGATGCCGGGGCCGCAATCCTCGTCACCGACCGCGCCCACCTCCCACTCGTGCGCGAAGTGGCCCCGACTCTCCCGGACCTGCGCCAGCTCCTGCTGGTCGATGGGCCCGCCCCGGAGCCAGGTCTGCCCACCGCTACGCTCGATGAGGTCCTCAAAGCCCAGCGCGAGGACGTCCCGCTGCGCTTTTGGAATGAGCCCACCTATCGCCCCGCGCCCGATGACCTCTGTGCCCTGCTCTACACCAGCGGCACCACCGGTCGCCCCAAGGGCGCCATGCTCACCCATCGCAATTTCATCGCCGACGCTCGCGGCACGATGGCCCTTCTCCAAGGCTTTGTGACCGAGCGGGATGATTGCCTGGTGGTCCTCCCCCTCTTCCATGCCTTTGCCTTCACCACCAACCTGGTCTTGGCCCTGGAGGCGCAGGCGTCGCTCTCCTTTATCCGCTCGCTACGCACCGTGGCCGACGACCTGCGCGAGCTGCAGAGCACCCTCTTGATGACCGTCCCGTTGATGGCCGAGAAGCTCCACGACCGGCTGATGAAGAGCCTGCGCGCCACGCTCCTCGGGCGTGTGCTCTACGCCGTGGCGCCGCGTATTGTGGGGCGACGCGTGCAAGCGGCCTTGGGCGGCAACCTCCGGCTGCTCTTTGTGGGCGGGGCAAAGGCCGATCCCAAGGTGCTCGGCAACTTCAACCGCTTGGGCATTTGCGCGTGCGAAGGCTATGGACTTACCGAGTGCGCGCCAGTGGTGGCGGCCAATCCGCCCAATCGCATCCGCTTGGGGACCATCGGCCCGGCCATCTGTGGTATCGAGGTGCGCTTGGCCAACCCCGATGCCGCGGGCGTGGGCGAACTGCAGGTCCGCGGTCCCATCAACTTCCGCGGCTATTGGAACAACCCTACGGCCACCGAAGAGATCTTTGTGGGCGATTGGTTGCGCACCGGCGACCTCGCCTCCCTCGATGCCGAGGGTTACCTCACCATCCGCGGCCGCGCCAAGGCCCTTATCGTCAACCGTGAGGGCAAGAATATCTACCCCGAAGAGGTCGAGCAAGCCCTCGCCCGCGATCCGCTCATCGCCCAGGTCCTGGTTCTGGCCTACCGCACGCGCGGCGAGAATGGCGAAAAGGTTGGCGCCCTCCTCTTCCCCAACCAAGAACTCCTCGAGAAGCTCCACCCCGGCCTCACGCCCGAGGCCACCGAGCACCTCCTGCGCGAGGCGGTCAAGCGCCAGTGCGCCGCCCTGGCCACCTACAAGCACCCGCGCAAGATCATCGTCTCCTCCGAGCCGCTCAAGCTCACCTCCACCCAAAAGATCCGCCGCGGACTGTACGCAGGCGCACTCGATGAGTGAGTTCTACGCGCTGGCACCTTAGCCGGCGCGGGAGCAGCAGTGAATGAGCTGGGCGAGGGCGTGGCGCGTTTCGGGGACAATGGTGGCGCGGAGCCAGGGGGAGCCTTGGAAGAACTCGGCCAGGTAGGGGCGCGGCCGTTGGCCGAGCTTGATGCCCATAATGGCACTGTCGATGTGGGCTGGCCAGGTGAGGCAGCCGCAGTCGAGGGGCTCGAAGCCGTCGCGTGGCCAGAGGTGCTTGCAGCGCTGACCGTTCTCTCCGCCCTCGCGCTCGGTGAGGCCCTTGAGCTGCAGGTGCGCCCAGGGGGCCAGGGCGTCGCTCGGATGGCGGACGGCTGGCGTGAGGTAGCGTAGGGGTGCGAGGTCGAAGGTTTTGAGCTGAAAGCGCTCGATGTATCTGCGCGCGGGGAAGAGGGTGCCATTGAGAGCGGCGAGGAGTTCTTGGTGGGGGGCGGACTCCGGGGCGGCGAGGTAGATTTTGCCGTAGGTGCCGTCGATTAAGAAGAGCACGGCGTTGCGCGGGATGTAGGTGATGGCCGAGGGGTGGTCGTGTTCGTAGGTGCTTGCGTGGTGGCGGCGCGAGGCACCGTGGAAGAAGGCGCAGAGCCAGAAGTGGTGCGCGAGTTGCACGATGTGCGGCGTCAGGTGGCGTCCGCCGAGGATCTCGCGGATGTGCTCGGTGAGGGGTTTACAGAATTCCTGGGAGTTGGGCTCCTGGAAGGTGGTCGTCTCCGGCCACTCGACGCACAGATACCGGCGCGGAAGCCGGAAGGGCGAACCGGCGCACCCGGCGCCAGCCGTCAAGGATGTAAGGGTCATGGAGAATCTCCGTTGTTGTTTGTTTCAGACGGAGCGCATTATAGCATAACTGTTAGCGGAGTGGCTGGGGGGTGGGCGCGGGTGGGGGTGTTGCCGGGGGCTTGGAGCCAGGCGCTCGCTACGCTCGCTGCGCGGCAAATATGCCGCGCCACAGAACGGTTAATGGCAGGAGGTGAGCTGGGTGGAAGATAAGGTGGCCATGTGCCGGGCGGGGTGGAGGCCAGGGCGCGGCCATTGGAGTGGCTGGGGGGTGGAGCCAGGCGCTCGCTGACGCTCGCTGCGCGGCAAATATGCCGCGCCACAGAACAGGTGACGGCAGGAGGAGGGCTGGCCTTTCGGTAAGGGGGCCTCGTGCCAGGCGGGGTGGAGGCCAGGGCGCGGCCATTGGCGTGGCTGGGGAGCCGGCGCTCGCTAAGCCGCCACCTCACGCGAGCGCACCGTTCACAGCTCACCGTTCACGCCGCGCAGCGGCAGCCGCTTGGAGGGCGCGGAGTTCATCGCGCAGAAGCGCGGCGCGTTCGAACTCGAGGGCTTGGGCGGCCTGGAACATTTCGCGTTCAATGACCTCGGCGGTGCGGGGGGTGTCGGGGGCCGGGGCGAAGGGGGTGGCCTTGCGGCGGGAGGGGGCTTCGGGGACGGTGGCCGAGCCGGCGGCGAGGTCTTCGTTGATTTCGCGGCGGACTGTTCGGGGGGTGATGTGGTGCGCGGTGTTGTAGGCTTGCTGGCGAGTGCGGTGGTCTTGGGTGACGGCGAGGAGTTCTTCGATGGCGGGGGTGGTGTGCTCGGCGTAGAGGATGACCTTGGATTCGGCATTTCGGGCGCAGCGGCCGGCGGTCTGAATGAGGGCAGTGGCGGAGCGCAGGAAGCCCTCTTTATCGGCATCGAGGATGGCCACGCGGGTGACTTCGGGCAGGTCGAGCCCTTCGCGCAAGAGGTTGACGCCAATCAGGGCTTCGATGTCGCCGCGGCGGAGGCGGGCGAGGATGTCGACGCGGCCGATGGCGTCGATGTCGGAGTGGAGATACTCGGCGCGGATGCCCAGATCGGTGAGATACTGGGCGAGGTCCTCGCAGGCGCGCTTGGTGAGGGCGGTGACGAGGGTGCGACCGCCGGCGGCGGAGGTGGCGCGGATTTCGTCGAGGAGGTCATCGACTTGCCCCTCGAGGGGGCGGAGCTCGACGAGGGGGTCGAGGAGGCCGGTGGGGCGGATGACCTGCTCGGCGGTGAGGGAGGCGACGGCGCGCTCGTGGGGGCCGGGGGTGGCGGAGGTGAAGAGGATGCGGGGGACGCGCGCGTCGAACTCGTCGAAGGTCAGCGGGCGGTTGTCGCGGGCGGAGGGGAGGCGGAAGCCGTTGTCGATGAGGATCTGCTTGCGGGCCTGGTCGCCATTAAACATTGCGCGGATCTGGGGGAGGGTGACGTGGCTCTCGTCGATAATGCAGAGGAAGTCGGGGCCAAAGTAGTCGATGAGGGTGGGCGGCGGGAGGCCTGGGGCGCGGCCGGCGAGGGGCGCGGAGTAGTTTTCGATGCCGGTGCAGTAGCCCATCTCCGCGAGCATCGCCAGGTCATACTCCGTGCGCTGGCGCAGACGCTGGGCCTCGAGGAGTTTGCCGGCGGCGTCGAGTTCGCCCAAGCGCGTCTGCAGTTCGGCCTTGATGCGCTCAACGCCGCCCAGGAGCTGACTGCGGGGCATCACGAATTGCTTGGCCGGCGAGAGCAGGCACGAGGGCATAGCGCCCAGGACGCGGCCGGTGGTGGCGTTGAGGGCGTGGAGCGACTCAATCTCGTCGCCAAAGTAGCTCACGCGAATGCCCTCGGTGGAGTAGGAGGGGAAGATGTCCACCACATCGCCGCGGACGCGGAAGACGCCCGGACGCGGCTCGTAGTCGTTGCGCTGATACTGGATTTCGGTGAGGGCGAGGAGGAGCTTTTCGCGCGGGAGCTCTTGGCCCACGTGCAGCGAGAGCATCAGGCCGCGGTAATCCTCGGGCGAGAGCAGGCCGTAGATGCACGAGACGGAGGCGACAATAATCACATCCCGCCGCCCGAGGAGCGCGTGCGAAGCGGCCAGACGGAAGCGCTCGAGGTCCTCATTGATGGAGGCATCCTTCTCGATGTAGGTATCGGTCTGGGGGATGTAGGCCTCGGGCTGATAGTAATCGTAGTAGGAGATGAAGTACTCGACGGCGTTGTCGGGGAAGAAGGCCTTGAGCTCGGCGTAGAGCTGCGCGGCGAGGGTCTTGTTGTGCGAAATGACCAGCGTGGGGCGGCGGTAGCGGGCGATGACGTTGGCCATCGTAAAGGTCTTGCCGCTGCCGGTCACCCCGCGCAAAATCTGGCGCGAGGCCCCGCCCTCAAAGCCACGCACCAACGCTTCAATCGCCTCGGGCTGGTCGCCCATCGGCGCAAAAGGAGAAACGAGCCGAAACGCCGCCGGAGCGGCGCTCAGCTCGTTCTCGAAGGCGACGTCTAACATCGCTTGGCGACTCGGGCCAGCCTTACTTGGCCGCCTCGATCGCCTTGGCCTTCAGCTCGTTGCGCTTCCCTTCCAGGGCGCGGAAGGTGACGCGGAAAGCCTCGCGCTGCTTGCGCACTTCGCTCTCCCAGGCGCTAATCTTCTTCCAGACCTCGGCGAGATCTTCGCCGGCCTTCTGGAACTCGGCATAATCCTCGGGCGAGAGGAGCTCCTCAAGGTGCTCGAGGATGAGCACTTCCTTCAGCTGCTTGATGAACTGCTCAGGGGTGGCCTCCTTATCGGCCCCCAAGCGCCCGAGCTCCTCGCCCTTCGAGGAGAGCACCACATAGGTCGGGAAGCCCTCCACCTTATACTGCTCGCTCAGCGCCTTGTTCTTCGGGGCAATCTCTTCGGGCACCAGACTCTGATCGCGCGGGAAGTCCAGCCACACCAGCACCAGATTCTCCTTGGCGTAGGCCTGCCACGCCTCGGTCCCAAAGACCTTCTTCTCCATCAGCTTGCACCAGCCGCACCAATCGCTCCCCGTAAAGCACAGGAAGACCGGCTTGCCCGTCTCCTTGGCCAACGCCAAAGCCGCGGGCGTATCCATCGTCCACGCGCCAAGCTCCGCGCCCTGCACCGCCGGCTTCTCCGCCGCCACTGCCCCAAATGCCAAAACAACCGCCGCAACCGCGGCCAACATGCTCTTCTTCGCCATAACGTAGGCTCCTTTCTGTAACTTGTGAAGGGAGTATAACATAGTTATGCGCTATGCGCACGTGAGGTGGCCTGGCGGAGCAGGCCACTGCAAAACGCTTACTCTCGCGCCGAAGGCGCACCTCACGCGGCGCGGAGAGAACTAACCGCTCGGCGGAGCGCAACTAATAAGGCCCCGTCTTATTGGTAACAAGACCCCGTCTTATTGGTAACAAGACCCCGTCTTATTGGCAACAAGGCGGGGCCTTATTCATTCAAGTCGCTCAGGAAGCGAGTTAACCCAGCGCGGAAGTGTGATATGATGGCGGAGATTTCCGGGATAAGGGTGGCGCAAAAAAAGGCTTGCATTCTGTAAACGGGGGTGCTATTATACGCGGCGTTCTTTGGGAGTTGTGGCACGACCCTCGCCGTTTCCACACCCCATTCCCACCAGCGGCTCGGTCGTCTGAGTACCCCCACGCGAGACCCGCTCCCAAAGAACCTAATTTGCGCCTCTTGCCGCAAGGCAGGAGGCGTTTTTTGTGCCCCGGGCGCGCGGATATGGTATAGTAAAGGTGCTATGGACATTGAAGAGCAGTTGTTGGAACTGGTTCGGCGCGCGGCTTGCGAGTTGCCGGCAGATATTGCCGAGGCGTTGGCGGCGGCACAGGGGCGCGAAACGGTGGAGGGCGCAAAGGGGATTCTGGGGACGCTTTGCCGGAATTGCGCCTTGGCGGCCGAACAATCCACGCCAATGTGTCAGGACACCGGCACGTTGACCTTCTTTTGGCGTGTCCCGGCGGGGACGGCGCAAGCTCCGCTGATTGCGGCGGCGAATGCGGCGGTACGGCGAGCCACGGCGCAGGGTTGGTTGCGGAAGAATACGATTGAAACGCTCTCCGGTCGCTCGGTGGATGACAACGTGGCCGAGCATATTCCGGTTCATCACTTTGAGGAGGCGGCGGTGGACGCGCCAGAGGTGACGCTGCTCTTGAAGGGCGGCGGGAGCGAGAATATGAGCTGCCAGTATTCGCTGCCGGATGCGCGGTTGGGCGCGGGGCGCGATTTGGCCGGGGTGCGCGCGTGCGTGCTCGATGCCGTGGCGCGCATTCAGGGGCAGGGGTGCGCGCCGGGAATCTTGGGGGTCTGCATTGGGGGCGATCGCGCGGAGGGGTATGCGATGGCTAAGCGCCAGTTGCTGCGGCCGTTGGGCGAGGCTTCGCCGGTGGCCGAGCTGGCCGCGCTCGAGGCGCAGCTCTTGGCCGAGGCGAACAGCCTGGGGATTGGGCCGATGGGATTGGGGGGGCAGACGACGCTCCTGGGGGTGAAGGCGTGCGCGTTGACGCGCCTGCCGGCCTCTTTCTTTGTGACGATTGCCTATTGTTGCTGGGCGTGCCGGCGGCAGATGTGCCGGCTGGACATGAGCCTGGCGTAAGGGAGGCGGCCAATGAGAACGCTGGATTGCGATTATTTGGTGGTGGGCTCGGGGATTGCCGGCGCGATGGCGGCGATGGGTTTGGCCGGCCACGGGCGCGTCTTGCTGGTGACCAAGCGGACGCTGGACGAGGCGAACACCAATTACGCCCAAGGCGGCATCTCCTGCGTGATGGGCAGCGATGACACCTTCGACCTGCATGTGGCCGATACCCTTGATGCCGGTGCCGGACTCTGCGACGAGGCGGTGGTGCGGCAGATTGTCGAGGCCGGTCCGCGCTGCCTGCGTAAGCTCATCGAAATGGGCGTGCCCTTCACCAAGTCCGCCGAGACCGCTTGCCCCGAGGGTTTTGACTTGACGCGCGAGGGCGGCCACACGCGCCGCCGCATCCTCCACGCCGGCGACATCACCGGCCGCGAGGTGGAGCGCACCCTCTGCGCCCGGCTGCGCGCCACGCGCAAGCTCCACGTCTGCGAAAACACCCTTTTGATTGACCTGGTGACCACGCGCTTCCTGCACGAGCCCGGGGAGAACCGCGTGGTAGGCGCCTATCTGCTGAGCACCGAGACCGGCGAGATCTGGGCCGTGCGCACCGGGGCGGTCATCCTGGCCACCGGCGGCTGCGGCAAGGTCTACCAATACACCTGCAACCCGGATATTGCCACGGGCGACGGGGTGGCGGCGGCCTGGCGCGCCGGGGCCGAGGTGCGCAATATGGAGATGGTGCAGTTCCACCCCACCTGCCTCTATCACCCCAAGGCCAAGCGCTTCCTCATTAGCGAGGCGGTGCGCGGCGAGGGCGCTATCCTCGTCACGCGCGATGGCAAGCCCTTTATGGAGAAGTATGACCGCCGCGGCTCGCTCGCCCCGCGCGACATTGTCGCCCGTGCCATCGACTCGGAGATGAAGAAACGCGGCGATGCCTACTGCTGCCTGGACATCCGCGCCAAGGGTGCCGACTACCTCAAGCAGCGCTTCCCGGGCATCTACGCCAAGTGCCTCGAGTTTGGCATCGATATGGCCAAGGACCTCATCCCCATCGTCCCGGCCGCGCACTACTGCTGCGGGGGCATCGCCGCCGATGTGGCCGGGCGCACCACCTTGCCTGGGCTCTACGCCATTGGCGAGTGCGCCTGCACCGGGCTGCACGGGGCCAACCGCCTGGCCAGCAACTCGCTCCTGGAGGCCTTGGTCTGCGGCTGCAGCTGCGCCGAGGGGCTCTGCGCCGAGCCGGTCCCCTCGGTCGCCCATGTCTCGATCCCCGACTGGGTCTACGGCCACGCCGTGCCCACCGACGAGGCGGTCCTGGTGGCCCATAACTGGCAGGAGCTGCGCACCTGTATGTGGGACTATGTGGGCATCGTCCGCACCAACAAGCGCCTACAGCGCGCCCTGCGCCGCGTGCGGAACTTGCGCGAAGAGATTAATGAGTACTACTTCGATTACCTGGTGACGGCCGACATCCTGGAGTTGCGCAATATCGCCGATGTGGCCGAGCTCATCATTGCCTCCGCGATGGCCCGCCACGAGAGCCGCGGCCTGCACTACACCCTCGATTGGCCTGAACGCCAGCGGATTGCGCGCGACACCCATTGCGTGCGCTCTACCACCCCGGCCCCCATTGCCACCTTGGCCTAAGGCCCCGGAAGCGCCCCGATGAACGTCTGGATTAACAACCCCTTCGACAACCTTCCCGAGGAGGGCCGCCGCGCCCAGCGCTACACCCTCCTCTGCCGCGCGCTCACCAAGGCCGGCCACCGGGTCGTCTTTTGGAGCAGCGACTTCTCCCACGCCCTCAAGCGCCCGCGCCAACTCCCGCCGGTCTACACCGCGCCCGAGGGCTTCGAGGTGCGCCTCATCCCCACCGTGCCCTATTCCGACAACGTGGGCCTGCGCCGGGCGTGGAGCCACCGCCGCTACGCCGCCACCTGGAAGCGCCTGGCCGAGAGCCTTGTTGAAGCCGGCACCCTGCCCAAGCCCGACCTCGTCCTCACCTCCTGGCCGCCGATCGAGACCGCGGCCGTGGCGCGCGATTTCCGCAAGCGTTGGGGCTGCCGCACGGTGGTGGATATTATGGACGCTTGGCCGGAGAACTTCTACCGGCTGCTCCCGGGCCCGGCGTGGGTCAAGGAGCTCCTCGGGCCGCTCGTCTTCCGCCGGGCCCACCGCGCGGCGCGCGCCGCCTATCGCCTGGCCGACGCGGTCAGCGGCGTGGGGCTCACCTATCTGGACCTCGCGTCCAGCTACGGTTGCAAGGCCCCCCGCCACCTCTGCTACCACGGCATTATGCGGATGAACAACGGGGCCTCGCGCTACAGCCTAGACGAGTCCGAGCCCCTGCGGCTTATCTACGTGGGCAACATGGGCCGGAGCTACGACCTCTTTACGGTGGTGCGTGCGGTGCGCGAGCTCATCGAGGCGGGCGAACACATCCGCCTCGACCTCGCCGGCACCGGCCCGCGCGAAGATGCCTTGCGCGAGCTCGCCAAGGGCTGCGAGGCCATCCGCTTCTATGGCTACCTCAGCAACGAGGATATGCAGCAGCTCCTGGCCGATTCGGACGTGGCGGTGGTGCCGATGTTCCCGGATAGCTGGGTGGCTGTGCCCTACAAATTAGCCGACTACACCGCCGCCGGGCTCCCGATGATCTGCTGCCTCACGGGCGAAACCGAGCACCTCATCACCCGCTACCGCGCCGGCACAATGTACACCGCCGGCAATGTTGAGGACTTCAAGCGCGTCCTCTTGGGCTACCTCCACCGCCGCAGCCGCCTCACCCGCGAGGCCATTGCCAGCGCCCGCATCGCCCGCGAAAACTTTATGATGGACGATATTTACCCCGAGTTCGTCCGCTTCCTCTCCGAACTTGTCCCCTCCCTCTAGCCCCCTGGAGCCCTTATGACCGCGCAACAGGCCTTCCTCGCCAACCTCCTCCGCAAAACCGGCCTCTTCTCCGAGCCCCAACTCGAGCACCTCCTTGCGGCTGACCTCACCGATGGCAAGGGCCTCCCCGGCGCCGTTGCCCGCCTAGAGCTGGCCAAAGAGGCCGAGTTCCTCGAAAAGTTCGCCGAGGTCCTGGGCATGCCCTACGTGGATCTCTCCAAGGCCCGCCCCACCGACGAAGCTATCCGCGCCCTGCCCGTCCGCGCCGTCACCCAATACAACGCCCTCCCCCTCTCCCTCGATAACGGCACCCTCTCGGTGGTCCTCTCCGACCCGCTCGACACGCTCGCCGCCGACGGCCTGCGCCTGGCCTGCGGCCGCCCCATCCGCGTCTGCCTCGCTCCCGCCGATGAGCTTGAGAAGGCCGTCAAGAAGTTCTATGGCGTGGGCGCCGATGTCATCGATCAGGCCGTCAAGGACAACCGCTACGACGTCTCCGACGAAGCAAACATCTCCAAGATTGATGTGAATGCCGATGGCCAGGAGGCCGCCATCGTCAAGTTTGTCAACCAGATTATCGCCGAAGCCGACCGCCAGGGCGCCACTGATATTCACGTTGAGCCCATGGAAGACGAGCTGCGCATCCGCTACCGCATCGACGGCATGCTCCATAAGGTCGACGTGCCCCCCCAGCTCAACCGCCTTAAAGCGGCCATCATCTCCCGCCTCAAGGTGATGGCCAACCTCGACATCGCCGAGAAGCGCCTCCCGATGGACGGGCGCATCGGCATCCGCCTCAACGGCGAAGACATTGACATCCGCGTCTCCACCTGCCCCACCGCCTACGGCGAGAGCGTCTCCCTGCGCCTGCTGCAAAAGTCCGGCAACTTCGTTCAACTCAAGGACCTGGGGATGAGCGAGCGCGACTTCGCCCTCACCCAGAAGCTCATCACCCGCCCCAACGGCATCATCCTCGTCACCGGCCCCACCGGCTCGGGCAAGTCCACCTCCCTCTACGCCTTCCTCCACGAGATCAACAAGGTCAACGTCCGCATTATGACGGCCGAAGACCCCATTGAATACGAGATGAAGGGCATCAACCAAGTCCTCGTGCGCTCCGACATCGGCCTCACCTTCGCCCGCGCCCTGCGTGCCTTCCTCCGCCAAGATCCCGACATCATTATGGTCGGCGAAATCCGCGATGGCGAGACCGCCGAGATTGCCATCAACGCCTCCCTCACCGGCCACCTCGTCTTCTCCACCCTCCACACCAACGATGCTGCTGGCGCCTTCGCCCGCCTCGTGGACATGGGTGCCGAGCCCTTCCTCGTGGCCTCCGCCGTCGCCGGTGTCCTTGCCCAACGCCTCGCCCGCCGCCTCTGCCCCAAGTGCCGCCAGCAAATCCCCCTCAAGCCCTCGTGGTGGGATCAGCCCGGCCCGCCCCCGCAGGACTTCGTCTACGCCCCCGGCGGCTGCGATGCCTGCTCCCACACCGGCTACAAGGGCCGCGGTGCTATCTTCGAGCTCCTCAACGTCTCCGAAGCTATCGGCTCGCACATCATCGCCCGCCACTCCTCGGCCGACATCCGCAAAGCCGCGATGGCCGAAGGCATGGCCACCCTCCGCCAAGATGGCTGGCGCAAGGTCTTCAACGGCTTCACCTCCGTCGAAGAGCTCGTCCGCGTCACCGAAGACGCTAAGTAAGCGGTTAGCGGCTAGCCTCTTGCGTCTCCGGCGCGACCGTGAAGCCGGAAAACCCGGAGTATCCGGAAGATCCGGTGACCCGCGCTCTCGCCCGAGGTCGAGGGGCTCCAACCCCGGAGGCTCCTGTGTGACTGTGAAGCCGGAAAATCCGGAGTATCCGGAAGATCCGGTGACCCGCGCGCTCGCCCCTCCCTACCAACTATGCCACCGGTGTGCCAGACCGTGCCACTTTTTGGCAGGGCCTCCCTCACCTCGACCTAGGGCCTCCCTCACCTCGACATAGGGCCTGCCTCGCCTCGACCTAGGCCCTCCCTTTTTTGGGGGTATCTGCGGGAGTGAAAAAGGGTGGGGAAATAGGCTCTTTGAGGGGCGCGAAGGACCCCTGAAAAAAGTCGAAAAAACCTCTTGACAGGGGGGGTGGGGGTTATAGGTATAATCGCGCGCCGTTTTTCCGCTACTAGGCGCTAAGCGCGGGTGGCGAGAGCGTAGAGAAAGGACAATGAGTGACGAAAAAGACGCTTCTTTTATGTGCGGTTGCGCTGATGGCCACGATGGCCCAGGCGATTACGATGGGGTGGTCCAATTGGCAAAGTTTCACGTGCGAAGATCGTACGTCAAATCCGAACGGGAATCAGATTCACTGGGTCAAGGGCAATCAGTTGAACACCTTCACTTCTGCCTCCAACTTCGCCGTCAAGACGACGCTGACCTTGGGGAGCGACTTCAAGTGGGACGACTCTAAGAAGAACACGGGGCTTCTGCTCACCTTCTGTTCCGGCGATAACCGCTATGCCATTCAAGGCGCATCCAAACAGGCGTATAATAGTGGGACCAATAAGCCGGACGCCATTGTCACCGAGCCCGGCACGGTGATTGTGGGTAATTGGGTGCACAAAGAGAACCATGCGTGGACCTCTGAAACGGTCTCGGTCTCGAACATCGTTCTCACGGCAGGGAAGAGCTATGAACTGGTGTTTACCTGCGTCAACAAGGTCTTCTCCGCTTACGTGAATGACCAGTATATCGGGAGCTTTGACACCACCGCGGCGTGGGGGGATACCTGGGCTATCGACGAGATTGACTTTGGTGTAGATCAGGGCGGCGGCAATCGCTTTGACTACCAAATGGACGGCACTTACAAGTACACCGACTTCTCGTATTCATTCACCAAGGCCAATCCCGAGCCGACCTCCCTGGCGCTGCTGGCACTGGGCATTGCCTCCCTCGCCCTCCGCCGCCGCGTGGCGTAACTGTTCACCGTTCACCTCTCTCCGTTCACGGCGGCGTAGCCGCCATCTGCGAGCGTAGCGAGCAGGTGGCAAGTAGCAAAAAGGCGACGGGTTTGGTATCGTATGGGCGTTATTGAGAGAGGAGCCCGATATGTGGGACTATACTGACAAAGTGCTCGATCATTTCCGTCATCCGCGCAATGTGGGTGCGATTGAGAACCCCGATGGTAAGGCGACAGTTGGGTCGCTAGCGTGCGGGGATGCGTTGACCTTTATGTTCAAGTTGGGGCCCGATGGGCGGATTGCCGAGGCGAAGTTCCAGACCTTCGGCTGCGCGAGCGCGGTGGCCTCGTCTTCGGCGCTGACCGAGATGGTGATTGGCAAGACGGTTGAGGAGGCCGAGCAGATTACGAATCGGGAGATTGCCGAGTATCTGGGCGGGCTGCCGGATCAGAAGATGCATTGCTCGGTGATGGGGCGCGAGGCCCTCGAGGCGGCTATCCACAACTATCGCACCGGCGAGGAGAATGTGGTGCAGGTGCACGACGAGATTATCTGCACCTGCTTCGGCGTCTCGCGCAGCGAGATTGAGCGCGTCACCAAGGAGAACGGGCTGCATACCGTTGAGGAGGTGACGAACTTCTGCAAGGCCGGCGGCGGTTGCGGGATGTGCCGCGACCGGATCCAGGAGGTTATCGACGAGGTGAACCATCAGGCCGCCGCCGTCCCTGCCCCCAAGCCGGAGAAGAAGCTCACCACCCTGCAGCGGATTAAGCTCATCGAGCAGACGCTCGAGGAGCAGGTGCGCCCGGTGCTTAAGAAGGATGGCGGCGATGTGGAGCTGGTGGATGTGGATGGCGACACAGTCAAGATCTCCTTCCGCGGAATGTGCGCGGGCTGCCGGAGCGCGGCCTTGACGCGCGATAATCTGGTGGCCACCGCGCTGCACGAGTTTGTCGACCCGGCACTGCACGTTGAGATGGTGTAAGGCGAGGTGGCGTATGCGGACGGTTTATCTGGATAACAACGCCACCACGCGCCCGGCGCCGGAGGTGGTCGAGGCGATGCGGCCCTACTTCGAGGAGCTGTGGGGGAACCCTTCGAGTATGCACACCTTTGGCGGGCAGGTGGCCAAGCCTGTGGCCGAGGCGCGCGAGCAGGTGGCTGGCTTCATCAACGCCGAGCGCGCCGAGGAGATTCTCTTCAATGGCTGCGCCACCGAGGGCGATAACCACGCGCTCTTTGGCGTGGCCGCCGCGTGGGGCAAGCCCGGAACGATTATCACCAGCCGCGTGGAGCACCCGGCCGTGCTCGGACCCTGTCTGCGCCTGCGCGAGATGGGCCACACGGTCGTGGAGATTGGCGTGGATGGCGAGGGGCGCTTTGATATGGAGGCCTACGAGGCGGCGCTGGCCGCAAACCCGGGGCCGAAACTGGTCTCGGTGATGTGGGCGAATAACGAGACCGGCGTGCTCTTCCCCATCAAGGAGATTGCCGAGAAGGGCAAGGCCGCCGGCGCCACGGTCCACACCGATGCAGTCCAGGCCGCCGGGAAGGTGCCGCTGGATGTGCGCGAGGTGCCGGTGGATCTGCTGACGATTGCCGGCCACAAGATGCACGCGCCCAAGGGCATCGGCATGCTCTACATTCGCCGTGGCACGCGCATCAAGCCCTTTGTCATCGGCGGGCACCAGGAGCGCGGGCGGCGCGGCGGCACGGAGAATGTGCCCTACATCATCGGTCTGGCCAAGGCCTGCGAGCTTTCGGCTGCGGCCTTCACCGATGGCTCGCACGAGCGGATGGCGCGATTGCGCGATAAGCTCGAGGCCGGGCTGCTGGCCACCTGCCCCGATAGCCGCGTCAATGGCGACCGCGCCAACCGCGTGGTCAACACCCTGAACATCTCCTTCGAGTTCATCGAGGGCGAGAGCGTGCTCTACCATCTGAGCGACCTCGGGATCTGCGCGAGCTCCGGCTCGGCCTGTGCCGCCGGCAGCCTCGAGCCCAGCCACGTTATCCGCGCGATGGGCGTGCCCTTCACCGCAGTCCACGGCTCGATCCGCTTCTCCCTCAGCCGCTACACCACCGAGGAGGAGATCGACTACGTTCTCGCCCACTGCCCGGAGGTGGTGGCCGAGATGCGCGCCATCTCGCCCTTCGTAAAGCACTGAGGTGGTTAGCTGTTAGCGGCTAGCGGTTAGCTGTTAGCAACGAAAGGCCCCCGCGATTGCGGGGGCCTTTCTGTTTCGCACGAGGCGCTGCCCTTAGGCGTTGAGGTGGATGTGGTAGCCGAACTCGATCTGCGGGTTGAGGCGGCAGGAGTCGGGGATGGCGTAGAGGACGTTGCCCAAGTCGCCGGGGCCCTTGAGGTTGTAGCGGCGCTCGGTGACGTCGGAGAGGTCGGCCTCGGCCCAGTTGGCGGCGAGGAAGTGATCCATATCTGCGCCGGTGAGGGTGATGGAGATGTGGGCGGCTTGGAAGCTGCCGGGCTGGGTGTAGAGGTCCTCTTCGGTCAGGCCGACAGCGGAGCGGATCTCGAGGTGGCGGTCGTAGGTGATGGTGATGCCGCCATCGGGGTTGATCGCGAGGGAGAAGTCGCGCATACCGTGCTGGTCGAGGGAGAACATGAAGGGCGTGTCGGTGTCACGGCCGTTGATGGCCATGGGGATGCCGTCGTCCACGAGCTTCTCGGTGTTCTGGGTGAGGAGGGCGGAGACGAGGTGGACGCGGTTGCGCAGGGCCACGGGGGCGGTCTCGAAGCGGGCCTCGGGGTCGCCGGAGAGGATGGAGGCGAGCCGGTCGAGGGCCGCGGCGTGGTCGTTGGGGAGCATCGTGCCGTCGGGCAGGCGGATGTGCTGCTGGCGGTGCATATCCTTCTCGAACTGTGTGGTTTTGCCCTTGATTGACTTCACCATCTCCTCGGCGGTGTTGAAGGCGACCAGCGACTTGAGGGTGGGGACGACGGCGCGCTGGAAGGTTTCGCCGGGGTCTTCGTTGGTGAGGAGGTTGGTGCGGCCGGGGTTGTCGATGCAGCCGGGGATGTTGCGCAGAAGGCGGCGGGCGGGGCCGACGGCGTTGCCAGTGAAGCAGCCATCTGCGGGGCAGAGGCGGGTGAGGGTCTTCGGGGAGAAGGCGGTGTAGTCGACCTCCTGGCGGACGGGCGGGGGCACGGGGCGGTTATCGCAGGAGGCTACGCCATTGAGCAGGAGGCCCATCGTGATGCCGTAGTCCATATAGCGGGTGCTGTCGAGCGTGGCGTAGAGGTTCGCCACCTGCGTGGCGGCGGGGGAGGTGAGGAGGGCGTAGAGGTTGGCGCGGTCGGCCTCGGGCAGGCGCATGGCGGCCATCGCGGAGATAAAGACGCGCGCGGGCCAGAGTTCGTCGCCGCCTTCGAGGGGGCGGAGGCCTTCAAGGCGCGGCATCGCGGTGTTATGGATGGCGGCGCAGAAGGTGTTGAGGGCCTGGCAGAGGGCCTCGGGGGTGGCGTTGGGGCCGAGGGCGGCGATGGCCGGGAGGGGGAGGGTGGCGGCGAGGTTGTTGAGGAGGGCGAAGTGGCGCGGGTCGATGGGCTTGCCGATGGTGGCGAGCAGCTCGGCGGCGAGACGGCGGTTGGTGGCGGTCTCGGCGGGGGTGGCACCCTGGGGAGCGGCGGCGAGGTCGGCGCGGAAGGCCTGGAGCTTGGGGAGGATGGCGTCGAAGAGGTCGCCGGAGGGGGCGTGCTCGAAGAGGCGCTTGGTGCTGGCGAGGAAGATGTTGCGCAGGTCCTGGTCGTTGCCAATCTCGGCGAAGAGGTGTTCGAGGTGGGTGTTAATCTCGGTCAGGCGCGCGGGGATGTCGACGTTGGAGAAGTTGCCGTTGGCGCTGTTGGCGATGGTGTAGTGGGCAATCTCGACGTACTGCTCGTCGGTGAGGAGGCGGAGGGCGGCGGGGCGGGGATTGGCGGCGATGCGCGCGTCGATACGCAGCTCCAGCCCGCGGCGCTGGTTGACCGGGTCGTTGAACTGCTCTTCCATCTGGGCGATGACCGAGCGGATTTGGCTGGCCTTGATGGCGCGGTCGGTGCGCACTTCGCCGAGGAGGCGATTGAGGGTGCTCACGCCGGTGTCGCCGAGGGAGGCGAAGCGCGGGTCGTTCTGGATGGCGGCGCGGACCGCATCGAGGGTCTGCCGGTTCTCGGCGCGGGCGGTGCCGATATTGAAGAAGGAGCGGAACTTCTGGAAGCGCTTATTCTCGACCATCTCGTTGCCGGCGGCATTGAGCGTGAGGGTACGATTAGCGGCAGTGGCGCGCAGGGTATCGATTGTAATCATAGGAGCAATCCTTTCGTCTTTTGCACGGTATACGCGCCAGGCGGGCGCAAGGTTACAAAAAAAGCGCGCTTGGGTTAAGCGCGTAGGAAGGCGAGCATTTCGGGGGTGGGTTCAGCCTCGGTCGGGCCGGGGGGCACCGGCTCGGCAGCCGCGCCAAAGAGCTCGGCCTCCGCTTCATCGGCCACGCGGACAATCAGGAGCAGCCGCTCGGCAAGCTCCTCGGCGCTCAACGGCTCAAGCGGGAGATCCACCGAAAGGATGAGGGTCTGGTTGAAGAGGCCGATGATGTGACCGGCGGTCTGCTCGGCAAAGAGGTTCCGGCGTAGGGCGCGGGCTAAGACCTCGGGCGGGAGCTGCTCGCAGGCCGGCGTCAGGGGGCTTTGAATGGTGGTGAAGAGCCGCAGGGCCGTCTCCTGCGCCACGGGCTTCAAGCACACGGCCCGGGGGCCAATCGCCACCTCGGCAATGCCATCAGCGGCCGGAGCCAAGTCCAGTTCCAACGCGGCGCCAAGCGCCTGCAGCAAGGTCTCAAAGGTGCTTGCCATCGATCTTCCTCTACGATTTGGCCGGCCAAACGCGGACGCGCAGGCGGCGCTTACCCCAGTTCTTGGCGGCCTGGTGGCTGGGGAACCACAGGTCGATGTGATTGCCTTTAATGGCCCCGCCGGCATCCTCGCCGCGGGCGTAGCCGTAGCCCGGGACCTCGAAGATGGTGCCATACGGGAAGCGTGTGCGGTCAACAGCCGCGGTGCCGTGGCGCGTGTGGGTGCCGGTGGCCGTCACGCCCACCGCCTTGCGTTGGCCCTTGAGCGGACCCGAGGCGTAGACCGGCGCACCCAGGCGCAGCCAACTGCGCTCCCAGGAGCAACACTCCCCGCAGTCGCAGTAGCCCGTGGTCAGCAGGGTGAGCTCTTGGGGTTCAACCCCGCGCGGCGGGCGGATGCCCCCGCACCCGGCGCAGAACGCGCCGAGCGCGGAGAGAATCAGCGCGACAGCGGCGCGGCTCACGCCTCAATCGCAGCGGCGGCGCGGCCGAGGGCGCGACCGGCCTCGAGGCACTTCTCGAGCGTGGCCGCGTCGGGGGCGAACTTGCAGGTAATCGGCTCGCAGAGGAGCTCGCAGCCGAAGGCCTTGAGGTACTCCTGCGCCTCTTCGGCGCCCTTGCTGGCCCAACCGAAGGAGCCGAAGGAGAAGGCCTTTTTGCCGGCGGGCTTGAGGCCGCGGATGTAGGTGAGGGCGGCGGCCATTCGGGGCATCAGGCTCTGGTTGAGGGTGGGCGTGCCGCACGCGAAGGCGGCGCAGTCCATCAACTCGGTGATGAGCTCGGTATCGCCCACGGCCTTGAGGTCGAAGAGCTTGACCTGCACATCGAACTCGTTGGCTCCGCGGACGATGGCTTCGGCCATCTGGCGCGTGCTCTGCCACATCGTCGAGTAGAAGACGATGACCTTCTTGGTGGGCTTGCTGACGTGCCAGGCGAGGTAGGCGTTGAGGATCTCCTGGAAGTGCGAGCGCCAGATGACGCCGTGGGAGGGGGCGACCATCTTCAGCTTCAGCCCCAGCAACTTCTTCGCCGCGGCCGCCACGGGCTTGGCGTAGAGCAGGACGATGTTGGCGTAGTAGGTCTTCGCTTCCTGCATCACCTCGGCCATATTCGCCTCGTCGTCGAAGCGGCAGTAGGTGGCGTAGTGCTGGCCAAAGATGTCCATCGAGAAGAGGAGCTCTTCTTCCACCAGGTAGGTGACCATGCTCTCGGGCCAGTGGCACATCACGGTGTCGAAGAACTGCAGCGTGCGCCCACCCAGGTCGAGCGTCTCGCCCTCCTTGACCACGCGGAACTTCCAGCCGGTGGTGTCGTAGTGGCGCGAGAGGGCGTCCTTGCACTTCGCGTTGCAGACCACCTCGGCCTGCGGGCAGGCGGCGACCATCGCCGGGAAGCTGCCAGAGTGGTCCGGCTCGGCGTGGTTGCAGACCAAGTAATCAATCTTCGAGAGCGGGCAGTGGGCTGCCACATTCTGCTTGAGGTAGTCGGCATAGGGCGCCTTGACCGTATCAATCAGCGCCACCTTCTCCGCCCCCTGCACCAGATAGGCGTTGTAGGAGGAACCACGCTTCGTCTGATAGCCGTGGAAGTCACGCACCGGCCAATCCACATAACCGACCCAGTGCACCTGCTTAACCAATTCCGTATTCATCGTCTCTTCCTTCCTGTAAGGTCTTGGATAATGAAACTGGGGAGATTGTAGCAAAAGCATGCTCGCTACGCTCGCGCGAGGTGGCCCTACGGGCCGAGTGAAGCGCGTCGCCCGTTCTGACGGCCGCCGTCCTCGGCGGCCAAGGGCAACAAAAAAAAGAGCCCTTTGTTTGGGCTCCTCTTGCAGAAATATGGTGGGCTGTGCTGGACTCGGACCAGCGACCCCTACCGTGTGAAGGTAGTGCTCTAACCAACTGAGCTAACAGCCCATAACGGGTGGAGCGGGCGAAGGGAATCGAACCCTCGTAAGAAGCATGGGAAGCTCCTATTCTGCCATTGAATTACGCCCGCAGAATGCCGCAAAGTATAGCAAGACCCCTGCCGCGAATGCAAGCACTTTTTTCGCGCGGGGGAACTTTTTTGCCTCAGTGCGTCCGCTTAGGCCTGGTTCTTGACCTCGCGCACCACGCCTTCATCGGCGAGGATGTCGAGGGCATTGGTCGCCAAATCGATGGAGAAGGTGAGGTGGCCGGCGGGATTTAGGACTGCGTTGGCGCCAGTGAGGGCGCGATCGAGGGACTGGCTAAGCCCCGCCACTTGGCCGCGGGGGACGGGCGCTTGAGTGGTGAAGACCAATCGACCATCCTGGACGGTGGCCTGCCAGGCCGTGCGCGTCCCGGGGAGGATGCGCAGGTGGTTGAGGGTCACCTCGCCTTTGGGGGAGGTGGAGGCGGTCTGCGAGGTGAGCTTTTCTACATTCTCGAGGGCATCGAGGGCGAGGTTGGCGCGCGCGCCGCCGCCGAGCGCATCGAAGAGGGCGAGTTGCGGCTGAAAGACGTCCAAGATTCGCGTCAACTGCCCCTCGGCCTCGGTGCGCATTTCGGTGAGGCGCGCGAGGATGGCGGTGTTGAGCGCATTGCGTTCGGGGTCGTTGTTGTTCGTGGGGAAGGCGGCGGCGTAGTTGGCGAAGAGGGTGGCGAGGGTGTTCTGCTGCTGCAGCTCGCGGAGCTTGAGGATGCCGCGGAACTTCTCGCTGCGGAGGGTGTCGTCGAAGATTGAGAAGTTGAGGAAGCGCTTCTCAAAGGTGGCGGCCTGGGTGTCGCGGAAGGAGAAGTCGTCGTGAATCTCCAGGGCCGGGCCGTTGCCTTCCAGGGAGTGGCCGGGATCGATGGCGAAGAAGGTGGGGGCATTGCCCTCCGCGCCAATGATACCCTTGTTCTGACCGTGCGAACCAACGGCATCGCGATCGCCCAACAGGAAGAAGAGGGCCTTGTAGGCACCCATTTCGGGGACGGACATTGCGCGCAGGGTTCCCTCGGCGTCGGTGTGGGCGATATAGCCATCGTGGAGGTAGTGCTCGGCATCGCGGTAGCCCTGGGCAAACTTGGCCTCAAGCATCAACTTGGGCTTGCCGTCGGAGTACTGCCCCTCGATGATCGAGAGCTCCTGGGCGGGGATGCCGGCCAGACGCGTCAGGTCGTTGGCGAAGGCCTCAGCCACGGCTCCGACGGAGGCGGACTTGGCGTCGGTCAGGCGGAAGGCGCGGTAGAAGGAGTTCTTGATGACGTTGCCCACGCCGGCGTTCTTGCTGATGACGCGCTTGGGCAGACGGAAGTAGCCGGTGCTGCCGGTACGAAACCGGTTGGCGTGGTCGCTCTCGTTGTAATCGAGCTTGGCGATGTGCGTTTCGGTGTAATGGCGGAAGATGGGGCGATCGGCGTGGCGCAGCCCGGTCTTTTGGAAGGTGACAAGGGTCTGCTGCAGGGGCAGGAAGAGGCGGTCGCGAATCTCATTCAGGAGCGCGGGGTCGTCGAAGATTGCATCGCGCTCCAGCCCCGGGTAGAGCTGACGGAAGGCGGCGGCGAAGGGCGTCTCGGGCGCGTTTTCGTCCAGGGTGCTATAGATGACCCAGTTGGCGGCGAAGGAGAGCCCGGCGGGGTGCTCGCGCCCAAGGCGCAGCCCCAGCTCGTAGAACTGCGATTTTGTCCAGCGCGTGCCAGGATTTTCTTCCCCTAGAAGCACCTGGTGTTGCGGGGCGGCCTGGTTATAGCGGTCGCGCAACTGGCGAAGGGGGTCGGTGGGCGCGCGCAGATTGATGAGGCGGTCCATCTCGGCCTCGGCAGCCGCACGGCCAGCGGGGGTTTCAATATCTATCATCATCGACTGCGTGTCGTGCTCGGACCAGTCGTGGCGGTAGAGGAAGCCGGGCTCAACGCCATTGCTCTTAATCTTCTCGAGCAGCACGGGGTTCGCGGCGGCGGCATTGATGCGCATCCCCGGCCCCAGCGCGCCGGTCCGGACGCGGTCCTCCACCGAGGTCTCGCCGCGGACAAAGTCGGGTGCAGCGGCGGCCTGCAGACGGCGCAGCCCCACCGCTTGGTCCGGCCGGGCGGCCGGCGCATCCCCCACGTCAGCGGCCACGGCCCCGGGCGCGGCCGCCTCCACGCCCAGCTGGCGCTTGGCCGAGCGCAGGAGCACCAGGGCCAACTCCTGAAGTTCAGCCTCGTTGTTGGTTGCGGCGAGCTGCTGGCGAATGTTGGGCAACCGGGCAAGGTTCTTGGCCTTGTTGAGGATAAGCGCGCGCTCGTCCTCGTCCAACCCGCTACTGCCCGCGCAGAAGTGCGGGTGGATGGACATTTGGCGCTCGACTTCGGCCGTCAGGCGCGTGGCGACCACCGAGGTCAGAGCGGAGAGGGCTGCCTTCACATCTCGTGCACGGAGCGACTGGCAGCGCTGGGCGCGCTCGCCGAGGACCTGCTCGAAGGCGTGCTCGCCGAAGACGCCGAACTGCTCGCGCATCGCCGAGCGGAAGGCGGCCATCGTCTCGCGGTTGCACGCGCGGGCACTCTGGCTCACCAGCAGACTGCGCCCGGCAATGCGCGAAGTGAGCGCGGCCGCTTCGCCTTGCCCAGTCAGCACAATATTGCGCGCGCCGACGAGCTGGCGCTGGGCGATGTTTTGGAACTGGGCAAGCGAGATAGGCATGGGCACTCCTTCGCAAGGGGGAAAGGCTTAGACCAAGAAGCGGGGATCCGGGACACTGGTGAAGTCGACCTTCTCCTCGGCGGCGGGAGCGAGCTCGCCTAAGAGCTTTTCGGCCCACACCTTGACCAGCTCGAGCATCTGCTCGAGGGTGCGGACGAAGCGCTCGGCCTCCAGCTCGGGCGTCAAATCAACCATCAGCGAATAGACCACGGTGTTGCTCTCGCGCTCCAAGGCAAAGGTGCCCCCGGCGCTCTCCACGCCAAAGAGATTCGCCGCCAGCAGCGTGCGATAGGCCTCGACCCCCGCCTCGGTGGGCAGCTCGCAGACTGGCGCAAAGCAGAAGATCTTGCCCGTGGCCTCAACAAACTGCAGGTTGAGCGCGTAGTCTTCATCCACCGTTAGGGAGACCAACCCCGCTTCGTCGGCCTTCGCAAAGGCCTCGATATGGGTCACCTCGGCAACCTGTTTCAGAAACGCAGTATAATCAGTCATCGTTGCACGCATCGCGGACTTCCTTTCAAGTGGCGAACAATCAGAATACGCACAGCATAGCAAAAAGTAACAGGCTTTCTCTCTTCCGCCCGCCTCTGTCATCTCTCCTCTGTCATCCGTCCTCTCCCAAAAACAAAGGGCGCGCCCTCCTGGGCGCGCCCGCTTGTTTTGGGATGTCCCCGTTCGCCTTACTTGGCGATGACGCGGCACATCTCGACAACCTTGTTGGAGTAACCCCACTCGTTGTCGTACCAAGCGCAGACCTTGACGAAGGTCGGGTCGAGCTGGATGCCAGCCTTCTCGTCGAAGGTGGAGGTGCAGCTCTCGCCACGGAAGTCGGTGGAGACGACTGCTTCGTCGGTGTAGCCGAGGATGCCCTTGAGCTCGCCCTCGGAGGCCTTCTTCATCGCCGCGCAGATCTCTTCGTAGGAAGCGGGCTTCTCGAGCTCACAGGTCAGGTCCACGAAGGAGACGTCGGAGGTCGGAACGCGGACGGACATGCCGGTGAGCTTGCCGTTGAGGGCCGGGAGAACCTTACCCACCGCCTTGGCAGCGCCAGTGGAGGAGGGGATCATGTTCTCGAGGATGCCGCGGCCGCCGCGCCAATCCTTCTTGGAGGGGCCGTCGACGGTCTTCTGGGTGGCGGTGGCAGCGTGGATGGTGGTCATCAGGCCGCGCTTGATGCCGAAGGCGTCGTTGAGCACCTTGGCGATGGGGGCCAAGCAGTTGGTGGTGCAGGAGGCGTTGGAGATGATGTCCTGGCCAGCGTAGGTGGTGTGGTTCACGCCGTAGACGAACATCGGGGTCTTGTCCTTCGAGGGGGCGGACATCACGACCTTCTTGGCACCAGCTTCGATGTGCTTGCGGGCGGTCTCGTCGGTGAGGAAGAGGCCGGTGGACTCGACGACGATCTCAGCGCCGACTTCGTTCCACTTGAGCTGAGCCGGATCCTTTTCGGCGGTCAGGCGGATCTTCTTGCCATCGACGATGAGGGTGTTGCCGTCGACGGAGATGTCGTGGTTGAAGCGGCCGTGGACCGAGTCATACTTCAACATATAGGCGAGGTAATCGGGATCGAGCAGGTCGTTGATGCCGACGATCTCGACGTCCGAGAAGTTCTCAACCGCAGCGCGGAAGACCATACGGCCGATGCGGCCAAACCCATTGATGCCAACTTTGATGGACATGATGTTACTCCTTTTCGTTTCACGGATGCTCCCCCCGCACCAGTGCGCCGGGATCTCCGCCGAATGAACGGGGCATAAGATACTCCACTTCCTGCAGAAAAGTCAAGCCCTTTTGCGGTTATTCCTCCGCCTCCAACCGCTGGCGGACGATCTCGGCGGTGATTTCGAGCGCGCCGGCCTTGGCGGTGGCTTCCAGGTCATACATGAACTCAGCCATTACCTGCTCCATAATGGCGCGCAGACCGCGCGCGCCAGTTTTGCGCTTGAGCGCTTCGGCGGCAATCGCACGCAGGGCTTCTTCCGTGAAGCTCAGTGCCACGCCATCCATCGCCATCAACTTCTGATACTGGCGGACAATGGCGTTGCGCGGCTCAGTGAGGATTCTCACCAGTTCCGCTTCGGTCAGTTCGCGCATCTTGGCAATCACCGGAATACGGCCAACAAACTCGGGAATGAGGCCGAAGCTGACCAAATCCTCGGGCTGAACCTGCGAGAGGATGCGCTCACGCTCCTTCTCTGCGGTGGTGGTGGAATCGACAAACCCGATGGCCTTACGCCCCAGCCGGTCACGAATCTTCTCGTCGAGCCCCACAAAGGCGCCGCCACAGATGAAGAGGATATTGGAGGTGTCTACCGGGATGTATTCGGCTTGCGGGTGCTTGCGCCCGCCCTTTTCCGGCACGTGCGCCACCGTCCCCTCGATGATCTTCAAGAGGGCTTGCTGGACGCCCTCGCCGCTTACATCGCGCGTAATCGAGGTGTTCTCGGTCTTACGGGCAATCTTGTCAATCTCATCGATATAGACAATGCCGCGTTGGGCCTCGGCCACATTCATCGCGCAGTTCTGCAGGAGATAGAGGAGGATGTTCTCCACATCCTCGCCCACATAGCCCGCCTCGGTGACAGTGGTGGCATCGGCAATCGCGAAGGGGACCTTGAGCATTCGCGCAAGGGTTTTGGCAAAGAGGGTCTTGCCGCAACCGGTGGGGCCAATGAGGAGCACATTGCTCTTCTCAATCTCCACATCGGCAAAGGGATCGTGCTTGGCGTTCTTCGCCGGTTTCTGGTTCAGACGGCGATAGTGGTTGTGGACGGCCACGGCAAGCAACTTCTTCACCTGGTCATGACCCACAATATACTGATCCAAGAAGGCCTTGATCTGCGGGGGTGGGGGCACCTCGATGGGCGCGAGTTTCTGCTCTGCGGCGGCCTTGGCCTTAGGCGCGCCCTCCACCATCCCCGCCTCCTGAAGCATGGCCATCATCTGCTGAACTTCCGGCAACTCCCCAGCTTTCCATTGAGCAATCTTTAGCATGCATTGCTCGCAAATCACTGCGTCGCTCTGCCCGCTACGGACGCATCCTGCCGGGTCAACCATTTGTCCACAAAACGAACACTGAACTTTGTCGTCCTCGTGCTTGCTGCGTCTAGCCATTGCTTTCTCCGAAAACAAAGGCCGCCTCAATGGAGGTGGCCGATCTGAAAAGTGGCGGAGAGGGAGGGATTCGAACCCCCGGTACCTTGCGGCACGCATGATTTCGAGTCATGTGCATTCAACCAGGCTCTGCCACCTCTCCGATGGCACCCCCAAGCGGAGTCGGACCGCTCTTCCAAGGATGAGAACCTTGTGTCCTAGCCGATAGACGATGGGGGCGTAGGACCTCCCCAGTTGGCACCCCCAAGCGGAGTCGGACCGCTCTTCCAAGGATGAGAACCTTGTGTCCTAGCCGATAGACGATGGGGGCCTAGGAAGTATGGTGCACCCGGTGGGACTCGAACCCACACGCCTCGCAGCATAAGAACCTGAATCTTACGTGTCTGCCAATTCCACCACGGGTGCATTGGGCTTTAGATGGTCGGAGCGGTGGGATTTGAACCCACGACCTTTTGGTCCCGAACCAAACGCGCTACCAGGCTGCGCTACGCTCCGTCAAATAAAGTGCGCACAGTGTAGCACACTCCTACCCCCAAAGCAAGCACTTTTTTCGTGCTGGGGCGGGGCTCTGCGGCGCGGTTAGCGAGCAAGCATGGCCTGGGCGTGCGCTAGGGCGGCGGGGCCACCACCGAGCATTCGCGCCAATTCTGCGAGGCGCCCAGCTTCATCAAGCGGGAGGATGCGCGTGACGGTGCGCTCATCCTCAACGCACTTGACCACCCGGTGGTGGACATCGGCAAAGAGGGCGCACTGCGCCTGATGGGTGATGCAAAGCACCTGGACGTTGGCGGCGAGCGCGTGGAGCTTTTCACCGACCTTGCGGGCGGTCTCGCCGCCGATATTGGCATCAATCTCGTCAAAGACCAGCGTCGGCACGCGGTCGTGACGGGCGAGGAGGAGCTTGACGGCGAGCATCACGCGGGCGATTTCGCCGCTGGAGGCGATGGCGGCAAGCGGACGCGGCGCCTCACCGGGGTTGGGCGCAAAGCAGAAGCAGACGCGGTCTGCACCGGAAGGTCCGGGCTGCGGCAGGCGCTCAAGGGCAATCGGGAAGTCGCTCTGGGCGAAGCCAAGGGCGCGCAGTTCGGCGGTAATCGCCTGCGAGAGGCGGTCGGCTGCGGCACGGCGCTTGGCGGTGAGGGCTTGACCTGCGCGGTCGACCCCTTCGCGCGCGGCATCGCGATCGGCCTGGGCCTGGGCGATGGCCCCCTCGGCGCCCTGGAGTTCGGCCAAGCGCGCCTCGGCCTGCACGCGGTAGGCCAGCACATCGGCGAGGGTGGGCCCATAACGTCGGCGCAGGCGCTGGATTTGCCCCAAGCGCGCTTCCAGCTGCGCAAGGGCATCGGGATCGGCATCGACGCGCGAGAGGCGCTCGGCCATCGCGCGCGAGAGCTCCTGAAGTTGCGCTTGGATGCCGGCAAGTTCATTGGCCCAATCGCCGGCTTCGGGGAGGAGGCGGGCGAGGTTGCGCAGTTCGCGCTGAATGGCTTGAAGCTGCTCGGAGGCGGGGGCTTCGCCATCGGTGAGGGCATCGGTGAGGGCGTTGCCCAGGGCGAGGATTTCGCCGGCATTGGCGGCCTGGGCGTGGCGCTCGATGAGTTCCTCGCCGTCGGCCTCGGTGGGGTTGATGGCCCGAAAGTCGGCGAGGGCTTCGGCTAGACGCTCGGCCTCGGCCTCGCGCTCGGCGGGATCGCCCTGAAGCGCGGCCAGGCGAGCCTCGGCGGCGGTGAAGCGCTGCCAAGCCAGGGCGTAGGCGGCGACCTCGTCCGGCGCATCGGCGAAGGCGGTCAGAAGGTGGAGCTGAAAGGCCTCGTCGAGCAAGGAGAGGTTATCGTTGGGGCCGTGGATGTCGGCCAAGCGGGGGGCAAGCTGGCGGAGGAGTCCCGCGGTGGCTGGGCAGTTATTCACGCGGATGCGCCCCGTGCCGGCGGCCGAGAGCGTGCGCTGAATGAGCAATAGCCCGCCCTCGCACGGGTCGATGTCCGCCTCGGAGAGAAGCGCGTCGATGGCTTGCTGCGTCTCTGGCGTGAGTGACCATTCGGCACTCACCCGCGCCTCCTCGGTCCCCGTGCGCACCACGCTTCGGTCAGCCCGCGAGCCCAAGAGCAGATGCAGCGCCCCCATCAGGACCGACTTGCCGGCGCCGGTCTCGCCGCTGATGACATTCAGTCCGGGGCCGAAGGCGACCTCTGCCGCCTCGACCACCGCCAAGTTCCGCACGACCAGACGCGTCAACATAGCCTAGCACCCTCGCTCGGCGCGCCAAATCGCCTGCAGCCGGCAGATGGCGGCGTATGGGTCCTGCGCTTGGCAGACCGCGCGCACCACCGAGAAGTTGATGGCCCCAGCGCGGAGAACCTCCGGCAATCGCGCCTCGTCGATCCCGCCAATGGCCACCGTCGGCCACGGGGAGGCCTGGACGATGCGCCCAGCCTCGGCAGGGCCGAGGGTCGGATCGGGGATCTCCTTGGTGGGGGTGGCGTAGACCGGCCCCACGCCGGCGTAGTCGGGCTTCACAGCCTTGGCGGCCTCCATCTGCGCATAGGAGTGGGTGGAGAGGCCAAAGATGTTGAGTTCGGGGAAGCGCGCACGCGCCTCGGGCAGCGGCATATCGCCCTGCCCCAGGTGCACGCCATCGGCCCCGACCTCAACGGCGAGCGCCGGGTCGTCATTGACGATAAAGCGCGTCTCGGTGCCGGCGGTAATCGCGCGCAGGTTGCGCCCGGTGTCCACGAGGACCTCGCGCGCGGCGTGCTTCATGCGCAACTGGATGTAGCGCAAGCGGGCCTTCACCGCCGCCTCGGCCACCGCCTCGTAGGAGGTGACCGGGTTGGTGATGACCAGGTAGAGGCCGAAGGCGTCCATCGCGCCTTACGCCCGCAGGTCGGCAGCGATGAGCTCGGCCACCTTCTTGCCGGACTTGAGCATGCCGCCGAAGATGGGCCCCATCCGGAAGCCGCCCTGGACATTGTTCGCGGCCATGCCCGAGGCGTAGAGCCCGGGATAGAGGCGCTTGGTGTTGATGACGGTGGTGCGCTCGCCATCTTCCATCCACATCGGCTTCTCGCCCATAATTCCACCGGTGGGCGAATCGACCTTGATGCCGGCCTTGTCGACCGCCTTGTGGACAATCTCCGAGGGGTGGCCGGTGCCATCGAGCACCGCGCGCGCCGTCACGACCACCGGGTCGACGTGCATCTCCAGCCGGCGGACCGGGTTCCAATTCACCACCAGGCCGCAGACCTTCCCTTCGCGCACGCAGATGTCCTCCACGCACATGGTGTTGAAGATGGTGGCGCCGGCCTTGCGCGCGCCGAAGATGAGGCCCGAGGCCATCTCCACCGAGTCGAGGGTGTGATAGCCGTTGCCCAGGTTCACGGTTGTAATATTGAAGTCGTGGAGGATCGGCGCGGCATCATCCTGCACCACCACCTCATTAAAGAGCATGCCGCCGCCCCAGGTGCCGCCGCCGGGCGCAAGCTTGCTCTCGAACATCGCCACCTTCAGCCCCATATCCGCCAGATACTTCGCCGCCACCAACCCCGAGGGACCCGCCCCCACGATGCCCACATCCACGGCCAGGTGACTCTCAAACTTCTTGAAAAACGAGCGCACAATCGCGCTGGAAATCGTCTCTTCCATTACTGTACTCACGGCTTGTCCTTTCTGCATGGAAAAACTGTGCGCGCAAGTATATCATAATGTAAGATGACAGATGACAGATGAGAGATGAGAGGTGACAGATGACGCGGGGCGTTTCCAGATTTCCCGGGGGCCTGTGGGCCATGAAAGGGCGGCGCGGATTATCACGCCCCGCGGAGAGAACTAACCGCTCGGCGGAGCGCAACTAATAAGACCCCGTCTTATTGGCAACAAGACCCCGTCTTATTCGCAACAAGACCCCGTCTTATTGGCAACAAGACGGGGCCTTATTCATTCAAGTCGCCCGGGAAGCGAGTTAACCCAGCGCGGAGGTGTGATACAATGGCAGCGCTTGAGCGGTTGAAACTGTCTAACGTGAAAGGAGTATGTGGTCAACCGCTATTGTAGCGGAAACTGAAAAGTCTCCCTATTCTTTTTTCACTTCCCGAGATTTATTTTCCCCTACTGCTCATTGGCCTCGTTCACTATCGGGAATAATTTATCCCAGAAATTTCCGAGATAAGGGTGCCTTAAGCCGGGGGCTTGACAGTCGGACCGCGCCGACGTGCGGCGTCGTACTTGCCCCACACGAGCAGTTCCGGCATGTTCTTCTGCAGTGCCGAGACCGCGCCCTCGAACTGCTTCTCCTTGTCTGTTCAGAGAATGCAGGACGGCGCAACTTCGACTGCGGAATTGTATCCCGCCGCCTTGCGGATCGCTGCAATAAGTCTCTCAAGAATGGTTGTCATCGTAATCATGCTCCCCTAGCAATCTTAAAAATTCCCCCTCATTATTGCGGATGGCAGCCTCGAAATTCCTGAACTCCACGCAATCCGCCGCCTTTGGCACCATGAGCGAAGCCCAGCCAATGCGACCTCCTAATCCTTTCAGCCGCCCCTCATCATGAAATCCTGTAGCGTGCGACGGATATAATAACACGCCTGATCGGTATGCCATTACATGAATATAGGAAATCAACTGAAATAAATCCTCACGAGGAATGCCGTTGTCAAGACTCTTATACTTGGCATCCATAACCACGCGGCGCTTCTCATCATAGAAATCAGGATAATGTGGCCCCCTTTTCGGCTCAAAGAAGTAGACCGGATTCTGGCAGGTCTTATTCATCGGGTGCACCACACCAGTAAAGCCCTTGTCGCCCTCAAATAATGAATTCAGGTATTCCTCCCAAAGCCAAGCGGCGTCAAACACTATGCCGCAAATGCGTCCGTCGTTCTCCCCAAACGCAATCTTTTCATGGCGAAGTATCTGAAGGCAAATGCGCTGCAGTCCTGTATAGGCTGAGTAATATGGATGGCGCACAGGCCGCAAATTCGCCGCCATAATCCTTTGCCGCGACTTTTCCGAATAATCTGGCGTCAGCTGCACAATGGTGTCCACAGCCTGACGCATTTCTCCGTCAACAGACAGAATACCCGGTGCGCGGCGACGGATAAATTCTACCGCATGACGAACAAGCTGAATCACATGATTGTCTGCAGTATGCTCACGCGTTGAATACGAAACACGTCCTGAAAAGGGAATATCATGCCGAATGTACCGGGCAACGTCAATCGCCCCCCTCACCTGATCATCATCGTATCTAAACACTCGATAAGCCCGGAAGATGCCCTGACGCATCGCGCCCTTAAGCGCCATCGGGAACAAATAGATAAGGAAGTCCCACAAATCCTCTTCATCCGGCAGCGTCTGCATATCGATGACATTCACCTTGCAGATGCGCTGAAGCATGTAGTGGAAGAAATACTGGCGATCATCCATGTCGAAACGGGAATGGACGCGAACATTCACGTCATCAACACCCCAGAACCCTACGATGTTGCCAACCGACAGACAGTCGCCATTCAAAGAGAACAACCGTCCTTCATTGATCCTATCTCCATTATCCCCAAGGCAATTAGGGAAAATCAACAACGAAGGATTCTCGCCACACAATACGTCAAGACGAAGCCCAGCATAACGACGCAATTTCATCGCGACGTCATCGGAGATTTTCACGTCTCCGTTATCCTTGAGCTTTATCAGCGACGATTTCATTCCGCCTCTTTGGCATCTCCTTCCGCCTGCAGCGGATTTTTATATGCCCCGTGAATCTTGTCGATGATACCGTCGGCATTCGGAAATCCGCGCAGGTACTCCTTGATCAGCGGTTTGAGGTGATTCTCCCACAAAGATGCAAAGCCTCCATCGGAGTCATCATGATAAGTCGCCAACTCTCGGAAATACGACGGTCCAATCTGATAAGCAGGCCCCAGCCCGTTTTTCGTCTCCGCAATAACTGTATTCATGGTGTTCATCCGTCGCCGTGCCTCTTCTTTGACTGTTCCGGCAATTTCGTCTAGGTCAGACCACATGGCATCAAAACGAGCCGAGGGCTCAATCTCCTTCCAGGTAAAACGACGGCGAATCGCGAAGTCCATCGATTCGACATTGCGGTCGATATCATTCATCGTGCCGATGATGTACACGTTATCTGGCACGTAGAACCCTCCATAGAAAACATCGCCCTTCTCGATCAGGTTGTCGTATTGCGTCTTCACTCGCGAAGCTTCCTTGCCACGGTAGCCTTTATCCATCGCGAAGAACAGCTCTCCGAATATCTTGGAAATATCACCCCGGTTGATTTCGTCAATTATGAATACATACGGCTTCTCAGTCTTCCGCGCGCTAGACGACAAACCATATTTACGCTTGAGATAATTTAACACGCCGCGATAATAACCTGACCACCACTTATAGGGCGTATCTGTCAAGAAGGTCTTGATCTTGTCCGGCGTTAGACTTCCCTGCTTCTTCTTGCTCGGTCCGGTTAGAAGATTTAAACTTTCATTGGAGTTAGGGTATACGTAAAATGAAACGTTGTGACCGTCCGTTTTAAGTTCCAGCGGGTTGTCCTCGCTGTACTGCTCATCAATATCAGAAATGAACCGTTCGTAAACCCTATCAAAATTACTGTCGGCCTTCTGTGCTGCACGGCTACAGAATTTCTTAAACGCACCATCTCGCCGTTCAAAACCAAGCGTATCGCCGTTAGGCGATTTGTTTGGCCGTAACCCCTCGACGAAATCGGTATAGTCGTAAGACGGATGAAACTGTACAAAGCCCATCTGCTCCTCAAGCATCGTCTTTTCTTCCAGAGTCAATTTACTCTCGTCATCGACTATCTTCCCTAAGATCATCTTCTGGGCAATCTGTCGTGCAAGATAAGTCTTGCCAGTTCCAGGCGCACCAGTAAATACTACCTGCTTTGCCTTCTCCAGCAGCTTAATCATTTCATCGATCATACGACCTCCTTGGGATTTTGCAATAATCGAAAGCACCGTATCAATAACGTTCCTATCCGCCGGCTTCTTATCGTCCAACATGTAACATGCATCTATCCACGGGCCGGGGGTGTTACCATGTTTACACTCCAGAGAGAACGGGATTTTCTCACCCTTCAATGACGTGAACGAACGCAATCGTCTAACCTGAGTAGCTCCAATCTGCTTAGCAAGGGCCGCATCACCCTTGGGCTCAGCAAAACCAGCAAAGTAACACGCCTTAGAAGAATTCTTCCCGTTGGCAATGATAACGAGATCACCATCTTTTATTGCTGCAAAACGATGGCCAATCTGCTTCTTCCCATCTTCTTCGTCTGCTGAATACCCGTTGATTGCAATCTGAAATTTTTCGATTTTCGGGAGCCAGTCATCCTGCGTTCCTGCCGCATCACAGCTCGGAGCTACTACGTATGCGTTCATAATTAGATGCCTCCTCTTGCGGTCTTCTTTTCGGCCCCGCTAGCCAATTTCCAGTGCAACAAGTGCAGTTGGAACAGTGCTGACAAGTACTTTCTGCTTGATGGACGAATTATAGCATAGAACAATTAGGTAAGTAACGCGGCACCTTATCCCGGAAATTTCTGGGATAAATTATCCCCAATAGTGAACGAGGCCAATGAGCAGTAGGGAAAAATAAATCTCGGGAAGGGGAAAAATAGGGAGACTTTTCACTTTCCTCTACAATAGCGGTTGACACCAAACGAAAGGAGCTCCCTATGGGCACGAATATGGCAATCATGCTTTGCACGGTTAAGCCCTTGCAGGATGATGTTTTCGGCAACCAGACGCGGCCATTTCGGTACGCTACGGCGGCCCTTATGTGCACGACGGTGAGCACTGGGCGTCATCTATTCCCAACTTCTCCTTCTAAATCGAAGGCCTAACCCCCTCATCCTTCGATCCCTGAGGAAATCCGGGATAAGGGTGTCTCGGCGCACCTTACGCAGCGCAAGGGTTTATGCTATAATGCGCGCGCTTTCGTGCAGGGAGGGCCTTGGCCCTACCGGTGGTATAGCCCACGACGCGCGCCGGGTGGTGCGCTTGACGCGGTGGAAGTCCGCGGCCGACGGTGAAGTCCGGATGGAAGTGCGAAAGGCCACCCTCGGCAGCGAGGGAGAGGAAGCGAGCGATGGCTGAGGAGATTGTCTTCGACAGCATTGAGGCGTGTCTGGCGGAATTGAAGGCCGGGCGCTTTGTGGTGATTACTGACGACGCGAACCGGGAGAACGAGGGCGACCTGGTGATGCCCGCTGAGTGCGTGACGGCCGAAGCGGTGAACTTTTGCATTCGCGAGGCGCGCGGGCTGTTGTGCGCGCCGTGCGCGGGGGAGTTGTTGGACCGGCTGGGGATTGCCTTGGCCCCGAGCGTGAACCGGGGCGATGCCTTTGCCACGGCCTTTACGCTGAGTATTGATGGGGCGGCGCATTTGGGGGTGACGACGGGAATTTCCGCGGAGGATCGCGCCAAGGCGGTGCGGCTGCTTGTTGATGGGCAGAGCACGGCGGCGGACTGGGTCTCGCCGGGCCACACCTTCCCGCTCCGCGCACGGGAGGGGGGCGTGCTGGTGCGCGCGGGCCATACGGAGGCGACGGTGGATCTGGCGCGCTTGGCGGGCTTCAAGCCGGCGGGTATTTGCTGCGAGATCACCAAGGAAGATGGCACGATGGCGCGGCTGCCGGACCTGGTGCCCTTTGCCCGTAAGCACGGGCTGAAACTCTGTTCGGTGGAGCAGCTGATTGCTTACCGCAAGGCGCACGAGCAGCTGGTCGAGCGGGTGGAGAGCGTGGATTTGCCGACGGCCTTTGGCCACTTCCGCCTGACGATGTTCCGCAGCGCGCTCGATGGGCTCGAACACTTGGCCCTGACGATGGGCGACCTGACCGGCACCGAGGGTCCCGCACCGCTGGTGCGCGTTCACAGCGAGTGTTTGACGGGGGATGTCTTTGGGAGCGCGCGGTGCGACTGCGGTTGGCAGCTGCACGCGGCGATGCAGCAGATTGCCGACGAGGGGCGCGGGTGTTTGCTCTATATGCGCCAGGAGGGGCGGGGGATTGGTCTGGCCAATAAGCTCCACGCCTACCGCCTGCAGGAGCAGGGGTGCGACACGGTGGAGGCGAATGTCCGCCTGGGCTTTGCCCCGGACCTGCGCGACTACGGCATCGGGGCGCAGATTTTGAGCGCGCTGGGGCTGCGGCGGCTGCGCCTGCTCACCAACAACCCGCAGAAGGTCGTTGGCCTGGCCGGTCACGGGCTGGAGATCGTCGAGCGCGTGCCGATTGTGGCCCACGCCGGCCCCTTCAACGCGCACTACCTGGAAACCAAGAAGACCAAGATGGGCCACCTGCTCTAAGCAGGGTCACGGATTTAGCAGAAAGGACGAAGAGCAATGAAAGAGTATTCGGGCAACCTCTCGGCGCAGGGTCTGCGCTTGGCAGTGGTGGTCAGCCGCTTTAATTCGGTCTTTACCGAGCAGTTGCTGCAGGGGGCATTGGATGCGGCCCGGCGGCACGGGCTGGATGTGGAGAAGGACCTGGCCGTGGTGCGCGTGCCCGGCGCCAATGAAATCCCCCTGGCCGTCAAGGCGCTCCTCGCGCGGCCGATTTTTGCCGGGCGGCCGGACGCGGTGGTGGCCTTGGGCGCGGTGATTGATGGCGCCACCGACCACGCGATGCTGATTAACACCTCCGTGGCGCGCGCGCTGGCGCAGCTGGGGCTCGAGAGCGGCATCCCGGTGCTCAATGGCATCGTCTGCGCCCACTCGCTCGACCAGGCGCTCGAGCGCTCGGGCTCCAAGGCCGGCAATAAGGGCTACGACACCACCTGCGCCGCTATCGAGATGGCTAACTTGCTCGGCAAGAGCCTGCCCCAAGAGGAGAAGTGAGATGAAGCCGCCGACAAACCGCCGCCACAAAGCCCGCGAGTGGGCCTTGCAGATGATTGTCCAGGCCGACCTGAACCCCTTTGCCAAGCCCGAGATGATCCTCGCCCACTTTTGGGAACAGCAGTGGAGCTGCCGCCAGGAGGCCGCCGGCAAGGAGGATGACGACCTTGACGAGATGGAGCGCGCCCTCCAGCCGGGCGAGCGCCTGGCTTCCACCGGCGTGCGTGAGTTCACCGAGCAGCTCGTCCGCGGCACCCTCGCCCAGCTCGATGCGCTCGACGCGCAGCTGGTCCCCTTCTGCGAGCACTGGAGCTTCGACCGCCTGGGCGTGATCGAGCGCTGCGTGTTGCGCCTGGCCGCCTATGAGATTCGCACGCTGAAGACCCCCGCCCCGGTGGTCATCAACGAGGCCATCGAGTTGGCCAAGTACTTCTCCAACGAAGAGGCCGGAGCCTTCGTCAACGGCGTCCTCGACCGCTTCGCGCGCGGCTAATTAAGCAGGAGGCGCAGCAATGGCAAAGATGGCAGTCAATCTCGGCGGGATTGAAATGAAGAATCCCGTCACCGTGGCCTCGGGGACCTTTGGGTATGGGCAGGAATATGCCGGGCTCTTCGACATCTCGCGTCTGGGCGCGGTGACGGTCAAGGGAATCCGCGCGTGCCCGTGGCCGGGGAACCCCTTGCCGCGCCACACCGAGGTGCCCGGCGGGATGATGAACGCCATCGGGCTGCAGGGGCCGGGCGTCGAGGCCTTTATCGCCGAGGATATGCCCTTCCTCGTCGAGCGCCAGGTACCGACCATTGTCAATATCTGGGGCACCAGCGTGGAGGAATACGCCCAGGTGGCCGCGCGGCTGACCGGTGTGCCGGGCGTGGTCGGTCTGGAGCTCAATGTCTCCTGCCCCAATGTCAAGGAGGGCGGGGCAAGCTTCGGCACGCGCGTGGAGACCTTTACCGAGGTGGTCAAGGCCGTGCGCGAAGCCACCACGCTCCCCATCCTCCCCAAGCTCGCGCCCAATGTGCCCGACGTGCGCCCCTTCGTCAAGGCCGCCCAGGAGGCCGGGGCTAATGCAATCTCCCTCATTAACACCCTGCCGGCGATGGCCGTGGACCTAGAGACGCGCCGCCCGGTGCTCGCCAACCGCGTTGGCGGCCTCTCGGGCGCGGGCATCCACCCCATCGCCCTCAAGCATGTGTGGGAGGCCGCGCAGGTGGCCGAGGTGCCCCTCCTAGCGATGGGCGGCATCTTCACGGCCAAGGACGCGCTCGACTTCATCCTGGTAGGCGCAACGGCCGTCGCCGTCGGCACCGCCACCTTCATCGACCCCCTCGCCCCCCTCCACGTCCTGGAAGGGATGGAGGCCTGGCTCGACGCACACGGCATTGCCGACATCAACGACTTCCGCGGCACGCTGAAGGTGTAGTTCGCCGGCGAAAGCCCCGAGGAGCGATGGCAGATGAGGTGCGATAACCTGGCAAGCGGACAGCCGACAGCGGACAGCGGACAGCCGCGTTCCGCGACGGAGGGGCTGTTGGCTTGGCAAGAGTGCCCTTCACGGCTCAGACGGGCCTTCCACATCGAGCGCCAGCTCGATGGCATAGCTCCTTCGCTAACGCTACGGACTTGTCCGCTGTCGGCTGTCCGCTGTCGGCTATAACGCTATGGCAGAACTCATCCCTAACTTCTTCGGTAGCGGGCCGCAGGCCGAGCGCTACGTCTTCCGGGCGCTGGAGCTGAACTTGCCCGAGGGGTGGAGCGTCTGGTGGTCGCTGGCGTACTCGGACCTCGAGGAGGGGCTGCCGGCGGGCGAGGGCGAAGTGGACTTCCTCTGCTTCCACCCGCAACACGGACTCTTGGTGCTGGAGGTGAAGGGCGGCGAGGTGCTCTGCACCCGCGAAGGGTGGTTCCAAAATGGCCGCAAGATGCGCGCTTCCCCCGCCGAACAGGCCACGCGCAACGCCCACGCCCTGCTGCGCATTCTCTGCCGGGAACTCGCGGTGGCCCCCTTCCCGCTGCCCCTTTGCCACGCCGTCTGGCTCCCCTTCTCCCTGCGGCCGGCGCACGAGCCGATTGACCTTCAGGGCATCACCCTCTATGCTGAGGACCTGCCGCACCCCGAGGCGGCCTTCTGCCGCCTCTTCGCCTCCCCACGCGCCACCATCTTCCAGCCCCCCGCCCCACTCTCCATCGAGGCCGGCGAAGCGCTGCGCGTGCGCCTGCGCACCCTCTTCGCCCCGCGCGTGGCCTACCGCCCGGGCTGGAGTCAGCGCCGGCTCCTGAGCGATGCCAGTCTCGCTCGGCTGACGCAGGACCAAGCGGTCGCCTTCGATGCCTTCTCGCAGTTCCCCCGCCTGCGCGTGCGCGGCTGCGCCGGCTCGGGCAAGACGCTCCTGGCCCTGCGCCGCGCCGCCCAGTTGGCCGCCGAGGGCAAGCGCGTCCTTCTGCTCTGCTTCAATCTGCTCCTCGCCGAGCACCTGCGCAATGTCACGGCCCCCGAGCCACGCATCCGTGCCGTGGCCATCTACGATTTGCTTTGCGAGTTGCTCGGGCGTCAGGATGATGGCTCGCGCGAATTCTGGCACACCCTCGCGCGCGATGCCGTGCCCGTGGCCAAGGCCTTCGCCGAGCGCTCGCCCTACGATTGCGTCATTGTTGACGAGGGGCAGGACTTCTCCCCGGCGCTTTGTCAAGTCGTCTCCGCCCTGGTGCCCGAGCGCAGCGGCTTCATCGTCTTCTACGACCCGGCGCAGAACATCTTCCAGCGCAACCTCGAGGCCATCCCTGCCTTCCCTTGGCCCGAGGCGAAGCTCACCACCAACTGCCGCAACACCCGCACCGTCTTCGACCTCCTCAAGCCCTACGCCGGCGAAGCCACGCGCATCCTCCCCAGCGCCCCACCTGGCGAACCCTGCGAGCACTATCGCTTCCCCACCCGCGCCAAGCTCCGCGAGCACCTCGCCGCGCTCCTGTGCCAGCTCACCGAGGTCCAAGCCATCCCGGTGCGCGACATCCTCCTCCTCGGCGCCCATGTCCTCCCCAAGATGGACCTCGACCCCCTCCTCGCCGCCTTCCCCGGTCTGCGCTACTTCACCTACCGCAAGTTTAAGGGCCTCGAGGCGCCCATCCTCATCTTGCTTGACGTTACCGAAAACGACCCCGCCTGGAACGGCCCGGCCCTCTACACCGCCATCTCCCGCGCCGTCCACAAGGTCATCTTCCTGCGCCTGGCGTGAGAAGCGGCTAGCGCCGCTTCAAGCCGACAGCGGACAGCCGCGTTCCGCGACGGGCAAACTCGGGTAAGGGGCGTGTGAGGGGCCGCCTCCAGCCTATCCGTCGCGGAACGCGCGCTAACAGCTAGCCGCTAACAGCTAACAGCTATTGGGCGAGCATTACTCGCTCGCGAGTAATGCTCGCCCAATATACGGCTCCACCTGCCAAAGGTCGCATAGGGCGCGGTATTCGGCTTCGGCCTCGCCTAGGCCCGGGCGCAGGCCGCGCTCGGCGCGGATGAGGATGTTGCGCCCGGTGGCCTCTTGCGAGACAAACTCCATCACGCGGGCGCGGTAGCCGCAGATGCGCAGGACCTGGGCGCGGAAGGTGTCGGTGAGCAGGTCGGCCAGGCGCTCGCGGAGGATGCCGTGGCGCAGGAGCGCGCGCATGGCTCCGCCGCCATTGTCGAGGGCGTGGTGGAGCTCGTGCTGGCAGCAGGGAACGCAGAGGAGGCTCTGGGCCTTGGCGCGAACGGCGGCGATGAGGGCGTCGTCGGTAGCCGTGTCGCAGGCGTGTAAGCTCATCACTAGGTTGGGGGCCTCAGGGAAGTCGGCCTCGGCAATGGCACAGGCGCGGAACTCAACCTCCTGGGCCAGGCCGAGGGTGGTGGCCATCTTCTGGGCGGAGGCAATGACGCCGGCATTGCGGTCGATGCCCAGGGTGCTGACGCACGGCCAGCCCTTGCCCTGGGTGAGGTAGGCGTGGAGGGCGAGGGTGAGGTAGGCCTTGCTGCAACCGCAATCGACAATGGTGAAGCGCGCGGGCGCTTCGGGGGGCAACAGGGGCTCGACGGCGCGCAGCAAGGCGTTGACCTGGTCGTACTTTCCGCGCATCGAGGGCTTGAGGGCGCCACGCTCATCGGCCAGACCCAACACGCGCAGGAGCGCGGCCGAGTCAAAGCTATTCAGTGGCTGCTTCTTGATACGGTCGTGGTTCGCCTCGGGCTCGGGGGCGGCTTCGGGTGCCTCGGGGGCGGTCTTGGCCTTGCCGCGGGCGACGAGCGCGCGCTCCTTCTTGGTAACGCGGATATGGAGGTCGCCCTCGCGGGAGACGAGGTGCAGGTCGCGCTTGCCGCTCTGGGCGAGGATTTCGTCGAGCCCCTTGCGGGCGGCGGCCTCGGTGAGGTTGCGAACCTGGGTGCGGCCGTCATCGACCATCTCGGCCTGGAGAAAGGTTTCGCCCTTCAGGCGCACCGGGCGCAGGGAAATACGGAAGGACTTGCCCTCGCGCACGAGCGACTGGGTCAGACGGATAAAGCCCGGGGCGAAGACGCGCGTGCGGATCTCCTCGCAGAGTTCGGGCGGCAGGGTGGAAGGCTTCATTGCTGACCTCCGGCGGCAGTGGGGAGTTCGACCAAGCGGGCGTGGATTTCGCGGATGCCGGCGTGGTGCCAGGCATCGAGTGTGACGGTGCCGGCAGCGAAGCGGGCACGGGCGATGCCGCGCTTGGCCCACTCGCGGTCATCGAGCGCGTGCAGGTCGGCCAAGGCGAAACGGCGCTCGCGCCCGGCCACCCGCTGAACCAGGGTTTCGCCCTCCAGCCGCAGGGTCGTGGCCCAACGTAGCGCCAGCAGCGCCAGAAGCCCGGCCGCGGCCAGGAGGCCAATCCCGGCGGAGATGAACTGCGTGCGGATGTCGTCCTCGCTATGGACCGGCTGGGCGAGGAGGGCGGCGGCGGCCTTCGGGTCGTCGGCCTTCGGGTCGTCGGCGCGGACCCAGGAGGTGAAGCCGTCGACGAACTTGCCGGGGGCCTTGACGCCGCGCGCCTGGAAGGCATCGATGAGCGGTACGGTGCCGGTCTTGGCGGTGTTGACCCAATCGCGCGGGGTCTTGGGCTGCTGGGCGAGCTCGGCGGCGATGGGGGCGACGGCGGCATTTTCGGCGGGGTAGCCGCGCGCACCATCATAGAGGAACCAGCCGCTCAGGCCGATGAAGAGCACGGCCACGCCGAGCAGCCGCAGGGCGTATTCGCGGTTGAGCGTGGTGGAGAGGGGGGTGGAGCCTGGGGCAGAAGTTGAGGTCATGGGTTCTCCTTTGGAAAGCTGTCGCCCGCGCAGCGGGTCACGCGCGCCTCCTCATCCCGGTTCAGCACTTCGACGAAGGGCTTCTTGCCGCGGATGAAGAGGCCGTGAACGGCATCGGGGCCCTCGCGGCGGATAACCTCCAAGATGAGGTCAATCATTGGCCGGGTGATGCGCAATCCGGGGATAAAGACGGGGATGCCGGGCGGATAGGGGACCAGCAACTGCGAGCAGATGCGCCCCTCGCAGGATTCCAACGGCAGCAGCTCGCCATCGCAGAGCGCGGCATCGCGCGGGAGGACGACCGGCTGGCCGGCGATGGCCTGGCGCAGGTGCTGCGCGGGGTCCGGCGCCTCCTCGCTCAGGCCGATGGCGCTCTGCATCTGGCGAATGCAGCGGAAGAGGTACTCAAAGTGCTCGCGCACGGTCCCGACGGTCACGAGGAAGAGGATGGTGACGGGCGAGGCCTTCTCCCACTGAATGTGGCTCTGGTGGAGGAGCTTGCGGAAGGCCTCGCAGTCGCGCGCGGTTCGGAAGCAGAGGACCATCTTGAGCGGGTCGTGGAAGTAGCCCTCGCGCTTCCAGCTCGGGTCGTCGCCCGCAATGGCGCGCACGCCGGCGAAACACTCGTGAATGGGGCGGCCCACCAGGTCCGAGACGCGCTTTTGGAAGGCGGCCACCCAGTGCAGGCGCTGCTCGATGAGGGCCAGCCCCTCGAGGCGCATCTGAATGCCGGCCATATCGAGCGTGGCGAGGGTGGGATAGTGGGGCGAAGTGGAGTGCCAGTAGCGCAGAACCTCGTGGAGGTCGTGCGAGAACTTTTCGTAGGAACCGTGACCGTGGAGGTGGAAGCGGCGGCGCAGCCAACGGAAGGGCTTGCCCGCGTCGCTCTCCAAGAGCGCCTTGAAGCGATTGGAGACGTGGATCATCGAGGCCTGCGAGAAGGCCGAAAGCGCCTTGTGGGTGGACTGCACGGCAAAGTGCGCCCCGCCCACCTCCGAGACCGCGTTGAAGCGCACCTGGCGGCCGTCCTCGAGCGTGCGCGTGTAGTAGGGGTGGAAGGTCAGGTAGGGCGCCCAGGCTTCGTCGGCATAGAAGAGGAGTCCGGCCTCCTCGCACAAGCGGCCAATCTCCCAGACCGGATAGAGAATGCCCTCATAGGTGCAGGTGGTGATGACGAGCATCTTGGGCTTCTGCGCCTCGGGTAACGCTGCCGCCGCAGCCAACTCCGCGCGCAAATCCGCCAGCGCAATCGGCCCCCACACCCCCAGCCGCTCGTTGTAGTGCGCCGGCAAATACCGCGGCACCGCCCCGGCCATCACCACCGCATGGTGGACCGACTTGTGGCAGTTGCGGTCGAGCAGCACCACTTCGCCCGGGCGCAGGAGCGTCATCAACATCGCCTTGTTGGAGGTGCTCGTGCCGTTGGTGACGTAGCAGCTCTGCGCCGTACCGAAGATCTCCGAAGTGAGCCGCTGCGACTCGGAGAGCGGCGTGTGGCCCTCCGGGTCGGAGAGGTCGCCCAGAGACTCCACCGACACCGAGAGATCCGAGCGGAAGATCATCGAAGAGAAGGCGTCGTGAAAGCCGTGCAGGAAGGGCGAGCGCTCGAAGGCGTTGCCGTTGTTGTGGCCGGGGGTGTGCCAACTCGTCCCCGCGCGCCGGCGCACATACTGCCGAAGCGCGTCCCAGAAGCGCGGCAGCCAAAAGGAGGCAAAGAGATGGTCCAGCCGCTCGCGATTCGCCTTCGGGTTCGTCAGCACCGAGAAGGGCTTCTGCGCCCACCGCCGTGAAGGCAAGTGCAGCTTCGCGTGCCCGGGCCGCGTCACCAGCACCTTGGGAATGGCCGGAAAGTATGTCAGGAACCACTTCGGCAGTGGCAAGCCATCGAGCTGATAGTCAAAGACCGGCCGGCCGCCCAGCTCGTCATCCAGCAAAAAGAGACAGCACCCCGCCCCTTCGGCCGAGAGAAAGTGCCGCTCATCGGGCGCGTGGAAGAGCGCGGCATCCAACTCCGCGGGCGTGCGCACGGCAATCAGCCGCAACTCTGGGTAGTCGAGCGGATCCTCGAAGGTAAAGTGCTCCCGGCAAAAGGCCTGAAAGGCATCCGAAAGCCCATACTCCAAATCCTGCAACACCTCACGCGTCGCCTCCGGCGCATCAGTCAGGTAGAAGATCGTCTGGCAGTCCATAGGGGAGGAGATGATAGCCAACAGCTGACAGCCGACAGCTGACAAGTCCGTAGCGTTAGCGAAGGAGCTATGCCATCGTGCTGGCGCTTAAGGTGGAAGGCCCGTCTGAGCCGTGAGAAGCACATAATTGGGAGGAAACATCTGCCCGTCGCGGAACGCGGGCTGTCTGCTTAAATAAAAATGGAGGCTTGGGCCCAACGGGCATCCAAACCTCCATCCACGGACGTACGCAGGTGTTACTCCGCGACGATCGCTTCCATCGGGCAGGCGCCGGCGCAAGTGCCGCAGCTGACGCACTTCTCGGGATCGATCGTGTAGATGGGATCGCCGGCGGAAATCGCCTCGACCGGGCATTCCCCGGCGCAGGTCCCGCAAGCAACACACTTCTCAGTGATTTTGTAAGCCATGGTTTCTCTCTCCATTGATGCCCAAGGCGGACTTGCCCCAAGCAATGCCTATACTATAGCACGCAACACGCTCTCGGCGCAAGCGGTTACCGCTTCGCGGCTGAAGACGGGGCGCTCGCGGGGCTTTTTTGGGGGGAGGGGAGGACGCGTTAGGCCTGGGAGGCTGCTGCGATGGCGGCGCCGAGGAGGGGGGCATCGTCGATACGGACGATTTCGAAGGAGAAGCCGCGGGGGCGAAGGAGGGCGTCGAGTTGTTGTTCAACGATCTCTCGGAAGGGGACGCAGGCGGTCTTCCAGAAGGTGGAGCCATCGGCATTGATGCGGCAGAGGCCGGCGTGGCAGCCGCGGGCCTCTGCGGATTGGAGGGCGGCGGCTGCGATGTTGATGGCGGCGAAGCGGGCAGCGCGCTCGTACATTGGGCAGAGGAGCGAGCGGATAATCTGGGCTTCATTGGCCGAACAGGCGAAGAGATCGGGCCGGCGGCCGGCACAGAAGTCGTCGAGCTCAATGTTGGAGAGCGAGCGCGAGAGGACGTCATCGCGTAGCCCGGCGGAGAAGAGCCCGGCTTCGGCGGCGGTGCGGAGGATTTCGGTGCCCAGGTCGCCTAGGTGCACGCCGGAGATGCAGCGCTCCCAGAGGGCCTTGCCATTGCCGGAGGAGGCCTCGTGGCGTTCATCGAAGCGCGAGCGGGGGAAGTCGGCGAAATTGCCCGATTCACAGTTGATGGGCATGAAGGTGCCGGCGGGGAGGCCCGGGGCCTTGAGGATGCGCCCGGCGGCTTCGGCGTAAGCGGTGTTGGTGCCGGTGCCGAGGATGAAGCCCACATAGGCTGCGCGCTGCTCTTCGGCGTGGTGGGCATAGGCGGCCAAGAGGGCTGCAACCGTGTCGTTAAGCACCACGGGGCGGGTTTGACCGATACCGCTGGCGGTGAGGGCCGCGCAGAGGCCCTGGGCCACATTGGTGCCAACGATGGAGGAGGCTTGAATGTGTTTGGTCCAATAGAGCAGCACGCCTTCGGCGGTGACGGGGTAGGAGAAGCAGAAGCCGAAGCGCTCGCCGGTGCGGAGGTTCGGCGCGAGCACATCGCAGAGTAGGCGGTAGAACTCCTCGTGACTGACCGGCCCACGCGAGCCGGGCATAAAGCCCTTGAGTTGCGGTCCGACCACCGGCACGCCGTGTTCATCGAAGTGGACGCGGGCTGAGCGTGTGTTTGTGCCGCCCACATCAAAGGCTGGCATCTCGCAATTGCGCGGCATTTGCTCACTCAGCGTGAAGCCGGCTGGCAGCATCGGTAACTTTCCTTCGCCCAAGAGCCCGCGCGCCATCTCGGCACGAAAGGCCTGGAGAATCTCCTCGGCGTTGCCCACTTGGGCATCAAAGCCGTTGTCCTGCAAGAACTTCATCAAGCACCTCCTCGCGCACCGTGCAGCCGGTCCGCACTTCGCCAAAGGCCACAGGCAGGGCAAACCGAACCACGCCCGCGGCCTTCTTCTTATCGTGGGAAAGGTAATCCTTGAGCGTGGCGGCATCGTAGCCGGCGGGGATCTCCGTGGGCAACCCCAGCGCCTCAAGCCCGGCCTTGACCCGCGCCGAGAGCCCTGCCTCGCGCGCCAAGTCCATCCCCTCGGCCAACCGCGCGGCCGCCACCGTCCCGATGGCCACCGCCTCGCCGTGTGCCACGGCAAAGCCGCTGGCCGCCTCAACCGCGTGGCCAACGGTGTGACCCAAGTTCAACGCCGCGCGCAGACCGGTCCGCTCAAAGGGATCGGCCAGAATGGTCCGCACCTTGACCCCCACCGAGCGCACCACGAGCTCGGTCAGGTAGTCCACCGAGCCGCGCGCCTGGTCAAAGCGCGCGAGCAGCTCGGCCAAGCCCGGGTCGCCAATCATCGCGTGCTTATAAGTTTCGGCCAAACCGCATCGCAGCTCGCGCTCGGGCAGCGTGGAGAGCACGTTGGTATCCGAGAGCACCGCGCACGGTGGATGGAAGGCACCAATCAAGTTTTTCCCGGCCTTTAGGTCCGCCCCCGTCTTGCCCCCCACGCCGGCATCGACCATTGCCAGCAGGCTCGTGGGCATATTCAGCCAGCGCACCCCGCGCAACCAGGTGGCCGCAGCAAAGCCCGTGAGGTCACCCACCACGCCGCCGCCCAAGGCCAGGACCAAGTCGCCGCGCTCAATCCCCGCGCGCAACATTGCGCCCCAGATGCCCTCCACCGTCGCTAAGGTTTTATGCTCTTCGCCGGCAGGAATCTCGTGGCAGGCCACTGCTTCGCCCAAGGCCGCCTCCACGCGCGCGCGATAGAGCGGCAGGGTGTTGCTATCGCCCACCAAGAGCAGATGGCGTGGCCGCGGCTCCAGCCGCGCAATCACCCCGCCCAGCAACTCAATTGCCCCCGGCGCCACGCGCACTGTATAGGGCGCGCCCATCCCCGAAACCAGATAGATCCCAAAGGCCGCCAGCACGCGCGGCCACACCTCTTGCGGCGGGGCGATGCCATCGACCGCCACCTGTAGCCGAAAGGAGGCGTAGTGCTCCTTGCGCTCTTCAAGCGTTTTGAGTAATGCCGCGGCATCCGCTGAGAAGGGCCGACTCCCCGCCTTACGCTCGACCCGACGCGCCAACTCCGCCGGCGGGGTTTGGATGCAGACCACCGGTCCACAGGCTTCGACCATTGCACGATTTTGCGCGCGCAGTAACGCCCCGCCCCCCAGCGCGACCACTGCGTTCGGCGCCTCGGCGCAGAGAGCCTCTAGGGTGGCCGTCTCGGCATCGCGAAAGGCCTCGCGCCCAGCCTGCGCCACATAAGCTGGAATACTCATTCCCACGCGCGCTTCGATCAGTGAATCCAAATCCACTGCGCGCTTTCCCAACGCCGCCGCCAGATTTTTTGCACAGGTGGACTTCCCTGTCGCTGGCGGACCATACAAAAAGAATGTCTCCGAGGCGTACTGCATACCGTCTTTCAAGCTCCTTCTTCGCCCAAATTGTAGCAAACCCCCGCGTACCCTGTGCGCTGACCGTGCTTAGAGTGCCTCGGCGGCGCGGATTATCACGCGGCGCGGAGAGAACTAACCGCTCGGCGGAGCGCAACTAATAAGGCCCCGTCTTATTGGTAATAAGGCCCCGTCTTATTCGCAACAAGGCCCCGTCTTATTTGCAACAAGACGGGGCCTTATTCATTCAAGTCGCTCGGGAAGCGAGTTAACCCAGCGCGGAAGTGGGATATGATGGCGGTGCTTGAACGGTTGAAACTGTCTAATGTGAAAGGAGTATGACAATGAGCACCATGCGCACGATATAGCATAGTGCAGGGTGGGTGTGCTATAATGGGCTTGTTATGGAGCAGCGTGCAACAACAATAATGATGGACGAGCGGGTGCGGCGGGCCACACGGGTAACATGGCTGTCGGTGGGGGTAAATGTGGTGCTAATGGTCGGGAAGTTCGTGGTGGGCGTGCTCGGCCACTCGGCGGCGATGGTGGCCGACGCGGTGCATTCGGCTTCGGACTTCGTGACGGACTTTGCGGTGATGGTGGGGATGCGTTTGGCCGGTCGCCCGCAGGATGCCGATCATCCCTATGGACATGGCAAGTACGAAACCTTGGCGGCGGTGATTGTGGGGGTGGCGCTCTGTGGGGTGGGGCTGATGATCTCCTTCCATGCGGGCGAGGCGCTTTGGGCGGCGGCGGTGCACGGGCGCTACCCGCAGCGGCCGGAGTTGATGGCGCTCTGGGCCGGCCTTGTCTCAATTGCCGCCAAAGAGGTGCTCTATCAGCTGACGGTGCGGGTGGCGCGGCAAACGGAGAATGATGCGCTCTTGGCCAACGCTTGGCACCACCGCAGCGATGCCTTTTCTTCAATTGCCACCTCGGCCGGCGCGGGCGCGGCGGCGCTCTTTGGGGGCAAGTGGGTACTGCTCGATCCCATTGCGGCGATTGCGGTGGGGATTATTCTGCTGAAGATTGCCTGGGAGATTGTGCGCGATTCGCTTGATAAGCTGATGGAGCATGGAATGAGCGAGGCGGAGAACGCCCACATCCTCGAGCTTATTCACTCCATCCCCGGTCTCTTTGAGCCGCACCACCTACGTTCGCGGCGGGTGGGCACCGTGGCGGTTATTGAAGTGCACTTCCGGGTTGATCCCGAGATGACCGTGCGCGAGAGCCACGAGCTCGCTTCGCACGCTGAGCACCTGCTGGAGGATGCCTTTGGGCATGATGCCATCATCACGATTCACGTGGAGCCGCTGAAGGGTGACTTTGGCGTCTGCTCATTCTAACGCGTTGCTGAAAGGACGTTATGAAACCGTTTGCCGCTGTTATTCCCGGGTTCTTGGCGCTAATATTGGCCGTGGGCGCTCCCACCCCGTTGCAGGCCGGACTCTTTGGCGAGAGCGAGGCTGAGAAGGAGGCCAAGGTGGCCAAGCATGTGGCCGACCTCTTGCGCGAACCTAATCGCCTCATTGCCCAGGCGCAGACCGTTGCTGAAGCGGGCGACACCGAGGAGGCCATCCGCCTCTTCCGGCAGGCTCAGACGCGTCTGGAGGAGATTGAGATGGAGGAGGATACCTCCTCTGCGGCCTTTGCCTCCCTGCGCCTCAAAAAGTTTCACTGCATCTCCAGCCTCGATGCGCTGGCCCTCAAGCGTGCCGAGGTTCAGGATAACCGCCAGGCCGTTACCGACACCTCCGACCTCGAGGCTCGCCTCGCCGAAGAGCGCAAGGCGATTGCCGACAAGGCTGCCGAGGCCGAGAAGGTCGCCGCCCTCGCCCGTCCCCCCACCTTGGCCGATCAGTTGCGCGATGCGCAGCAGCGCGTGATGGCCGCCGAGGCCGACATTGCCCGCGAACGCGAGGCCCTCGCCGCCCTTGAGCGCGAGTTTGACCAGAAGGCTGCCGCCTTTACCGAAGCTGCCAAGGCCCACGCCGCCGCCGATGCCGCCGCTTTTCTGGCTTCCCAGGCCACCTTCCAGGCCAAGACGGCCGCTGCCAAGGGCGGAGATTCTGCTCAAGTTGCTCAAGCTGCGGCCGCTGAGTCCGAAGCCAAGGCCGCCCGCGAGGCTGCCAAGGCCGCACTGGCGGAAGCGAAGGCGGCCCGCGAGCAGGTGGCCACGCGTAAGCAGGTGGCGGCCAATCGCCTTCAAGCCGCCGAGGGGGCGCTTAAGGATGCCCGCCAAGGCGTAGCGGTGATTGAGCAGGCGATTGCGCGCGAACAGGCGGAGGCCGAGGCGCGTGCCAAGGCCGAAAAGGAGCGTCTGGAGGCCGAGGCGCTGGCGCGTAAGCAGGCGCAGGCCGAGGAAATTGCCCGGATGCGTAAGGCGCAGGCAAAGGTTAAAGCCGAAGCCGATGCGAAGGCCAAAGCTGCGGCCGAGGCCGATGCTCAGGCGCGCGCCCATGCCGTGGCGATGTGCAACGAGTTTTGGAACAACAAGCTCATCGATCGGCTGGAGGCGCGCTTGACCGAGGCGCTGGGGCAGTGGCCGGATGAGCCCGAATTGCTGTTGCTGCTGGCGCGCTTGCGACTGTTGCAGGGGCGCAGTGATGATGCGCTGGAGTTGGTCGAGGCCATTCCTGCTTCCGGGGCTGTTGGGCGCAAGGCGCGAATGGTCGCCGCTGGCGTCTACCTCACCAAGAACTTGCCGATGGAGGCGATGAAGGTGCTCGAAGCGCTGATGCGCGAGGACCCGCGTGACCCCGATGCCTGCTTTAATATGGCCGTTACCATGACGCGTCTGCCGGCGATTGACCCCAAGCGCGACCTAGCGGCCAAGTACTACGCGCGCAGCGTTCAGCTCGGCGGCAAGCGTTCACTCGCCCTTGAGCAGCGCTTGGAGATGGAGTAAAGCAATGGAAGCGATTGAAGCGCAAGACTTTGTGGAGAAGACCCTCGCCACGCGCCGTGCCTTTGAGGGCCGCGCAGTGGTGGTGGATGTGCTGGACATCGAGATGCCCGACGGCCGCCGGACCACGCGCGAAGTGATGCGCCACCGCGGCGCGGTCTGCATCCTCTGCCAGTTGCCCGATGGCCGCTATCTCCTCGTCCACCAATATCGTAAGGCCGTGGAGCGCACCCTGCTGGAGGTGGTGGCCGGTTGTATGGAGCCCGGCGAGAAGCCCGAGGAAGCCGCCCTGCGCGAAACGCGCGAAGAGAGCGGCTATGAGGTCGACCGCCTCACCTATCTCGGCTCGACCCTCCCCTCCCCGGGCTACTGCGATGAGGTGCACTACCACTTCCACGCCCTGCTTAAGCCCACCCCCCTCGCCCAGCAACTCGACACCGACGAGAATCTTAAGCCCGTCCTCCTCTCTGCCGAGGAGATTGACCGCGCCATTGACGCCGGCACCCTCGACGATGGGAAGAGCGTCATCCTCTGGAGCCTCTGGCAGCGGAAAAAGGGGATGACAGATGGCCGATGACAGCCACCTGCACAGCGAGCCCCAGCGCCGCTACTGGAATGCCATCGCCGCCGACTACCGCGCCATCACGCGCATCGATAGCTCGGACTTCCACTACGGTCCGCTCCTGCCCGGCGATCGCGAACTCCGTCTTTTGCCCCCCCTCTCGCCCGGCATGACCGCCCTCGAGCTCGGCTGCGGTGAAGGCCAAAACTCCCTCTACCTCGCTCGCCGCGGCCTGCTCTGCACCGCCCTGGATATCTCCGAAGCGCAGCTCGCCTACGCCCGTGCCGATGCCGCCCAGGCCGGACTCTCCATCGACTTCCGCCAGGGCGCCATCGAGGCCTTCTCCGCCCCCGAGGCGAGTTACGACCTCATCACCTCTTCGCACGCGTTCGAGTTCGTTGACGACCCCTTTGGTCTCGTCAAGCGCGTGGCCCGCTGGCTCAAGCCCGGCGGCACCTTCGTCCTCTCCACCGTCCACCCCGTCTATAATGGCGAATGGGTGGAGGCCGAGAACGACGACGGCACCTCCACCTGGGGCCGCCTCCTGGTCAACTACTTCCACCCCCTCGATGACATCCGCGAGCAGCCCGACGGCACCAACGCGCCCATCGCCTCGCGCGCCTATCCCGTCAGCGCCTGGTTCAACGCCTTCCGCGCCGCCGGCCTTACCCTTCTGCGCCTGGAAGAGCCCCCCGCCGTTCCCAACCCCGCCTACGCCTCCGATGATTGGCTCGCCGCCCTCGACGAGTGTGAGGCTATCCCCACCACCCTTATCCTCGTGGCGCAAGCGCCGCAAAAATAGCGGTTAGCTGCTAGCGGTTAGCGCGCGTTCCGCGACGGAGATGCCTATGGTCGAGAGTGCTCCCCTTGATGTTTCTGCCGCTAGCCGGCCCGTCGCGGCACGCGTGCTAGCAGCTAACGGCTGTCCGCTGTCCGCTGATGCCGGCGTAGCCAACTACGCCGGCATCGAGGCCTGGCTCGCCACGGCCGATCGAAGGCTACGCGTGGGGTTGCTCTCCCACCAGGCTGCGCTCCTGAGCACGGGCGAAACCGCCGCGCAGGCCTGCCGGCGAGTCTTTGGGGCGAACTTGCGCGCCCTCTTTGGCCCCGAGCACGGCTACTTCGGCGTGGCGGCCGCCGGCGAGCGCACTGCCTCGGCCACCCATCCGCTCTGGGGCATCCCCGTCCACTCCCTCTACGGCCAGCACCGCAAGCCCACCCCCGAGATGCTCGCGGGGCTCGACCTGCTCATCGTCGACCTCCAAGACCTCGGCGTGCGTTGCTACACCTACCTCGCCACCCTGCTCCTCACCCTCGAAGCCTGCGCCGAAGCCAAGCTCCCCTGCCTGGTCTGCGACCGCCCCATCCCCTGGCACACCATCGAAGACGGCCCCGTGGCCGAGCCGGAGCACTTCTCCTTCGTGGCCCCCTGCGCCTTGCCCCTTGTCCACGGCCGCCTCCCCACCGAAATCGCCGCCTTCTCCGGTCTCCCTCACCTGGCCGCGCCAATGACCGCCCCTTGTCCGCCCTTTGAGCGGCCGCCCGTGCCCGAGTTCATCCCCCCCTCTCCCGCCATCCGTTCCTGGGAGACTGCGCGCATCTACCCGGCCACCGTCTTCGCCGAGGCCCTCCCGCAGCTCGACATCGCCCGCGCCACCGCCTACGCCTTCCGCGTCCTCTCCGCCCCCTGGTTCGAGGGCGAGCGCCTCGCCGCCGAACTCAACGCCCTCGCCCTCCCCGGCATCACCTTCCACGACTTCACCCAAGCCCCCGACCAAGGTGCCATCCGCCTGCACGTCACCAACGCGCGCACCTTCCGCCCCTGGGCCGTCACTTGCGCCCTCCTGCGCACCCTCCACCGCCGCTACGGTCCCGAGCGCCTCTTCGCCCATCCCCAAGCCCGCCCCGAGTGGATGACCAAACTCTGCGGCACCGAAGCTTGGCGCGCAGAACTAGACGCATAGCCCTTCACCCGTTTCACGCGCGCAGCGTCCCGGCGCCCTGCGCAGGGGGCAGGGCTGTGTTATAATGCCGGCGTTTCACGTTCTTGGAAAGGAGATTGCGATGATTTGGGGCATATTGGGCGCGTTGGATCGCGAGGTGGCGCTCTTGCGCGAGCAGATGACCGTTGACCAGGCCGTCTCGGCGTTGGGAACGGAGTTTCTCTTTGGGCAGTTGCGCGGGCACCGGGTGGTGGTGGCTTGCTGCGGGATCGGGAAGGTAAATGCCGCTGCGTGCGCCACCTGGTTGCTTTACGCGCAGGGCTGCGACTGTGTGGTCAATGTGGGCATCGCTGGGGCGACGGGTGCGGGGTTGCGGACGCTGGATGTGGTCCTCTCTCGCGAGCTCTGCTTCCACGATCAGGACCCGATTATGCTTAAGTACTTCCCCGCGCAGCAGTTCTTCCCGGGCGATGCGCGGCTACTTATGTGGGCGCAGGCGGCGTGTGCGCGGCCGGGGGTGGTTGGGGGGCAAGTGCGCGTGGGGCGAATCGCCTCGGGCGACCGCTTTGTGGCGGACCGGGTCACGCGCGATGCGATTGTCTCCCAATTTTCGCCTGATTGCGTGGAGATGGAGGGGGCGGCGATTGCCCATGTGGCCTTTGCCGCCGGCAAGCCCTGCCTCGTCATCCGCTCGATGAGTGACTGCGCCGATGATGAGGCGGCCGAAACCTACGATAATCTCTTGGAGCGTGCGGCGGACCAATCGGCGCGGATTATTTTGGCGATGCTTGAAGAGGCGCGCGATGCTTAAGGGCTGGGCACGCGTGGTGGCCGTTGCAGTGGGGTGGGGGGCGCTCCTCGTGGCGGGGGTGTTGGTGGCGCGTTGGGTGGCCTTGCGCCCGAGTGCGCCCTACCGCGCGGCGGCAGCGACCCTTTCACTGGAGACGCCGGTGGCCGAGGTGGCCGCCGAGGTGCAGGTGCGCTTGGGCGTGCAGTTGAATGCGCAGGATGTGGCCGCCTGGCGGCGGATGGTCATCCAGGGCGATGCGAAGGCCGAGGCCTTGCGGATGGTGGTGGCCTATCGTCGGGCCGCTGGAGGCGAACGATGAAGCGTTTTTGGTTGATGTTGTTGATGGTTACGCGCGCAGCCTTGGCCCTAGAGGGGCCGCAGGCCTACACCTTTGCCCACCCCGAGGCCAAGGCAACCTGGCAGCAGGGCCTGCCCGAGGCGCGTCAGGTCATCTCGCCCACCTGCGTGGCCGTGCCTGAGGCGGGCGAGGTCTACCTCCTGGCCGAGCTGACAGGCCTAGGCGAGCACTATGAGGTGGAGTTCTTCCTGCTGGGTGCCCTGAGCGACCGCGCCTACGAGGGCATCGCAATGGCCTGGGATGGCCCGGCCACCGTGGCTCGTGCCCTCCGCGCCGTGGGGCTGAGCGAAGGTAAACCCGCCGAACTCCAGCGAGGCTTGCCGTTGGCCCAGGGTGAGCGCGTCACCGTGGCGATGCGCCCGGCGGCCGCTCCCACCGCCCCCTTCCAGCCGCTCTCGGACTTTGTGAACGACCAGTGGTCCAACCCCGGGCAGGAGGTCTCGGCACGCGGGTTCCCCTTTGTGGGGCAGTGCGCGGCCGATGATGTGATGCCTGCTGCCATCGCCGCGGCGTACACCGAGGCCGGGGCCGTCTTGGGGCTTCCCTTCGCCGCGCCCAAGAGCCAGGCCTATGGGATGTTCCGCGCCAAGGCGGGGATGGTGGCCGGCCAGAGCATGGTCGTGCGCCTGAAGTGGGAGAAGTTGGCCACGCCACGCGTCTACCGCCAGCGCGTGGAGATCTCCGCCGAGACGCTGAAGTCGCTCGATGGTCTCCTTGCACAACTCAAGGCGTTAGCCGAGGATCCGCGCGATGTCTTCCTGTGCGTGCGCTTCGCCCCCGAACTTTCGGTGCGCGATTGCATCCCCCTGGCGCGGCTCTTGGTGGCCTTGGAGCAGCAGGGCGCCTTTGTCATTGACGCGCCCGAACCGGGGCAGATTCCCCTCCGCGCGCTCCTGCCCGATGCGGCGTGGAATGTGCGCGAAAAGCGCGTCTTTCAGCCTTGGGAGGTCGAGCTCGCGCCGGCTGAGGGCGGTGGTGTTCGGGCCACGCTCTGCCAGATTCTTGAGGATTGGACAGTCGATGGGCCCGATCCCGCCCTCACCCGCCAGTGTTACCCCGGCGTCACCCCCCAGACCATTCGTGAGGTGATGGACCGCGTGGATGTCAATGACGGCAAAACCTACGCCGTCTTCTTCTACCTCGAGCCCGGCATCACCGTTGGCCAAGTGGCCCCCTTTACCGATGCCCTTGCCACCCCTTGCCCTACGCAGTGGATCTTCTGTAACAGCGCCGGGGCGCCCGGGGGCTCCTCGCCCCCGAACCCCTAGGCAGGGCGATGACATAGCTCCTTCGCTTCGCTCGGACTTGCTCGCCCTGTACCCCGGGAGCGCAGGGCGCTCCACCCCGGCCAACGCGCCCTGTCCCCCATTGGCGGGCCGCCTCCGGAATCTCCGGAATCTCCGGAATCTCCGGATGATCCGGCCTAGCGCGCCTCAGCCTTCACCGTTTTGGCATAGCGCCTTCGCTTCGCTCGGCCTTCACGCGAGCGATAGCGAGCACCTTAGCGCGGCTAGCAGCCAACCGCTGGCTAGTTGCCGTGGGACAAAGGTTTATGGTATCGTAAAGGCATCTTTATTGAAGGAGCTGCTATGGCCGGGCTGTTTAAGCATATTCGGGACTTGCTTTCGTGCGACATTGGAATTGACCTTGGGACGGCCAATACCTTGATCTTTATGAAGGGGCGTGGCGTGGTCATTCGCGAGCCCTCGGTGGTCGCGATGCAGAAGGGCACGAAGAAGATTCTGGCGGTGGGGGAAGAGGCTAAGCGGATGCTCGGGCGCACGCCGGCGGGGATTGAGGCTGCGCGGCCGATGAAGTCGGGCGTGATTGCGGACTTTGACATCACCGAAGCCATGATTCGTTACTTTATTTCCAAGGCGCGCGGGCACAAGGTGTTGCGTCCGCGTGTGGTGATTGCGGTGCCCTCGGAGATTACCGAGGTGGAGTGGCGCGCGGTGGAAGAGGCGGCCAAGCACGCCGGCGCGCGCGATGTTACGCTAATCGAGGAGCCAATGGCTGCGGCCATTGGCGTGGGGCTTCCGGTCTCCGAGCCTGCGGGTAATTTGATTGTGGATATTGGCGGGGGCACCTGCGAGGTGGCGTTGATTTCGCTCTCGGGCATTGTGCAGGCCAAGAGCGTGCGCGTGGGGGGCGACACGATGGATGAGTGCATCATCCAGTATATGCGCCGCGTCTACAACCTGCTTATTGGCGAGCGGATGGCCGAGAATATCAAGGTCTCCATCGGCTCGGCCTATCCGTTGGCGGAGGAGATGACGATGGAAGTGCGCGGGCGCGACTTGGTTGCCGGCCTGCCCAAGACCCTCCTGGTCACCTCCGAAGAAATCCGCGAGTCGCTTAAGGACCCGGTCACCTCCATCGTCGATGCCGTGCGCAACCTCTTGGCCGAGGCTAAGCCCGAACTCTCGAGCGACTTGGTTGACCGCGGGATCGTCCTCTCCGGCGGCTCCTCGCTTCTGCGCGGGCTCGATCGCCTTATTGCCGCCCAGACCGGCCTGCCCGTGATTGTGGCCGACGACCCCCTCTCGGGCGTGGCCAACGGCACCGGGCGTATGCTCGAAGAGCTCGACTTCTACAAAGAACATCTGGCCCGCCGCCACTAAGGTGTGCTCGCGTGTGGCGAGTGGAGAGAACAGATGACAGGACGCGTGCCGCGACGGATATTGACCGGGGCCTCTGTCATCTTCTTTTCGTCCTCTGTCATCGCGGGCGTAGCGAGCTGATATGAAGCGCACTTGGCCTTGGTTTTTGGCTGCCCTTGGCGTGCTGCTGTTCGTGGGGGCGAATCGGCAGGTGCGGGGCTTTTGTGCAGAAATCCTTTATCCCTTCCAGCGTGCGATGGCGGCCGTTGGCCAGCAGGTCTCGGGCCGGCTGGGGGCTGCTTGGCGCGGACTGTGCGATGGTCCGGTGCGCGAAACGCAGGCAGCCGAAATCGAGCGGCTGCGCGTGATGCTCGCCCAGGCCGAGCGCTTGGCCGAGGAGAATGGCGCGCTGCGTGCGTCCCTGGCTTGGCAACGCGCGCAGCCAGCGAAGGTAGTTGCCGCGCCGGTATGGGCGCATGGCGGCGGATTGGGCGTGTGGCCGCGGCTGAGTTTGGCCGTGGGGTCGGCGCAGGGGGTGAAGGCGGGGGATGCGGTGGTGGTGCCCGAGGGACTTGTTGGCCGTGTGGCCGCAGGTGTCACGCGCCACCGCTGCGAAGTGATTTTGCTCTCCGATCCGCTCTGCCGCGTGGCGGTGGAGCTTCCCGGGGGGATCAAGGGGGTGGTGCAGGGAAGCGAGGGCTTGGACTTCGGGCGCGATAGCACGGAGGAGGCGCTCTATGTGGCTCGGCCGCTGGTGATGCGCTTTGTGGGCAAGCACGCTGCGGTGCGCGAGGGGCAGGAGGTCTTTACGGAGGGGAGCGGCGGCCTCTTTCCGGCCGGGTTATTGATTGGACGTGTGGTCACGGTGCAGCGCGAGGAGACCGGACTGCTCAACGAGGTGCTTGTGGCCCCGGCGGTGGATCCAATCCTTCTGCGAACGGCCTTTGTGATGGTGACGCCCCCGCAGCGCCTAGAGAGTGAGGACGATGGGAACGAGTGAGCGGGCGTGGGACGCGGTCTGGCTGACGCTCTTTGCCGCGGTGCTCGTGGGGGCGCTCAATCGCCTGTTGCCGAGTACGCCGGCGGTTCAACTGGCGGTGGTGCCGGCGTGGTTGGGGTATTGGATGGCCACGCGCGGACCGCGCTTGGGCGCGTGGGTGGCCATTTGGGGCGGCGCGCTGTTGGAGTGCGATTGGGGTTTGCCGCCGGGCACGTGTATTCTCTTTCTCTTGATGATCTGGGGTGGCATTCGCCTCTTCCGCGATAACTTTCCCGAGACGGTGGGCACGCTACACGGGTTGCTCTGGGGCGTGGCGCTGGTGCCGATCTTCCGGCTATGGGTATGGGCGTGGAGCGCGTGCTGGCCGGGGGTGTCGGCCGAGGTGCTCGCGCCGAACTTGACCGGACTCTTGGCCACGCCTTGCGCGGGGGCGTTTGGGGGCGCGGCGGCCTTTGCGCTGGCCCGTCGGGCTGATTTCCGGGTGCTCAAGCCCAAGCAGGAGGAGAGTCTGGGCCATGCAAATTGAAGCCTCGCAGGCGAGTGTGGTCCACGGGTGGACGCTCTGGCTGCTGCTGGTGTGCTTTTTGGCAGGCTTTGGGGTGTTGACCGCGCGTCTGTGGCGGGTGCAGGTGCGTGAGAATATGCGCTATGATGGCGTGAAGGAGCGCCAGAGTCTGCGCCGGGTGGAGGTGCCAGGCCTGCGAGGGCGCATCCTTGACCGCCATGGCGAGGTGTTGGCCGACAACCGTCCATCCTACGAGGTGATTATCTACTGCGAGGAACTCAGCCAGCCCGGCGCTTGGCGCAACACCATCCTCGCCGTCGATTCGCTCATCGATCAACTCGCCGAACGCCTCGGCCTGGTTCGCCAAGTCTCGCGCGAAGCGGTTGCCCGCCATGTCAACGAATCTCGCCCCATTCCCCTGGTGGCTTGGCGCGATGTGGACTTTCGCACGGTGGCCTACCTCTCCGAGTGGGCCGAGGAGCTCCCAGGGGTCGAGGTTCGCCCGATGCCCCGGCGCATTTACCCTAATGGCGCCCTCGCCGCTCACGCCCTGGGCTATGTGGGCGAGCGTACCGAAGCGACGGTCGAGCGCACACTGTGGGACTACCGATTGCCTGATCCGCGTGGGCGTACCGGCCTTGAGCGCCACTACGATTACCTTCTCGCCGGCAATAGCGGCGAGGTGATGCTCCGCGTCGATTCGCGCGTCTATACCCGCGAGCGCTGGGTCCGCCGCCACGCCGAACAGGGGCGTGACCTCACCCTTACCCTCTCCCTTCCCCTCCAGCGCGCGGCTGAGGCGGCCCTTGCCGGGCGCCCGGGCGCCGTGGTGGCCCTCGATCCGCGTAATGGCGATGTCTTGGTTCTCGCCTCGGCCCCGACCTACGACCTGAATGCCTTTATCCCATCCATCTCCCGCTCCGCCTGGCAGCAGCTCATCGACAATCCCGACAAGCCGCTCTTCAACCGCGCCATTCAGGCCCAGTACTCCCCGGGCTCGGTCTTTAAGCCCTTCGTCGCCATCGCCGCCCAGGAGCAGCGCTTCGACCCCGAGACCCTCTTCGAGTGCACGGGCCTCTTCTCCGACTTCGGTTGCCGCCTCCGCTGCCATTACAAGTACGGCCACGGCGAACTGAACCTGCGCGAAGCGCTGATGAAGTCGTGCAATCCCTACTTCTGCACCTTGGGCACGCGCATCGGAATGGAGGCCATCGCCGCCACCGCCCGCCAAGCCGGCTTTGGCGAGCGCACGGGCATCGACCTTGCAGGCGAGGCGGCCGGGTTGATGCCCAGTGCCGAGTGGAAGCGCGCGCACTTCTCCCGCCCGGGCGAGGGCATTTGGACCCCGGCCGACACCGCACAATGCGCTATCGGTCAAGGCTTTGTAACGGCCACGCCCCTGCAGGTGGCCCACGGCGTGGCGGCTTTGGCCGCGGGCGGAGCAGTCTACCGGCCGCGCCTGGTGGCCTTTGGGCCGGAGGGCGAACTCCAGCGCCGCTTGCCTTGGGGCGCAGAGACCTTGCGCGCGGTCATCGAGGGGATGGAGATGGTGGTCGATCGCGGCACAGGCCAGACGATGCAAGTTGAGGGCGTGCGCGTGGCCGGCAAGACGGGCACCGCCGAGTATATCGATCGCGGCGTCAAGCGCAAGCACGTTTGGTCGGTGGCCTTTGCACCGGTGGAATCGCCCGAAATTGTCGTCTGCGCAATGCTCGATAATGGCATTGGCGGCGGCCGCGACGCCGGCCCAATTGTCCGCCGCGTCCTCGCCGAACATTTTCGTGCGCAGGCCTCCGCCACACTTTCGGTGGAAGACGAAACGCTCCAAGATTAAAGCCGTGTTCGCGGAGCGAGCGGAGGATGGATGAGAGATGGCGGATGGGCCTTCGGCCCCGCCATCGCATCTAAACAAATCGGGCAGGCCCCTAGGGGTCTGCCCGATTGATTATTCCGCGTGTTCTGCGCTTACTGCGCCGGAGTTGGAGCGGGCGCAGCCGGGGCCGCTTCAGGCGCGGGGGCCGGGGCGGCGGGGGTCACGTCAGCGGCCTTATCAAAGAGGCTCTTGGGCGCGTAGGCGTCGATAATCTTTGCAAGGCGCTCGGCCTGAGGGGCGTACTTGGCCAGGGGCGAGGGCTCAACGGCCGAGAGGATCGGCGCGAGGGCGGCCTTGGCGGCGGCCTTGTCGCCCTGGCGGCAAAGGATGATGGCCTTGGCCATCGGCACTTCGCCGGCCAGGTAGTGCGGCACGGAGCTGGCAGCCACGGTGGCTTCAAGCTCGGTGACGGCGGCGAGGGCCTCGTCCAGACGGTCGAGCGCTTCAAGGGTGCGGGCGCGGCCAAGGCGGGCGATGTCGACGAGGGCCGGATCGTCGAGGCGCTTGCAGGCGGCCTCATAGGCAGCGAGGGCGCCCTCGTAGTCCCCAGCGGCGTAGAGCGCGCGGGCCTGATCGAGGCGCGCGAGATCGGCGGCCTGGCCTCCGGCATTGACAACGGTGCTGAACTCTTCGGCCTGAGTGGCGAAGGCGAGATTCTGCACAGTGACGTCCTGCTTGGCTTCGCGCTGGCGCACGCCGTAGAAAATGGCGGCGGCGACGAGGAGCCCGGCGGCGGTGAAGGCGAGGGTCTTGGGACCCTTATCCTGCCACCAGTGCAAAACGGGGAGCAGTTCCTCGGGCACGCGAGAGACGTCTTGGAGGTTGGGGAGGTCTTGCTTGGCCATAGCGCTCCTTTGGGCGACTGGGGGGTTAGGCCTTGACGCGGTCGGCATACTCGCCGGTGCGCGTGTCGATGCGGATGAGGTCGCCCTCATTGATGAAGAGGGGCACGGGGAGTTCGTAGCCACCCTCGACGGTGCCGGGCTTGGTGACCTTGCCGGCGGCGGTATTGCCACGCACGCCCGGGTCGCACTTGATGACCTTGCGCTCGATGAAGGAGGGAAGTTCCACGTCAATGACATTCTCTTCGTAGAGCAGGGCATCGACTTCCAGACCGTCGGTCAGGAAGTAGGTCTTGTTGCCCAGGACCTCCTTGGAGACGCGGATCTCGTTGTAATCCTCGTCATTGAAGATGTAGGTACCGTTGTCTTCGTAGGAGAAGACCAAGGGCATCTGCGCCAGGTCGGGCTTCTCAAAGCGGTCGTTCGAGCGGAACGAGCAGCTCTTGCCCGAGCCGTTGAGCATATTGCGCAACTTGCAGTTGTAGATGGCTTGGCCCTTACCAGGCTTGGAGAAGTCGAAATCCGTAATAATCCAGGGCTGATCCTCAAACATAATCTTGAGGCCCTTCTTCAGATCGGAAGCGGTATACATAGCTACTATCCTTCTAATGAGATACAAACGCGCGCATTATAGCGGACTTCCGCCCCTGCGTCAAATAGCGGGGCTCGCTGCGCTCGCGTACGGTGCGAGCTGTGCCCACGTGAGGGGCACCTTCGGCACGTTGCGAGAGGAATCGTTGTGCAGCGCAAGCTCCATTAGCCCGCTCCCGCCCTTACCATAATTTGCGCGCGCGAAAGGCCCTACCTCGCCTCGACCTAGGCCCTACCTCGAGGTCACCTAGGCCCTACCTCAAAAGGGAGCCGCCACGGCCCAAAAGGGGCGAGGGGGCATAAGGTGTTTTAATCACGGGAGGGGATTCGTGAAGTGCTAGCGTGTCTATGTGTTTAGCGAGCACTTTGATCGATTGGCGGCACATCGTGGCTGAGTGGCGCGTTTTTCTTATTTCTTGATATTGTTCGTTAGACTTTGCTATACTTCCGCCAAAGACAGGAAAGGAGCGCGTATGGATCCGATTATCAATCCCTTCTCTCCCGGAGCCGGGGCCCCGCCGCCGGAGTTGGTCGGCCGCGAGGATATCTTGACGAGCGCCAATGTGCTTATCAAGCGTTTGGAACGGGGTTTCCCGGTGCAAAGTGTGATTTTGACTGGCCTGCGCGGCGTGGGGAAAACAGTCCTGTTGGGTGAAGTGCGGCGGATGGCGGCACAAACTAAAGTTATCCCTATTCATATCGAAGCGACCGAGGAGCGGTCCCTGAGTGCATTGCTCGTTGCACCGCTCAAAAAAACGCTCTTTGAGTTGGATCGCCAGCGCGGAGCCAAGGAAAAGGTCAAGCGGAGTCTGATGGCTCTGCGCAACTTTATCGGCACTGTGAAGGTCGAGATGGGCGACTTTGGGTTGGAGATTGAGCCGCAGCACGGGATTGCCGACAGCGGGGACTTGGCCTTCGACCTTGGCGAGCTGCTTGCAACCGTGGCCGAAGCCGTCCAGGAGAAACAGCAGGGTGTGCTTCTCATTCTGGATGAAATCCAATATCTTGGCGAAAAGGACCTCGACGCGCTGATTATGGCAATGCATCGTATGCAGCAGGACTCGCTTCCGATGGCCCTGTTTGCTGCCGGGTTGCCCTTTCTGCCTGGGCTCACGGGCAATGTAAAGTCCTATGCTGAACGGTTAATTCACTTCCAAACTGTCGGCGCGCTCTCTCCCGAAGACTCCGCCAAGGCCATCCGCGAGCCCTTCGCTGAAGCGCATGTGGTGCTGACCGACGAAGCGGCCACGTGTATCCACGCCAAGACCCAAGGCTATCCCTACTTCTTGCAAGAATGGGGCTATCAACTCTGGAACGCCATTGAGGCTTCACCAATCCTCGCCGAAGCCGTCGAAGCCGTTACGCCAAAGGTGTTGCGGCGTCTCGATGAAAGCTTCTTCCGCGTCCGGATGGAGCGGATGACCAACGCCGAAAAGGAGTTTGTCTTCGCGATGGCCGAGGTGCCCGGCCCAACTCCCAAGGTTTCGGAGATTGCCGCGCGGCTCCATATCAATATGAGCTCGCTTGGTCCGCGCCGCAGCTCCCTCATCAAGAAGGGCATGGTTTATAGCCCCAGCCACGGCACCCTCGCCTTCTCCGTTCCCCTCTTCAGCGATTACCTCAACCGCCACCGCGCCCAACGCCTCGCTCAATAAAATACCCGGCGCAGATATCTCCGCGCCCGAGCTTGTCGCGCAATTCTACATCGTCCGGGAGGCGGCTGGAACCCTCGCGGCGTGCAGGGCGTTGCACCAGGCCGAGGCGCAACTCTTAACGCGGTGGGTTTAGTATTCGGTTCGGGTGGGGGTTAGCCGCGGACTTGCCAGGCGCCGGTTTTGCGTAGGCGTTGCTTGCGTAGGGCGTCGAGGCGGGCGTAGACGGTGGGGTTGAGGGACTTGGCGGCGGCGAGGATCTTGAAGCCTTTGCGGCGGGAAAAGTGGAATTGTTCGGCGAGGAGGTAAATCGCGATGGGGCGCGAGGGGTGGTTGGGGTCGGGCCGATGGGCCCAGGCGTGGACGAACTCGCGCTCTTGCGGCGGCAGGGTGCCAAAGGCCATTTCGATGGCTTCGGCGAGGCTTTCGCTGCGGGTGAAGAGGGTTTGCAGGGCCTCCGCTTCGTCTTGTCGGCGGCCTTCGGGGGTGGTTTCGCAGAGGGGGGTGGGGCCGCAGGGATAGGGGGCGCCGGAGCAGAGGAGGCCGATGGGGTGGGGGAAGGGGCCGGGATGGGCGGCGAGCCAGCGGCGGAGATCTTCGGCGATGACGGCGACTTCGCCTTCCGCGGGAGCGCGCTCGGGTTCGGCGAGGAGTAGGCAGCGGACTTCGCTACGCGCGCCGAGGGCGGCCACTTGGCGGAAGAGGGCGACCTTGCTTTCCGGAGCGAAGCGGCAGGCGTGGGTGCCAGCGGGGGCGTGGGGGCAGGGAACCGCGCGCAGGGACTCGGGGGCGAGCCCGCGCCAGGCGGCGGGCTCATCGAGGGCGTAGGGGAAGTCGCCAGAGGCCATGGGCGGCCTTACTTGGCGCGCGCTTCAATCCAGGGGCCAATCTTGGCGAGGACGCCCTTCCAGGCGATGGGGTCTTCGCGCAGGGACAGGAAGTGCTTATAGAGGTGGAGGAAGGCGTCGACATAGAAGGCGGCGCGGTCGAGGCGCTCATCGACGGCGAGCTTGTCGTTGCCGGGGCGCTCGGCGGCGGGATTTTTGGCGCCGGGGGCGTTGAGCGAGGGCATTTCGTCGACGGCGTCGGGGGTGGCGGACTTGGCCTTCTTGGGCGGGTCGACCTTCATCGAGCGGAAGGCGAAGTCGTAGCCATCGACGGTGGCCGAGCAGATCCAGTCGCCCTTGGTGAGGGTGAGGCGTGCGCGGCGGAGTTTCTTGCCATTCCAGAGGGCGATGCCGAACTCGGGGGTGTCGAGGGGGGTGCCGTTGCGCAGGACGGTTTCGTGGCAGCCGGGGGCCTTGTCGCCAGAGAACATGAGCGGGCCCTCGAACATGAGGCCGCATTGTTCGCCATTAAAGTCGAAGGTGGCCTCTTCCTTCTCCCAGTGGTAGAAGAGCCAGGTGAGGAACTCGGTGCCCAGAGTGATCTCCGGTGGCACGCCAATCTCCTCGTTCGGGGTCATGTTGACCAGCTCGAGGCTGTTGCAATCGATGCCGCAGAGGCGGTAGGCGGCACTCTCGGGGCAGAGCATCACGGGCATTACGCCGGTGCTCTCGCGGAAGAAGGGGCAGAGGACCTGGGCGGCGGCATCGGTCATGGCCGAGGCGAGCAGGCGCTGGTTGCGCAGGTCAATCGCACACTCCATCGAGCCGAAGGAGGGTTGCGCGTCGGCCAAAAGAGCCTCTTGAACGCGCTCGCGGACCTCGGTTTTTGCCGCGCGCGGGAGGACTTCCACCTGGCGGGCCTTGCGCTCAATCTCGAGTTCGGCGAGGATGGTGGCGCGCAGGAGGCTCGGGGGGACCTTCTTCTGGGCGGTCACGTGCGAGAACCAAAGCCAGTCGCCGCGCCAGCAGTGCTCCTCGGTGAGGTCGAGATCGAGGGCGTGGGCGGGGCCGGCCCAACCGTGGAGGGGCGCATCGCCGGTCAGGGTCTTGATGGGGGGCAGGGCGCGCTTGGCAAAGGCCTCCATCTCGGTGGGCTCGAAGCCGCGCGAGAGGTAGAAGGCGTGGAAGGAAAAGGAACCGGATTCAAAGCCCATTGTTTACTCCTCGGCCTCGGCGGCCACCTTTTCGCGGAGGCGCACGAGCCAGATCGTCATCTCATAGAGCAGGCACATCGGCACTGCCATCACAATTTGCGAAAGGGGGTCCGGCGGCGTCAGGAACATTGCCAAGACAAAGATGCCCACAATGGCCAAGCCGCGCCGCGCGCGCAGGCTCTCGGCCGAAATCAGTCCCAGCCACCCCAGCGCCAGCAGTACCAAGGGGAACTGGAAGGCCAGGCCAAAGGCCAGTAGCACCTTGAGCACAAAGCCGATATAGGGCTCGGCCTGCAAGAACTCCACCGGCACGTTCATCCACGCGTTGATGGCCATCAGCGCGCGCAGGGCCAGTTTGAGCGTGAAACCAAAGCAGAGCGAGACCCCCCCCAAGAAGAGGAAGACGCCCACCCCGAGCGTAAAGCGGATGAGGTTGCGCTCGTGGCGGCGCAGACCGGGGAAGACGAATTGGAAGATGAAGTAGAGCATCGCCGGGAGCGCGAGAATGGTCCCGCCCCACAGCATCGTCGTCATAAAGAGCGAGAAGCCCACGCCCACCTCGAGCCCCTGCATCTGGACCCCCGCCTCGGCCAGACCCGACGTGCGCAGCGGCCACTGGAGCGCCTCGATGACCCACGGGGAGAAGGGCGCGATGAGGAGCATCCCCAGGGCCCACGCCACCGCACAGCGGACAATGCAGTTGCGCAGGTCGATAAAGTGCTCAATGAAGGGCCGCGGCGGATCCAGCTTCTCCTCCTGCGCGCGGTCCTCGGCGGTCTCGGCGAAGAGACGGCGGAAACGCGCTTGCAGGCGCTTGCTCGGCGGCTGGGTCTTGGCCATTAGGCCTCCTCTTTCGGTTGCGCTTCGGCGGGCTCAGCTGTCGCCTCAACGGGCGCGGCTTCAACGGGCGCGGCCTCGGCCGGCTTTTCCTCCGCCGGCGGCGGGGTTGGCGCCAGACCGCCAGGGACGGGGGCAGTGGCCAGAACGTCATCGGGCGAGAGCGGCGGCGGACCGAAGTCCATCGCCTGCGCCAGCTCCTCATCGGAGGGCAGGAGGTGATCAAGCTCGCCGGTGGAGGTGTTGACCGCCGCGTTCACCTGCTTTTCGAGGGCCTGATCCATCGTCATCAGTTGCTGTTTGAACTCATCGGAGGCGCGGCGGAGCACGCCCATCCAGTGGCCCACCTTGCGGGCGGCCTCGGGCAAACGTTTGGGACCCAGGACCACTACGGCCACGAGCAGGATAACGAGTGTTTCGAGGAAGGACATCGCCGGTGCGTTGGGCTTGTGTGCGCATCGCGCAAGCCCCGGCGCATAAAGTCACCGGGGCCGTTGCGTCAACTGCAACACTTACTTATAGGGAACAAACTCGGCGCGGCGGTTCTTGCGGAAGGCCTCTTCGGTCTGACCGGGGACCGCGGGCTTCTCCTCGCCAAAGGCGCGGGTCTGCAGGCGGGCCGGGTCGATGCCGTAGGAGATGAGGTAATCGCGCACGCCGCCGGCGCGGTTCTCGGAGAGGGAGAGGTTATACTCGTTCGAGCCGCGCTCGTCGCAGTGGCCTTCCACAATCATCACATGGGTGGGGTTCTCAATGAGATACTCGGCGGCCGCCTCGGCCTTGGAGATCTCCTCGGTGGGCAGCGTGTAGGAATCGAAGGTGAAGTAGAGCGGGGCGAGGTCGGCATCGAGCACGCGCTCGCGGGTATCTTCAAAGCGGTCCGAGCCGAAGGCGCCCACGTTGGGGTCGTTGGGGTCATAGCCGGCGCCATTGGGGTCGATGGCCACATCGTCTCCGGCATCGCCACCCATGCCAGCGCCCATGGCCTCCGAGTTATCCCCGGCCGCGCCATTCTTCAGTTCGCACCCCGTAAAGACCATCGCCGTGGCGGCCAACAGGGCAATCATCAAGGACATCCGCATCGTCTTGCTTCCTTCTGTGGCTCAAGTTTACTTGGACCAAGCGGGATTGAGCCACTGCGTGCTCCCGCCTGAAAAGGGTTGATAGGGCTTCTCGCCCTTCTCTTCGGCATCCAACACCCAGAGCGTGCGCTGACGGCCCTGCGTGCGCGCGGCCACCACGTGCCGCCCATCCGGTGCCCAAGAGGGCGATTCGTAAATCTCGTTCTGGGGCGTGAGGTAGCGCAGCGAGCGCTCGCCCTTCTCCGGGTCAATCACCGCCACGCGATAGGGCGCCCCGCGCTTGGTGGCAAAGACAATCCCCCGCTTGCCCCAATCCGGCTGCACCGACTCCCCGCCCTTGAAGGTCAGCCGCCGCGATTGCTTCGTGGCCACATCCACAATATAGAGCTGCGGCGAGCCGGCCACATCCGAGACATAGCAAATCTTCCGCCCATCGGGCGACCAGCACGGACTCGCCTCCGCCGCTAACTTCGTCTCCGTCAGGCGCGTGAGGTGCCGCGTGCGCGCATCCATAATATAGAGCTCGGGATTACCCTGGTGCGCCAGAATGATCGCCAACTTGTTGGGATCCGCCGGCGACGGCACCGCCCCCGTGCTCAGCCCGCGAAACTCCGCCAGACGCGTCACGCTTTTGGTTTCCACATCGGCCACGAAGACCGCCGGGAAGCCGAGGCGATAGCTGGTGAAGTAGATCTGCTTGCCGCCCGGCGCCCAGCGCGGGCCAATAATCGGCGCGCCATCGCGCGTCAGGCGCGTAATGTTATAGCCATCGTAATCGCAGACATAGAGGTCCTCAATCGCCTGCCCGGTGCGCGAAGTGCCCGTCTTGGCCACCATCGCAAACCGGCTCTGCGCAATCCCCTTTTCGCCCGTGGTGGCATTGACGATCGTATCGGCCAATTCGTGCGCGTGTTTGCGCCCCTCGGCGGCCGACATCGCCTGCCGCGGCCAGGCAAAACGCTTCCCCGGCCAAGCCACCGTCAGCTGCTCATTCACCCCAGCCGCGCCCGTCAACTGCCCGGTCACCTTCACCTGCCCATTCGCCGCCAAACGATACCACCCGCAGCGCAACAGGTCATTCTGCAAAGTCTTGAGAAAAGTCTCCGCTCCCGCGCCCGAAGCCGTCACGCCACTCAACGAGAGCGATTGCTTCGCCACGCCCGTCACATCCACATCAATCACCGGAGCCGCGCCCAACCACGCCGCAACCATCATCGCCAAAGTGCACACAAAAACTCTCATGCCCGCCATTGTAGCAAAAACCTCCCGCGCGCGCAGAAAGAATTGTAATCACCGAAAGAAGGTCGCCGCAAGGTGCGCACTACCGCTCGCGTGAGGGGCTCCTTGGGACCGAGAGGAGACCTCCGCGCAAACCACTAACCGCTCCCGCCGGAAAACTGTGCCTCGGGCTGGCGTAACTTCCCGCACGCCGGGCGAAAACTTCCCCCCGGGGCGGCGGGAATTATTAAGGCCCCGTCTTGTTGCCAATAAGACGGGGTCTTGTTGCCAATAAGACGGGGTCTTATTAGTTTACGGCCGGGCGAGAGGCAATGCCATCGTGGTGCGATTGAAATTGCAAACCCTAGAATTGTCAAAGGCGTTTGCTTTTGGGCGTGGGTGTGCTACACTATATGACGTAAGCAGAAGGAGCATGCGTGATGAAGATTTGCTTGAGTGTACTCTTTGTTGGGCTGGCGGCATGGGTGTCGGCGGCGAATTTGACGGTTCAGCAGAAGTGCTTGGCGCGCGCGGTCGAGCGCATCAATCCCGAGGCGTTGGGGCGCATGGCCGAGGATTGGGAGGTCACCTACGGCAAGAGCGCGGAGCTTGAGGCGCTGCGTGCGCTGATTGGCGAGGTGCCGGCGCGGAAGACTGCGGCGCTCAAGGCCTTGCGTGAGCAAGGGGACGAGGCGCTCGCGAAGGCGTTGACGCTGGAAGTGAAGCGCGCGGTGCTCGCTCAGCCGATGGTTGCCGGGATGGAAGTGCTGGCGATGAAGTATGACTTCGGGCCGAATGCGCGGCGGCAGAATGCGCCGGCGCAGCCGAGTATGGCCTGCTACAATGTGGTGGAGGCCAACCACGGCATCAATTCGCAGTTGGTGAAGATTACCGACCTCGCGGCCGAGACGCCGAAGGTGGAGGTGCTCTATAACTCCCCGCGCGCGTCGGTGACTTGCGTGGACCTTAATTGGGATGCCAAGCGGGTCTGCTTTGTGAAGAAGGACCCCGCGGACGGCAACCGCCTCAAGCTCTGGGAGTACCGCTTTGGCGAGGGCGAGGCCAAGCCAATCACCCCCAAGGGCGTGGATTACGACATTGGCGATGGCTGCTATCTGCCCGATGGCAAGTTTATCGTGACGGCCACCGCCTCCGAGCAGGGGCTGCCCTGCGAATCGGGTCGCATGGCGATGACCAACACCTATCGCTACGACCCGGCCACCGACAAGATGGAGCGCCTGACCTTTGACCAGGACTCCAACTGGTCGCCCACCATGCTCGATGACGGACGCGTGATGTTCGTCCGCTGGGAGTATTGCGATCAGACCCACTTCTTCAGCCGCATCCTGATGACGATGCGCCCGGACGGCACCCGTCAGCTGGCCTACTTCGGCTCCAACGGCTTCTGGCCCAACCACTATGGCGACCCCAAGCCCATCCCCGGCGCGAACGGTAAGTTTATCTGCGTGGCCACCGGTCACCACGCCTCCAAGGCCGGGCGCTTGGCGCTCTTCGACGTCTCCAAGGGCCGTGCCGAGGCCGCCGGTTGCGAGCAGATGATCCCCGGTTGGAAGAAGCCCATCCCCGAGCGCATTGAGGACTACCTCTACGCGGGCGACTGGCCCAAGTTCCTCACCCCCTTCCCGCTCGGCCACAACCCGCGCAAGGATGGCGCCGGCAAGTACTTCCTCACCGCCATGCGTGCCAGTGGCGAGGACCTCTGGGGCATCTACCTGGTGGACGTCTTCGACAACCTCACGCTCCTGTGCGAAATCGAGGGCTCCTCGCTCACCGAGCCGATCCGCTTTGAGCAGTCCACCCCGCCGCCGGTCTACCCCGACAGCATCGTCCCCGGCGAGAAGACCTGCACCGTGCACGTGGCCGACATCTACAACGGCCCGGGGCTGCGTGGCGTGCCGCGCGGGACGGTCAAGCAGGTGCGCGTCTTTGCCTATCACTACGCCTATAATAAGGCAGGCTCGCACGAAGGCGTGGGCACCGAGTCGAGCTGGGATATGAAGTATGTCCTGGGCACCGCGCCGGTGCGCGAGGATGGCTCGGTCTACTTTGTGGCCCCGGCCCATACGCCTATTGCCCTGCAGCCGCTGGACGCCAACGGTCAGGCCATCCAGCTGATGCGCTCGTGGTTCGTGGGGATGCCCGGCGAAAAGGTGGCTTGTACCGGCTGCCACGAGTCGGCCAACTCCATCTACAATGTGCCGCCGCTGCTGACGAAGCCCGATGCGCTCGAGCCCTCGATCTGTGGCGGGCTCACCTGGAGCTTCATGCGCGATATTCAGCCCATCCTCACGCGCAACTGCGCTCAGTGCCATAACGACGAGACCACCGACACCGACATGACGATGGATGGCCCCTACGGCAAGCAGTCGCTCACCGGCCGCCGCCCGAACCTGGCGAGCATCAAGCCGGTCATCCTGCCCTATCGTGATGGGTTGCGCCCCGGTGGCGCCGGTGCCTTCACCCGCTCCTATCACGACCTCAACCCCTACGTCCGCCGTCCCGGCCCCGAGAGCGATAACCACATCTTCAACCCCGGTGAATATGCCGCCAACACCTCCGTGCTCATTCAGATGCTCAAGCGCGGACACAAGGGCGTGCAGCTCACCGACGAAGAGTGGCGCTTGCTCTACACCTGGATTGACCTCAATGCGCCCTTCTGGGGCACCTGGACCGACTTCGCCCTCAACTGGGCCAACGAGTTCCACCGCAACTGGATTGGCATTCACGGCGCCCAGCAGCAGCTCGAGCGGATGAACGAATCGCGCGCCCGCCGCGAAAAGTGGAACGCCCTCTATCAGGTCTCCAATATCGACTCCGCCATCGAGGCCGAAGCCTACGACTTCGCCAAGTGTGCCGCCGATATTGCCAAGATCCAGCCCAAGGAGCGCGCCAAGAAGCGTCACGAAAAGCCCGAGCCGCCCAAGGTTGAGGGGTGGCCGATGACGGGCATCAAGGCCCAGCCGGTTCAGGTGGACATGCCCGGCGGCTCGCTCACCTTCCTGCGTATCCCCGCCGGTACCTTCGTAATGGGCGACCCCAATGGCTACCACGATGAGACCCCCCGCGCGGTCACCATCAAAAAGCCCTTCTTGATGTCCGATATTGAGGTGCCCCTGCGCAACTTCCTGCGCTGGAAGCCCGCCCACTACAATGGCTACATCGATCAGCTCGGCAAGGATCACACCACCCCCGGTTGCGACGTGATGAACAACCCCTGGTTCCCCGCCGTCCGCGTTTCCTGGGAAGAGGCCAACGCCTACTGCAAGTGGCTCTCCGAGAAGACCGGCAAGAAGTTCCGCCTGCCCACCGAAGAGGAGTGGGAGTGGGCCGCCCGCGCCGGCACCGACACCCCCTTCTACTGGGGCGGCGTGGAGGATAACTTCGGCCCCTACGCCAACCTCGCCGATAAGTCCCTCGATGGCATCCCCAACCAGCGCCAAACCCTCAACTACTACCACCGCGACATGCGCTACAACGACGGCCAGCAGGTCCTGGGCATCGTGGGCAAGTACAAGCCCAACGCCTTCGGTCTCAAGGATATGATCGGCAATGCCGCCGAGTGGACCGCCTCCACCTACGAGGGCACCGACGAGGTCGTCTGCCGTGGCGGCGCGTGGGACCTCTTGCCGCGCTTCTCGCGCGTCTCCCTGCGCGTTCACTATCCGCGCTGGCAGCGCGTGGCCAATGTGGGCATTCGCTTGGTCTGCGAGGAGTAGCGTTGGTAGCGGTTAGCGATTAGCGCGCGACGGATCGGCCCCCGATGATCTTCGGGGGCCTTCTGTTTCTCTATAACATCCCCGAGGGGCCTCCTCACGCGCCGGAGGTACACCTTACGGCGGCGGAACCGCCATCGTGTTGGCATAGCGCCTTCGCTTCGCTCGGCGCCCTCGCTCGCGCGCTCACGCGGGGGGCCTTGCCCCCTGCCCCCCATTGGCGGGCCGCCTCCGGAATCTCCAGATGATCCGGAATTTCCGGATTATCCGGATTATCCGGCCCAGCGCGCGAATGGCCGAACGCGAGTTGCGGGGTTTAGGGGGATGTGCTATCCTTTTATTTTCTTTTGAGCCCCTTAGAAGAGGTTATCACGGCGATGGAACAGAAGCGGCAGAAGGCCTTGCAGTTGGTTGCGAATACGTTGCGTTGTCTGGCGGCAGACGAGGTGCAGGCGGCGAAGTCCGGGCATCCGGGTGTGGCGTTGAGCCTGGCGGATGTAATGGCGGTGCTTTGGCTTTACTTTCTGAAGGTGGATGGGGCGGCACCGACGTGGGCGGATCGGGATCGCTTTGTCATGTCCGGCGGGCACGGGTCGTCGCTCCTCTATGCCTTGGAGCACTTGGCGGGGTATGACCTGTCGCTGGAGGATTTGAAGCATTTTCGTCAGCTGGGGAGCAAGACGCCGGGGCACCCGGAGTATGGCGTGGTGCCTGGGGTGGAGACGACGACCGGCCCGCTGGGGCAGGGGCTTGGCGCGGCGGTGGGAATGGCGATTGCCGAGCGGATGATGGCCGAGCGCTTCAATACGCCGGAGATGAAGCTGGTCGATCACCGCACGTGGGTGACCTGCGGGGACGGGGATATGGAGGAGGGGATTTCGCACGAGGCCGCTTCGCTGGCCGGCACGTTGGGGCTGAATAAGTTGGTGGCGATTTACGACTCGAACCGGATCTCGATTGAGGGCGATGTGGCCGATGCGATGGCAGATGACACGGCCAACCGCTTCCGCGCCTACGGTTGGCAGGTTTGTACCTGCGATGGGCACAACTTTGACAGTATTGCGCGCGCGCTCCACCGCGCGATGCGTTCGCAGTCTAAGCCGGTGTTGGTGATTTGCAACACGGTGATTGGAAAGGGCTCGCCGAATAAGGCCGATAGCGCCTCCTGTCACGGTGCGCCGCTCGGCGAAGAGGAGGTGCGCTTGATGAAGGAGGCCCTCGGCTTCAACCCGGATGAGACCTTTGCGGTGAGCGATGCGGTGCGCGAGAAGTTCGCCGCGCGCCAGGCGCAGATGGGGCGTATGCGGCGGCGCTGGGAGCGTCAGGTGCGTAAGCACTTCGAGGCGCATCCGCGGGTGAAGCGCGTCTGGGAGGCGATGCACGCGCAGGAGTTGCCGAAGAACTTTGCAAAGTTGTTGCCGGCGTGGGAGGATAAGCCGATTTCTACGCGCGTGGCTTCGGGGAAGGTGCTGAATGCGCTTGCCCCGTCCTTGCCGTGGTTGGTGGGTGGCTCGGCGGACTTGGCGCCCTCGAATATGACCTATCTGCATGGGCTCGGCGATGTGGGGCCCAAGCGTTTCGGCGGGCGGAACTTCCACTTTGGCGTGCGCGAGCTGGGGATGGCGGCGGTGATGAATGGCCTGACCAGTCACGGCGGTTTGCGTTGCTTTGGCGGCACCTTCTTTGTCTTCTGCGACTACTGCCGCCCGGTCATCCGTGTGGCGGCGTTGATGGGGCTGCCGGTGATTTACGTGCTCACGCACGATAGCTTCTATGTGGGCGAAGATGGCCCCACGCACGAGCCGATTGAGCAGTTGCCGGCGATGCGTGCGATGCCGAACGTCTGCGTGCTGCGTCCGGCCGATGCCACGGAGACGGCGGCGGCGTGGGAGGTGGCGTTGCGGCGGACGACGGGGCCGACGGCGCTTTTGCTCTCGCGCCAGAACTTGCCGGTGCTGGACCGCAGCGACTATCCGGCGGCGGCGAATGTGGCCAAGGGCGCCTACGTCCTCTGGCAACGGGACCCCGAGCAGCAACCGGAGGCGATTTTGATGGCCTCGGGCTCGGAGGTTGCCTTGGCGCTGGAGGTGGCACAGGCCGATACGCGCAACCTGCGCGTGGTTTCGATGCCGAGCTGGGATCTCTTCGAGGCGCAGAGCGCGGAGTACCGCGAGGCGGTGTTGCCCAAGGCGGTCACCAAGCGCATCGCGGTGGAGGCGGCTTCGCCCTTCGGCTGGGAGCGCTATCTGGGCTGCGAAGGCATCTCGCTGACAATGAAGGGCTTTGGCGCGTCGGGTCCGGCTGGCGTGTTGGCCAAGCACTTTGGCTTCACGGTTGAACACCTGACTGAACTGGTCAACAACTATTTGGCGTAAGGGAGGCGCAGCGATGGCGCAGGCATTGAGCGAAGATCAGTATCGGGCGCAGCGGATTGAGAACCGCGCGAAGTTGGAGGCCGCGGGCTACGCGCCCTATGGTCACGCTTTTGCGCGGACCGGCACGCTGCAGGAGACGCGCGCGGACTTTGCCGAGGGCAAGGCTGTGGCCGTGGCCGGGCGTATTCAGACCAAGCGGCGGATGGGCAAGCTGATGTTCATCCACCTGAATGATGGCTCGGATGCCTTCCAGATTTTGCTCAAGCGCGATGAGGTGGGCGAGGAGGCCTACAACGCGGCCAAGCTCTTGGATTTGGGTGACATTATTGGCGCCAAGGGCACGCTCTTTACCACCCAGGCCGGCGAGCAGACCGTGGCCGTGGCCGAGTGGGAGCTGCTCTCCAAGGCCATTCGCCAACCGCCCGAGAAGTGGCACGGTCTGCAGAACACCGAGGACCGCTACCGCAAGCGTTACCTGGATTTGATGTCCAACCCCGAGAGCCGCAAGCGCTTTGATGCCCGCCACAAGATTTTGCTCGGCATTCGCAACTTCCTCTCCTCGCGCGGCTTCGTGGAGGTGGAGACGCCGATTATGCAGCCGCAGGCCGGCGGTGCCGCGGCCAAGCCCTTCGTGACGCATCACAACGCGCTCGACCGCGAGATGGTCCTGCGTATCGCTCCGGAGCTCTACCTCAAGCGCCTGCTCGTCGGCGGCTTCGACAAGATCTTCGAGCTGGGCAAGGATTTCCGCAACGAGGGGATCGACCGCACGCACAACCCCGAGTTCACCGTGCTGGAGGTCTACGAGGCCTATGGCGACCGCACCTCGATGAAGAACCTCGTGGAGGGGCTGTTGCCTTATCTCTGCGACACGGTCCTGGGCACGCGCCAGGTGGCCTACGGCTCGGGCGAGGAGAAGACCGTTATCAACTTCGAGCCGCCTTACCGCGAGGTGGCCCAGCAGGACCTTATCAAAGAGCGGATGGGCGAGGATTGGTTCACGCTCGACTACGAGACCGCCAAGGCCCGCGCCGTCGCGCAGGGACTCACGCTCACCCCCGAGATTGTCGATATGCTCACCCTCTCGCACGAGGTCTACGATAAGCTTATCGAGCGCACCCTGATGCAGCCGACCTTCGTCACGCGCATTCCCAAGCAGTATGTGCCCCTGGCCAAGGCGTGTTCGGATGATCCGGCGCTGGTGGATGTCTTCGAGTTCGTGGTGGCCGGGCGCGAGCTCTGCCCCGGGTACACCGAGCAGAACAACCCCGATGCGCAGCGCGAAGCCTTTGCCCGCCAGGTGGAGGCCGATGCCGAGCCGCTCGACCAGGACTTCGTTGAGGCGTTGGAATATGGCATGCCGCCCACCGGGGGGCTCGGGATGGGCATCGACCGTTTGGTGATGTTCCTCACTGGCACCGAGGCCATTCGCGATGTGCTCCTCTTCCCGCAGATGAAGGAGGGCGGCGGGGCCTCCGCGTAAAGGAGGCTCCGGCGGTGCGCTTGCGGCGGCCGCGCGGGTGTGTTATCTTATAGGTATGAGAGAGATTGGTCCCCAGGACTTTGTCGAGACGTTGCGAGCGGCGACGGGCTCGAAGCGTACGCCTTACCACCTGTTCTATTCGAGCCTGTGGGATGGCTATGTGCGCGATCCGGCGCTGATGGTCATCCCCTTTGATGACCACCTGACGCACCGCGGTGATGGCGTCTTCGAGACGATGAAGTGCCTCAATGGCGCGGTTTACAATCTCGATGCGCATTTGCAGCGGTTGCAGCGGAGTGCCTACCAGGTCGGGCTCGCGTTTCGGCGCGGGCCCGAAGCGTTGCGGGCCAAGGTGCTCGAGGCACTGGAGGTGGCCGCACAGCCGAATTGCGCAGTGCGCGTGGTGCTCAGTCGCGGTCCGGGCGGGATGGGTGTCTCGCCCACCGAAAGCGAGGGTTCGGCCCTCTACATCTTGGTCTATGGCGGGGGCGAACCCTTTATGAAGCGCCACCCCGAGGGCGCTAAACTGCGTAAGAGCCGCGTGCCCATCAAGCCGCCGGTCTTCGCCACTGCCAAGACCTGTAACTACATTCCCAATGTGCTGATGAAGGGTGAAGCCGAGATTTGGCACGTGGACTTTATGGTGGGCGTGGACCCCCATGGCCACATCACCGAAAGCGCCACCGAGAATATCGGCATCGTCTCCAAGAAGGGCCGCCTCGTCTTCCCGCCGCTAGATACCGTCCTGGCCGGCACGACGATGTTGCGCGTCTCGGAACTGGCCCAGAAGCTGGAGAGCGAAGGGTCGCTCAAGGGCGTGGTCTTCCGCCCGATTCGCGAGGAAGAGCTCTACGAAGCGCACGAAATCCTCGCTGTTGGCACCACCCTCAATGTCGCCTCCGTGGTGGAATACAATGGCCGCAAGGTCGGCGACGGCAAGCCCGGGCCCATCGGCCGGGCCCTTGACGCGCTAATCGAACGCGATACGTTGGAGAACGAAGCGTTGCGTATCGCCTATATGTGAACACTCTGAACGAAAGGTTGCACTATGAACACCTATGACACGATGTTGGAAAAGGCCGTGGTCGTCACCTCGCTGCGTAGCGAAGACATCTTTGGCGTCATCGCCGAGCTGATGGACGCGCTCGTCGCTAGCGGTGCCCTCCCCGAGGCCAAGAAGGACGAAGCCAAGCAGGCCATCGTCCGCCGCGAGATGTCCGCCTCAACCGTGATGACCGACGAAATCGCCCTCCCCCACGGCCGCACCGATGTGGTCGAGGAGCTCGTCTGCGCCATCGGCGTGCACAAGGATGGCTTCGCGGCCGATGCCCCCGATGGCGAGCCGACCAAGGTCGTTATCTTGATGCTCGTTCCGCCCTCCGCCGGCTCAGGCTATATGGTCTTCCTCGGTAGCATCAGCCGCAAGCTGATGGATCCGACCACCCGCGAAGCCATCATCTCCGCCCCCGACCGCGATGGCGTCCTTGCCGCCCTCCGCGGCTGAGCCGCGTTGCGACAGCAGTTAGCGGTTAGCTGTTAGCCATTAGCACGCGTTCCGCGACGGAGAAGCTTTCGATCGAGCACGTGGAGCGCGTGCAACGGCGAGCCCAAGCAACGATGATTAAGAGCTATCAAGATTTGACGGTGTGGCAGAAGGCGATGGACCTGGTGGTGACGGTCTATCGTCTCCTCCCGGAGATGCCGGGAGAGGAGCGCTTTGCGCTGGCCGATCAAATGCGCCGTGCGGCCGTGTCGGTGCCAGCAAACATTGCAGAAGGCTATGGCCGGCGGCGTGACAACGAGTTGAAGCACTTCTTAAAGATTGCCCAGGGCTCTTTGGCCGAACTCCAGACTCATCTCTATATTTGCGAGCGTGTGCAACTGCTGGCGAAGGCGGATATTGCACCCGTACTTACCCTTTCAGAAGAAGTCGCCAAGATGCTACACGCATTCGAGGCACAGATAGACCACTCCCAACCTTAAACCCCATCCGTCGCGGAACGCGCGCTAACAGCTAGCCGCTAACCGCTAACAGCTAATCCACCTATGTTTAAGCCCGTTTCCAATCGTCCCGACTTTGCCAAGAATGAAGAAGCCGTGCTGAAGCTCTGGGAGAGCGAAGGCACCTTTGCCAAGAGCCTCGAGCAGCGGCGCGGCGCGCCGGTCTTCCGGTTCTACGATGGGCCGCCCTTCGCCACCGGTCTGCCGCACTATGGGCACCTCCTGGCCGGAACGATTAAGGACATTGTGCCGCGCTACCAGACCATGCGCGGGCACTACGTGGAGCGGCGCTTTGGGTGGGACTGCCACGGGCTGCCCATCGAGGCCCTGGCGCAGGAAGCGCTGGGCGTCAATGGCGCCTACGAGATCCGCCAGCACGGGGTGGAGGCCTTCAACGAGCAGTGCCGCGCAATGGTGCTGCGCTACGTCTCGCAGTGGCGCGAGACGGTCACCCGTATGGGCCGCTGGGTAGACTTTGATAATGACTACAAGACCATGCAGCCGAGCTTTATGGAGTCGGTCTGGTGGGTCTTCAAGCAGCTGTGGGACCAGGGGCGCATCTATAAGAGCCACCGCATTATGCCCTATTCGTGGAAGCTCTCCACGCCCCTCTCCAACTTCGAGGCCGGCAGCAACTACAAGGACGTGCAGGACCCCGCCGTCACCGTCCGCTGCCGCATCACCCAGGGCGCCCATCCCGTTTGGGGCGAAGAGGCCTACCTCCTCGTTTGGACCACCACCCCCTGGACGCTGCTCACCAACTTCGCCATCTGCGCCGGCCCGGAGATTGACTACCTCGCCGTCAAGGACGCCGATGGGGCCGTCTACATCCTCGCCGAGAGCCGCCTGACCGCCGTCTTCGGCAAGAACCCCAAGGTCGAGATCCTCGAAAAGCTCAAGGGCACCGAGCTCAAGGGCCTCCACTACGAGCCCATCTTCCCCTACTACAAGGACAAGCCCAACGCCTTCGTCGTCCTCACCGATAGCTACGTCACCACCACCGACGGCACCGGCCTGGTCCACAATGCCCCGGCCTACGGTGAAGACGACTTCCGCGTCTGCTCGGCCGCCGGCATCACCCTCGAAGACCCGATGGACGAAGGCTGCGCCTTCACCGCCCCCGCCCCCGAAGCCTGGCGCGGCCGCTTCTGCAAGGATTGCGACAAGGACATCATTCGCGAGCTCAAGCAAAACGGCAAGCTCGTCCACCAAGGCACCATCGTCCACGCCTATCCCTTCTGCGACCGCACCGACACGCCCCTCATCTACCGCGCCATCGACGCCTGGTACGTCCGCGTTGAAGACCTCCACGAGCGCCTCACCGCCAACAACGCCACCGTCCACTGGCAGCCCGAAGCCGTCGGCGCCAACCGCTTCGGCAACTGGCTGCGCGACGCGAAGGACTGGAACATCTCCCGCAACCGCTTCTGGGGCTCGTGCCTGCCCATCTGGATCAACGACGACGATCCCGAAGACCGCATCTGCGTCGGCTCCGTCGCCGAGCTCGAAGCCCTCAGCGGGCAGAAGATTACCGACCTCCACAAGCACATCATCGACAAGGTCGTCATCCGTAAGGACGGCCACACCTATCACCGCACCCCCGAGGTCCTCGACTGCTGGTTCGAATCTGGCTCCATGCCCTACGCCCAGCAACACTTCCCCTTCTCCGGCAAAGAGCTCGACACCTTCTTCCCCGCCGACTTCATCGCCGAAGGCCTCGACCAGACCCGCGGCTGGTTCTACACGCTCCTCGTCCTCGGCACCCTCCTCTTCGGTAAGGCCCCCTACAAGAACGTGGTCGTCAACGGCCTCGTCCTCGCCGAAGATGGCAAGAAGATGTCCAAGCGCCTCAAAAACTACCCCGACCCCAAGCACGTCATCGACACCTACGGCGCCGACGCCCTTCGCCTCTACCTCATCAACTCTCCCGTTGTCCGCGCCGAAAACCTCCGCTTCTCCGAAGCCGGCGTCAAACAACTCTTGCGCGACCTCCTCATCCCCTGGTGGAACGCCTACAGCTTCTTCGTCACCTACGCCAATGCCGACGGCTTCGACGAGCCCGATGTCGCCCGCCCCACCTCCCCCCACGTCCTCGACCGCTGGATCGTCTCCTCGATGGAAACCCTCATCGCCGATGTCTCCACCGCTATGGACGCCTACGACCTCCAGAAGGCCGTCCGCCCCTTCGTCGACTTCATCGACGCGCTCACCAACTGGTACATCCGCCGCTCCCGCCGCCGCTTCTGGAAGAGCGAAGACGATGCCGACAAGCGCCACGCCTACCGCACCCTCCGCTACGTCCTCGTCCAACTCTCAAAGGTTGCCGCCCCCTTCTGCCCCTTCGTCAGCGAGCAAATCTACCGCAACCTCCGCGGCCCGAACGACCCCGAAAGCGTTCACCTCTGCGCCTTCCCCACCGCCGATGCTGCCGCCCGTGACCTCCGCCTCGAAGCCGATATGGAGCTCGTCCAGCGCGTTGTCCGCCTCGGCCGCCAGCTGCGCACCGATAAGGACCTCAAGGTCCGCCAGCCCCTCGCCCGCCTCCACGTCGTCTCCGCCGATGCCGCTGCCCGCGCCGCCCTCGCCGCCTACACCGACATCATCCGCGAAGAACTCAACGTCAAGGACATCTCCTTCGGCGACGACGAAACCGCCCTCGCCAACCTCTCCCTCAAGGCCGACTTCAAGCGCCTTGGCCCCCGCTTCGGCGCCCAAATGAAGGCCGCCGCCGCCGCCATCGCCGCCCTCCCGGCCCCCCTCGCCGCCGCCCTTGCCCGCGGCGAAACCGTCCCCCTCACCATCCAGGGCACCGAAACCACCCTCGCCCCCGACGAAGTCGTCATCCGCCGCGAACCGCGCGAAGGCCTCGTCGTCGCCGCCGAAGGCAACATCGTCGTCGCCCTCGAAACCGCCCTCACCGCCGCCCTCCTCGCCGAAGGCCTGATGCGCGAGTTCGTCTCCCGCGTCCAAGCCCTGCGCAAGGAAGCCGACCTCGAAGTCACCCAGCGCATCGAAGTCACCTTCCAAGCCGACGACGAAGTCGCCGCCGCCCTCGATGCCTGGCAAGACACCATCCTTGAGGAAGTCCAAGGCGACGCCCTCCTCCCCGGCGAACTCACAACCGACCCCATCGACCTCAACGGCCACGAACTCCGCCTCCTCATCGAGGCCAAGTAACCCCGGTCTCAGGCGGAAGACAAATCCGGCGCGGATAATCCTCCGCGCCGGATTTGTTCGTTATGCTTGCAAGAGGAAGTCGAGGGCATTCACTTGGCGAATGCCCTCGTGCGAGAGCTCCGGGTCATCATCAAGCGTAAGCAGGAACTTAGGATACGAGCCGGGGAGCTTCTGGAGCGGCCGGAGTTCGCGACGTAGCGTCTGCTCATCGCGGACCGTTAGGGCCACCTGATAGTAGGTGTACTCCGCCCCATCGATGGCCACGAAGTCGACCTCCTCGCGGTCGAGAATGCCCACATAGACCTCCCGATGGCGGCGGCAGAGCTCCAGGTAAACCACATTCTCCAGCAACCGCCCGAGGTCACCGCCGCGCGTTCCTAGGAGGATGCGCCGAAGTCCCACATCTTCCAGGTAATACTTCGCGTTCGTCTTCAGCCACGCCTTGCCCTTAATATCGTAACGGCGGACCTGATGAAGGATGTAGACATCGCACAGCGCCTGAATGTAATTCTCAATGGTCTGGGCATTGGGGCGCGACTTCGCCTCCTCGAAGGCCGTACAAATCTTGTTGATCGTCGTGAGGTTGCCGATGTTATCGAAGAGGAAACGCACCACCCGCCCCAACAGCGCCACATCCTTGAAACCATTACGCGCCACCACATCCTTAAGCAAGATGGTATTAAACAGCCCACGGAGGTAGTCATCAAGGTGCTGGGGTTCACGCAGTTGCAACGCATACGGGAAGCCGCTCTGCACCAGATAACGGCGATAAGTCTGACTCCTCGGCTCCTGCGCTGGCGCAACGGAAGCAAACTCCTTAAACGAGAGCGGCGTCAAGTGCAGTTCAACATAGCGCCCAGAGAGATAGGTCGCCAACTCGCTCGAGAGCAGAAAGGCATTCGAGCCCGTCACGTAGAGGTCGACTTGCTTGCGCGTATACAACCCATTGACGAGCCGCTCAAAGTTCGGCAGCTGCTGAACCTCGTCCAGAAAGACATAGTGCCTACGGCCATCCTCAATCTGCGGCTTAAGAGCGTCCCAGACCTGCTTCCAAGAGTCCAACTCCGCCCAGTCAGGATCCTCAAAGTTGATAGCATGGAGTTGATCATCCGCCACCCCCATCTCCCGCAACCGCCCCTGCAACAACGAGAACAAGGTCGATTTCCCGCACCGCCGAATGCCGGTGACAACCTTAATCAGGTCCTTATCTTTCCACGAAAGCAACCGTTGCAACGCATCTGGACGCTCAACCATAGGCTCCTCCTTTCAATTTGTTTGCAGTATACCACAAACTTCTGCGCGTAACCGCGAAAGTTTGCAGTACACCGTAAACTTCGCAAGACTGGCGACAGTGGTTTAGCCTCCGAAGCCGCTAACCCCGGTCTCAGGCGTAACGGCTTCAACGGCCTCGGCAAGAATGGGCGAAGCGTTGTCTGCGTTTTCGGGACGCTTATCCTTGGATTTTCGTGAGATGAGGCCAAAAACATCCTTGGATTTTCGTGAGATAAGTTCGAGCTCGAACGAAATCTACTTGTATTCCAAAAGGTTATCGTGTGGGATATGGAGCATTACGAGCAGGAGGCAGATGTGGTGTTTTTGAGCGCCGGGGCGCCTAAAAAACACGCAGGCCTGGGAGGGCCTGCGGTGAAGAAAAGGGCTTGCGGGGCGCCTTAGGTGTAGCGGAGGACTTCGTCGACGGTGGTGTAGCCGTCGAGGACGTTGCGGATGGCATCTTCGCGCATCGTGCGCATACCGAGTTCGCGGGCCTTCTCGCGGATGACGAGGGTGGGCTCGCGGGCGTTGATCATCTCGCGGATGGGGTTGCTCATCCGCAGGAACTCGAAGACGCCCTTACGACCCTTGTAGCCGGTGGCGTTGCAGATCTTGCAGCCCTTACCGTAGGCGAACTGGCGGTTGCCGATGTCCGAGCGGACGAGGCCGAGGCGGTGGATGGCCTCGTCATCGGGGTCGTAGAAGGTCTTGCAGTTGGCGCAGCAGGTGCGGACGAGGCGCTGGGCGAGGACGGCCTGGAGGGTGGAGGAGATGAGGTAGGGGGCCACATTCATATCCACCAAGCGGGTGACGGCGCCGGCGGCGTCGTTGGTGTGCAGAGTGGAGAAGACGAAGTGACCGGTGAGGGCGGCCTGGACGGCGATTTCGGCGGTCTCCAAGTCGCGGATTTCGCCGACCATAATGACATCGGGGTCCTGACGGAGGAAGGCGCGGAGCACCTTGGCGAAGGTGTTGCCCTGCTGCGGATTGATGGGCACCTGCACCAGGCCCTCGATGTCGTATTCCACCGGCTCTTCGGCGGTGAGGATCTTGGTGTCGGGCTTATTGATGGCGCGCAGGCAAGAGTAGAGGGTGGTGGTCTTACCGGAGCCGGTCGGGCCGGTGACGATGAAGATGCCGTTGGGCTTCTCGATGTCCATCGTGATGCCGTCGTAGATGTCCTCGGGCAGGCCGATATTCTCCAGATCGAGGGAGACGGCCGAGCGGTCGAGGACGCGGAGCACGACAGATTCGCCGTGGACGGTGGGCAGGCAGGAGACACGGAGGTCGACCTGGCGCCCGGCGACGGTGAGGGCAATACGGCCATCCTGTGGCACGCGGCGCTCGGCGATGTTCAACCCCGAGAGCACCTTGATGCGCGAGATAATCGGCAGGGCCATCGAGAGCGGCGGCGGATTCATTTCGTAGAGCGCGCCGTCGACGCGGTAGCGAATCTTAAAGTCCTTCTCGAAGGGCTCGATGTGAATATCGGAGGCGCGGTCGGTAATGGCCTGATAGAGGACGAGGTTGACGAAGCGGATGACTGGAGCCGAGGCGGCAGCGCTCTCGATGCCCTTCTCGTCGGTGGCACCATCAACGCCATCGAAGTCCGAGAGGTCCTCAATAAGCGCGTCGGAGGCTTCGCCGGCGGAGAAGTTGTCGTCAATCGCCTTCTTGATAGCCTCCTCGGGGGCGAAGACGAAGCGGATTTCGCGCGAGAGGAGGAAGGTGAGCTCGTCGATGACATCGGCCTCGATGAGGTCGGCGGTGGCGAAGGTGGCGTGGTCGCGCTCAACCTCAACGGGGACGATGGTGTGCAGGCGAATGCTGGCCACCGGGATGAGATTTTTGAGCGTGTCGTCGAAGGCGACAGTGGAGAGGTCGATGACGTCGGTCCCTTGGCTACCGGCCATCAGGGAGAGGAGGTCCTCTTCGGAGAGCACGTCGAGCGCCAGGATGAGCTCCTTGTAGGGCTTGCCATCCTGGAGGTGCGCGCGGACGAGCTCTTCGGCCTGGGCGTCGTCAATAAAGCCGTTGTCGCGGACGAGTTCGACAAGCGGGGGAAGGGCGAGGGAGGAAGCCATCTTATTCTCCGGTCATTTCGCGCAGTTTCTGGACGGTGGTCTCGGGGTCCTGCGCCTTGGTGACGAGGTCTTCGTAGGAGATCTTGCCGGCAACGTAGAGGTTCAGGAGCGAGGTATCGAGCGAGACCATGCCGAACTTGGCGCCGGTCTGGATGTCGGAGTTGATCTGGAAGGTCTTGTTATCGCGGATGCGCGAGCGGATGGAGGGGGTGCTCATCATAATCTCGAAGGCGGCACAACGGCCCTTGCCGCCCTTATCCGCGCGCGGGAGCAGCACCTGGGAGATGACGGCCACCAGGCTCATCGAGAGCTGGGTGCGGACCTGCTCCTGCTGGTTGGTCGGGAAGGAGTCGATGATACGATCGACGGTCGCGGCCGCGCCGGTGGTGTGCAGGGTGCCGAAGACGAGGTGACCGGTTTCAGCGGCGGAGATGGCCGCGGAGATGGTCTCGAGGTCGCGCATTTCGCCCACGAGAATCACATCCGGGTCCTGGCGCAGGGCGCGACGGATAGCCTCGGCGAAGCTGGGCACATCGGCGCCGACTTCGCGCTGGGTGACCAAGGACTTCTTAGAGTAGTGGTAGAACTCGATGGGGTCTTCGATGGTGATGATGTGGCGGTCGAACTCGCTGTTGATAATGTTAATCATCGAAGCGAGGGTGGTCGACTTACCCGAACCTGTCGGGCCGGTCACGAGGATGAGGCCGCGAGGCTTGGTGAGCAGCTCATAGACCGCCTCGGGCAGGCCCAGCTGCTCAAGCGTCAGGATAGCCGAGGGAATCTGGCGGAGCACGAGCGCGTAGTTGTGGCGCTCCTTGAAGACCGAGACACGGAAGCGGGCGGCCTCGGAGAAGGCCAGACCAAAGTCCGCACCGCCGTTACGCTCCACTTCGTCAATCTGCTCTTCGGTGGCGATCTCGAGGACGAGCTTGGCGGTGTCGCCGGGTGTCAGGTCGGGGCAATCGAGCGGCTCGAGGGCGCCCGAGCAGCGCAGGATCGGGGGCCGGCCCACGCGGATGTGCAAGTCGGAGGAGCCTTCGTCGATCGCCGCCTGCATCAAGTCGGCCATCGTGATTTCGGTGGTGGCGGTTGCGGCCAATTCGTGGATGTTGGTTTTCATCAGTCTTCGTCTCCCATCGTGGCGCGGAGGACCTCCTCGAGGGTGGTCATGCCGGCGGCGACCTTAAGCATTCCGTCTTCGCGCAACGTGCGCATACCCATTTCGCGGACGCGGGCACGCAGCTGCGTGGTGGGCACCTTATCGAAAATCATTCGCTGGACCGTGTCATCGACCGTGAAGATCTCAAAGAGACCCTTACGGCCCTTGTAACCGGTCTTGTTGCAGACCGCGCACCCGGCGCCCTTGAACATCTTCATCGCGTCGGCATTCTTGGCGAGGGTGCCGAGCATCTTGCGCTCGCGGTCGGTGGGGATATGCTCGGTCTTGCACTTCTCGCAGATCGCGCGGCAGAGGCGCTGGGCCATGGCCGCGCGCAGGGCCGAAGCCACCAAGAAGGGCTTGATGCCAATATCCGTCAAACGCGTCACGGCGCTGGGCGCGTCGTTGGTGTGCAGGGTGGAGAAGACCAAGTGACCGGTCAAGGCCGCTTCCATCGCGATTTCGGCGGTCTCGTGGTCACGGATTTCACCGATCATCACGATATTCGGCGCCTGGCGGAGGATGGAGCGCAGGGCGGCGGAGAAGTCGAGCCCCACGGCGCGGTTCACCTGCACCTGGTTGATGCCGCTCATCTGGTATTCCACCGGATCTTCCACGGTGATGAGCTTCTTATCCGGGCGGTTAATCTGGCCCAAGCAGGCGTAGAGCGTCGTCGTCTTACCCGAGCCCGTCGGGCCGGTGACCAGGATCACGCCATCGGGCAGGCCAATCAAGCGCTCAAACTTCGCCTGGTCATCGGAGAGGAAGCCCAGCTGCGGCAGACCCAGCGCCAGGTTCTGCTTATCCAAAATACGCATCACGATGGACTCGCCGAAGTTCGTCGGCACCGTGCTCACACGCAGGTCCAGCTCGCGCTCGCCCATCTTGATCTGAATGCGGCCATCCTGCGGGATGCGCCGCTCGGAGAGGTCCATATTCGCCATCAACTTCACGCGCGAGAGAATGGCCCCCTGCAGGCGTTTGGGCGGCTCATCCATCTCCCGCAGCGCGCCGTCGATGCGGTAGCGCACGCGGAAGCGCTTCTCCATCGGCTCAAGGTGAATATCGGAGGCCTTCATCTTGCAGGCATCCATCAAAATCAAGCTCACCAGGCGGATAACCGGCGCGTCGCCCTCCTCGTCGCCACCCTCAACCTCCATCTCCTTGCGCTGCGAGACCAGGTCCTCGCCGGTATCCTTGGCATTCGGATCGAAGGTCAGCGGATAGAGCTTCTCCATCAGCCGGTGGACATCCCCGGAGGTGACCACCACAAAGTCCGCATTGCGCCCGTTGAGACGATAGCGAATGGCGTCCTGCGCGTCATAGTTCGCCGGGTCGCAAATCGCAATCATCACCGAGTCGCCGTCGTCCTGCAACGGCACGGCGTTATACTTACGCGCCGTCTCGGCATCGAGCAACTTCGCCGTCTCGGGATCCACATCGTCCCCATCCACCGAGGCGAAGGGCAGACCAAACTGCTCGGCCAGCGTCCCTAGCACATCCTCTTCCGTGACGGCCCCCTCGGCCACCAACCAATCCAACGGCGTCTGCCCATCCTTGCGCTTGGCCGACAGGGCCGAAGCAACCTGCTCGGTCGTCAACCGCCCGGTCTCCTGCAAAACTTGCAGCGCATACTCGTCATTCGTTGTCACGCGTTCGTCTCCAAAGGGTCCAAGCCAGTCTCCTGGCGGAAGCGTCCTTCTATCTATCGTGCTTGTAGCATAGCACACCCCCACGCGCGGTGCAAGCACTTAAACAGCGGACGGAGGAGAGAGGGGAGGGGGCGCTTGGGGTTATCTCAATGGCCGGGCGAGGGCGAGGAGGTAGACTTCGGCGCCGGCGGAGGCGAGGGCCTCCGCGCAGGCTTGGGCGGTGGCGCCGGTGGTCATCACGTCGTCGACGAGGAGGAGGCGCTGCCCGGCGAGGCTTGGGGCGCGAGGGGCGAGGGCGTAGGCTTCGCGGGCGTTGGCGAGGCGCTCGGCGCGGTGGAGCCGGGTCTGGGAGAAGACTCCCGTCTCGTGGCGGATGAGCAGGCGGTGGAGGCAGGGGAGGCCGAGGCGGCGGGCAAGGGCGCGCGCCAGCAGTTCTGCCTGATTGTAGCCGCGGGTGCGCAGTTTGGCACGGGTGATGGGGACGGGGACAACGGCGGAGAAGGTCACCCCCGGCAGCTCGCGGCGGAGCTTGGCGCGCAGGATGCGGACGAAGTCGGCCGTCAGGTGGATGCCGCGGTGATACTTGAAGGCGTGGATGAGGGCGCGGGCGTTGTCGTCGTAGCGCAGGGCGATGAGGGCGCGGCGGAAGGCGGGCGGGTGCTCACGGCAGGCCGCGCAGGGCGTGGCGGGCGCATCGAGGCCGGGGAACTCTTCGCCACAGCGCGGGCAACGCGTATGGAGGGGCGCCTCGCGCAAGCGCTTGCGGCAGGCCGGGCAGAGGTGTCCGGTGGGGACATAGCCCTGACAGAGGGCGCAATCGCGCGGAAAGAGCAGGTCGAGCACCGCCTCAAGCAGACGCTGCACGCGGCATCGCCAACGGAGCAGACGGCGGCGCGCTCGGGTCACGGCTGCAACCCGAATACGCCAAAGCAGAGCACCCCGAGGGCGGCCCCGAGGAGGATGAGCCAGACCGCGCCGAGCTTGGTGAGGAAGGAGAGCCCCAAGAGGCCGAGGGCGAGTCCGGTGGAAAGGAGTTTGAAGCCGCCTTCGCAGAGGGTGTGGCGCAGGAGGGTGTAGCCGGCCGCGCCGATGAGGCCAACGACGACGGGCTTGGCGCCTTGGAGCGCGGCGCGGGCCACCCAGTGGCGCATGGCGTAGTGGAAGAGCCCGGCAATGAGGAGGATGATGACGAGCGAGGGGAGGACGACGCCGCCGGTGGTGCAGAGGCTACCGAGCAGGCCGCTGCCGCCGGCATCCTGGGCCACATGCACGCCGGTGAAGGTGGCGATGTTGATGGCAAAGGGACCGGGGGTGCTCTCGGCAATGCCGACAAACTCGGTAAACTGGTCGGCCGTCATCCAGTTGTGGCGCTCGATGACCTCCTGCTGGATGAGCGGGATCATCGCGTAGCCGCCACCGATGGTGAAGAGCCCCACCTTGATAAAGGTCCACAGAAGCAGCAAGTAGATCATAGGCGGGCTCCGGGGGTGAGAAGTTGACAGTTGACAGTGGGCAGTCGACAGGCGCGTTCCGCGACGGAGGAGCAGGCGTTAGAACCGTGTTGCTTCATTGTTTCTGCCCACTCGTCTGCCCGTCGCAGCTTGCTGCGCCCTGTTCACTGTCGACTGTCGACTGTTGACTAACCCAGCGGGGGCGCAGGCCATACCACGCTACGCCGAAGCAGAGGCTGCCGATAACGGCCCAGACCGCGTTCATCCCCGCAAAGGCCACCAACCCGAAGGCCAGCGCCATACAGATGAAGTTCAGGCGCGTGCGTTTGACGCCCTTGGCCATTCGGAAGAAGGCGCGGACGATGAGCACCACCGCCGCCACGCGGATCCCCGCCAGCGCCGAGGCCACCCACACATTCTCCCGCAGCACCAGGTAGCACCCCGAGAGGAGCACAATCACCACCCACGCCGGAAAGACTAGCGCAAAGGTGGCCACCACGCCCCCCAACACCCCCGCCAGGCGGTAGCCCACGAAGGTGGCGGTGTTGACGGCGATGGCCCCGGGCGTGCTCTCGCCCACGGTGATGATGTCTAGCAGCTCCTCGCTGCTCAACCACCCCCGCCGCCGGACGAGCTCCTCCTCGAGCAACGCAATGATCGCGTAGCCTCCGCCAAAGGTAATCCCCCCGAACTTGCCGAAGGTGAGGGCGAGGGAGAGGAGGCGAGAGCGCAGCGGGACTGTGGAAGTGGAGGACATTGGAGGAGCCATTCGATAGGCGATAGGCGATAGGCGTGAAGCGCGATACCGCGACAGGTCTATTGGCGGCAGAAGCCGTGAAGCCTGACGGTTCTAACGTGAGCAGACTTCACGCGCCAGCGTTCCCGTCTATCGCCTATCGCCTATCGCGGGGCGAGCGCGTTAGCGGTCAATCCCGGCTTGCAGCTTCGCCTTCACGGCCGCAAGGTCGGTATCAGCCGGGGCGGCGCCGGAGTTGACAGCGGCTTCGGCCACGGCGTAGGAGACCACTTCGTAGAGGCGGCGGTCGAAGGCCTTGGGGATGATGTACTGCGGGCCGAAGGTGAGATTTTCGCCGGGATAGAGGGCCTGAACGTCAGCGGGGACGGGCTCGCGGGCGAGCATGGCCAGGGCGGTGGAGGCGGCCACCTTCATCTCGGTATTGATGGTGCGGGCGTGGACATCAAGCGCGCCGCGGAAGAGGAAGGGGAAGCCGAGGACGTTGTTGATCTGGTTGGGGTAGTCCGAGCGGCCGGTGGCCATCACATAGGGCTTGCCGGCCATGGCTGCGGCCACCTCGCTGGGCTCAATTTCGGGGTCGGGGTTCGCCATTGCGAAGATGGCGGGGAAGTCGGCCATCTGCTTGACATCTTCGCCGGTGAGGACATGCGCGGCCGAGACGCCGATGAAGACGTTCGCGCCGACGAGGGCCTCCTTGAGGGTGCGCTTATCGGTGGTGACGGCGTGGCGGCGCTTGTGCTCGGTGAGGTCGGTGCGGTCGGCACGGATGATGCCCTTGGAGTCGCACATCGTCAGGTCTTGGACGCCGGCGGCCTTGCACATGTCGGCGATGCGGATGCCGGCGGCCCCGGCACCATTCATCACCACCTTGACGTCCTTGAGTGCCAGGCCGGCAATGTGGGCGTAGTTGATAAGCCCGGCCACGGTGATGACCGCGGTGCCCCACTGATCGTCGTGGAAGACGGGGATGTCGAGCTCGGCATCGAGCACGCGCTCAATCTCGAAGCAGGCCGGGGCGGCAATGTCTTCCAGGTTGATGCCGCCATACATCGGCGCGAGGGCGCGGACGGCCTCGATGACGCGCTGGGGATCGGTCTTGCCGGTGTCAGCCCCGCCTTGACGGCAGTGCGCGAGGGGCACCGGCCAGGCGTCAACATTCGCAAAGGTCTTGAAGAGTGCAGCCTTGCCCTCCATCACCGGGATGGAAGCCAGCGCCCCAAGGTCGCCCAAGCCCAAAATCGCCGTGCCATCGGAGACCACGGCCACCAAGTTGCGCTTGCTCGTCAGCGTGAAGGCCGTCTCGGGCTTGGCGGCAATTTCCTTGACCGCCTGCGCCACGCCCGGCGTATAGGCCAAGCACAAATCCTTCTGGGTTTCCAGCGGCTTGGAGAGCGCCACACGCACCTTCCCGCCCTCGTGAAACGCGAACACTTCTTCCTTCGTAATCTCAACGGCCATCGCAAAACTCCTTCTCTAGGAAACGGAAAATTGCCGAGAGTATAACATACGCGCGCTTCGCCCGCTAGCCAGGGGCTGGGCTGAGGGCAAATAGGGGTGCTTGCTATCGCTCGCGTGAAGGCCGAGCAAAGCGAAGGCGCTATGCCAACACGGAGAACAGTGAACAGTGAAAGCCGAGCAAGGCGAGGCACCCTGCCGCGGAGACAATTCACGATTTACTTTACAACTGGGGCCCCCATCGGTTCCTTACTCCGTTGCCTAATCTCCTCAGAATTCATTTCTAGCATTAGTCCACATTGTAAACGCCTTGGACTTAAAACCGATGTCAAAAAAGACAATCGCTTTGATCTTCTACATTTCGTTATGTCCATGTCCGAAGATACAGAGAGTGGAAGGAATAGTATCATTAAGTTTGAAATGTCTTATTGATTAGCAGCATCTTTGGGATGATAGTGAGCAGGTTAAGAGCCAGAAATTCACTTAAGAACCTTGGGAGTATAGGAGAAAATCTTGGACATCTTTTGGACAATTTAAGACGTTCATAACCCTTTGAATTATAAACAAATCTAATTTTCATTAGCTATTTTCAGGTGTATTTTCATCATCTTTTTGGACATTTTTTGGACATTCTCGGCTCCGTTTAATAATTTCGGTAAGACCAATCCACAGGGCTTCATCGACAACGGCTGTTTGCTGTTTATATTTCTTGCTCAACACATAACGTGTAGCAGCCCCCTCACCCGTACTTGACAAGACACCTTTTTCCGCCAAATGTTGAATATTCGTTTTAACTTGACGGCGTGTCATATGACCTTCAAGTAATTTCACGAAGTCACCCATCTTAAGCGCATTGCCTTTACGAAGCACCCCTGACGTGATAAAACTCAAAAATTGATCAAGCGACCACGCGTCTTTCTGATGATACTCAGCGATTCGACCTGCCAACTCATAGTAACTTCGACAAAGGATAAAGAAGCTTCCTTTTGTTTTTCCACGTTTCTCAATGAGATTTCGCTTTAGAAGCGTATCAATTACTTTTCGATTGAGTACTTTTGACGGTGCTCCATCTCGTATCTTTACTAACGTTTGAAGTTCTAAAACAGATAATTTCTGATCGTCTGGGAGATCTTGCTGTACAGAGTCAATAAATAATGCAAATCCCTGATCTTGAATTACCCCAGAGAGGAGAAGTTCAACGTGAAAATCATCAGAGGCTGAATAATCTGGTGCGGCTTTCCCCTCTTGTAATGTTGAATAAAAGATTTTATCCA
>SFJE01000052.1 GCA_004555175.1 Lentisphaeraceae bacterium | reverse complement strand
TAACGGAGGCATTGGTTGCCTCGAAGGTGACCTCGTAAAAGCCGGGCTTAGTGGGCGCGCCGGAGAGCTTGAGCGTGTTGGCATCAAACTTCATGCCGCCGGGGAGTCCCTTAACGGAGACCTTCGGCAGTGAGCGCGAACTAAGCGAGAGCGTCTCATCGACGGTTTCACCGACAGGATAGATGAGCGGCGGCAAGCAAATAAAGATGGATTGGTCCTCTTCGGGGGAGACGAAGCGGGCATAGAAGGTCTCGATAGGGCGCTCGCCAGTGGGCGTGAAGGAGATTGAGGCGGTGCGGTAATCGATGGCGTTAGGGAAGGCGGCGGGAACGGTGAAGTCTTCATCGAAGTACCATCCGGCGAAGACCGTGTTCTTGGCGGGGGTTGCCTTGAGGGTGAGCTTGGTTCCGGCGAGCGTCTCCTTACCACCAGAGGCGGTGCCGAGAGCACTACCTCCAGGCACTTCAAGTTTCACTTCAACGGGAATCTTCTCGAAGGTCGCGGTCAGACTAACCTGCGCATCGGGCATCGTGAAGGTATAGGTTTCCTCCGTTGAGAGAATTTCCTTGGTGACGGAGTTACTCCAGTGAACAAAGCGGTAGTATTGGGCCGGAGAGGCGGTGTAAGTGACCTCGCTTCCAACGGCGCTTGCCTGGGGCCCCGCAATGGAACCACTCTTGGCCGGAAGCACGGCGCTCTTGATGGGATAGCCGGCGGCATAATGTGCCACATAGGTGGTAATCGGCGTGGTGGCATTGATGGCAACGGTGGTCGAGAAGGTGGCTTCGGAACTCGGGCTATCCGAGGCTGCGAGGAGGATGTTGCTGGCCGCCTTGGACACGGGTTGCTCCCAGTGGGTGAAGGCGTAGACCTTGCCATCCTTGGATCCCGTGGCAACACTCTCGGGCGCGGAGAAGGTCTGTTCATGACCATCAATGACTAGACCATTACCCGTGGGCCGACCACCTTTATATTTGGCCACATCGAGCGGATCTGTTCGCACTTGAGCGATTTGGACATTCTTCCAGTGGGCGCGCACCACGATGGCGGCCTCGTCGCTGGCCGAACCGTAAATGCTCTCAACTTCGGGGAGCGTAAGCGTGGGGGCGTGCGATTCATTGGCAGTATTAATCGCGTTGGTAATCGCTTCGGGGATACTCATCTGGCCTGAGTGTTTTCCGAGGTAAACCACTTCCCAGCGATCAAACTCGTGTCCGGGATAGGAGATGGCAGTCAGGGTAATCGGTTCCCCTTCGCGATAGACACCACCGCCGAAAACGACACCCGGGGAGTAGGGAAAGGGCTGGTCATTTTGGTAGCGCAAGGTGGACCACGAGCCGGTCACCGAAATAGAACGCACATCTCCTCCAGGAAAGAAGGCAAGGCGTCCGATGTAGAGCGAGGCGTTGTTCTCGTCATACTCCTCTTCATAGGGATAGGAGAATACAGCCGTCTCGCCCGCCTTGAGATCCACTTCGTAGAGCTTGCCCTCATTGATGGCGTTGTAGAACCAGAAGCGCCGTTGGTCACTTGTGGAGGCTTTCGCAACGGTCGTACTTGCAAAGGGCTTGAGCGTGTCATTTTGGAGTTGGAAGAATTGATCGTCATCGCAGAGGGCGAGGACCAAGCGCCCTGCCTCGGGGGCCACGAATGCCGTCTTGGAGCCAACATTCTGCTTGTTGTAGTCGGTCCTGATCGACATCTCAAAGGCGGTGTAGGGCACTCCCTTGCGATTATCCCCCGCGTTCAAATTCGCCTGATAGTTGGCATCAATAACGCGCCCGATGTAGCTACGGGAGTTGTTGTACTGGTATTTTGGTCCGTCCCACCACCAATCGCGCGTGTAGTCCGAGGGGCGGAGCGGCACATAGTCGGCGGCGCGGAAGCTGGTGTTGCCGCGGTTTTTAATGGCGAATTTGGCATTTGATCCAAACTCGCGGACAAAATTACCAGCCTCAAGGAGTTCCTTGGAGGCTGCGACAAGGTAAATGGCCTTGGAGGTTAATTCCTGCCCGGTGATACCCACCGAGAAGAAGAGTTTCCGCCCATCGACGTCGGCTTTGATTGGAATCTCAATCCACCAGCGATTTGCAACAGGCTTGTGGTCGCGTCCGTCCGAGTAGTTCGTGCAACCCGGCCACACCTCTGTCGGCCACGAGGCGTACCAACCCTCAGTGCTCTCCACGGAGTCATAGTAGGTGCGCTCTGTGCCTACAGGGTTCAGTCCGTCTTCCCAGGGATCCAACTCTGAGTCGGGCGTTTGCTTTCCCAACCGATTGAAGAGCATCTCATCGCTTTCAACAGTGATGGCCCCGAAGTTTTTGTCGGTGGTGTTACCGTGCAAAATCACCACCATCTCTTTCGTAAGCGGCGTCTCCTCCGTCCAATTTACCACGGGAATAAATGCGGTTTCGCCGCTGGCAACCAATGGAATCGCCTCGCAACCAAGACGATCTAAACCTTGCCATCCACCCTCTTTCCAGAAGGAGTAGACGTGTGCGCCGAATTGTGCGCCGATGAGTCCGGAGGCGATAAGCCCGCCGAACAGTGCAATGAGACTCCGTTTCATCTCTTTACCTCCGTAAGAATCATTTAGAAAACCATCAATGAAGGACATTCCAAACGTACCGATAGTTACAGTATAACACTCCCTATATCCCTTTGCAACCAGTTTTTGCTCCAGCCACTCATCACTTCTTCGGTGCACTTTTCTATTGACGCATTACGTGGGGGCGTGCGAGGGGCTTATTTGCCAAGTGGCCGCCGGGGACGGCGGCCGTCAAAACGAGCGACCCTGGCACATCCCAAAACGGGGCACATCGCAGACGACGGGCGCCCTTGCGGTGAACTTGGAGCGGATAAAATGTAGCCCCGGGCGGGCAGGGGGCGCGCCACGGGGCAAGGGGAGGGATAAAGGGGAGGGGGGCGTTATTGGGCTTTGAGGGCGGCGCGCATCCAGCGGAGGTCGCGGCGGCGCATAGCGGCGCGGAGGGGGGGGGTGGCGTCGTCCGAGCCGCAGAGGTGGTCGCAGCCGTGGGCAATGTAGAGGACGACTTCTTGCTCGAAGGTGGTGGTGCGGAGGCGTTGGCTGGTGCGGAGGGCGACGTCGAGGTTGACGTAGAGTTCGCCGAGGAGGCCGGGAGGCTCGCCGGGGAGGGGGTCGTAGGCTTGGGTGATGACGTCGGTGGGGCCTTCGTGGCCGAGGATGTCGGCATTGACGCGTGCGGAGAGGGGGTCGTGGAGGAGGTGGATGGTGAGGGTGCGCCAGGGGTGTTGGGGGCGGGACCAGCGTTGGGCGGCGGTGGCGCAGGCGCGGGCGGCGGCGAGGAGGCGGGCGCGGCAGAGGGGTGGGGTGAGGCGGCCGTGGAGTTGGAGGAGGACTTCGGTTTCGGGCATGGGGAGGGCTCTGGGTTAGGCGTGTTGGCGGTGGGCGCAGAGGGCAACGCCGAGGAGGGTGAGGGTGACGCCGAGGAGGATGGTGGCGCAGAGGGGTTCGCCGAGGAAGAGGGCGGCGGTGAGGACGCCGATGAGGGGGATGAGGTAGAGGAGGAGGGAGGTGCGGATGGGGCCGAGGCGGGAGATGGCGTAGCCCCAGGCGGCGTAGCAGGTGGCGCCGGCAACGAGGCCGAGGGTGAGGATGCGCCAGAGGGTGGGCCAGGCGGTGAGCGCGCTCCAGGACCAGGGGGCCGGTTCACTGAGGCAGAGGGGCAGCATGGTGAGCAGGCCCCAGAAGAAGGTGCGGCGGGTGATGGCTAGGCGGCCGAGTTTGGCGGGGAGGCTTTGGCTGACGAGGGTGTAGCCGGCCCAGGCGAGGGCTCCGCCGGCGGCGAGGAGGGCGCCGAGCCAGGCACCGCGGAGGGTGGCGAGGTTGCCGCCTGAGACGGTGAGGGTGACGCCGAGCATCGCGAGGAGGAAGCCGGCCCAGTAGGTGCGGCCGAGGGGGGCGCCACGGCCGTAGAGGCGCGGGAGGAGGGCGGTGAGGACGGGGGAGATGCAGACGACAACCGAGACCATGCCGGCGCTGCCGTGGACGAGGGCGAGGTTTTCGCCGCAGAAGTAGAGGGTGACGCCGAGCAGGCCCATCAGGGCGAAGCGGCCTTCGGTGCGCCAGCCTTGCCAGGGGAGGGGGCGGGGGTGGATGGCCCAGAGGGCGAGGTAGCCCACGACAAAGCGCGCCAGCAGCAGGAGGAGGGGCGGCACGCTGAGGAGGATTTGCTTGGAGAGGGTGAAGGTGGCGCCCCAGACGACGACGGCGAAGAGGGCGAGGAGCACGCCGGGGAGGGCTTTGCCGCGCAACCGGGAGGGGGTGGCCATCGCGTTCATCGGCGGGGGTTAGTAGTGGGGCGGGGGCGGCTCGTCGGCCAGGAGGCGGAAGTCGGCGGCTTCGTCTTGGCGGGCTTCGTGTTCCTCAAAGCGCTTGAGGAGGCGCTCGTGGAGGCGATTGAGGCGGAGGACTTCGGCGTTGAGGTCGTCGAGGAGGCGCTCTTGGCGGGCGAGGAGGGATTCGAGGTCGACGAGGCGGGCCTCGGTGTCGGGATCAATCATGGAGGCGTTCGTTCGCGCGCAGGGTGATGAGGACATCGTTGCCGAAGTGGTCGCAATCGACCATTTGCAGGCGCATGGCCTCGGGGAGGCGGCGGGGGGTGATGGCTAGACCGGGGCGGGCTGCGGGGTCGCCGAGGATCTTGGGGGCGTAGAAGAGGAGGAGTTCATCGACGAGGCCAGCTTCTAGGAGGGCGCCGGCAAGGCGGCCACCGCCTTCGCAGAGGACATCGTTGATGCCACGGGCGCAGAGGGCGCGGAGCATGGCGGGGAGATCGGAGCCGTCGTAGGCGAGGTCGCGCGTAGCCAGGAGGGTGTGAGCATCGCAGGCGGCTGGGGGGATGGGGGTGGCACGGTCAACGAAGACGCGCCATTTGGGCTCAGCGCCGGGGAGGTGGGGTTGGAGGGAGGGGGCGTCGGCCAAGACGGTGCCCGAGCCGACCATTACGGCATCGACGTGCGCGCGCAGGTGCTGGACGTAGTCGCGGGCTTCGGGGCCGGTGATCCAGCGCGAGGCGTTGTCGCGGTCGGCGATGTAGCCATCGAGGGTGAGGGCGAGTTTGAGGCGGAGGTAGGGCAGGCCGGTGGTGATGGCCTTGGCGAAGGGGGCGATGAGGGCGCGGCAGGCGGCTTCCACCGGGCAGACGCGCGGAGCGATTTCGACCTCGATGCCGGCGGCTTGGAGGAGGGTGACGGCGCGCCCAGCGTGGCGGGGATTGGGGTCGAGGCAGCCGATGACCACGCGGCGGATGCGCTTTTCGCGCAGGAGGTCGCAGCACGGAGGGGTGCGGCCGTAGGTGGAGCAGGGCTCGAGGGTGACGTAAAGGGTCGCGCCGGCGGGGTCTTCGGTGCAGGCGGCTAGGCAGTTGACTTCGGCATGGGGTTCACCGGCCTTTTGGTGGGCGCCTTCGCCGAGGATGCGGCCATCGCGGACGCAGAGGGCGCCGACGGGCGGGTTGGGGGCGGTGCGCCCCACAAACTGTTTGGCCAGGGCTACGGCCCGGGCCAGGAAGACTTCGTCACTACTCGTCATATTGCTCGGTCATGGAGAAGGGGAGACTGGCGGCGGCGTTGGAGCGCTGGGGCTGGTTCCAGGGGATCTTGGAGCGGCGGGCGGCGATGCTCTGATTGACGCAGCCGCAGAGGGCGAGGGTGGCCAGGAGGGCGGCCAGGAGCGAAAGGCGTTTCATCGGGGTGGGGTCCTTTCGGGGCGGGGGTTAGACATCGGTGTTGTCGACGACGAGGTTGTCGAGGATGTACTGGCGGCGTTCGGAGGTGTTAGCGCCCATAAAGAAGCGCAGGGTTTCCTGGACGTAGACATCGTTGTGGATGTTGACGGGGGTCAGGCGGATGCCTTCGCCAATGAAGTCCTTGAACTCCTTGGCGTTGATTTCGCCCAGGCCCTTGAAGCGGGTGATCTCGGCCTTGGCGCCGCAGGTCTTGATGGCGGCCTCGCGCTCGTCGTCGGTGTAGCAGTAGAAGCTCTGCTTGGCGTTGCGGACGCGGAAGAGGGGCGTTTCGAGGATGAAGAGGCGGCCGTCGCGGATGATGTGGTCGAAGAAGCGCAGGAAGAAGGTGATGAGGAGGTTACGGATGTGCAGGCCGTCGACATCGGCATCGGTGGCGAGGACGACCTTGCCGTAGCGCAGGGTGTCGGGGGTTTGCTCGATGCCCAGGGTCTTGACCAGGTCGTAGAACTCCTTGTTCTTGTAGATGGCATCGCGCTTCAAGTCGCAGACATTGAGGGGCTTGCCGCGGAGCTTGAAGACGGCCTGAGTCTGCGTGTCGCGGGCGGTGGCCACGGTGCCGCCGGCGGACTTGCCTTCCACGAGGAAGATCATGGTCTCTTCACCCTTGCCCTTGGCCTTGTCGAGGTGCTGCTTGCAATCGACCAACTCCTCCACGCGCACCGCGCTCTGCTTGGCGCGTTCCTGGACCATCTTGCGCAGGCCCTTCATATCCTCGCGCAACTTGCGCGTCTCTTCAACCTTGTTGAGCAGGCGTTCGGCGGCCTCGGGGTGGCGGTGGAGCTCGTTCTCGACTACCTTGCGCACCTCGGCCACCAGTTCGGCGCGGATTTCGGGGTTGCCGAGTTTGTTCTTGGTCTGGCTCTCGAAGACGGGCTCTTGCAGGCGCACGGCGATGGCGGCGACGATGCCGTCGCGGGCAATCTCGCCCTCGTAGCGCTTCTTGGAGAACTCCTGCACGCCCTTGAGGAAACCCTCCTTGAAGGCGGTCAGGTGGGTACCGCCATCGTTGGTGTATTGGCCGTTGACGAAGGAGTAGGTGTCTTCACCCATGTGGTTGGTGTGGGTGAAGGCCACTTCAAACTGCACAAAGCTGAGGCCCTCGACCTTGACGCGCGCGTGCAGCGGCTCGTAGAGTTGCTCCATCGCCGCTTCGGCGTTAATGAGGTCCAAGAGGCCATTCTCCGAGCAGAAACTCTCGCCGTTGAGATCGAGCGTCAGCCCAGCATTGAGGTAGGCATACATCCGCAGCCGCCGCTGGACGTGTTCTTCGCGGAAGGCGAACTTCGGAAAGATGGTCGCATCTGGCAAGAAGGAGATGTAGGTGCCGTTGCGCTCCTTGCTCTCGCCCTCGCGCTGATCGACCAACTGGCCGCGCATAAAGGTGGCCTCAACGAACTTCCCTTCGCGCTGGGAGCGGACGGTGAAGCGCTCGGAGAGGGCATTGACTGCCTTGGTGCCCACGCCATTCATGCCCACCGAGCACTGGAAGACCGCATCGTTGTACTTGCCGCCGGTGTTAATCTGGCTGACGCAGTCGATGACCTTGCCTAGCGGAATGCCGCGCCCGTAGTCGCGCACCGACACCTCCCCGCTGGCGTAATTCAGCTTGATGACCACCCGCTTGCCAAACCCCATCATAAACTCATCGACGGCATTGTCGATGACTTCCTTGAGCAGAATATAGATGCCATCTTCATACTGGGAACCGTCCCCCTTGCGCCCGATATACATCCCTGTGCGCAGGCGGATATGCTCAAGTGCTTCGAGGTGTTGGATCTGTGATTCATCGTAGGTCGCCAATCCCTTGGCCATGCGGTTCCTCCTTGGTTCAATTGCACGCGCAGTATAGCACAATCCCTTCGCCCTCGCTGTGCTCGGGCGATGAGCTGTTGGCCGTTAGCTGTTAGCGGTTAGCTCGCGTTTCCGCGACGGAGTTGCGGATGGAAGGGGAAAGAAATCCGCACGGCTCAGACGGGCCGTGCGACGTAAGCGCATAATTTGGCAGGAGGCGGAGCGCTGGTCTCAGGCCCTATGTCAATCCATCGCGGCACGCGCGCTAACAGCTAGCGGCTAACCGCTAACGACTACTTATAGCTGTTGGCCGTTAGCTGTTAGCGGTTAGCTCGCGTTTCCGCGACGGAGTTGCTGATGGAAGGGGAAAGAAATCCGCACGGCTCAGACGGGCCGTGCGACGTAAGCGCATAATTTGGCAGGAGGCGGAGCGCTGGTCTCAGGGCCCTATGTCAATCCGTCGCGGCACGCGCGCTAACAGCTAG
>SFJE01000051.1 GCA_004555175.1 Lentisphaeraceae bacterium | reverse complement strand
CTCGCGGTCGAGGCGGCGGAGAACCCAGCGGGCGCAGTTGATGGCCCAAGAGTTGCCTAGGGCTTTGTAGCGGGAGCTTTTGGGGGCGGCGCGGCCGTTGTAGGGGATGTCGGTGTAGCCGTCGGGGAAGCCCATCAGGCGCTCGCACTCTGTGGTGGAGAGGTAGCGGAGGGGTTGGCCTTTGACGGCGATGGCGTGGGGTTCGCAGGTGGTTAGCGTCGGTGAGATATGCGCGAAGCGCGTTTTGACTGCGGAGAGGTCGCGGTGGGAGAGGATTGCGAGAGGCACCGAGAGAGGGCCTCGCTGACCAGCGGCGGGGTCTTCCTGCGCGTCCATTTGGCGAGTCGGTGGGCGAGGCCCAAGGCTCTCTGGGGACTCATAGAGCACGCGAGCGGGGCCTTGCCAGTCTGCGCGATGAGCGACAAGCCAGACACGGCGGCGCCGTTGGGGAAGAGCGCGGGGATAGCCGTCCACTCGGGTGTGTTGAGCGTCAAGCACTCGCCAGCAGACGCCGTAGTCTTCGGGCGAGGCTGGCGTGGCGAGGCCGAAGGTTTTCCAGCCTTGTTTTGGCGGCTGGATGGTGTGGCCGGTGAGGAGGGAGAGGAACTCGGCGAAGGCTTGGCCACGATCTTGGCTGAGAACGCCCGGGACGTTTTCCCAGACCAGCCAAGGCACCCGTGCGTGACGAGCCAGCTCCACAAAGGCGAGCATAAGGCGTCCGCGAGGGTCTTGTAGACCGCCGCGGTTGCCGGCGATTGAGAAGGATTGGCAGGGTGTTCCGCCTGCGAGGACGTCGATTTGGTTGGCATAGGTTTCTCCTTTGATGGCGGTCATGTCGCCGAGGTTGGGGATGTTGGGGTAATGGTGCGCGAGGAGGGCGCAGGGGAAGGGCTCGATTTCGGAAAAGAAAACCGCCGCCCAGGGGAGTCCCTGCAAGGCGACGGTCATGGCTTCAATGCCGGAGCACACGGTGGCGTACCGGGTGGTCTGCATAAGTCCTTGGTTTTCACGGGGGGGGGGATATGTGTCATCGTCTTAGCCCTCTGTGATGTTGTGGATGATGAGTTCGCCGAAGGCGCCTGGGCGCATTTTTGACTGCGTTTTCACGGCGAGTTGGGTGTATCCGGCGAAGAGGGTGCGGTGCTCTGGGCGGTCATCGAGGGTGAGGATGAAGCGGCCTTTGAGGGTGCGCACTTGGCGGGCGAGGGCTTCGACTTGCTCGGGCGTGTAGTTAGCGTAGGTGTCGAGGCGGCCTGTGCCTACGTAGGGCGGGTCGAGGAAGAAGAGGGTCTCGGGGCTGTCGTAGATGGGGAGCAATTCTTCTGCCGGGCGGCACTCGAGGATGACGCAGGCCATCCGCCGCCGCCATTGGACGAGGCGTTTTCCGAGACTGCGCGAGAGCGGCCGATTGAGCCAAGAGTGGCCTTGGCTGAGGACGGAGCACTTGAGCAGGTAGAGGGTCTTAGCAGCGCGCAGGAGGTCGGTCTCCGGCCACGAGGCTTTGACTTCGCGGAAGGCTGCGCGGCCGCTGGGCATTGCCCGGACGAGGCGCAGGAGTTCGCGGGTGTGGTGGCGGGCGCAACGGTAGAGGTTGACGAGGTCGCCATTGAGGTCGTTGAGCACTTCGAGGGCGGCCGGTTGTTTTGCGAGCAGGAGAGCTGCGCCTCCGGCGAAGGGCTCGATGTAGGTTTTGTGCGGGCACTGCTCGATGAGGGGGAGCAGGTGCTTGAGGAGGCGTGTTTTGCCTCCCGGCCAGGCCACGATGGGCGTGGCCTGTTGGTTGTGTTTTGGCATAGGTTTTTCCTATACTATGGCCACCATTGCGGTACCGCTATGGGACGGCACTTGAGGTGGCGTTCGGTTGGGAAACTCGAGCTCTCCCGATCTTGTGCCTGACTGCAATCAGGCCCGAAGGTGTGTCCTGGCCCCCGGCGTTGTCCGGGGGTCTTTTTGTTTATGAGACTTCGATGGTTCGCGAGAAGGTGCCGGAGAGGGTGGATGAGAAGCGGGTGGAGCCGTCGACTTTGAGGGTGAGGGTGTATTTGTGGACGGCGTTATCGCAGTGGAAGAGGATTTTGACGAGGCGTTTTTGGGAGGCGAGGGAGCCGGAGGGGAGGGGGGCGGATTGGTCTGCGAAGAGGAGTTTGCCGGAGTCTGAGCCGGTGGCGGGGAAGGAGACCTTTTTTTCCCTGGAGAAGGCTGTGGGGATTTCGGTGGTGGCGGTTTCTTGGGCTTCGCCGGGTTTGGTGATGGAGCAGGTGATGATGTGGCCGCTTACCTCGAAGTCGGCGGAGAGGGCGATGGTGTGGGTGGAGGCGGCTTTGAGGGTGTCGGCGTAGAGGAGGTTTCCGTATTTTCCGTAGAGCAGCTTGCCGGATGAGGTGGTGGGGGTGGAGGCTTGGCCGATGAGGCAGGAGTAGGTGGCGGCCTCGTTTGCGATGAAGGTGGCGGGGTTGGAATAGGGATCGACGACGGTGCCGTTTTTGGTCCAGCCGCCGAAGGTGTCGAGGTTGAAGGGTGAGGCGGTGAGGACGAGGGTCATATTGCCGCCGCTTTCGCGGTAGAGTTTGACCCCTTTTGAGGAGCCCGGGGAGAGGGAGCCGGCGGCTTGCTGGGTGCCGTCGAGGCCGAAGGTGTAGGCGAGGGTGATGCCGGTTGGGGCGGTGAGGGTGACAGTGTAGGGGGTGCGCGTGGTGCAGGAGTAGGTTTCGCCGGAGGCCGGGGAGAAGGAGCTGGAGGGGTTATTATCGGTGATGGCTGTGGTGGAGCCGTTTTTGAGCCACTTGTAGAACTCTGCGCCATTGATGGCGGTGCACGAGAGGACGAGCAGCGCGTTTTTTGGTGGAATGTAGATGGTTGCGGAGGAGCCGGCGGAGGCGGAGATGGTGTTGGTTTGGGTGGGTGAGCCCCAGGTGAGCTTGGCGGTTAGGTTGGCGTTGGCGGGGGCAGTGAGGGTGGCGGTGGGGTTGTTTTGCCAGGTGACGGTGATGGTTTCGCCGCCGATGACGGTGTAGTTTGCGAGGGTGGTGGCGGTGCCTTTGGTGGTGGAGCCGACTTTGTAGGCGACGAACTTCTTCTGGTAGGTGAGGTCGGTGGAGAGGGCAAGGGTGAGTTTGGCGCCGGCTTCGAGGGAGAGTTTGGCGGTTTCTCCGGCGGCGACGGTGGTGGTGGCGGCGCCGGAGACGGCGAGGGCGATGGGGCTCTGGGAGTTATCGATGGTGACGTCGACAAAGGAGATGACGCGGAACTTGGCGTACCAGGCCCAGGAGTCGTCGCCTTTATAGTAGGCTTTGACGGCGATTTCTTCGCCTTTGGTGGTGCTTCCGGCCGAGACGAGGTAGTTTGGCGAGGCGATATTGTTTGCGTAGGGGTACCAGCGCTTCTGGGCGGATTGGTACCAGTAGGCATTGCCACCGTAGGTGGAGGCATTGGTGTAGGGGATGCCTTCTTTTGAGCCTTCGAGGGAGATGCCCGGGAGGACGAGGACCGAGCCAGTGTGTGGGCTGGAGTCGTAGATGGTGCCGGTGGCGATTTCGCATTCTACGGTTTTGCCCTCGTAGGAGGAGTGTTTGACGACGCCGGTGTTGGCGCGCGTCCAGAGGGAGGAGAAGTAAACGAGGGCTGTGGCCATAGGTTAGTGCTCGGCGGAGTGGGCTGTGGCGGTGGTGATTTCTTGTGGCGACGACTCGTTTCCAATGGAGGTGCCGTAGAACTTGATGGTCCGCTTGGTGTAGGTAAGTTGGTGGGTTGAGGTGTCGTACTTGACTGCGGTGACGACGTCGACGGAGAGTGCCGAGCCGGTGTTGAAGGTGCCGGTGGGGCCTTGGGGGCCTTGGGGGCCGGTGGCACCGGTGTCGCCTTTGGGGCCTTTGAGGTTTATGTTCCCTTGGATGATGGCGTTTGTTTTGGAGTTGGTGAAGTCGAGGTAAACGCCGCCGCCTGTGCCGGTGACGGTTCGGAGGCTGGGGGTGAAGGTGGCGCCGTCTTCGCCGTTGGCGCCTGGCTGGCCTGGAGCGCCGTCTTGGCCGGGCTGGCCGTCTTTGCCGGCGGGGCCTGGGTCGCCTTTGAGGGGGATGGTTTCGGTGATGATGCCGAGGTGGAGCTGCGTCCAGGCGGTGGTTTGGGTGCCGTCTTCGGCGGTGGTGGAAGTGAACTTGCCGATGGGGACGGCGATGTTGTAGGTGCCCTCTGAGAAGAGGGGGCTTGGGAGGGTGTTGACGATGGAGAGGGCGATGGTCTCTGGGGTGGCCGAGGAGCCTTCTCCGGCGGCTTCGGTGTGGGTGAGCAGTGCGTAGAGGTTTCCGCCTTGCAGCTTCTCTGCAAGGGTGTTCCAGCCGCTTTGCATGCCTTTTGCGTATGCGCCTGGGGCCGAGCCGGAGGAGGCGTAGACCCAGTAGGGCGAGTAGATTTGCCAGGTGTCGCCGTTTTTGCGGACTTCCCAGGCGAGTGGGGGCTGCTCCGGGGGTTGCGAGTTGAAGAGGTAGAGGTCGCCCAGGGCGCGTTGGGTGAGGGTTGGCGTGGGGGAGGAGGAGGAGAGGGAGAGGGTGGCGATGATGAAGAGGGCGTTGATGGGTTCGCCGAAGGCGAGGGTGTAGGCGGAGGGGTCTTTGCGGATGAAGAGGGCGCCGGAGGTGAGGTTTTCTGCGCGCCAAGCGTTGGGGTCGGCCTCGTCTTGGGCGATGTTTTCGAGGGTGAGGGGTTGCTCGATGGCGAGGGCGTCGAGGACTTCGTAGAGGGCGCCGTGTTGGATGCGCAGGGCGTAGAGGGGGATTCCGTTTTGGATGGCGGTGGTGATGAGCGAGCAGCGGAAGGGGAAGGAGAAGGGGTCTTCCTGGGAGGTGTTTGCGGAGGCGTCGGCGGAGATGATGGTGCCTTGGAGGGTCTCTTGGAGGAGGATACCTTGGCCTTTGATGGGGCGGCAACGGCGGATGGCCTCGATGATTGAGCGCATGAGGTCGGCTTGGATGGGTTGTCCGCGGACGGGGGGTGTGGGGAGGGGGATCATAGGGGGAAGGGGAGCTGTTAGCGGTTAGCTGTTAGCGGATGGCTGTGAGAGGTGCTCGCTGCGCTCGCGAGAGGTGCAGCCGGGACGGCTGCGTGCAAAACCTTTTACGAGGAGGAGCCGCCGGAGCTGCCGCCGGAGTTGGAGGAGGAGCCGCCGGAGCCGCTGTCGGAGCCAGAGGAGGAGCTGCCGCTTTCGGCTGTTTCATAGAGGTTTTTGTTCCACTTGTCTGCGCCGGTCCACTGTTGGATGCGGGTGTAGACGCCGTCGATGGAGCCTTGGATGCGGTCGGCGGTTTTGAGCCATTCGGTGGCGATGGCGGAGAGGGCTTCGGGTGCGTCTGCCGGGGATTCGATTTTGCCGATGTTTGAGCCGACGCCGGAGGGGAGGCCATTGTGGCGGGTGGTGAGGGTGATGATGGGGGTGTAGACGGCGTAGTGGTCGATGCCCTCTTCGCGGATCATTTTGGCGAGGGTGAGGGTGTTGCCTGAGAGTCCTGTGCCGTTGTATTTGTAGGCGTTGTATTCGCTTTCGAGGCCTTGCTTGCCGGCTTGGGACTCCCAGTTGGCAAGGAGGGCGAGGTCCGGGCGGTCTGCTTTATTTTCGGCGTTTGCTTTCCAGGTGCGGATAGGCTTTTGGATTTCGGCCATCTCCAGGCCCCAGACTGCAACGTCGTCTTGCTCGGCGGTGGAGATGATGAGGCGGCCGCGGCCGCCTTTGAGGGCTTGGAGCTCAACGGCCGAGACGTAGCCGGCGGGGAAGCCCACGAAGCCCGTATTGTTTGCCGCGGTGGTGATGCCGACTTGCCAGGAGGCGGCGGTGGCTGCGAGTTCTTCGTAGTCTCCGACGAAGGCGACGGAGCGGGAGGTGATGCCCGGCTGCTTGGAGAGGGAGCGGTTGCACTCTTGGTGAGTGGCGGGGGTGGTGGACTCGGCGGGCGTGTCGGGGGTGGCGGGGGTGTCATCGGCCATTGGATTCTCCTTTAATCAAAGACGGCGACGGCGGTGAATTGCGAGGGGTCTGCGCTGGCGAGGCGATTGAGGGCGCGGAGCATTTCGCGCTGGACTTCGAGTTGCTGGCGGTTGACATCGGCCACGTTGACTTGCGCGCCGACAGAGCCGTCCATTTTGGCGAGGGAGTCGGTGACGGAGCCGGCGCCGAGGAGGGGGGCTTGCGGGGCGTTGCCGAGTTCTTCCTTGAGGCGGAGGAGGGAAGCGACGCGCCCGGCTTGCATCGAGAGCTCGGCTTTGGAGACGCGGTAGGCTTGCGAATCCATCTCGCCGGCCTCTTCGCGCGCGCGGAGGTCTGCGCGCAGGTTTTTGATGGAGAGGCTGCCGGAGCCGCGCGTGAGCTGGGCGATGCGGCTGGCGATGAGGGCTTGCTGCTCATCGCGGCCTTTGGTGGAGAGCATTCTGGTGAAGGCGCGGTCTTGCGCGCCGGTGGCTTGGCCCACTTCGATGCCTTGGAGCATCATCCGCTCTGAGAAGCGAGCTTCGCGCAGTTCGGTGGTGGTTTGGGCGAGCTCTTTGGTGAAGGCGGTAAGGCCGCCGATGGCCGCACCGACGACTGCACCGATAGCGGTTCCGACGCCTGGGATGACCGAGCCGGCGGCCGCGCCAGCGGCTGCACCACCCAGGAGGCCTCCGCCGATGCCGCTGATACGCCTGGCAAGGCGGCCACTGCCATCTTGCGAGGCGACGGCGGAGGTGATGGCTTGGAGGCCTTGGTTTGCGATGAAGCCGACGGCGGCGGAGGCGATCTGCTTGCCAACGGTTTCGCCGCCGGCGGTGGCTGGGCCAGCGGAAGCGGAGGCTGTGGGTGTGGCGGCGGAGCGGAGTTGCGCGCCGGTTTTGCGGAGGGCGGCCTCGGCCTGGGCGGTGTCGGCCACGACTTTGATGGAGACGTCTGGCTGCATGGCGGATTAGTTGAAGAGGTAATCTTCGAGGAGGGAGTTGCCTTTATAGCCGGCTTGAGCAGTGGCGTATTGGCGCATGAGGAGGGCGAGGTGGATGGCGGGGATGTTCCAGAGGATCTCCTCGAGGGTGTAGGCGTAGGTGCGTGCGGCCCATTCGGCAATGGTGAGGAGGAGTCCATTGCCGGCTAGGCTTTTTTTGGCGCGGTGGCCTTGTCTTCCTCGGTTTCGCGCGGGAGGGCGGCGAAGAAGGCTTGGAGGGCGGCCTGAGCCTTCTGGGTGGCTTCGATGGCCTGTTGGTGGGAGAGGGTGTCGGCCCAAGCGAGGGCGTCGGCCTGCAGGGTTGGGAGGTGCTCGAGGCCTTCACGCGCGCTCATCGAGAGGAGGTAGAGCGAGGGGAGCAGGTCGAGCAGCTCGCAGGGGGCGTTGGCTGCCACGAGGGGGCTCTTGATTTTCTCGAGGAGGGCGATTTGACCGAGGGTGATAGGGGATGGCGTGGTGAAGCCATCGATGACTTGCGGGGGATTGGCGGGGGGATTGGAGAGTGCTTCGGGGTTCATTGGTGGCTCCTTTCAGTGCGCGTCATCGCCGCGCGTGAGCGCAGCGAGCGATTAGCCATTGGTGGTGCCGGAGCCGTCGTTGACCGCAGTGCAGTTGCTCCAGGCTTCGAGGGAGAGCTGGATTTTTCGGAAGTCCTTGTTGTTCTGAAGGACGGTGGCGGAGGTGACGTAGTAGGTTTGGGTGCCGATGGTAACGGCGGTGCCGACGTCGGGGGCCGAGACGGAGCTGGAGACCTGGATGGTGGCGGTGGCAGAGAGGCGCTTGTCGTATTGGACCACGCCGATGACGGCGCCTTTTTCGTTGTATTCGGGCTGCTGCTGGGCTTCGGTGGTGACCGAGAGGTCGGTGACCACGCCGGAGACGGCGCCGACGGTGCTGGTGACGCCCCAGGTGGCGTGGGTGACGGTGTTTGCCATGTGTGTGTTCCTTTCTTTTGGTTTTGTTAGTGGCAGTTAAGACGGAGGCGGGCGGTGGCCTGGAAGAGGCCCTCGCCATTGATGGTGTGGTCGATGGCTTCGAGGGTGACCTCTTGGCCGTAGAGGCTGGTGGCGGCGTGGAAGATGACGCCGAGGGCGGTGTCGAAGCCGGCATTGGC
>SFJE01000050.1 GCA_004555175.1 Lentisphaeraceae bacterium | reverse complement strand
TATCGCCGAACCTCACTCAATGGCACAACCGCCTCCCAAGCCTACCTAGCCAACTGCCCTGCCGCATAGACAATTCACGATTTACTTTACAACTGGGGCCGCACCAATCACCACTGCAGTCTTCATCTGAGCTCCTTTCAACGGAAAATCAACACCTTACGCCCCGCGTAGTTCCACACCAACACCGCCCCCGTCACCAGCACCTTCACCACCTGATAGTTTCCCCCCAGCACCGCCACCCCCAACCACATCCCCAGCTCCGTCCACACCAACCCCAACGCCCCAATCATCCCAAAGACCGCAAAGGCCCCCGCACTCCGCCCCTTCCCGCGGTCCTTCGCCGCCGTAAAGACAAACCAGAGCGAAAGCGCGTAATTTACCACCAGCCCCACCATAAACCCCGCCACCGTCGAGACATAAAGTCCCCACGCATACTCCTTCAACCAGAGCTCCTGACACGCCACCAACGCCCCAAAATCCGCCAAAAAGGCCACCCCGCCTACGATCCCGTAGCGGAAAAACTCCCAAAAGAGGGCCTTAAGCCCTGCAAACCGTCCTGTCGTCAACATAAAACGTGCTTTCCTTATCGTCCTCACAGGAGGCTTTACTCGGCGAATGTGCGCATCCATTGGGCCTTGCGGATGGTAAAAACGGCCTTGGGATAGGCGAGCGGATGATGGCGTAGCCACGGAAGGAAGTCTTCCCTGATGTAGGCTTTCATCCGGCTCGCAATCGTAGCACGGTCGTAATTGCTCCAGTCATATCCTGGCCCGACGGCTGTCATTCTGGCATTGGGGAGGGTGGGGGCTTCCGTTAGTGCGCAGGTGTAGGTGAAGTTGGCCATATGCATTGAATGGAGCGGCTGTTCAATCTTCGAGACATAGGTGATTGGCTTCGGGAGCGTATAGGTTAGCCAGAACTTCAGCGCAGAGCGGTCGCTCGGGTTAAGGATGATGGCTTCGCACTGAGGTTCGCGTAGCATCTGTTCCATCGCAACGGCATTTTGCACAGAGAGGAGGAGGAGTCTTCCTAGAGAGGGATAGAGCAATCGGCAGGCCGAGATGAGCAGAATAACTGCCGGCAAGAAGACCCACGCCATCCAACGGCCCGAAAGCCGTAGCAACCGCGCAAGCAGGTAGGGAAGGGTGAACGCTGCAATATAGAGGCCAAAGGCGTATCGCCCGTAGCCAATGTACTTTATTGGCAGAACGAACGAGGAGGCGGTCAAGGCGCTGCAGAGAATAAACAGTGCCCATAGGTCGCCCGTGGGTTGCCGGCCCTTGCACCAATGCCACATCGCTAATACAAGAGCCAACAGGCAGGAAGTGGTAAAGAGACCACGGAAACAGGGGCCGAAGCCCTCGATGCCTTCGGGCGCTTTGACTTTAGGGGTCCACGTTTCGCAGTGTCGGGTCCGCTTGAAGTAGTTTGCCGTTAAGTCCTTGGAAACATAGGCATACAGCCAACGCGCGAGGCGGTTCATCTCTGCGCGGTCGGTATTCATCTCGTCGAAGTCGCCCGTAATATTATGTTTTGCTTCTCCCCACGCGATGACAGGGTAGAGCGGAGAAGCGTAGTGGAGGGTGTTTGTAATGAAAGGGGAGACATTCAGAAAGACAAGGAGTGCCCCGGAGAATAATAGGGGCATTCGCCAAGTCCTCCAGACGGCCTGTAAGCCCTGCCTGGCGAGCGACATGCCAAGGAGGGCGAGGACGATCAAGACGGCCGGTACGATGGCCGTAAACTTGATTGAAACCAGGAGTACACTCAGCCACAGCAGACGCAGGATCGCTGGGCGTGTCGTCTTTTTGACCGTTGCGAGCACCTCGCCACAAAGGGCAACAGTGAGGTGATAGACGATACCATCGCTCATCGGGTCGCCAATCGAGAAGATACACCACGGCGACAACAGAATGAGAAGCGAGAAGAGATTGCCGCACCAAGCACTTAATCCCGGGAACCACGCTTGAAAGCCACGTCGCCACCCGCAAAAGCCAATGGTGGCGGCTAGAAATGCCAGCATAAATCCGCCATCCAGCAGGTGTGTTAGGCGGAAAAAGGCAAACGAGAAGTACCAACTTCCCTTGCTTTGGAAGAGAATGTGAAAGTAGTGAATGCGCGGATCGTCGATAAACGGCGTCAACCCTTCCAACGTGGACTGATAGACAGGGTTCCAGCCGCGGAAGAGCGCGATAATGGCAGGATAATGGTAGAGCTCGGCATCATTGGATGGCGTGGGCAGAAGGCATAAGTTGAGGAGAAAACAACCAAGAACAACCCCAACGAAGGTCGCCATCCCTCGCCATTGCCACGAAGCGCTTCGGCGGTAGCCGTAGAGGAGGCAGGTGCCCAGAAAGACTAAGACAACGGGCCATCCGGCTAAGGGAATACACAGAATATGCGAGCTTGAAACAAGTGCTAGAACAGACAGGATAAAGCAGAGTAGCGCCGCAGAGAGGTCCCCAAAGAGGCTCTCTCGCAAGTCTCGCAACAAGGCCATTACCTTGCTCTTCGCCGTGGAGGCCGCGCGAGCCTTAGGACAACAAGTACCCTCCTTGCAACGAGAGGTGCAAGATGTGGGGGAAATCGCCGGGGAGAGTGCCGCCTCTCCAAATGCTCCTGTAGACATAAAACGTGCTTTCCTTATCGTACTCACAGGAGGCTTAGGACGGCCCAAGTAGAATACAGTATAAGAAAAGCACGCTAACGCGTGCTTCAACTCAAAACTGTTGCTCTACTTTTGGAAGGTCCTAATTTCCTGTGAACAACCTGCTTTGCGTGAAGCAAAAAGGGACTATGGCTACCCCATAGCGTGCTTCACACTCTACCAAACCCGGGCGCTCGCGTGCAAGCGCCCGGGCTCGCTGCGCGAGCCCGCGGCTAGCCGTTAGCGGTTAGCTGTTAGCGCGCGTGCCGCGACGGAGGGGGGCGGGGTGGGGGCGTGGGGGCCGGTTCTCTGACATCCCGCCCCGGGGTGAAGGCGAACCCGGGCCTGCCTCGAGGCGAACCTGGGGCGGATAAAAATGTAAAGCGGGCGGAGGGCAACACGAACCCGCCCCGGGGCGAACCGATAAGTCCACCACTTATTGCCGATAAGTCCCGGACTTAATAATTCCGTCCGCCCCAGGTCCAAAACGCCCCGGGCCTACCTCGGGTCGACCTAGGGCCTACCTCGAGATGAGCTAGGCCCTACTTCAAAAAGGGCTCGGCGGGGAGGGCCGCGTCGAGGGGGTAAAGGTTTTGCAGTGGCCTGCTCCGCCAGGCCGGAAACACGACCGGGTTCGCCTTGCATCCGCCCCGGGTTCGGGGTCGACCTGGGGTGGGCGGAGGCTGGGTGGGGCGGAGGTGGGGGAGTTATCGGATGGCACCGAAGGCGGCGAAGGCGGTTTGCTTGTGGAGAAGCTCGACGCGGGAGAAGCCGACGCGGCGAAGGAGTTCAAGTTGGTAGGTGACCGGGCGGGGGGAATCCTCGGCGGCGATGTTGGCAAAGACCGCCTCGCGGTAGGCCGCGCCGCCTAGGCGCTCGAGGTAGTCGCCATAACGCGACTCCATCATCGTCTGCACGGCGGCGGTTTCGTGCGCAACGAGGTCCGTAATCCACACCGAGCCGCCCGGCCGCAGCAAGCGGTAGAGCTTGGCAAAGGCTCGCACCCAATCTTCCTCATCGCGCAAGTGGTGCAGGACGGCGGCGGCCAAGATGACGTCATAAGTCCCCTCCGCGAGCGCCGCCTCCCGAAAGTCCGCCTGGATTAACCGCACTTGACCGCGCGTTTCGCCCGCCACGCGCGCCTTGGCCCGCGCCAACATCGCGCTAGCCAGGTCCAGCAAGTCGCAATCCACGGCCGTTCCCGCGCCCAACCGGCGTAGGAGGGCAATGGTATTGTTCCCGGCCCCGCAGCCAACATCAAGCACCCGCCGGATGGGCTGCGTTGACTGCACGGCGGCCTCGGTAATCAGCGCCATCGCCACCGGCGCATCCATCGTCGAACGCTGACCGTTCTCCAACTGGCAAAAGCGCTCAACATCGCGCTCAAATCGTGCGCGAATGGCCTCAACGCTGCACTTGTTCTCCCAGGGGTTCATTGTGGGGACTGGTTGGGTTAAAGGCACATGGCCATATAGAGGGGCAGATGGAGGATGCCATCGCGGAGCATCAAATCTTTCTGGCAAAACGCATTGGCCTCGCTCCTTTAATAACTCCCTCTCACGCCGCATACTATAACACGCGCTCTTCCCCGGTGCAACCCAAAACTGCACCAACGCGCAGGTTCGTGAAGGGTCAAAAGTGCACCAACGCGCAGGTTCGTGGAGGGGCAAAAGTGCACCAACGCGCAGGTTCGTGAAGGGTCAAAGGTGCACCAACGCGCAGGTTCGCGCGGGAGAGCGCCCTGCGGGGGTGGGGCAAGGCCCCACGCTCACTGCCGAACGCGCCAGGCGCGGCGCACGTAGAGTGCCAATACGAGGAGGGCGAGGAGGAGGAGGAAGGAGGGGGCGTCTTGGGGGGTGGGCTCGTCGAGGATGGTGAAGGCGTTATCGACTTCGCGGTGGGCGCGGTCGGCGGCGGCGAGACCGCGCTCTTGCGCTTCGGTCTCCACGACGATGAGGGCCTCGCTCGGGGTGAGGATTCCGGCGCGGCTGGCGAGCTCGCGGATGGCCTCGCGATGGGGGAGGGCGGGGGAGTGCTCGAGGGCTTCGGCGAGTTGCCAGGCCTGTGCGCCGAGCTGCCAGGGATCGTCGGGCGGGAGCTTGGGGAGCTGGCGGTGGGGCGGCTCGGGGGGCAGGGCGTTTCGGACCTTCTCCCACCCTCTGCCCACAAAGTGCACCTCCCCCACGCGCCAACCGCGGGCGTAGAGGTTGCCGCGCGCAAAGCGGATGGCGCGCTCGGCATCCACCTGATTCACCGATGATGACATCCAGGCCGGCGGCGTCTCGCTCACGCGGATCTCTTGTCCGGCCCGCAGGTAGAGCGCCGGCCCCGACACCTCGGCGAAGTCTCCGGCAGTGCCTGGTGCGATAAGGAAGACCGTCGCCGCCGGTTGGTCGACCCACACCGGCTCGGGGGCTCCCTCGGGACGCGGCAGTTCGGGCGCGGCCGCGCCGATGGTAATCGGCCGTTCGCACCAATAGGGTTCGGGCATCAGCAGGTCGATCTCCACCTCGCGCGCTTCGGTGAGGGGGGCGACGGCGAGGCGTCCGCGCGTGGCGGAATCCAGCACCAGCAGGGCGGGGTCGAGCCGTCTGGTTGCGGCCGAGCGCAGACTCTCGTAGACCCACGTGGCCACCCGGCGGTCGCGGCGCGTGGCCTCCTTCCAGTCGCCGCCATTGGGCAGTTTGAGGCGCAGGCCGGTCACCCAGACCCCCTCGGCGAGGGTGACGGGCGCGGCGAAGTCGGGCGCGGCGGAGTCCCAACTATTCTTCGGCGGTTGCGGCGTAATCGTGAGCGCAACGGTTAGCCGGCGCCCATCGGTCGGCCCCTTGAAGGCGGCTTGGACGCCCTGGTCGGTGGTCGGCGGAGACCAACGCCCCGTGTCGGCGGCATCGCGCGTCATCTGCGATTGGAAGAGACTGGCGAAGTCGAAGATTCGGAGTTCGGGGGCGTTCAGACGGGCGCGGATGGCCTCGAGGGTCTCCCGCCGCGGCCGCATTCCCCCGAAGATGCGCTTCTTGCGCCAAGTCGAGAGGAGCGGCAGGGAGAAGCCTTCAGCTAGATCCAGCGTGGTTCTGCCGGCGCGCGCGACCACCTCCGGCGGCAGGGGCACGGTGTCGGCGGCGGCGGTGTAGTCGGGCTTGGCGAGGGCCTCGATGAGCGCGTGGACCTCGGCGCGGTCGCGCTCGGTCTGCACGAGGAAGGCGAGCGGCAGGAGGAGGGCAGAGAGCGTGGCCAGGAGGAAGGGGGTGCGCGGGCGGCGGAAGTCGGCCTGGCGGGCGCAGCGTGTCAGGGCTCCGAGGTGGAGGAGCAGGAAGCAGAGCGGGGCCAGGAGCAGCAGCCCGCCGCCAAAGACGATGCACCCGGGCAGCACCAAGGGCAGAAGGGGCAGGAAGACGGTAAAGAAGTAGAGTGAAAAGGGCAGCAGCGCGCCCCCGAAGAGGAACCAGCCGCGCGCTCGGGTGCCCTCTCCGGCCGGGAGGAGGATGAAGAGCGAGGCCGCCGCCCACAGCGCGTAGATGCTCGGCGATTGGAAGGTCGCCGGGAAGGGTATCGTGCGGTTGAGCCAGAGCCCGAGCAACGCGAGCAGACAGCCGCCCGCGCGCAGGGCCCACGCCACGCCCTGCCGCCGGAAGAACCCCAACTTGAGGAAGCGATCGACCAGGCCAAAGAGGAAGAAGAGCCACCCAATGAGGATTAGCGAGAGGACGAACCAGAGCGAGAGGAAGAGGAGGACCCCGTTGTGGCCCGAGGTCGCCGCGACGAAGCAGAGCAGCACGCAGAAGCCGCAAGTGATGAAGGAGAGGACCACTCGCGCGAAGAAGGGGGCCAGGTGGTCGCGCTGAAACTGGGGTTGGCAGAAGAGCCATGCCAGCGACCCTACGATGCTCGGGGCCAGGCACCAGAGCACCGTCATCGCGTCCAGAAAGTCGAAGGCGAAGGCCGGCAAGGCATCTAGCGTCGTTTGGCCAGAGAACTCCCACCCCCAGCCCCAGAGCGTCGCCGCCCCCAGGGCCAGTGTCCAGCCGAAGAAGGGCCGCTCCGGCCGCCGGCGGCGGAGGAGGGACCAACCGCCCAGGCCAATCAGCCCGGCCACTCCCAGGAGCAGACCGCCGAAACGGGCACGCGCCGCCCAGGTGAGTGCCGTCCAGCCCAGCCATAACGCCTTGAGCAGGATGGCACCCGCGCCCAGCGGGGTCAGGACATAGAGGAGCAGCCGCGTCAGCGGGTGGGCAATCAGTCGCCGCAAGAGCGCGGGCTCGGTCGGTGCTTCAGGGGTGTTCGGGTCCATCGCTTGTCTCCTTTTGTTCGGTCAGTATCCAGGCGGCCAACAGCGCGCCAAAAAACCAGGTCAGCCCCGCCACTTCGTGGACCAACCGCTCATACGCAAAGCCCATCGGCAGATGGAGCGCCAGGGTCGTGGTCGTGATGATGCGTAGCGTATTGACCGCCATCGCCGTCGGCCAGACCGCCCATAGCCACCGCCACCGCCGCACCCCCACAATCGCCGTCAAGAGCGCCACAAACCCCTCCGCCGCACACGCGCGCGTCATCGCAAAGGCGTGCTCGCCCACGCAGAACCCCAGGTCCGCCCCCGGCACTACCCCGTGCCACAACGCCGCCCCCCACGCCGGCACCACGCACAGCGCGCGCACCACCCACACCTCCGGCAAGAGCCACAGCCCTCCCCGAAGCACCAACGCCACGCCAATCACGCACAAGGTCCGCTTCACATCCATATAGTATCACACACGCGCGCTGCGCGCGCGTGAGGGGCTTCGGTTCGTGAGGAGGCGGGCCTAAGCGCTGGGCGAAGCCTAAGGCCGATTCACTCCGCCACCGAGTGCAATTTCGCCTTGAGGCGGGGCGAATGAATAAGCCCGGGACTTATCAATTGCGTCAGCCAGAGGTCAAAATCCACCCCGCCAGCCCTTCGCCCAAGTCGCTCACCGGTTACGTCGGCAGCCGCGCCAACCGCGCGCATCGAGATTGCCGCTCGCCCGTGGGCAAACGAATAAGACCCCGTCTTATTTGAAACAAGGCCCCGTCTTATTCGCAATAAGACCCCGTCTTATTTGAATTAAGACCCCGTCTTAATAATCCCGTCCGCCCCGGGAGAAAGTTTTCGCCCGGGGCGAGAGAAGTTGCGCAAGGCCGAGACGCAAAGTGCCCAATGCCTTGCCTTGCTCGGCCGTCGCGGTCGCGCGCTCACGCGGGGGGCCTTGCCCCCTGCCCCCTATTGGCGGGCCGCCTCCGGAATCTCCGGATTATCCGGACACTCCGGTCTCTCCGGGCCCAGCCGCCGACCTTTCACGGTCCGCAGGGGCCTTCACGCGAGCGATAGCGAGCACCTTGCGCGAGCCCCAGTTGTAAAGTAAATCGTGAATTGTCTATGCGGCAGGGCAGTTGGCTAGGTAGGCTTGGGAGGCGGTTGTGCCATTGAGTGAGGTTCGGCGATA
>SFJE01000020.1 GCA_004555175.1 Lentisphaeraceae bacterium | reverse complement strand
GGGGGGGGGGGGGAGGGGGGGGGGGGGGGGGGGGGGGGGGGGGAGGGCGTAGAGGAAGTAGGATTGGTCTTTGGCGGCATCGGTGGCGCAGCGGAGGGTGAGGTGGCCGCTGAGGGGTTCGCGGTCGAGGGCGACATAGTGGCCGGTGGCCATGGGGCCGCCGATGGCGCGTTGGAGGAGGCCAAACTTGAGGCGGGGGTTGCACCAGGCGCAGGGGTTGGGGGTCTGACCGGCGGCGTAGGCATCAAAGAAGGGGGCAACCACTTCGCGCTCGAAGGCCTCGCGCAGGTCGAGGAGGTGGAGGGGGACGTCGAGGGCTGCGGCGAGCTCGACCACGCCGGGGGCGGGTTCAGCCGAGCAGGTGAGCATGTGCCAGGCTTCTACGGCGTAGCCTTGGCGCTGGAGCAGCCGGACGCAGACGGCGGAGTCCACCCCGCCGGAGAAGGCAACGCCGATGGGAGAGGATAGCGGACAGCGGACAGCAGACAGCAGACAGCGTGCTTGCCCTCCACGCGCGTGGGGTCTACTCGCCCCCACACCCCCCGGGAGCGCAGTGCGCTCCACCCCGGCCGAAGCGCCCTGCGGGCACTTCGGCAATGAGCACGCTACGCAGTCGGCAGTCGGCAGTCGACAGTCGACAGGGCTCGCTTCGCTCGCGCAGGGGAGGTCAGCCATCGGCCACTCCGTCGCGGCACGCGCCTGTCCGCTGTCTGCTGTCTGCTGTCCGCTATTATCCGTCATCTGTCCTCTGTCCTCTGCTCGCGTCAGCGAGCACACTGTCGACTGTCCACTGTCGACTGTCTACTCATTCCAGCGGCAACTCCAACTGGCCAGAGATCATCATCTTGTGGGCGCCGGTGCCGTCGGAGGTGTCGTAGACGCAGAACTTGACGGTGGGGAAGCGGCGGACGAGGTCTTGCTCGATGTATTGGCGGACGGCTTGGACGTTGTGGGGGTCGTCATCGGAGAAGCCGATAGAGATGGGCAGGCGCAAGGCGGACATGCCGGTGCGTTCGAGGATGCGCTCGATGTGGCCCATGAAGTCCTTGATGGCGAACTGCTTGCCGAGTTCTTGGCCGACGGGCTCGGCGCGGCCGAGGCGCTCGCTGAAGGTTTTGGAGGTGATGGCGTGGTAGCGGTTGAGGGCGAGGTAGTTGCGGATGACGTCGGTCTGGGAGGGGAAGGTCTGGACGTGGTCGAAGCAGTAGGCGTAGCCGCGCAGGTTGATGAGCATCACTTCGCGCTCGACGGGGGAGAGGACGCGCTCGATAAAGCGCTCGACACCGCGGCGGAGGGTCTCGGGCTCGTGGCCGCGGGCGGTGACGATGGCGAAGAGGCGGCCTTCGAGGAGGGTCTTGCGGAAGGTGTGGAAGCTGGGGGGGGCGGGGCGGCGGCCGGCGAGGATGTCGTCGAGGGCGCGGTCAAGGTCATCCATAAAGCCGCCGCCGCCGAGGGGGGTGCGCTCGTCTTGGAACTCGACGAAGGCGAGCTCGCGGCGGCCTTGGGGGTAGCGATAGTGCTGGGGGTCCTGGCGGATGATGCTGTAGGCGGCGGTGGAGCAGGTGTGGGGGAGCCAGCGGCCGTCGGGTCCGAGGCGCTCCATGTGGATGCGCGTGGGCATCGAGAGGATGTTGTCGTCCCAGTCGAAGATGTAGTACTTGAGGTCTCGGCCGCGGACGGATTCGTTGACCCAGACGCCGTCGACGAAGGCGAGCTTGGCGAGCTCGAACTGCGCCAGGGCGGCGTGGAGGGTCTCGCTTTCGGCAGGGCTCAAGCCATTAGCCCCATCAGCTTTTGGGTGAGCTTGGCGGCGGTGAAGGTGGCGTGGTGGAGGCCGGGAATGGGGGCGAGCTCGACCACATCGCAGCCGACAATGTCGTGGGTGGAGGCGATCTCGCGCAGGATGAAGAGGGCCGAGTACCAGAGCAGGCCGCCGGGGACGGGCGTGCCGGTGGCGGGCATCACCGAGGGGTCCAGGCCGTCCACATCGAAGGTGACATAGACGCGCTTAGGGAAGCCCTTGGGCAGGATGGGGTCGGGCGGGCCCTTGAGGGCCAGGGTCTCGGCGTCCATCGCGAAGAGAGACTTCTTGTTGGCGGCGCGGTAGGCGGCCTCGTCGGCGCAGTAGGCGCGGGTGGCGAACTGGGCGAGGGGGAAGCCGAGCTCGTGGCAGCGGCGCAGAACGCAGGCGTGGGAGAGGGGCGAGCCTTCGTAGCTATCGCGCAGGTCGGCGTGGGCATCGAAGTGGACAATGCCAATCTCCTCGCCGCGGACCTTGTAGGCCAAGAGCGCGCCGAGGGTGACGGTGTGTTCGCCGCCGAGGACAACCGGGCGGGCCCCGCAATCGAGCGCCTCGCCGACGGCCTTCTCGATGGCGCGCAGCCAGGCTTCGGGGTCCTTGGCCTTGGCGGCGGTGGGCTTGACGGCCGGGCGGGTGTAGATGCCCCCGGCGCAGGGCTCCTCGCCCGCCTCATAGGCCTCGAGCTGGTCGGAGGCTTCGAGGATGGCCGCTGGGCCATTGGCCGCGCCGGCGCCGTAGGAGACCGAGAGCTCCATCGGCACGGGGATGACGTGGAAGCGGGCGGACTCCTTCTCCGCCGGTTCGTGTTCAGAGCCCAGGAAGGGCTGCTTATTCTGCTTGCTTGCCATTGTCTGTTGCCTCCATCGGGATTGCCACGCACGCATCGCCCTCGCAGGTCGGCGCTTCAGCCGCACAGGTCGGCGCTTCGGCCGCCGCGCAGCGTTGGCGCGGGGAGCAGGGGCAGAAGAACCACCAGCCCGCCGCCGTCAATGCCACGGCCGCCAAAATCGTCAGGACGATCCAGAGGGTCTTGTGGCTCACGCGGGTCATGGGCGGGGCGGGGATGAAGCGCTTGCCCACGTAGCAGGCCTTTTGGGTGTAGTAGCGGCCGAGGGCAGCGGTGAGGCCGATGCGGCGGTTGACCGCCCAGCCCGAGGCGTTGAGGATGGGCGCAAGGTCGCGGGCGCGCAGTTTGAGCCAGGTGAGGATGACGCTGGGCACGGAGACGACCAGGATCAGCCCCACCACCACCAGCGCGGTCTTCCAGAGCGGGGTGCTGGTGAGGGCGGCCATCAACCCGGTCACGGCCGTGGCCGCGAAGGAGAGGGCAATGCCCAGGGTCGCCACCGAGGCCATCGCCGCGCCGCCACCGGGCGCAGCGGGCTTGGCCCCTTCTGCAGCGGCCTTCCCGGCGGACTCGGCCTTGGCGGTGAGGGCGGCGGTGGTGGCCTCGTGCTTGCCGGCGAAGGTCTTGCGAATGGCACCGGCGAAGGCATCGGCCACCTTGCGCCAGGGGGTGAAGAAGGCCTCGGTCAGGCTCATCGGGTTGGCCTCAAGGGTGGTGAGGGTGGCCTCCCAGTCGCGCCCCTCCAGATCGTAGAAGATCCCGTTGCGCCCGACGGCGAGGGAGGCGGCCGAGCCGGCGGTGAAGACCGCGCAGATGGTGCGCTTTTCGCCAGTGGCCGGACGCGAGAGGGCGCAGTAGGCCAGGCAGCACTGCGAGGTCTTGGCCTGGGCGGCATGGGCGGCTGCCGCTTGGTCGATGGGGAAGCAGAGCGAGCAGGCGCGACCATCGAGGTAGAGCGTGCCCACCTGGTAGAGGGCGCCGGGCTGCGGGGGATAAAGGGCCTCGGTGTTCACGAAGTTGCGCAGGAAGCCCAGGAGGCCCGTGCGCAGGGTCAGCAGCCGGCAGAGGTCGCCATAGGCCGCAGCCAGGGGCGCGCGCTTGGCGTCGGCGGTGATGGCCTGCGTGAAGGCCTCGGCCACGGCGGGTTCGGCGGCCAAGGCGAGCACCTGCTCATCGAGCGCGGCAAGGATGTCGGCCCCCGCGGGCTTGGCCGCCTGCCAGGCTTCGAGCGAGGCGACTTCGGCAGCGAGCTGCTGCCAGGCGGTCTCGGTGAGCTCGGGCGCCTGGGCCCAGGCGACGATGGGGGCCATCTGCGCGGCATAGAAGGGATTGAGGCGGCCGCCTTCCAGCGGCAGCGCGCCCTCGGCCGTGGGCTCTAGGGCGAGGGGGGCCTCGGCCAGCTCGGCGGTGGACTTGGGACTGGGACGGCCTTCGGCGGCAGCGGGATTGTAGCGCACGAGCTTGGCGGCGGCGAAGAAGGCCTCGATGGGCGCGCGCATCGCCGTCACGGCGGCGGCCAATTCCGGCGAGAGGGCGGCGACGGGCTGAGCGGCGCGCCAGGCCTTGTAGGCTTCGAGCGCGGCGGCAAAGGCGGTCAGGTTCTCGGCCGAGAGTCCCTGCTTGCCATCGACCCCGGCCGTGCCGCCGGTGACGGCCACAACAGCTTCGCCCACCGGCGCGAACTTGCTGCCGGCGGCCTCGGGCGGAACCACGCCATCGCCATTCTCTGCGGCGGCCTTGAAGCCGGCGAAGGCCGTCTCCATCGCCTCGGGGGCCAGGCGTTCGCCGGCGGCAACGAGGGTGCCGAAGAGTTCGGCCAGCGGGGCGCCCTCGGGCGTATTGGCGGCGATTTCGGAGAGGGCCAAGCCCGCTTCGGCGGCAAAGAGACAGTCGAAGGAGGCCAGACGCGGCTTGAGCCACGCAATGGCCGCGAGCACCTCGGCCACGCGCACGCGGCCATCGTGATCGGTATCGAGCGCTTCGGCCACCGCGCGGCCGCGGGGTCCGAGCCCCTTCACAGGGCAGGAGAGCGTCAGCCAGTAGGGCTTGGGCAACTCGGCGAGGTGGGCGACATCTTCGCCCGAACGCAGGCGCACCTGCACGGTCCGGGCAACGGTGCTAAAGGTAAAAGCGTGGATCATGGGGGTGTTAGCTGTTAGCTGTTAGCTATTAGCGGATAGCGAATGGCGGATAGCTGTTAGCTGTTAGCGGATAGCTGTTGGCGAATGCGAGCGCAGCGAGCATTCTTTACCCGCGAATGCGCTCGCAGAAGCGGGCGAAGCGGGCAAGGCCTTCCTCGATGTTCTCCATCGAGCAGGCGTAGCTCAAGCGCACGCAGCGGTCGTTGCCGAAGGCGATGCCCGGCACCACGGCCACGTGCTCTTCTTCTAGGAGGCGCGTGGCGAAGGTGAGCGAGTCGAGACCGAAGGAGGCGATGTTGGGGAAGACGTAGAAGGCGCCCTCGGGCTTGGGGCACTTGATGCCCTCAATGGCGGAGATCAGCTGGTAGATGCGGTCGCGGCGCTGAGTGAAGGCGGCGACCATCTTGGCGACATCGGGCGCGGCCTCCTTGAGCGCGGCCACGGCGCCCCACTGCGCAAAGGTGTTCGGGGCGGAGGCCAGGTGGCTCTGGAGGGAGGCGAGGGCCTTGGCGAAGGGCTTGGGGGCGGCGGCGTAGCCCAGGCGCCAGCCGGTCATCGCGAAGGTCTTGGAGAAGCCGTTGACGGTGATGGTGTGATCGTAGAAGTCGGGGCCGAAGGAGGCCATCGAGACCTGCGGCACGCCGCCGTAGACCATCTTCTCGTAGATTTCGTCGGAGACCATCCACAGGTCGTGCTTCAGGGCCACGGTGCCCAGGGCCTTGAGTTGCTCGGGGCTGTACATCATGCCGGTGGGATTGGAGGGCGAGTTGATGACCACGGCCACCGTGCGCGGGGTGATGGCCGCCTCCAACTGCTCGGGGCTCATCAAGAAGCCGCTCTCCACCCGCGTCTCCACAAAGACCGGCACGCCGCCGGCCACCTTCACCATCTCAGGATAGGAGAGCCAGAAGGGCGTGGGGATAATCACCTCGTCGCCGGGGTTGATGAGCGTCTGGAAGACCTGCGCGAGGGCCGGCTTGCCGCCGTTGGCCACCACCACCTGCGAGGGCTCGTAGTGCACCTGATTCTCGCGCGCCAGCTTCTCGCAAATGGCTTCGCGCAGTTCGGGCAACCCCGCCGCCGCCACATAGCGCGTCTTATTCTGCGCCAGGGCCTGCTCACACGCGCGTTTAATGCAATCGGGGGTGTTGAAGTCCGGCTCGCCAGCAGCGAAGGCGCATACAGCCACGCCCTTTGCTTTCAGCTCTGCGGCCTTGCTGGAAATGGCCAATGTGGCAGACGGCGCAATGGCCGCGACGGTCCTATTCAAGTCCTTCATCTTCACATCCTTCTTTCAATCGAAGTCGCTCTTGCAAGAGGCTCTCTCCCTCTTTCGCGCGCATTGTAGCATAACTGCGCGCGCCGCGCGCAGAGGGGCCAGCTCTGCGCCCCGTGAGGTGCCAGCTCTGTGCGGCTGAAGCCGCACGCTACGATAAGGAGGTGCTCGCCACGCTCGCGCGAGATGCCCCTGCGCCTATTTCGGCGCGACAAGGCCTCCACAACCCTTTGTGCCCTTTGTGTTCTTGTTGACATAGCTCCTTCGCTTCGCTCGGACTTGTGGTTGCTAATCCACAAGGCCTATTTCGGCGTGCTTTCTTTGTGCTCTTTGTGTTCTTTGTGGTTGCTCACCCTGCGCGGCATTCGCGCTGGGCGAGGAGGGCGGTGGCGCGGGCGAGTTCGGGGTCGGAGCCGACGAGGACGAGGCTATCGCCGGCGGCGAGGCGGGTGTCGCGGCCGGGGGAGACGTTGAGCTTGCCGCCGCGGGCGGTGACGGAGATAACGGCCGCGCCGGTGGTGCCGCGCAGGTTGAGTTCGCCGAGGGTTTTGCCGACAGCGGCGCTCTCGCGCGGGAGAAGGAAGGTTTCGGTGTGAACGGCGAGGATGGCGCCGAGGGTGACGGGGTCCTCGGGCGGCAGGGCATTGAGGTCGAAGGCCTGGGAGAGGAGGTGGTGCGAGGCGTTGTATTCAGCGCGCAGGCGCTTGGAGTGGCGCGTGCCAAAGGCGAGCGCGAAGAGCACGAGCGGCGCGAGGAGCAGCAGGTTGGCCACAAAGCCCGAACAGAGGATGGCCGCGTAGACGATTAGACCGGCCCAGCCGACGGCTCGCAGGATGGTGCGGATGAAGCGGCGCACGCGCGTCAGGCCCCCCACCTCGCCGGCAAAGGCGTCCTCGGCCACGTGGCGGGCAATCTCGCCCCAGGTGTGCCAGGCGGCCCAGAAGACCGGCGTGGTGAGCAGGAGCGCGCCCAGGCAGCAGAGGAGGCGTCCGGCCGGGAAGCCGGGCCAGGGGAGCGCGTCATCGAGTTGCGCGAGGAAGGTTGCCACGGGGGCCAACCGCGAGAGGGCGTGGACGCCGGCAAAGAGGATGGCGCAGCAGGCGAGGTCGATGCCCAGGAAGATGGCGTGGCCGCGCAGGTGCGCAGCGAGGGTGGAGCCGGACTCGGTGCGGCGCGCGGAGAGGGCGGTGAGCCAGCGGCGATACCAGTGGAAGGTCTCGCGGGCGCGCGGACCAAAGCAGCGGGCGAGGCCATTGTAGAGGCGGTCGGAGCCGCGCAGGAGGTAGGGGTTGGTGGCGGTGCAGAGGAGGGCCACGCCAATGGCGATTTGGTAGAGCGGACGCTGCGAGAGCCCTTGGGCCATCGCCAGGGCGGCAATGATGAAGGAGAACTCGGCCACTTGCCCCATGCCCAGGCCGACCTTGAAGGCATCGCGCGGGCGCTCGCCCACCAGCGTGCAGGCGACGGTGTTGTTGACGGCCTTGAGGAGAATCATCACCCCGGTGATGAGGAGGATGACCCCGGCGTTCGCCCACAGCGCCCGAGGGTCGAGCTGCAATCCCACCGAGACGAAGAAGACGGCCGCAAAGAGGTTCGTGACCGGGTGGACAATGCGCTCGATGCGCCGGCGCGAGCGCGCCTCGGCCACCACCGCCCCGGCCAAGAAGGCCCCCACCACTAGCGAGAGGCCCAACGCATTCTGCGCCAGACACGAAATGGCAAAGCAGACCCCCAGCGCCGCCAGCAGTACGAGTTCGTCATCGAAGCGCTCGGCCACCCAGTTCATCAGCCGCGGCACCAGGAGCAGTCCGAAGACGATTGCCCCCACCAGGAAGAGCAGCAGGATGCCCACCTGCCGCGCCACCGTCAGCGCGGTGGCCCAGGCCGCCCCCTCCGCGCCGCCGCCCACGCCGCCCAAGACGGCGATGAGCAAGATGGCCAAGATGTCCTCGATGAGCGCGATCGCGAAGGTGCTATCCGAGAAGCGCCGCCCCAGCCAGCCGAGGCTCTCGAGGGTTTTGGCGGCAATCGAGGTGGAGCTGTCGCACAAAATCAGCCCCAGCAGGAAGCCCTCTAGGTTCCCCCACCCCAACGCCTTGCCCAGGCAGAAGCCGCCCAGCACCATAAAGCACACATCCCAAATCGCCGGAAAGACGACCCCCGCGCCCATCTGCCGCACCTTGCGAAAGGAGAAGCCCAGGCCGATGGAGAACATCAGGAACATCACACCCAAATCCGAGAGCATCCGGATATTCTGCTCGTTCTGGATGAGGGTCGGCCCGGCGTGGGGACCCGCCACCACCCCTGCCAGAATGTACCCCACCGTCAGCGGCAAGCGAAAGCGCGAGAAGATCAGCCCCACCGCAGCCGCCACCGCAATCACAATACTCAAATCCGCAAAGAAGAGTGTCGCGCTATCCATAGAGGGTCCTCTAAAAGTCGACAGTCGACAGTCGACAGTCAACAGTACGCGGCGAGCCGCGACGGATAAAGCAAAGGCCCTCCATCCTCGCACGCAGGATGCATTGATGATGAACGATAAGATTGCTGCCGAAGGTCAAGAGGCTAGCAATCCCCCACAGGTCGGCCCGTCGCGGAACGCGCCCTGTCGACTGTTCTCTGTCGACTGTCGACTTAACCACGTTTGCTTCCCTCGCCTCCATTCCTTGCCTCGGGCGCAACGCCGGCGTCCTCCTCACCACGGCAAATCGAAGTCGAGGAACTCCACCGCCAGGCCCGTCTGCTCGGCCAACCACGCGCCCAAGGCGCGCACGCCAAAGCGCTCGGTGGCGTAGTGGCCGGCGAAGAGCGCATTCGCGCCCCACTGCTTGGCCAGGTTGTAGGCCACCAAGTTCGCCTCGCCGCAGAGGTAGACATCCAGCCCCTCGCGCGCGGCCTCCTCCACCCCCTCAGGCGCGCCCCCGGAGCAAATCCCCACCGTGCGAATCTCCTCGGGGCCGTAATCAAAGCGCACCACCTGCCGGGGCTTGACCGCCGCACGCACGGCCGCCTCGAAGGCCTGACGCGTCATCGCCTGGGGCAAGCGCCCGGCAAAGCCAATCTTCTGCCCGTGATAGGCCATAAAGCTCCGCAGCTCCGTCAACCCCAAGGCCCGCGCCAACTGCGCATTGTTCCCCAGGCGCGGATGCGCGTCCAGCGGCAAGTGGGCGGCATAGAGCGCGAGGTTGTGCGAGAGGAGGTAGGCTAGCGCCTTGCGGTTGAGCCCGGTCACGCGCGCCAGGCTCCCATTCCACGAGAGCCCGTGGTGCACCAAGAGCATCTGCGCGCCCGCGGCCACCGCCGCCTCAAAGGTTTCTAGCGAAGCATCCACCGCCGTGGCCACCTTCGTCACCGGTCCCTCGCCGGCCACCTGCAGGCCATTATCCGAAACATCCCGAAAGTCCCCTAGGCGCAACTCGCCATCGAGCAACGCCGCAATTGCCTCAGAATCCATTGCCGCTCCTTAGCTTAAGAGTTCCACCTTCGGCACGCGGAAGGGCACCCACTTGACCACCGCGTCATCCGAGAGCGGCGTCAGGCTCCGCGCGGCCAGGTCATTGAAGGTGGCCACCCGCAGCGCGGCATCCACCTCCACACACTGGCTCTCATACGCCTTCCCGGCGCGCTCGGCCAAAATCCGCCCAGCAAAGTCCCGATAGGCCGCCGCCAACGCGGCAATATAGGCCGCATCCTCGCCATAAGGTTCGCCAAAGCGCGTGGGGCTCTGCGTCGGCACCGGCGCGCCCTTAACCACATGCTCCACGCACTCGCCCGCCGCCGAGATAAAGCGCCAGCGGTTCCCCGTTCCCTGCTGCCAATAGACGCTCCCCTTGTCGCCATAAATCGCCAATTCCAGACCGTTCGCCTCGCCCAGCGCAATCTGGCTCACTGCCACCATCCCCATCGCGCCATTCTCAAAGCGGAGCAGCACCGTGGCGTCATCATCGAGCAGCCGCCCGGCCACCGCCGGATGGCCCGCCGCGCACAATGCCGCCAGCTCCACCCCGCTCGCCCACTCCGCCACCAACGCGCACGAGCCGGCCAAATCGTAAATCGCCCCCGCCGCCCCGCACCGCCGCGGGTCCACCCGCCACAGCGCCGAACGATTCCCCGCCGTCTCCAGCCGCACCCCCATCCAACCGTGATAGAAGCGCGTATCGACGCGCCGCACATTGCCAATCTCCCCGGCCGCCACGCACGCACGCAGCGCCTGCAAGGCCGGATAGAAGGGGAAGACGTAGGCCGTGGCGTAAATCTCAGGGCTCATCAAGGTCCGCCGCTTGAGATTTTGCGCCTCATCCATATTGCAGCTCATCGGCTTCTCGGAAAAGACCGGGAAGCCCGCATCAAAGGCCGCCATCGTCACCGGATAGTGCATATTGTTCGGCGCCACCACCGTGATGAAGTCCAGCCGTTCGGGCCCCTCCACCTTCGATTCACGCCGGAACATATCGCGATAAACCCCGTAGACCCGGTGCGGATCCACGCCCAGGCGCTTGCCCGTCTCAAACGACCGCTGCCGCGTTGACCCAAAGGCCCCGCCCACCAATTCCACACACCCGCTCGCTTCAATAGCCGCCCGGTGAATGTGCCCCATGAAGGACTCATTCCCGCCGCCGACCATCGCGACCTTCAACTTTGCCTCTTGCTTCGTCATACTCAACCTCAAGGCTCCTGCCTACTCAATAGCCAACACTCATCAATTCATTGCATATATTATCGCATTGATGGCCAAAAGGCAACCCCCACCCCGGAAAATCCGGAAATCCCGGAAAATCCGGAGAGCCCGGAAAGCCCGGAGAGTCCGGAAAATCCGGCGGCGAGCGCGCTGCGCGCGCAGAGGATCAGCCGGCGTGCCCGCAGGGCGCACCGGCCGGGGTGGAGCGCCCTGCGCTCCCGAGGGGTGTGGGGGCGAGTAGCCCCCACCCCAGGGTGCGGGGGCGGGAAGCCCCCGGGTGCCCCGCCAGCCTCCGGGCGTTAGCGCTGGGCGCTGGCGAGCCAGTGGGGCATGGGGGGCGGGATGGGCTCGCAGGAGAAGTGGGAGAGGCCGGCTTGCTGCATCCAGCCCTCGAGCTCCTGAGCGGAGAAGACCCAGCCGTGGTCGGTGGTAAGGGCCATATTGAGGGCGAAGAGGGCGGAGAAGGGGGGCGTGGTGTGGTCGGGCCCGGTCATCATATCGAGCACGTAGAGGCGGCCCCCGGGGCGGAGGGCGGCGGCGGCACGGCGGAGAATGTCGACAATCTGCTCGGGCGATTCCTGGTGGAGGCAGCCGAAGAGGGTGACCACATCGTAGGCGGCGGCGGGGTAAGTATCGCGGTGATAGTCGCCGGCGTGGCAGGAGATCCGGTCGGCGCACGGGGCGGTAATCTCGCGGGCGACCTCGGCGATGGCGGGCAGGTCGTAGGTGTCGATGGTGCAGGTGGGATCGGCTTGGGCCATCAGGAGGGCGTAGGTGCCCGGGCCGCCGGCGAGGTCGAGGATGCGCGCGCCGGGGGGCAGGGCGAGGGCGGGGATGACGGCGCGGCCGATGCCCAGGGCCCGCCCGTGCATTGAGAGGGCGAAGGTGCGGGTGCGGTCGCGGTCGGAGCCCAGGTGGAGGGCGGGCGCTTCGACAGGGCGACCGGTGCGCGCGAGGTCGGCCAGGCGGCCCCAGGCGGGGTAGACATCGCGGTTATAGGCAATGGCGCGGGTGAGATCGTGCGGGGCGCCGCGGACGAGCGTAGCGGCGGAGGCCTCGGTCAGCGCAAAGCGCTCGCCGGACTTGGTAAGCAGCCCCACGGCCACCGCGCCATTGAGCAGGAGTTCGAGGCCACGCGGGTCGGCGCCAAGCTCGGCGGCCAAGGCAGGGGCGGTGGGGTCGGCCGCACGGGCGAGGGCGGTAAAGAGGTCGAGCTCTAGCGCGGCGAAAAGGACGGCCGAGCCGTAGTAGGCGCTGGCGAGGGAGACAATTTCGGGGAGTTGCAGGGGCATAGCGGAACCTTATCGACGGGAGGGCTTGGGGGTGAGGGCGCGGACGAGGCGCGAGCCCAGGGCGTGGCGCACGTGCCAGAGGGCGCGGTACCAGACCCAGTTGGCGCGGCGGGGACGCGGCGGGGGAACAATGGTGCTCGCCACAACGCGCGGCGTGCAGGGGAAGGGGCGCAACCAGCAGACCTCAAGACCCAGGGCGCGGAAGAAATCCCAGGCATCTGCCAAGACGCAAACCGGGGTGTTGGCGCGCTGGAGGAGACGGGCGGCGGGGCGGTTGAGGAGGTAGGCGGCGGTGCTCCAGGCGTGGGGGGCGACGGGGCAGAGGGTGAGCGCGTCGGGCTCGGGGGTGAGCTCGGTGAGGGTGCAGCCGTGGAGGAGCCAGAGGGCCGGGCGGTCGGCCGGAAGGTGGCTGCGGGCGTAGGCGAGGGCGGCCTCGAGGCGCGCGCGATCGAGGCAAATGTCGTCTTCAAGGATGAGCGCGCAGGTGGCCGAGCTCGCCAGGAAGCGGGCGTAGGCGCGTTGGTGACTTAGGGCGCAACCGACCTCGGCGGGGAGGACGCGCCGGGCGTTGGCGAGCCAGAAGCGGAAGCGGGCCACGCGCGCACCGGGGGGCACGCCGTCGACCGCACGCAGACGCTCGCAGGGGAGGCCGCGCAACTGCGCACGCATGGCGGCCAGACGCTCGGGGGCGCGGTCGAGGTTGATGAAGCAGGCGTAGGGCGGGGTGTGGCGGAATGGGGCGGGGGCTAGGCAGAAGGGCGGGGCGTACCAGGTTCGGCGGGCGCAATGGAGGGCGTGGCGAAGCCAGCGCCAATGCTCAAGGGCGAAGTTGAAGCCACGCAGCGGCCAAGGGTTGCCCGTGCGCAGGAGATGGTGGAGGAAGGGGAGGAACTTGCGCTCGAGGGCCTCCTCGCGCCAGAGGGGCGAGCGAATGAGCGCGGCAACTTCGCGCCAAAGCTCGGCGATGGCGGGCGAGGGCTCGGCGGCGTGGTCGCGGAGGTACTCGGTGATCGAGCCCCAGCAAAAGTTGGTCATCGCGCGGGCGCCGAGGTCGGTTCGGCCAGTGGCCTCCCAGAGGGCGGTGGCCTCGTGGAAGGAGCGGCAGATTTCGGCGGTGCGGCGGGGGCGGCGGAGGGCGGAGCCGGGCGTGAGGCGATAGTCGTAGCCGGCCAAGTTGTCCCAAGCGAGCGCGCGCAGATGGGGGATGAGGGCGCTATAGAAGAGGGCGTCTTCCTTATAGGCGTAGCCTGGGGCAAAGCGGCGGGGGCCGAGCACCGCGCGGCGAATCTGGTAGAGGAAGACCCAGCCGCTCTCCGCGCAGAGGAGCCAGGCGGCGGCCGGCAGCGCCTCGCCCGAGGCGCAACCGCTGGCGGGGAACTCGGGCGGATAGTTCTCGTGGCGCAGGGAGGTCATCCGCAGACGAAGGAGATCGGCCTGCGGGAAGCGCGTGCGCAAGGCCTCGAAGGCGGCGAGCCAGCCGGGGCGGAGGGTGTCATCGGCATCGAGGAAGCCGATCCAGGGGGCTGTGGCGCGGTCGAGGGCCCGATTGCGCGCCCGGGAGACGCCGCCATTGCGCGTGTGGAGGATGAGGAAGCGACCCTCGGCGCGCGCGGCCTCGTCGAGGAGGCGGCCGGAGTCGTCGGGCGAGCCATCGTCCACGGCCAGACAACGCCAGCGGGGGGAACTTTGGGCGCGGAGGGAGGCGAGGAGGTCGGGGAGCCAGCGCGCGGCACGGTAGACTGGGAGAATGAGCTCGCACGGCTCGGGGTCGGGCGTGGGGGCGGTGAGGCGCGCGAGCCAAGGGCCGACACTCTCGGCAAGCGTGAGGGGCGCGGGGGGTGACCAGGGCGCGCGGAGGAATTGGCGCAGACGCTCGGCGAGCGCGGCGGGGTCTCGCGGCGGGACGAGCGAAGGGTGGCCGGGAGGAACCCAGTCGTCCGTGCCCTGGCCGGCGCAGGCGATGAAGGGGATGCCACAGGCGGCGGCCTCGGCGTAGACGCAGCCGTAGCCCTCGAAGCAGGAGGGGAGGACGAAGAGGTCGAGGGCGCGGAAGAAGTCGGGCAACGCGCTGTGGTCGCGCTCGGGCTCGAAGGTGACGTGGCCGCGCAGGGCGGCGGTGCGGCGGATGAAGCGCTCGCAGGCGCGGCGCGTGGGCCCCGTGCCGATGCAGCGCAAGCGCCAGTCGGCGGGGAGGTCGGCGGCGAGGGCGAGGGCGCGCAGGAGCGTCAGGTGGCCCTTGAGGGGGACAAAGTTGGCCACGCAGCCGAGGGTGAAGGGGTGCGGCGCGACGGGGGCGGGATGGAAGCGCGCGGGGTCGACCCCATTGGGCAGGACGCTGGCCGCGCGCAGGGTGAAGGGGCGCAGACCGCGGAGGCAGCGCATGGCGCGGCGGTAGTCGCGCCAGGGGGTCCAGCGGCCGTCGGGGAGGGCGCGGAAGGCGTGCTCGGCGGCGCGGGAGATGAAGACGTGCTCATCGATCTGCGCGTGGAGGTTGGCAAAGGTGCGGTAGAGGAGGCGCTGGTGGGGGGCGAAGTGGCGCAGGAGGCCTTGGGCGAGGCCCGAATCGTCGAGGCTGTGATGGTGGAGAAGGGTGCGGATGCGGGGGTTGAGGGCCTTGAGGGCGAGGGGATACTCGGCCATTGGCGCGCCGTGGGCGTGGCAGATGGCCACCTCCTCGGGGTCGATGCCCAGGGCGGTCAGGCGCTGAAGGAAGGCCGCGCGGTTCTGGCGGGCAAAGAGGAAGGGGAGGATGAAGCCGCGCAGGGCCCGGCGCGGAAAGCGGTGGACGGCGAGTTCGCCTTGGAGCGGGGCCGGGAGCGGCAGGGTGTAATCCGCGCCCGGGCCGGGCACGAAGACCGAGACGCGGCAGCGGCCAGCGCGGAGAAGTTCGCAGACAAAGTCGAAGACAAAGCTGCCGCGCCAAGACTCCGGAGAGGGGAAGTGCTGGGTGACGATGAGGTAGCGTGGACCGAGCGCGAAGTCGACCGTCGACCGTCGGCCGTCGCCAGGGCGCGTTGCGCAAGGTTCCCGTGTGCCCGCTTCTGTCATCTGCCATCCGTCCTCTGTCATCTATCCGCGTCCTCACCAGTCGATCGGTTGCTGACCGTGGGCGAGGAGGTAGGCATTGGCTTGGGAGAAGTGGCGGCAGCCGAAGAAGCCATTGTAGGCCGAGAGGGGCGAGGGGTGCGCGGCGGTCAGCACCAGGTGGCGCTTAGGGTCGATGAGCGCGCGCTTGGCCTTGGCCTTCGCGCCCCAAAGGAGGAAGACCACGTGCTCGCGGCGTTCGGAGACGGTGCGGATGATGGTATCGGTGAAGGCCTCCCAGCCCAGGCCCGCGTGCGAAAGCGGGGCGTGGGCGCGCACGGTGAGCACGGCATTGAGCAGGAGGACGCCCTGCCGCGCCCAGGGGGTCAGGTCGCCCAAGGTGATGTGGGCTGGGCGGCCGAGGTCGGAGGCGATTTCGGTGAGGATGTTGCGCAGGGAGGGCGGCGGCTGAGTGGGCGGCTGAACCGAGAAGGCCAGACCGTGGGCGTGGCCCGGCGTGGGGTAAGGGTCCTGCCCGAGGATGACCACGCGCGTCTGGGCCAAGTGGCAGAGCTGGAGCGCGGCGTAGATGTGCTCGCGTGCCGGGAGGATCTGCTCGCAATCGTAGGCAGAGCGGACCCGGGCGCGGAGCGCGGCGAAGTCGGCGCTCGTGACGAAGGGCTCCAGGGCATCACGCCAATCGGTGCGCATGGGACTACGCCTCGTCGTCGGCCAAGAAGTCGGGCATCTCCGGCGCGTCCTTGGGATCGCGCGGGGCGTAGTAGTCGCGGAAGGCCTCTTTGAAGTCGTAGACGGCATGGAAGTCGGCGCGCGAATCGGCGTTGGTTTTGCCAAAGACGCCCACGGAGATGAGGTTGTAGACGAGGTTTCCAATATCGTCGGTGGAGCGGATGTTTATCTCATCGAGGAGGTCTGCGGCAAAGGGGCCGAACTCAGCGAGGAGGTAATCGCGGAAGCCGATAGCTAATTGACGGCCGGAGACGTGGCCCTGCGGACGCGGCGGCTCGCTGGGGTCGGCCGGGGCCGGGTGGCGGACCGTGTAGTCGATCACCGCCGGCATCAAGTCGTAGGCGCGGGCCGGGTAACGATTATCCTGCTCCAAAATCTGGGCAACGGCCTTGTCAAAGCGCTTGTCTCGCATACAGCCTCCTAACGTACGGGAATGGCTGCCGCGCGCAGGGCCTGCTTAATGCCCTGGCAGGTGTAGCCCATCGTGTGAACCATCGAAGCGACAAGCGCGGCATCGGCCTTGCCCGCGGTCAGCACCTCCACCAAATGCTGCGGCGCGCCGGCCCCGCCCGAGGCAATCACCGGCACCTTCACTGCCTCGCTCACCTGGCGGGTAATCTCCAGCTCGTACCCTTCGCGCACGCCATCGGTGTCGATTGCGTTCAGGCAAATCTCGCCTGCGCCCAGGGCCACAGCCTCCTTGGCCCAGGCCACGGCATCGCGCCCAGTGGGCTCGCGCCCGCCCCGGATGACCACCTCGTAGCCCGAGGGGATGGCCGCCGAAACGCCCACGCGCTTGGCATCCATCCCCAGCACCACGCACTGGCGGCCAAAGGCGCGCGCGCCATCGGCCAAAATCTCGGGCTTCTCCACGGCCAGGGAGTTGAGCGAAACCTTGTCGGCGCCGGCCAGGAGCGCCGCACGCATATCCTCCACCCCGCGGATGCCCCCGCCGACGGTGAAGGGAATGGTGAGGGCGCGGGCAGCGCGGGCAACCATCTCCAGGTCGCAACGGCGGTGCTCGGCGCTGGCGGTGATGTCATAGAAGACCATCTCGTCGGCGCCCTCTTCGCAGTAGCGCGCGGCCATCTCCACGGGGTCGCCCACGTCGATGTTGCCCTTAAACTTCACGCCCTTGGTGACGCGCCCATTGCGCACGTCGAGGCAGACAATCAAGCGTTTCAAGAGCATCTCAGGCCTCCCAGGCAAGGAAGTTGCGCAAGAGTTGTTCGCCCGCGCGGCCGCTACGCTCGGGGTGGAACTGCGTGGCCACCAGCGAACCGTGGCCGATGACCGCTGCGAAGCGCTCGCCGCAGTAGTCCGTCCGCCCAAGAATATCGGCCTCGCGCGCGGGTTTGGCAAAGTAGGAGTGGACAAAGTAGAAGGCTTCGCCCTGGGCAATGTTGGCAAAGAGGGGGTGCGCCATGTGGTCGAGGGTGTTCCAGCCCATGTGCGGGATCTTGGCCTCGGGGTCCTTGGCCGGCTCAAAGCCTACACATGTGCCGGGAATGAGTCCGAGCCCCGCCGTGCCGCCATCTTCCGCCGAGGTGTCCAACAGCAACTGCATCCCGAGGCAAATCCCCAGCACCGGCACCCCGCGCGCAACCTGCTGCGCCAGCAACGCATCGAAGCCGCGCGCACGCACCCCGGCCATCCCGCTCCCGGCCGACCCCACGCCCGGAAAGACCAGTCGCCCACCGCCAAACTGCGCGGCCTCGGTAATCACCCGGGGCTGTACCCCGAGTCGCTCAAAGGCCAAGCAAACGCTCGTCAAGTTGCCGGCCCCGTAATCCAATATCGTAACCATAGGACTATTGTAGCAAAAGCGCACTGCGTGCGCGTAAGGCGCGTACCGCGACGGGCAAGCTGGGGCGGCAATGGGCGAAGGGACCAGACTTCTAACGCCGCCGGGGACGGCGGCAGTCAAAACGGGCAACGCGCTAACGCGATGGGTAAAGCAAAGGCCCCGCGAGCGTGTTACCACAACGCAGGCGGGGCCCCTATCAAGCGCCGAGAGGCGCGTTATTCGGCGACGGGCGCGTCTTCCTCAGCGGCGAAGAGGGGATAGCCCTCGGCATTGGTGAGGGACTGGCGCGCGAGGTTCCAGGTGAGCCAATCTTCGGCCACCAGGAAGGCGGTCCGCGGCTGGGCCACATCGGTGCGGCGCGTGGTCTTCTGGAGGGCATCGCCGGCCTGACGATCGGCCACATAGACGAAGAGAAGGTCGTTGCCCGGCAGGAGGATCGGCTCGGAGAGGGCCTTGACGCCCAGGGTGCCCACCGCGCTCATCACTTCGGCGCGGTTGGGGATTTCAAGCTTGGCCGAATCGGAAAGGACGCAGGTGGTGGCGGTCGAGGCAGTCAGCCCTTCGATGTTGCAGGCGGCGACGGCCTTGTCAAAGGCGCTCTCGGTGGCGAGGGCCTCCAGAAGCTTGGTGCGCAGCGCTTCGCCATTGGCCTTCTGGCGCTTGGCCTGGAGGTCGCGGCGCAAATCAGCCTGCACGCGCGATTTGACATCGGCCAGCGGCTCGACGTGCTTGGCGGTAATCTTCTGCAGCTGGACGAGGTAGACGCGGTCGGTGCCCGAGACGGCGTTGAAGTTGTTTTCCGTTTCATCCATCTCGAAGACCGAGCCGATGAGCTCGGCGGCGTTCTGGAAGCCGAAGGGGCGATCCTGGCGGACGGTGGTCTGCTTGGGCTCACCGTAGTCCTTCGCCGCTTCGGCCAGACCGGCAACCTGGGCCTTCGCCACGAGCTGCTCGTTGACGACCGTCTGGGCGAGCTCGAGGGCCTTTTCGGCGCGCGCCTTGGCCATCACCTGCTCCTTGACCTCTTCGTAAGGGAGGACTTGGGTGGCGTTGGTGCCGGTGCCCTTGAACTCCTCGCTGTGGTCATCGTAGTACTGCATCGCGTCCATCTCTTCGATCGTGACCTGCGCCTCGAAGGCGGAGGCGGGCACTTCGACATAGGCGATGGTGCGCTGTTCAGGGAGGGTGTAGCTTTCGGCATGGCCGTCATACCACGCCTGCACCTCGGCCTCGGGGGTCTCAATCTCCTCGACCTTGAGGGTGTTCTTGAGGGTGGCGGTGTAAAGAGTGGTCGTGTCGTAGAGGGCATCGAGGAGGAAGTCCTGCTCCATGGGCGAAACCCAGCCCACAGCGTTGAAGACGCAGGAGGTCATCGTCTGCGCAGGCAGCCAAACGGTGGCAAAGGTCTTCTCAAAGAGCGAGGCCTCGGCATAGTTGTTGCGCGAGAGGAAGGCGCGGTAGTAGCCGGGGTTGAAGACGCCCTGACCATCAGTGAAGAAGCGGGCAAGGACCTGCTCGGCCCCGGCCTGAGTGGTGGTGAGACCGTGGTTCACGGCCACTTCACGCACGGCAAGCAACTTCCACACCGCCTGACGGCGCGCCTGGGCCGCCTCGTCGCTCTCGCCCGGATCGGTGCGCATCAGCGCGCCGAAGATCTGCGCGCTCGGCGGCAGGAAGTAGGCATATTCCGAGAGGATGGAGAGGGTCTTGGCAGCGCTTTCGCTCTCCTGGTAGGTCACCGCATTACCATCCAAAAAGCCGGCCACATTGGCGTTGGGCGCGGCGCTCCGGCAGGAATCGGCCACCACGAAGGCGAAGACCATCAGCAGGGCCAACAGGCCCCAAATCAACTTGCTCTTAATCAGGCGGGAGAAGTGGTAGATGAACATAATCAGTCGTGTGTGTTGTGTGAGAAAAGACGTCCAGCCGGCTCGGATTAGAGCAGGTCGCCGTCGTCAAAGTCGCCAAAGTCATCCGAGGCAGCGCCGGCAGCATCGTCCGCGCCCGCTTCACCCAGCTCCTCGCCTTCCTCTTCTTCGGCAAAGACCTCTTCAAAGAGTTCGCCGGTGCGGAAGCCTTCGCCGCGGTTCTCGACATAGGCAAAGTAGTTCTTCGCCTTGCCATTGTTATAGAGCGTGAGCACCGAGACCGTCCAGTTATCCGAGGCGCGGGCCTTGGCGCGGGTGATTTTGACCGTCGAACCGGGCTGCAGGGGGAAGGTGGTGGTCTTGCCGGCGCCAGAGGGCAGGTCGAGCTTCACTTCGCCCACACGCCCGGTCACTTCCGTCAACGCATCGGAAGTTTCGGCACCGATAAACGCATTGGTCTGCGTCAACTCCGGGGCAGAGAAGTGCTTACCCTGGAAGCTCGCCGTGCCCGAGAGCAGGCGGAAGGAGAAGTTCTCTTCGCTCAGCTCCGCACCCGGGGCCACCTGATCCATCCGCAAACGCGAACGGCCAACCAGCGAAGCAAAGGTCCCCAACGGCGTCACCACCTGGAACTGACCCGGCAATACGCGGTCATCCACCGCCACATTGCACTCGCCGTAGTCCACCGCCACAGTCACGGCCGACCAATCGTCATTGCTCTTCGGGCAGAACTTCGCCGGACCGCGCACGGCCACATAGGTAAACGGCTCAAAGTTGACGCGCACCTTCGTCCCCTCGGTCACCGTAAAGACCGTTCCATAGGGATAGGCCTTGTAAGGCACCACGGGAACGGCCGCTTCCGCGCCGGGCTTGAGCACCATCACGCCGGCGCCCTCGCCCGCAACCGCCAACTCGCCCACCTTGACCAAGGCCTCAAAGCGCACCGGCTTGGCTTCGGCTTCTTGGGCATAGACCACCGGCGCACCGAGCACCAAGCCCAGGGCCAACAACATCATCGGTTTGCGAACCATTCTCGGCTCCTTTCTCTGCGCGGAAAGACCTGTATCTCGCCACGGCTCTGTCAACTTCTAGTTGCGTATAGTGTAGCACGCCCAACCCCTTGGTGCAAGCAGAAAACGCCGCAAGGTGCTCGCTATCGCTCGCGTAAACGGAGAAGGCCGAGGCGCGCTGGGCCGGATAGTCCGGGAATTCCGGAGATTCCGGGGGCGTTCCCGTTCTTAAAGCGCGCGGGAGATACGCAAATCGAGGTTGCGGATCCACTGGTTGTACTTGCGGGAGATGGTCTTGGCCTCGGGGTCGTAATCCATCTCCACGGCATCGACGAGGGTGATGGTGTAGTTGGTGGCGGTGTAAGCGATCTTGGCGGTAACCGAGCGGGGGCCATTGCCGCGGCTGAGGCGGATGGTGAGCGCGCCGGGTTCATCGTTGATGATGGACCAGTGGGTGGACTTGATGACCGAAACGATGCGATCGTGAATGGCATCGATGGAGGCGTTGGGGAGGGTGATAGCGGCGGTTGGCTCCAGGACAGGATAGTTGGTTTTGCAACCGGGGGCGACCACCAGACCAAGGGCGAGGAGGGCGAGGAGGGCGAGGAGGATGGACTTGTTCATGGGTGTGCGTTCCTTTCTGTGTTTGAAATTGAAAAAGCGGAGGGAGGGCGCCGGGCTTATTGGCCGTAGCGGACGGAGAAGGCATCGAGGATGCGCAGGAGGTCGGGGGTGAGGTGGCGGCGGAGGTCGGGGAGGCGAGCGTCATCGAGGCCGTAGTAGGCTTCGGCGATGGCGCAGGCGATGGCGGCCTGGGTGTCGGCATCGCAGCCGAGGGCGATGGCCTGGCGGAGGCAGTCGTCGAAGGAGTCAGTGAGGAGGAAGGTGGCGATGGCGTGGGGGACGGCGCGGTAGGTGGCGTCGAAGCCGGCTTGAGCGGCTTGGGCGCGGAGTTCTTCGAGGGAGTCGGGGAAGGTGTAGGCGAAGCGGGCTTCGAGTTCGGCGCGGATTTCGTCTTGGTCTTGGCCTTTGCGGGCGAGGAAGATGGCCAGGGCGGTGGCTTGGGCGGAGGCGATGGCCTCGGGGGTGTTGTGGGAGCAGGCGGCAGAGGCTTCGGCTTCGCGCAGGAGGTCGGGGAGGGTATTGTGGGCCCAGGCGATGGGGGAGACGCGCATAGCCGCGCCATTGCCAAGGCTGCCGTAGGGCTCTGGGCGGCGCTGCTCGAGCCAGAGGGCGCGGAAGCGGGGGCCGTAGCCGGCGGCGGGATGGGCGAGGGCGAGCTCGAGGAGCGTGGCGTGGTAGGGGCGGCGCTCGAGGAGGGCCTTGGCGATGGCGAGGGTGAGGACGGTGTCGTCGGTGAAGCGGCGGTCTGGGCGGGCGAGGTCGATGCGCGCGGGGTTGCGTTCGGGGGCGAACTCGTAGGGCGAGCCGCAGAGGTCGCCAATTAGGGCGCCGAGGAGGATGTGGGGCATAGGCTTAGGCGGCAAGGAGGCGCGCGTTGGCACGACGTTCGCGGAGGTGGAAGGCGAGGGCGATAAGGACCGAGAGGACGTCGGAGACCGGTGCGGCCCACCAGACGCCAATGGGCCCGAGGACGAGCGGGAAGGCGAGCATCATCGGCACGAGGAGGAAGCACTGGCGCGAGAGGCTCATCACCAGGCTGATGGTGCCGCGGCCGATGCTCTGGAAGTATTGGCCCACGAGGATGGCGTAGCCCACGAAGGTGAAGCCACAGAAGAAGATGAGCATCTCGGTGGGGCCGTGGACGAGGAGGTCGGGGGCCATCTCCTCGCGGCAGAAGAGGCGGAAGATGGGCACACGCAGGAGCATGACCAGCCCCGAGCAGAGGGCAATGTAGCTCCCACCCCAGAGCGCGGCGAGGTTGAAGGTGCGGCGGACGCGGTCGAACTGCCGCGCGCCGTAGTTGAAGCCGAGGATGGGTTGCATCCCCTGCGCCACGCCGAGGACGGGCATGCAGATGAGCATCTGGACGGTCATCACGATGCCAATGGCGGCAATTTCGCGTCCGGCGGTGGCCTCATCGGGGGCGTGGGTGCGGAAGAGGATGTTGTAGAGGGCGTTGACGGCACTGCCCACGAGGTTGAGGGCGAAGGGCGGCAGCCCTAGGAGGATGACTTGGCGCAGGAGCGCGGGGTAGACCTTGATGAAGCCGAACTTGAGACGCAGCGTAGCCGAGGGGCTCAGGAAGTGGCTCATCACCCAGACGGCCGAGATGGTCTGCGAGATGACCGTGGCGATGGCCGCGCCGGGGATGCCCAGGTTCATCGCCGGGAGGGTGCAGAAGCCTAGGGGCACTTCGTCGAAGATAAAGAAGGGGTCGAGGAGGATATTGGCCACTGCGCCGATGAGCATCGTCATCAGGGCCTTGGTGGGGTGGCCTTGGGCGCGAAGGGTGTGGTTGAGGCCAAAGCCCAGATACTGCGCCAGCGCGCCACCAAAGTAGATGCGCATATAGGCCGCCGCGGCCGGAACCGTGGCCGGGGTGCCGCCAATGGCCGCCATAATCTCGCCCGAGAAGAGCGCGCAGAGGGGGTAGACCACCAGCGAGAGGAAGAGGTAGATGGCCACGGCCTGGCCCAAGTAGCACTGCGCAATAGTGCGCTTGCCCTGCCCCATCGCAATCGAGATACGCGAGGCCGTGCCCACGCCGATGAGCAGACCGCACGCGAGCATCACCATCGTGGCCGGGAAGGTCAGCGCCAGCCCGGCCAGCCCATCGGCCCCCACGCAGCGGCCCACATAGAGGCGGTCGACCACATTGTAGAGCGCCATCACCAGCATCCCCGCGATGGCCGGGAGGGAATACTTCCAGAGGAGCGCGCCCACGGGCCAACGCCCAAGCTGTTTGGCGGCGTCGTTTGCGGCCATTGGGCTAGCGGCTTGCTGCGGCCTGGGCGCACCGCGCGCGCATCTCGCGCACCGCCGCGCCCATATCCGCCTGTTTGAAGAGGAAGGAACCGGCCACGAAGGCGTTGGCCCCGGCAGCGGCGGCGCGCTCGGCCGTCTCAAAGTTGACCCCGCCATCGACCATCAGCTCCAGCGCCGGGGCCTTGGCGCGCAGCGCGGCGATCTTGGGCAGCACGCTTTCGATGAAGGCCTGACCGCCATAACCGGGGAAGACGGTCATGCAGAGCACTTCGTCGGTGCACTCCAGGTAGGGGAAGGCCACCTCGGCGGGGGTGTCGGGGTTCAGGACCAGCCCCACGCGGGCGCCGCGAGCGTGGATTTCGGCGGCCAGGGCGCGCACGTCCACGCGGTCGCGCAGCTCCAAGTGGAACTGAATGGTGCTCGATCCCTTCTCCACGAAGCGCGCGGCGTAGGCCTCGGGGTTGGTGATCATCAAGTGGGTGTTGATTTCGCGCTCGGGCCCGAGCACCTTCCGGCAGAGGGCCGAGACATCGGGGGAGAAGGAGAGATTCGGCACGAAGTGGCCATCCATCACATCCAGGTGCAACGCGTCCGCACCCGAGGCGCCCACCCGGGCAATCTCATCGCCCAGACGCGCAAGGTCCGCCGCCAACAGCGAGGGCAATATCCGTATCGACTTCATCTTGCATCCTTCCGTTCCCACTGCCGCGCATTGTAGCATAAGTTAGATGGGAGAGGAGCAGACAGCGGACAGCAGACAGCAGACAGCGGTCCGCTATTATCCGTCATCTGTCATCCGTCATCTACCCTCTGCGAGCGCAGCGAGCTTCGCTGTTTGCTGTCAGCTGTCAGCTGTCAGCTTATCTCTCAACAGCCCAGCAGCCACAGGCCGATGGGCACGGTGAGGATGCAGAGTGCGTGGGTGTTGAGGATCATCGCCGAGACGAAGGGAATATCCCCGCCATAGACCTCGGCCATCGACACGCCCACCATTGCCCCGGGCATCAACGCAATCACCCCAAAGACCATCCGCTCCGCCGGCTCGAGCGGCAGCACGGAGAGCAGCACCAGGATGATCGCCGGGATAACCACCATCCGCAGTAGCGTGACGGCGATCTGCAGCGGCGTAAAGAGTCCGCTCAGCTTCAGTTGCCCCAGGCGCATTCCGCAGACAATCGCGCTCGCGGGGATGGTCGCCCCGCCGAGATACTTATAGAGCGTCTCCAAGGCCACGCGCGTGGGCAGGCAGGCCATCAGGTCCGCCGAGTCGACCCCGAAGGGGTGCAACACGGCCAGGGTGAGCACGGCGGCGGCGAGGGCGGCAATCGGCGGACGCAACAGGAGCGAGGGCAAGGTCCGCAACTTGAGCTTCTGCCCCGTGAAGGTGCGAAAGCCCAGGGTCCACATCATCGTGTCCGACCCAATCGTGGTGAGCGCAACCATCGCCACCCCCTGCTCGCCCAAGGCCGTCCCGGCGATAATCATAATCGGCAGGAAGGAGTAGTTATTCATCGTGCAGGTGAAGTGGAAGGCGCGGCGCGTTGGCGCGCGGAAGTGGCGCGCGATGGTGCGCTTGGCCACCCACCCCACCGCCCAGCCCACCACCATAATCCCCACCGCCCCAGCCGGCAGCAGCCAGTTCTCGGCAATCTTCGCAAGCGTATAGTTGCGCAGAATCGCCGAATAGAGCAGCGAGGGATAGAAGACCTGCAGGAGCAATTTCGAGAGCTGCGTGGAGAAGTCCTCGGCGAACCACTGCCGCCGCGTGGCCACCACCCCCACGCCAATCATTGCAAAAATGCCCAGAATCTGAATTGCTATCTCAATCATAGGAGAGAAGAGAGAAGTGAGAGGTGAGAGATGAGAAGTGAGAGGTAAAGTCCGAGCGAAGCGAAGGAGCTATGTCAACACGTCGCAGCCCGTTCTGCCAGGCCGCGTCCTCGCGGCCTTAACTCCGCGGCAGCAGGCGCACGAGGGCTGCGCCGCGATCGGCAATCGGCAGGCGGATGCGCGCATCCCAGCCCACCGCCTCGTCGCGCTGTTCAGCGAGGCCATCGGCCGCCGAGAGCACATCCATCGTGGCGAAGGGCTGCGCGCCCGGTAACGCTTCAATCAGGTCTGCCGCGCGGAAGGTCAGCACCGCCGGCTTCCCGCACGGGAGCACAAAGGCGCCCATCGTGTAGCTGCCGTCGGCTTCGCGCAGGCCAAACTGGAGGAACCAGCCCGGCTCGCCCCGCCGGCACCAACGTTCGCTCGGCGCCAGGCGCACCATCCGCAGCAGCGCGGCAAAGGCCTCGCGGTAGAGCGGCGAGAAGCCGCCCGCCGCGTCCAGCGCCCACGCGCCCTGCGGGCAGAGCGGCAACTCGCGGAAGGCGGCAAAGAGCACCGCCTCGGCGCTCTCCAGCACGCGTGGCGAAACCACGGCCTCGGGATCCGCCTCCTGGCAGAGCAGAGCCGCCGGCGAGGAGACCTGCCGCTCGGCCACGCTGCCATCGGCGCGCCAGTAGCGCAGCGCCGTCCGCCCCTGCGCCGTGAAGTAGAGGTTAACCGGCAAACGCTCGCTCCGCTCGCGGAGGACAGATGACGGATGAGCCTTGACAGAGAGGCCCCCGGCCGATCCGTCGCGGAACGCGCCCTGTCCTCTGTCCTCTGTCATCTGTCATCCCCCTTTACAGCGAGAGGTTCGCGAAGGGGTTGTTGCCAAAATTGGCCTGCTTGGCGCGGTTGGCGCGGAGCCACTCACGCGCGTCGGCCTCCGGATCATTCTCCGGGGCGGCGTCCTTGGCCACCGGCTCCTCGGCCGTCACCGGCTTGAGGGCAATCTTGTGCGCCTCGAGGTCAATCGATTCAATCCGCACCTCGAGCAGCTGCCCCTCCTCGACCACCTCGTGCGCCGAGGCGATCCGCTTGCCCTTCGCCAACGCGGCCAGGCGCCCATTGGAGAGGAGCCCATCGACCCCCGGCGCCACCTGCGCGAAGGCCCCGAAGGTGGCAATGCGCACAATCTTCGCGTTCAGCACATCGCCCACGCGATACTGCGCGGCAAAGGCCTCCCAGGGATTCTGCCGCAACGCCCGCAGCGAGAGCGAAATCCGCTCGGTCACCGCGTCCACATGCTGCACCAGCACCTCCACCTTGTCCCCGGGCTTGACCAACTCCTCGGCCTTTGCGTCGCGCTCCCACGAGAGCTCGCGCTTGGGCACCAGCCCCTCGGCCCCGCCCAGGTCCACAAAGACGCCGAAGTCGACGATGCGCGTCACCGTCCCCTCGCGCGTCTGCCCCTCAGCGAGTTCGGCGAAGAGCGCCTCGCGCGCCGCCTTCTGCTCGCGCTCCAGCAGCGCCCGCCGCGAGACCAGCAGGTTCATCCCCCGCTCATCCTCGCCATACTCGGTAATCAGGAAGGTCTGCTTGGTGCCCACAAACTCGGCCGGCTCCTTCGTCCGGAAGCGCTCCATCTGCGAGTAGGGACAAAAGGCGCGCTGACCAGCCAGGTCGATCTCATAGCCGCCCTTGGTCTCGGCCTTGACCAGACCGTCGATCGGCGTGCCGGCGGCGTAGGCCTGCGCGATGGCCGCATCGCCGCGCCCGGTGGCCTTATTACGCGCGGTAAAGGTCAAGTTCCCCTGCCGCATCCCCACAAACCACACCTTCACGCGCTCGCCCTCCTGGGCCCGCAGCGTGCCATCCTCCAGGATAAACTCCTCCTTATCCACCACCCCTTCGTCCTTCGCCCCCACATCCAGCACCACATAGTGCCCCTTCGTCGAGACCACCCGGGCCGTCACCTCTTCGCCGGGATTAAACCCGCGCCGATAGTTCAAGCCACTGGCCGCCAACATCGCGGCGAAATCCGCCTTCGAATCCTTCATCTTCTGTCGTTCCTTTGCTCAACAACAAACAAAAAACGCGCAGATTGTAGCACATCCGCGTCTCGCGCGCCGTAGGGCGCACGAAACGCGGGGTGAGCGCAAGGTGCTCGCGTGAGGTGGCGGACGCGGGCTGAGAGGCCGCGTTGCCCGTTCTGACCGGCCGCGCGCAGCGCTACAGCTGCTTTAGGAAGAGCCGGCGCAGGAGCGAATCCTCCGCCACCGCCCCATTCAGAATCAAGAAGCACAGCGCCGTCACGCAAATCCCCGCCAGCAACACCCCCGCCACATTCGCCAAATAGAAGCGCTTGCGGTCAAACCCCAACAAAAAGGCCCCAATTGCCCCCGTCACCGCCCCCGTCCCTGGCAACGGCACCCCGATAAAGACCGCCAACCCCCACTCGCCATACTTCTCCACCGCCGGGCGCAACTTCTCCTGCCGCTTCTCGAAGATTGGCCACACCCGCCGCTCAAACCACCCCCACCGCCGCATCAGCCGCAGACACGGCAGCAGCACCTCAAAGACCACCACCCCCAGCACCACGTTCGCCGCCACGCACACCCCCGCCACCAGCCACGGACTCATCTCCACCCCCGTCCACTCCACCCCCAACGCCCCCGCCAGGCGCTCGCACATCGGCCCCAACGCAAAAAAGCCCACCGGAATCGACGCGCGCAACTCCAACGCCGGAATGCACGTAATCGCGCACAACACCAACACCGCAATCAACCAATTCATCGCCGCTGCCTCCATACGCTCATAAAACAAGAAAAGGCCGCCCTTCGGCAGCCTTCCTTCTCAACCTCTTTAACTGGCGGAGAGGGTGGGATTTGAACCCACGGTACCCATAAAGAGTACACAAGATTTCCAGTCTTGCGCCTTCGACCACTCGGCCACCTCTCCGTAAAGAAGTGCGCACATTATGGCACAATCCCACCCCAAAAAGCAAGCACTTTTTACGTACTCGAAACACCGCAGGATTTAGCAACCACAAAGAACACAAGTCCGAGCGAAGCGAAGGAGCTATGTCAACAAGGGCACAAAGGGAAGCACGCCGAAATAGGCCTTGTGGGAAACCACAAAGGCGACCTTGTCACACCACGTGTTTTTAGCAACCACAAAGAACACAAAGGGCACAAAGAGAAGCACACCGAAATACACGCAGGAGGAAACCACAGGAAAACGCAAAAAACGCCGAAATACACGCAGGGGGAAACCACAAAGAACACAAAGAGCACAAAGGGGAACACGCCGAAATAGGCCTTGTGGGAAACCACAGGAAAACGCAAAACACGCCGGAAAAGTGTTCTTGTTGACATAGCTCCTTCGCTTCGCTCGGACTTGTGGTTGCTAATCCACAAGGCCTATTTCGGCGCGACAAGGCCTCCACAACCCTTTGTGACCTTTGTGTTCTTTGTGGTTAAAAAAATGTGGTGTGCTCGGTGCTTGTGGGTACAAAAAACCCTGCGGCGTTTTGCCGCAGGGTCCGGTATATATTAGGAATGAGGAAAGGGGGCGCGCGACGGGTAAACGCCGCGCGCAGGGAATTACTTCGTGGCCTTCACCTTGAAGGTCTTGCCAGCGATCTTCTCCACCGGGATGGAGAAGTCGACCTCCTGGGTAGCCGCGTTGAGGGTCTTCACGCCGCCCTCGAGCGGCACGCCATCGCCATCAACGAGGGTGAGCGTGACCCCATTGCTGATGGTTGCCACGGTCGCGTTGGTCTCGTTGGTCTCGTTGCTCTTCTGGACCTTGGCCTTCACCACGATGTTGCTGCCATCCTGGTAGACCTCCGAGATACCGAAGTCGTAGGAGACGGTGATGGTGAGCTTGGAGCCTTCGTTCGCGGTGGTGGTCACCGAGGAGCCGAAGATGGCGAGGGCATCAGCCACCTCAGCCGGCGGCAGCGCCGCGCCAGACTTCGTCCCGGCAATAACCTCAACCGACGTCGGCAAGGAGGTATCGGCGGCAATAATCTTGCCAATGACATCCTTGGCCTCGGGCGTAGTAATCACCACTTCGCCCGACTCACCACCGGAGATCGCCGGCAGGTCAACAATGGCCCACGGTGCGAAGCCATCCAGCGGATACGCCTTCACGCAGCACTTGCCGTCCGCGCAGAGCGAGCCAGCAATCGCCTTGTTAAACTTGCCGCCGGAGACAAAGCCCGTGAGGACATCGGTGGAGACATTGCTGTAGGAGGCAATCGGCTCCGCATTCTCAGAGAAGAACTGCCCGCCAGTGATGGTGACCGTCAACGGCGCATAGCGATTGTCATTATCAATCACCAGCGCGTCGCCGGTCGCGTAGGCACCGTTGCCGTAAGGCGTGTAGGCCACCTTGTCGCCATTACCGATGAGCGTGCCACCACTGATCGTGGTCTGCGCTTCCTGGGCTCCATCGCCCACCGAGAAGTCGCCACCCTTCACGTAGACAGCCGTCTTACCGGTGATGGTGCCGCCCGTAATCGTGAGCGAGCCATATTGCGGGTTATAGATGGCAATATCCTTCGCGCTGGTGATCTCGCCGCCCTCAATGGTGATGTGAGCGGTATTGTACTTCAAGCCGTTCCCGCTAATGGCGCAGCAATCCGCAGCCGTCGTCGAGATGTTACCCGAAGTGACGATATGTGCCCCCTCAAAGGCCACCACGCCAAACTCGCCGGTGGACTTCAACGTCGCAACCGTCTTGTCGGCAACAACCGGCAGGAGGAGCGAAGCCGTATCATCATCCAACACCTTCTTACCACTCGTGTTATACGCGCCCACAGTCACCACGCGGCCCGTCGTCTCAATCGTGCCATTATAGAGGGTCAGCGAACCCTGCCGCACCCAGATGGCACCAGAGGACGTCGCGCCAGACTTCGTCGGCGTCTTGGAGAAGACCGCCTCATCCTTCGAAGCCGAATTAACCTTCAGCGTCTTGCCGCCGAGATCAATACCGATATAGGCCGAGGCATCGTCCAACAGGATCTGCTTGGTGAGCGTAATCTCATCTGGTGCACCGGCATCAATCACAATCGTGCCGGAATGGTGTGGCTCCTTGGCAATCGCCGCCAACGCCTTCTCGAGCGTCTCGTACGCCTGACCGCCAACCGTGTAGTTGCCGGCCTTCGCCAAAACCACGGCCGTCTCCGTCGCCGCGAACTTGTAGCCCGCCGGCGCGCCGGTAAGCTTGGCCGCCACAGCCGCCGGGCTCGAGCAGGTGAGAATGGTCGTCGTCGAAGCCGTCGCCCCGGTCACCGTCACCGTCGCCCCTTCGGCAATCGTCACAGCCTGCGCCGTCAACGCGCCATTGGTCACATCGAGCGTGGCCCCATTATTGAAGGTCAGCGCCGAAGCGATTGTGCCCGTGCCAGAAAGCGAGCCATTCGCCTTCACTTCGATCCCGTTATTGGCCGTCCAAGTGCCGCCAACGGTGACCGGCTTATTGATGACAATCTTGCCCTTATTCTCAGTGAAGGTAATCGAATCGCTAGCACCGTTGGCGAAGAAGATAACATGGTTATTTTCCACCGTCACCGGGCCAGTAAAGCCGGAGACATCGCCTTCAAACTTATAGAAGTGACCGTTATCCGGCTTACTCGTGATTTTTAGCAGACCATCGCCCGAGAGGGTGCCCTGGAAGATAAAGGTCTTCCCTTCATTGCCATTTTGGCTCGTCCAGCCATTCCCCGAGAGAATAATATTCTGCTTGAAAATGATACCGCGCGGAGGATCTAAGTACCCGGAAGCGCCGGCGAACTCGACCGTTGGACCATAATTGCCAATCGGGATCGCCCCCTTATTAGTACCCGAAATCTTCACTCGGCCAGTCCAAGTGTCGGCGAAGCGCGAGCGCTCGCTCGCCAACGAAGGTAGTACGCCAGGCACATTGATGATCCCCGCGCCGGAGATGGTGCCCGAGGTCGAGAGTGCTGTGGCGTTACCCACTTGCAGCGTCGAGCCTGCGGCGATGTCGGTGCCGCCGGAGTAGTCGTTGGCACCGGAGAAGACGACCACATTGGGTTGGTCGGTGACCTTAACCTTGATGCCGCCGGAGATGACACCAGAGACGGTAACGAGCTGGTCACAGGCGAAGGTGCTATTACCAGGGAAGGTCCCGCCATCGGCGAACTCGACCGTGCCGGTGCCGCTGATGGGCATATTAAGCGTGACTGGACCAAAAGCCGAGCCGTAGATCTTCGCCGGCTTCTCATCGGTCGCCGCCGCGATGGTCATTGCGCCAGCGATAGACTGCGGCGAGTTCGCGTTTAGGCCGTTGCCCAGAATGAAGGAGCTACCGCCCTTTAGCGCGAAGGTGTTGAGGCTATTTGTAAAGGAGGTCGACCACGCGGTGAAGTTGACGGTTGCGCCATCCTCTACAGCGAGCTTCATCGCCGTGGTCGGGTTCGAGCGGACATGAAGCGTGCCGGCCTTGACCTGGATAGTGGGCTCGGCCGAGCGATTGAAGAGGCCGAGGACTCCCGTGCCCTCCTTGATAAGCGTGCCGGTGCCGGTGAGTGCGGGCAGGGCCAATGCATTGTTCGCGTCAAACTGGTCGACATTCGCGATGGCGGTATCTGTGGAGACGGTCAAGGCCTTACCATCATCAATCTGAATGGCACCAGCCAAGAACTTATCCTTAACAGCCGTGGTGTTGGCGGAGACCACCACGGTGTCCGAGACCGTCAGGGCCTCGCCCGCGAGCGTCAGCGTGCCTTCACCAGCAATGCTGACATTGGCCACCGTCACCGCCGAGCCGAGGGTGAGGGTTGTCCCCTCCGCCGGGACGGAGATCTTGACCGAGTCGCCTGCTGCGGGAACCCTCTTCTTCGACCAGTTGTCGGCGTTGCTCCAGGTGTAGGAGCCGCCCTCCTCGGCCGTCTTCGCGGTCCAGGTGTTGAGGCTGGGGGTGAAGGTGCCATTCTCGATAGTGCCATCATCATCGGTGATTTCAACGAGCGCGCCATCGCTGCCCTCCTTCTTGAAGGTCACCTTGCCCGAGGTCACCGTGGTGGCATAACCCGAGACGCGCTGCGTCGAAGAGAGGACGAGCGTGAGCGTGGCCCCATCGGGCACGGCAATCGCACCCTCCTTGCCCGCCGGGAGGATGAGGGTGGCACCGCGCGCCACCGCAAAGGTGGGCAGGGTCCCGCCGAACCTGGCGCTGTGCAGGTCGAGCGTGCCGGCGGAGGCGGTCGCGGTGCCGGTGTAGGCGCTCACGTCGGAGATGACCACCGAGCCGGTCTGCTCGGCCGTGCCGAGGGTGAGGTTGCCAGAGCCGGAGACCTTGTTAATCGTCAACGTGGCGCTCGGTGCCGCGGCAATCGTCGAAGCCGCCGTCACATTGAGGCCATTGGCGTGCGCAATATTGGCCGAAGTCGTGGCCGTGGCGAGCAGCGTGCCGCCCGCGAGGGTCATCGACTTGGCGCTGTGCGAACCGAGCCCGATGCCACCCTCGCCGACCTGCAAGGTGCCCGTGGGATTGATCGTAACAGAGGCGGTGTTGTACCGATCGCCACTCTTGAGCGCGTACACATCCACCAACGCGGCATTACCCGTTGCCGCACCCACATTCAGCGTGGTCGTGCCGTCCCACCCCAAGCAAAGCGCGCCACCAGGGGCCGAGAGCGTGCCGGCCTGCAAGTTGTAGGTGGTGGTCGTATTCCAGTGGCCGAGGAGGATGGCCGAAGCCGTTGTGCTATTACAAGCGGTCGCCGTGCTCGAGAGGGTGATGGTGCCGCCAACTTGCGTAATCGTGGCGTTCGCGGAGCCTGAGTCGCCCACCACGAGGCGCGGGGCATTCACATTCGCCGAGTAGGTGAGGGTCTGCGCAGTATTAAAGGAGAGCTTGGCGGCGTCCCCCGAGAGGGTAATCGTAGGCTCAATCTCCACGATGCCGGTCATCGCCAAGACATTGTTGGGGATCGCCGTGAGGTCGCTCCCGACCACCTTGATCTTTGAGGTGGCAGAACCGGTGGGCACGCCCGTCATGGTGGTATTCGCGCCTGTGGTCAGGGTCTTATCCGCCGCCACCGTGACCGAGCCCAGGGAAGACGTAATGGCCGAGACGTCCACATCCGTCTCTACGACCAGCTCGTTCGTCGACAGCGCCGTGCCGGTGAGGCCGGAGCCAGGCACAAGCGTCAACTTGCCTGAGCCCTGAACGGTCAGGAGAGCGAACGCGCTCGAGGCCTGGTCCATCGTAATGGTAATTCCGGCAGCCGGGGTCTTGATAATGACCCTGGCGTTTGCGCCCGGCGCGCTGCCCACATCCCAGGTCAACGCACTATAATTGACCGTCGTCTCCGCCGAGGTCGAGAGGTCGGCAGTGTAGGTCGGGGGCACCGCTGCAGGATAGGCCTCCACAAGGGCCGCCACCTGCTCCTCCGTCAGCACGCTGTTGTAGATGGCCAACTCGTCGATGTAGAGGTTCGTGGCCTGAATGGCAGTTCCATCATCGCTGGGCCCGGTCCAGCGCGTGCCAATCTGGAAGCCGCCGCCGACCTCAATGGCCGTGCGGCCGGTCACCGCCGTACCGTCGTCAATCTGAATCGAGAGGCCCGAGGCCGTGCGCTTGGCCACCACCAAGTGCCACCCGGTCGAGAGATCCGCCGCCGTCGCATCCACATAGGTACCGGCCGTGCCAAAACGCATCGTCGTGGCGTTCTGCTTCAAGAGAAAGCAGTTATTGCCAAAGGAGACGACCGTGCCCTTGTCCGGCGCGTCCGTCACCTTAATGTAGGACATCACCGAGAACTCCGCCGGCCAGTTGTAGCCCACGCCCGGGTGGCAATCACCGTTAATCGTCACCGCCTTGGAGGGATTGCCGTCCGACTCCGTGCGCAGGGAGTCGACATAAACGGCATTGTCTGGATTATTCCACTGCCACGAGAGTGAGCCAATCGATGGCGCGGTGCTATTGGTGAATGAAAACGACAGATCCGGCGTCGGCGCGTCGACGGCTCTTCCCGGCAAAGCCAGGAGCAGTGCGGCTGCGCTCACAGCCAAGGTGCTTGTTATTCCTCTCATAATTCCAACTTCCTTTCCTGATAGACTGAGGCCGGAGAAAGGCCACCTTTCCCCAGTCACGATGTTAAGTATACATTTTTTACCCCCCCCCGAGCAAGCGAAAAGTTTTAGCTCGCTGCGCTCGCAGCGGACAGCAGACAGCGGTGCTCGCTGCGCTCGCGTGAGAGGTGAGAGGTGAATCTCGGGCCTACCTCGAGGCGAACCCGGGCCTACCTCGAGGCGGGCGCGGGGCGCCCAGCGGACAGCGAGGGGCGCGGGTGCGCCCCGCGCCCTCTAATAGTTTGGCTCGGGCGGGGCCGAATTAATAAGACGGGGCCTTGTTGCTAATAAGACGGGGTCTTGTTGCTAATAAGACGGGGCCTTATTGCCAATAAGACGGGGTCTTATTCGTTCGACCCGGGCCGGGTCACTTTTTCGATAGGCGATAGACGGGAAAGCTGTTAGCCGCTCGCTGCGCTCGCGGATGACAGATGACGGAGGACGGAGGACAGAGAGCCGGCGTGCCCGCAGGGCGCACCGGCCGGGGTGGAGCGCACTGCGCTCCCGAGGGGTGTGGGGGCGAGTAGCCACCACGCGCGCGGCGGGCGGACAGCTAACAGCGGACAGATAACAGAGAGCCGAAGTGCCCGCAGGGCGCTTCGGCTGGGGTGGAGCGTCCCACGCTCCCGGGGTGCAGGGCGAGCAGCCCTGCGGTCTTCCCCCTCCGTCATCTGTGTTGACATAGCTCCTTCGCTATCGCTTCGGACTTCTCCCCCCTCTGTCCTCCGCTCGCGTCAGCGAGCCCTGTCGACTGTCGACTGTCGACTGCGAGCGTAGCGAGCATTGCTGTCCGCTGTCAGCTGTTATCTGTCCGCTGTCATCCGCGAGCGCAGCGAGCGCCCAGGAAGTCTCGGGCGTTTTGGGAGGTTTGCTCGGCGAGTTCGTTGTAGGGGATTGCGCGGAGGGTGGCGATGGCGCGGAGGACGCAGGAGAGGTTGCCGGGCTGATTGTAGAGCAGTTGGTGTTGACCGAGGACGAGGGGGTCGCCGCCGATGGGGAAGCGATCGGGGGAATCGGTCTCGACGAGGAGGCGGTTGAGGGGGAGGTGGGGGAGGAGTTCTGGGAGGAGGCGCGCAGCGGGTTTGAGGATGCCGCCGCCGACGCTAAACCAGACATTCGCGCGTTTGAAGAAGGGGAGGGCGAGCAACTCGTGCGAGAAGCTGATGCCGTGGAGTTGCCAGGCGCAGATGCGCTCGGCCCAGGGTTCGAGGAAGCGGAAAAGGAAGGACCAGGCGCGCGCGCCGTGGAGAATGACTGGACGGCCGAGGCGGACGGCGAGGTCGAGTTGGGCGGTTAGGGCTGCGCGCTGGGCGGTGCCGCCATCGTGGACGCGGCGGATGCCGTCGAGCCCGATTTCACCGACGGGGGCATTGGGGTCGACGGCGAGGGCGCATTCGAGGCGTTCGAGCCAGTTGGGGACCGAGACGGCGGCGTACCAGGGGTGGAGGCCGTAGGCGGTGGTGGCGGCGAGGGAGGAGGAGACCTCCATGGCCCACTCCTCGGGGCGACTGGCGCAGTCGATACAGGCGGTGACTCCGCCATCGAGCGCGTCCTTGACGTAGCGGGAGTGGAAGGGGAGGATGCGCGCGTCGCGGAGGTGGAGGTGGGCGTCGAAGAGGGCGGGTGAGCCACTCATAGGCCGGGCCTTTCGGGCCAGAAGAGCTTGGGCTCGGGGGAGAGGTGCAGGGTGTCGGCCGTGGGGAGGGCGGCGTAGCGCGCGAGCATTTCGGGGAGGGAGTCGCCGCCGAGTTTCTCGATGAGGGCGGCGGCGAGTTCGATGAGGATGACGCTCTCGATGACGACGCAGGCGCGGGGGACGGGGCAGGTGTCGGAGCGCTCGTAGGTGGTTTCGGCGGGTTGGCCGGTGGCGAAGTCGAGCGAGCGCTGGGGGGTGAGGGTGGTGGGAATGGGCTTCATCGCCGCGCGGATGAGGAGGGGCTGGCCGGTGGTCATGCCCGCCTCAAGGCCGCCCGCGCGGTTGGTGGGGCGGCAGACGTGGCCGGCGGCATCGCGGGTGATGGGGTCGTGCAGGGCGCTGCCGAGGCGCTCGGTGTTGGCGAAGGCTTCGGCGAACTCAACGCCCTTGATGGCATTGACGCTCATCACGGCGGCGGCGAGGCGGGCATCGAGGCGGCGCTCGGGGGTGACGTAGGAGCCTAGGCCGATGGGCAGGCCATCGACCTGGCAGGCGATGACCCCGCCAAGGGTCTCGCCCTTGACGCCGGCGAGGTGGATGGCGTTGGCGTAGGCATCGGCCTGCGATTGATTGGGGGCGCGAACCGGGGAGGTGGCGGCAAAGGCGAGGGCTTCGGCCGGCGACACGGGAACTTCGCGGACGGTGCCGAGGGAGGCGATGTAGGCGCCGGCGCGGATGCCAAAGTGGCCGAGGAAGGCGCGGGCAATGGCGCCGACGGCCACGCGGCAGGCGGTCTCGCGGGCGCTGGAGCGTTCGAGGGCGCAGCGGATGTCGTCAAAGCCGTATTTGACGCAGGCGGCAAGGTCGGCGTGGCCGGGGCGGGCGGTGGTGTAGGCCGGGACGGCGCGGCCCTGCCAGGCGGCGAAGTCCTTGTTGGGGATGGAGAGGGCGATGGGCGCGCCGGTGGTCTTGCCGGCCATCACGCCCGAGAGGATGCGGGCGCGGTCGGTTTCGATGGCCATTCGGCCGCCGGCGCCGGCCTTGAGTTGGCGGCGAGCGAGGTCGGCGGCGAGGGGCGCTTCATCGAGCGGGAGTCCGGCAGGGACGCCTTCGACGATGACGGTGAGGCAGGGGCCGTGCGATTCTCCAGCCGAGAGATACGAGAAGGCCATAGGTGCACCTCCTTACAAGAAAAGCGCTGCAATCCACGCAAGGAGGAGTGCAACGCTTAGGGCATTCCGAAGAAAGGTCAGTCGCTTCGGAGAATAGATGACGATGAAACGATCTTGGAGCCGATCGAGGAGCATGACTAGCGCGCTTCGAGCGCCTTCACCTTCGCCTCTAGGTCGGCCACCTTCTTCTTGAGCTTTTCAATCAAGCGCGGGAAGAGGAGCGTCTCGGCGAACTTCCGCTTGGGAATGGCGGGGGTGCCGGCCACGTATTCGCCCTCGGGGACGTCTTCCTTGACGCCGGCCTGCGGGGCCACCTGGGCGCGTTCGTGGACGGTGAGGTGCCCGGAGATGCCGGCCTGCGACCAGATGAGCGCGCCGGTTTCAATCTTGGCGCTGCCAGCAATGCCCGCCTGGGCAATGATGCCGACGAAGGGCGCAATCTGGACGTTGTGGCCAATCTGCACGAGGTTATCGATCTTGACGCAGTCGCCCACGCGGGTCCGGCCGAAGCGGGCGCGGTCGACGCAGGTGTTCGAGCCAATTTCGACATCGTTGCCAATCTCGACGATGCCAATCTGCGGGACCTTGTTGATGACCGGGCCCTGCGCGCCAATTTCGACGGTGTAGCCGTAGCCATCGGTGCCGATCTTGACGCCAGCGTGGAGAATGACGCGGTCGCCCAAGATGCACGATTCGCGGATGTTGACCTGCGGGTAGAGGTGGCACTGCTTGCCAATCTGCACGTGCTGGGCAATGAAGACCATGCCATCGATGATGGTGCCATCGCCGATGGTCGAGCCCTCTTCAATGACCGTGTAGGGGCCGATGTAGACATCCTTGCCCAGGGTGACGCCCTCGCCAATGACGGCCGTGGCGTGGATGCCCGGCTCGCGCACCACCGGCTTGGGGCCGAAGATGGGCGCGAGGGAGGCAAAGGCCTTGTTCGGATCTTCCACGCGGATGAGCGCGGCGGCGGTCTCGCCGGCGTAATCCTGCGCCACGAGCACGGCCGAGGCCTTCGTTTCCTTCATCTGCGGCGCGTACTTCTGGTTGGCGAGGAAGGAGATGTCCCCCTCGCGCGCTTCCAGCAGGCTCGCCATCGCGCGGATCTCAATGGCGCCATCGGCCTCACAGGTGCCGTTGACGGCTTGGACGACTTCACTCAGCTTCATGGGCTTCCTCCGGCTTGACTTCAGGGGCGGGTTCGGCAGCAACCTCGGGGGCCGGCGCTTCGGGCGCGGCCGGCTGTTCAGCCGGAGCCTCGGGCGCGGGCTCGGCCGGAGTTTCAGCAGCGGGCCCAGCCGGCGCTTCAGCCGGCTTGGCGGCTTCGGGCTTAGCGGCCTTGGCGGCCTCGCGCTCGCGCTTCATCTCCTCGGGGAGCTTGCAGAACTTGGGGTTGGCCTCGGGCAGGGCGAGCACGCCATTGTAGTATTCCACGATGTGGCCGCGCTGGAAGAGGAAGGCAATCTGGCGGGCGATGGTGTTGAGCTCGAGCTCAGGGAGAGAGGCCGTGAGCGCGGTCAACAGGTCGTGGCGCGTGCAGAGCGGGTGGGCCGAGACGTAGTCGATGGCCGCCTTGATTTCGGCCACGGCGTGCTCGGTGGTGAAGGGCGTGAGGGTGGTGTTGGCCACGAACTCCGGCCCGCGCGCGTCATTCCCGCGGAAGAGGGTGAACTTGTGGTGGCGGAAGGCGCCGCGCAGGGCAAAGAAGAGCGAGCGCGGATAGTTCTGCTCATCGCGCAAGGTGTACTTGAGGAGGATGCGCAGCGGCAGCGAGGGCGAGGTCTGCGCCAGGGAGACCGGCAGGCAGACGTGCTTGGCCTGGCCAATGAGCGTGGGCAGCAGGTCGCGGCGGAAGATGGCCTCGGCCTGGTCGCGGGAGTAGCGCTCGCGCGTGTCCTCGGCGGGCTCTGCGGGGGCCTCCTCGCCCTCGGCCGGGGCGGCCGGAGCCGGCGTTTCGGCGGCCTTCAGGCGGTAGACCGTCTGGGTGGTCACCGACTGCTTCCAGGCTTCGATGGCCTCAGGCTCGGTGTGCGTTTCGAGGGTGCGCAGGTAGTCGCGCTCGGCCATGCCGACCTTGGCGGCGAGCTCGGCCACGCGGTGGCGGTAGCTGTGGTGGTTCGGGGCGCCGACCCACTCGCCGGTGAGGGTGCACTTGGCCACGCGCGAGAAGGTGCCCGAGGGGGCCTCGCACGGCTCTTGGGCGACATCGAAGAAGTCTTCCAGATGGCTAGCGAGGAGGTGCTGGGCAATCTCGGCCTCGCTCAACGCCACCAAGCCGCACTTCTTGCACGTCCAGAAGGTGACCTCGGTATCGGGCTTGGCCTCCAGGCGCACCAGGCACGCCTGCGGGTTTTCCAGGAACATCGAGACGAACTTCTTGACCGGGTAGGCCACGTGTGTGCCCTGCAGCGTCTTGATGATCGAGCCCAGGCTCTTCTGGTTGGGCAGGATGCGGATCTCGGCGTTCAACGGCTTGACCGGCTCGCGGCGCTGGAAGCTCCGGCGCTCGCCACGCTCAGGGCGCTCACTCCCCTCGGGCCGCTCGCGGCGGAAGGGGCGCTCGCTCCGGGGCTCACCTTCGGGGCGTTCACGGCGGAAGGGACGCCCACCGCGCTCGCCCTCTCGGCGGGCGGGCCGCTCGCGACGGTCACGCCGGTCGCCGAAGTCCCGTGCGGGGCGCTCTTCGCGGCCGGTGCGTTCATCGTAGTTCTTGCCTTGGTAGCGGCTGGCGTATTCGTCAGCGGACTTGCGGGCCCAATCGGGGGCAAAGTCGAAGCTGAGCTTCTCGGTGTTGTCTGCGTCGCTCATCGTGCGCGCTCCTTTAGGCTTGGCCTTGGGCGACGGCGGCGAGGAGGCCACCGGCCAAGAGCAAGCGTTTCTGGCGGGGCGACAGGTCGGTCGTCACGTCAAATGTGGTGTTATTGGAAAGGTTTTTAACGGTGGCCTTGCCCGAGCCGAGGATGGCCTCGCGCAGGCCGTCGATGGCCAGTTCGTCGCCCTGGGCCACGCGGTCGTAATCGGCCGGATTGGCGAAGACGAAGGGGACGATGCCAAAGTTGATGAGGTTGGCGCGGTGGATGCGCTCGATGCTCTTGGCAATGACGGCCTTGACGCCCAGGTACATCGGGCAGAGGGCGGCGTGCTCGCGCGAGGAGCCCTGGCCGTAGCTTTCGCCGGCGATGATGACATTGGCCTTGCCGGCATCGCGATTGGCCGAGGCGTTGGCGTAGAAGGCCGGGTCGGTGTGCTCGAAGACGTACTTGGCGTATTCGGGGATATTGGAGCGGAACTTGAGGCGCGCGCCAGCGGGCATAATGTGGTCGGTGGTGATCTTGTCGCCCACCTTGATGGTGGCCACGCCGGCGAGGGCTTCGGCCATCGGCTGACCGGGCGGCACCTGGCCAATGTTCGGGCCGCGGAGGATTTCGGTGCCCGGCACGCCTGTTCCGGCGCTCTCGCGATAGAGGAACATGCCATCATCAATCGTGAAGGCCTTGGGCATCGGCACGGCGGGCACCGCGAGCGTGCGGGCGTCGGCGAAGGCGCCGGCGAGGGCCGAGGCGGCGGCGGTCTCGGGGGAGACCAGGTAGACCTTGGCCGACTGCGTGCCCGAGCGGCCCTCGAAGTTGCGGTTGCTCGTGCGCAGGCAGACGGCGTTGGTCGAGGGGCTCATGTGCGCGCCGATGCAGAAGCCGCAGGCATTTTCGAGGATGCGGCAGCCCGAGGCGATGAGTTCGCCCAGGAGCCCTTCGTCGGCCAACATCCGCACCACCTGCTTTGAGCCGCAGGCAATGCCCACTTCCACATCGGGGTGGACCTGCTTGCCCTTGAGCAGGAGCGCCACGGTCTTGATGTCGCGGTAAGAGGAGTTGGTGCACGAGCCGATCATAATCTGGTTGACCTTCTGGCCGAGGTGCTCGGCGATGGTCTCGACGTTGCCGGGATTGTGCGGGGCGGCGGCCAGCGGCTCGAGGGTCGAGAGGTCGAGCTCCCAGGTTTCGTCGTAATCGGAGGCCGGGTCATCGGGCAGGAGCTCGACCCAATCGCCGCCGCGGCCCTGGGCTTCGAGGAAGGCCTTGGTGATGGCATCGGAGGGGAAGACCGAGGTGGTCACGCCGAGCTCGGCGCCCATGTTGGTGATGGTGGCGCGGCTGGGCACATCGAGCGTGGCTAGGGCCGGGCCGGTGTACTCAAAGACCTTGCCGACATTGCCCTTCGAGCCGAAGCGGCGCAGCACGGCGAGGATGACATCCTTGGCCGAGACCCCGGGGTTGAGCTGCCCGGTCAGGCGAATGCCCACCACCTTGGGCCAAGCGATATTGTAGGCGCCGCCACCCATTGCAACGGCCACATCAATGCCGCCGGCGCCAATGGCAATCATCCCGATGCCACCGCCGGTGGGCGTGTGCGAATCCGAGCCAATCAACGTCTTGCCCGGCTTGCCAAAGCGCTCGAGGTGGAGCTGATGGCAGATGCCGTTTCCAGGCTTGGAATAGACGATGCCATACTTCCGCGCCACCGACTGCAGATAATCGTGGTCATCGGCATTCTCAAAGCCGATCTGCACGGTGTTGTGGTCCACATAGCTCACCGAGAGCTCGGTCTTCACGCGGTCGATGCCCATGCTCTCAAACTGGAGATAGGCCATCGTGCCGGTGGCATCCTGGGTGAGGGTCTGATCAATACGAATCGCCACCTCGTTCCCGACAACGGGATTTCCATCAACGAGGTGGGCGCGGAAAATCTTCTCTGTAACGTTCATGCAACAAGCAACTTAACTAATCAACACAAGCTTACGCCGCGCGCTTTTCCTGCCAACGGCGCTTCACGGTGTACCAAAAGGGGGCCACATAGATGTAGAAGAGCGTGACGGGCACCAGGTAGCAGCAGCTGATGACCGCGGTCTTCGGGTGGATGAAGAGCCCCACAAAGGCGAGAATGCCAATCAGCTGGCCCACAGGCGTATTCGTCGGCTTGGGATACTTGAAGGGCGAAACCTGCAGGAAGAGGCAGATGACGCAGTTGATATACATCAGCCAGGAGAGCCACCCGCCATCCTGGAGCGTCACCCACGCCGGCAGCGGATGGGCCGCGCCCCACCCTTTCTCGGCCTTCCACGCCTCAATGAAGAGGACGATCCCCGCCAGGCAGAGGGCGTTGACGGTGATGGGCATCCCCGTGTAGCCGCTCATCCCGTGGTCTTCATCCACCACCTTGAAGCGCGCCAGGCGAATGGCCCCGGAGAGGACAATCGCCAAGGCAATCAGCGCCCCCAAGGGATGAATTGACGCCTGGGTCAGCGCCGAACCAAAGTCGTGGAAGAGGTAGAAGTAAACCAACATCGCCGGGGCGATGCCGAAGGCCGTAATGTCCACAAAGGTGTCAAACTCCGCGCCGAAGAGCGTCTCGGCCTTGAGCAGACGGGCGGTGGTGCCGTCAATCCCATCGAGGATCATCGCGCCCAAAATGAGCAACGCTCCCAGGTAGAAGTTCCCGGAAGCGGAAAAGAGGATACTCATCAACCCGCAGAGCAGCGCGCCAGAGGTAATGGCATTGACGCACACCACCTTGTTCGCCTGCATCGAGGGCTTCTTGATATGGAGAATCTTGCGCATCGCGGCCTCCTTCTGCCCTTACTTACGCTTGGCAATCACCGTTTCGCCCGCGCGCACCGGGTCACCCGGGTTCACGCACACCGTCACGCGGTCGGCCGGCAGCCAAATATCCATCCGGCTCCCGAACTTCATCATTCCCAGGATGCCGCCGCGCTTGACCGGCTGCCCCTGCTCGAGCCAGAAGATCACGCGCCGCACCACCGGCCCAGTAATCTGCTTGTGCAGGCAGCGCAGCCCGTCGGCATCCTCCACCAACACCACCGAGTGCTGATTGTAGAGGCTCGAGCGCTCATCCATCGTCAGCAGATGCTTGCCGTGGCGATACTCGCACAACTTCACCGTGCCGCCGATCGAAAGGCGGTTCACGTGGACATGCAGCGGCGAGAGGAAGGTGGAAATGCGCACCGCGCGCTGCCCCGGGAAAAACTCCTTGACCACCGCGCTCGCCGGCGATCCGTCATCTTCCGTCACATACTGCACCGAGCGCACCGTGCCCTCCGCGCCCGAGACGATGTTCTCCTCGCCCGCCGGCGGCACGCGCTTGGGGTTGCGGAAGAACCATGTCATAAAGAGGGCGAAGACCACACACAGCGCCAGCCACGCCACGGCCACCCACGGCAATCCGGCCACCGGGCACAACACGCACCCCCCACCAATCCCCAGCACCAACGGTACCAAAATCAGCAACCACCCATTGCGGATAATCACCTCGTTCTCGCGCTTCTCATTCTCGTACATCCGTTTGTTCCTTACGCAATACCATCAAGGCCCAACCTTGAAACGCTCTCATAATACCACAGCCCCATCTATTGGGCAAGCGGAATACGCTGGCTAAGCTCGCTCGCGTGAAGGCCGCGCCGCGCTGGCGCCGGAGTTTCCGGAGTTTCCGGATAATCCGGAGATTCCGGATAACCCGGAGGCGGCCCGCCAATGGAGGGCAGCCCCCCCCCCCCGCGTGAGCGCACAACCGGGGGCAAGGCCCCCCGCGCAGGAGCGGCCGGGGCTTAGGGCTTGGCGCAAGGGATGGCGAGCTTCGGGTCAAAGCCCGGCGGGAGCAGCAGGAAGAGTTCAATTGGCAGCGCCTCGGGATTCTCAAAGCGCCACAGGTCATCCTCCGCCGGCTCCCAACGCGACACCACCGGCAACCCATTCACCCGAATCACGCACGAGACGCGCGCGGGCAGTTGCAGCGCTAGGGACTTCTGTTGCGTGCGCAGGTAGATGCCCTGGGGCTTCTCGACCGGTTCAAGCAGTCGTGCCGCCTGCGCCGGCAAGGGCAATGCCGCCGAAAAGAAGGCGCGCTCCGTGGGCTTGAGGTCGGCCCGCGTGCGCGTATAATCCGGCACCCACGGGCACCGTTCGGGCAAAACGCGAAAGAGGCAAAGCATGGTGCTGGGTTTGGCGTCAAGCTGTTGGGACTTGGGCGTTCTGGCCTGCGCGGCGCGCTCCAGGGGCTGCTGATAACCCACGCCTGTGAGCATCGGCAAGATGGAGGCTTCGGCGACCTCCGCCGGCAGGGGCAAGCCAACCATCTCCGCAAGCGTCGGCACCCAATGATCCAACGCAATGGGCTGGACCACCGTATGCGCCGGCCAAATGACATCCTGCCAGAAGAGCGTCAGCGGAAGCGTTCGCTCCTGAGGCGCCAGAAAGATCAACGCATCGCGCGCAATCAACTGCGGCAGGGTCTCCTTCAACTCCGCGGCGGTGGCTTCCTCCACCAAGACAATGCACAAGGGCGCCGGCGCAATCGCATCCTCCTGGCGCAGCTCCTGGCGCAACGACAACAACGCATCAATCTGCGCGCACGCCTCGCGCCACGTCAAATCCTGCACAGAGAGTAACCGATAACCCGCCGCCTTCAACACCGGCAGCGGCCCCTTGGCGCAAAACTCCTCGGTGGAGAGCGCCGTGTGCTCCAACGTTGTCCCCGCATCCCACAGCGTCTTCAAGGCCGAACGATAGACCTTCACCCCCTCGGTCAGCCGCGGCGCCAAAAAGAGAATGTCCGGCGCCTGCGTGGCCTTTTGCCCCGTCAATTCCAAGACCGCCGCCCGCGCCGGGGCACTCGCGGTCGTCTTGGCTTGCGCGGGCCCCACCCCAAGCGCAATCGCCAGCACCCCGGCAAGCAACCCTCTCAGCGGCAGAGCCACCACCAAATCCCCCAGTTCACCGCCAAGGCATAGAGTTGCGAAACAAAGTCGTCGGCCACAATGCCCCACCCCTCCGGCAGATACTGCACCTGACGCGCCGGCGGCAACTTAAGAATATCCAGCACGCGGATGGTCACAAAGGTGACCGGGATCAGCCACCAAACCTCCGTCAGCGGCAAGCCAATCGTGGCAATCGGATAGAGCAACCACTCATCGGCCGTAATGCGCCCGTCATCCTTCTTCTTCAGCGTCCGCTCCGAGATTGTGCAAATCGGCACCGCCAGCAGCGTCAACGCCAAACACAGCACCCCCTGCGCCCACACCGGCACCCACGCGGCAAAGGCACACGCCAGCGCCACCCCCGGGAGCGACCCAAAGGTCCCCGGCGCCCCCGGCGCCACCAAGCCAATCCCCAGCCCCGTCCCTAGCCAAACCGAGAGCCGCTGCGAAAAAGAGGCGCCCAGCGTTGCTTCCGGGCGCGCACCTGCGTAGGGATCCGGACCTTTCCAGCCCATTACTGGCCCTTCGTCATCCGGTAGAAGGTCAAGAAGGAGCGAATGACATCGTCCTTGGTGACATCGTCAATCGTATAGGGAACGCCCTCCGGACGGAAGGGCTCGTCGTGCGTGGTCGTACGCGAGTTCATCCGCACCACGCGCGCATTCGCTCGCGGCAAGATGCCATTGCTCACATACTGGCGCGTCACCGAGTAGCAAATCTCCTCGACGCTCGCATTCTCCCGATAGATGGTCAGAATAGTCGACGCCGGAGCCTCGCGGACATTCGCCACCCGCCCCAAGCGCCGCATCTCATCGGCAATCTCATTTAGCGCCGGCGTGGCCACCTCATTCAGGAACTTCACGAAACGCGCATTCTCCCGCTCGGCGCGGGAGGACTGCGAATCGCTCAAGCAGATATTCTCGAGCTCCTGCTTCCAATCCGCCATAGGACTTAGTCCTCAAGCTGGAAGTTGATAATCGGGAAGAAGGGCACCGTCGAGCCCTTGATGACGTTAATCAGGCCAATCTGATAGCCATAGCTCGTGTTGGTGGTGTTGATCAAGCCAATCTGCAACCCGCGCATATCGTGGGAGGTGTTCAACAGGCCGATCTGCGCGCCGCGCATCACCGAGGTGTCATTCCAGAGGAGCGCAAGCTGAACACCATCCAAGTGGAAGGCCTCGTTCACACCAAAGAGCGCAATCTGCAGCGCACCCGCGCGGTCACGCACCTTATTGCGCAACAGGGCCAACTGCAAGCCATAGGCATTCTGCGCCTCGCCGCCAATCGCCAAATCCACACCCGTCAAATCATGGCAGGTATTCCAAGCGCTCAGCCGCAGGCCGATGACATCAATCGTCTCCTCGCCCCCAATCGCAAAGGGCACCGGCTCAATCGTACGCGTCTCAGTCCGCTGGAAGGTATCAGCCGCCTCCGGCGCTTGCTCAGCACCCTGCTGCTCGGCGGCGAACACACCGGCAACCATCGAAAAACAGGCAATTAAGGCCACAGTCAGTTTCTTCATAACGTCCTCGCTTGGGTTACTCGTAGAGAGCGTCTCTCTCACTTGCCCTAAATGCTACTCCATTTCGCCCCAAAGCGCAAGCCTTTTTTGCGAGCGCAAGGTGCTGGGCCGGATAAGCCGGAGATTCCGGATAAGCCGGAGATTCCGGAGATTCCGGATATTCCGGAGGCGGCCGGCCAATGGGGGGCAGGGGGCAAGGCCCCCCGCGTAAGCGCGACCGAAGGCCCCCCGCGCGAGGCGCTATGCCAACACGGTGAAGTCCGAAGCGATAGCGAAGGAGCTATGTCAACACGGCCGAGGCTAAAGAAAAAGCCCCGTGCGGGGCACGGGGCAGGAGATTTGCCGGGGCTATAAGCCGAGTTCTGTTCCCTTGCGGGCGTCAATCATTAAACTAAGCACCCAACCCGCGGATGCGGCCGTGAGGCCGTTGGCGGCGCGAGCAGCGCCTCTCCGCCTATTTGGGCTTGCTCCGGATGGGGTTTGCCTTGCACGTCACCTTTCGGCGGCCGCCGGTGGGCTCTTACCCCACCTTTTCACCCTGACCGCCCGAAGGCGGCGGTTTGTTTCTGTGGCACTTTCCGTCACGCAGGTTTGCCCTGCGTCCGCCGGTCATTACAACCGGCCATCCTGCTCTGTGGAGTCCGGACTTTCCTCCCGGGGTCGTACCCCGAGCGATTGACCACCCCGGCAAAAAGAGCTGTTAGCCGCTAGCAGCTAGCGGTTAGCGAGCGGCTATCCGCTCAAATCAGAATCCGGCCGCAGGAGGGGCAGTGGACGGTGCCGGCGGCGCCGCGGCGTTCTGCGGAGAGGACGGCTTGAGTGACGGACTGGGGCTGGATGAGGTTGCAGCCGGGGCAGACGTTGCGCTTGCGGTCGTACTCCACCACGCAGGGCCAGCGGGTGAGTTTGAGGCGGGTGTAGTAGGCCAAGAGGTCGGCGGGGACCTCGGTGGCGGCGGCCTCGCAGCGGGCCTTGGCCTCGGCGGCCTTGGCTTCGACATCGGCCTTGCGCGCGTCGATGGCGTCGTAGATTTCCTGGACGGCGGCCTCTTCCTGGGCCTCGAAGGCGCGGGCTTCATCGAGCTTGCGCTCGGTGGGGGTGACATAACTGCCGGCGCGATCGGCCTCGGCGGCGGCGCGATTGGCCTCGGCGAGGGCGGCGGCGTGTTCGCGCTGGACGGCTTCAAGGGCGCGGGCGTTGGTCAGGCCGGTGGCATTGCGCTCGGCGCGGCGCATCTGGTCGCGATGGCGGTTGTAGTCATCCTGGAAGCGATTGTAGGTGCGGGCGGCGGCCTCATTTTCCTGGACGGCGACTTCGACAGCGTCGCGGGCGGCCTGGAGGCGGGCTTTAGCCTCGGCGCGGCGCTTGGGGAGCAGGACTTTGAGTTCGTTCTGCAGGGCGCGGTGGAGGCTGTCTTCGTTCTGGAGGGCGAGGAGGCGTTGGATGTTGTCCATAGTGTGTCCTTGTTGATTAAAAGTAGAGGTCGCGCTCGCCGTTTTTGATACGGTCGAGGCGGCGGAGGGCTTCTTCGCGCAGCTTGGGTTCAAGCTTGGCCACTTCGCGCTCGATGACGGCGTGGCCCTTAGCCTTGACTTCGGGCGAGGCGTAGTCCTGCAAGTATTCGGCCAAGGTCATGATGGCGTTGGGGGTGCAGAACTTGCCGATGAAGCCGGGGATGGCGTATTCCATAAAGTGTTCACCGGTGCGGCCGAGGCGGTAGCAGGAGGTGCAGAAGCTGGGGATGTAGCCGCCGTCGAGGATTTCGCCAATAACCTCATCGAGGCTGCGCGTGTCGCCCACCTTGAACTGCTCGCGGTTGAGGGTCTGGGTGTCCTTCTCGCGCTTTTCTTGATAGCCGCCAATCTCGAGCTTGGTGCCCGCGTCGATTTGCGAGACACCGAAGGCGAGCACTTCGCGGCGCAGTTCGGCCGGTTCGCGCGCGGTCATAATGAGCCCGGTGTAGGGCACGGCCAGGCGCAGAATGGCCACCAAGCGCTTGTACTCCCAGTCGCTCACCTGCCACTCGAGCTTCAGATCCAGCCCCGCGGCCGGCTTGATGCGCGGGAAGGAGAGGGTGTGCGGCCCCACGCCGAACTTCTCCTGCAAATAGCGCGCGTGCGTGACCATCGCCAGCACCTCGAAACGCCAGTCGTAGAGCCCGAAGAGCACGCCCAGGCCCATATCGTCGATGCCGGCGCGGAAGGCGCGGTCAAAGGCATTTAGGCGCCAGAGGAAGTTGGCCTTCATTGTGCCGGCCGGGTGCCACTGCGCGTAGGTGGGCTTGTGATAGGTTTCTTGGAAGATCTGATAGGTACCGATGCCCGCTTCCTTCACAATCCGAAAGCCCGCTTCGTCCAGGGGCGCGGCATTGATATTCACGCGGCGAATCTCGCCACGCCCCTTCTTGGTGCCATAGGTCACCTTCACGGTGTGGGCAATAAACTCGGGGTTGTACATCGGGCTCTCGCCATAGACGAGGATGAGGCGCTTGTGGCCCAAATCTTCCAGGCTCTCGACCTCCTGCTTGAGCTCCTCGTCGTTGAGCGTCTTGCGCACCGCGCCCGTGAGCGACCGCCGGAAGCCGCAATACTTGCAATCGTTTGTGCAGTAGTTCCCCACATAGAGCGGCGCAAAGAAGACGATCCGGTTCCCATACACCTCGCGCTTCAATCGCCGCGCCGCCTCAAAGATCTCTTCCACCAGTTCCGGCGATTCCGCCCCCAACAGCACCGCCGTCTCCTCAACCGTCAACGCCTCCTTGCGCAAGCTCTTGGCAATCACCGCGCGCACGGCCGCCGGATCTTCGCGCATCCCGGCAACCATCGCCTCTAACTTCGCATCGTCGATAAAGTCCACCGCGTCGGCGGGCAAGGTTGTATCCATCTTGTACATAAACTGCTTCTCTCCTTTACCCGAGCGCGCCTTTTCTGCACCACGCAGACGTGCCGCACGCTACCATGAGGTAAATCGCCCTATATCATACACCGCCTCACCCCTTTTGCGCAACTCGCCGCACAAAACTCGCCACGCTGCGCGTGAAGGCCGAGCGAAGCGAAGGCGCGCTGGGCCGGATCATCCGGATAATCCGGAAATTCCGGAGATTCCGGATAATCCGGAGGCGGCCCGCCAATGGGGGGCAGGGGGCACACCGCGCTGCTGCGCCTGGCCCAGAGCCCCCAGCCGCTCCAATGGCCGCTAGCCGCCAACTGCCAACCGCCAACACTGGCGCGCCTGGAGGGGTTCGAACCCCCGACCCGCGGCTTAGAAGGCCGCTGCTCTGTCCAACTGAGCTACAGGCGCAAAAGGAGGGATTAGTCTTCTTGGAGGTTTTTGAGATTGGAGAGGTTGCCCCAGGACATCCAGTCGGGCTCCTCCGTCTTGGGGAAGGCGCGCAGCCAGACATCGAAGGCAACACGGAAGTCGGCGCTATGTTTGCGGCCGTCAAGGGAGGTGTAAACGGGGTCGTATTCGGTGGAGACGCGCAGGCTGATGCAGTCGAGGTTATACTGCACATAGCCGCCGACCTCCTCAAGGTCGCCATATTCCAGATTATAGCGGGCGTAGGCAGACCAATCGATGGTGTCGCAGAGGTGGTGGACAAAGCCGCCATAGACAATGCGGTCGCGCAACATATCGCTCCAGTAGCAATCGTAGAGCTCGTGGTGGCGCACGAGGTAGCCAGCGTAGAGCGTGAGGGTGGAGGAGAGGCGATACTTGCCGTTGATGTCCCAGAAGGCGAGGCGGTTTTCCTCGGGGTCATACTGGAAGTCCGAGGAGAGGTGAAGGTTCTTGGTGGGCGTGAAGGTGGTGTCGAGCCCCAGGAGGCGCCAGCCGGTCTCTTCAGAGAGGCGGACGGCCTCGCGATACGCCACGTGAGTCCCTGTACGGTTACGACCGCGCCAGCGGAGCCAGTGATCTTGGGTCTGGAAGACGTAGGTGCCGTAGAGATCGGCCGAAAGATAGTCGCTTAGGCCGCTCTCAGTGCGCTTTTGGAGGAAGTTACGCAGGCCCAAGCGCAGGCCGGTGTAGCGGTGGGAGGGGGTGAGACCATCGGAGACAAAGCGGTCGCGCCACTCGAACTCCTGATCCAGGCGGTCAAAGGCGTAAGGGACATCCTCTGCACCTGCCTGGGAGGCGGGCACGCAGGTGAAATCGAGGTAAGGAATAACGGTGTGGCGATAGCCCTCAAAGTCGCGCCAAGCGCGCGCCTGAAGGGTCATCCCCAGTTCGAAGAGCGAGCGGAAGAGGTCGTCCTTCTCCATTGCATCGGAGTAGTAGGTGCCGCGCCAGCCTAGGCGGGGGGTGAGCGTAACGCCCTCGGTGAGGGTGAAGGGGCGGCGCAGGATATGGCGCGTATCAAAGCGCCACGTATCGTAGTTCACCCAGGGGCCGGGCTCCCACGTGGCCTTATAGCCCCAGGAGCCATCGTGCTTCTCGGGCTGGCGACCGAGGTAGCCAATCGCGGTCTGCGATTCGTAATAGAGCTTGGAGATGCCAAAGAGGTTGCGCGGGAGGAAATCAATGCGCCACTCGGGCAGACGGCGCACGCCGGCATAGAAGGTGTTGAGCGGGGCCATCACGGCGATGGAGGTGGTCCAATCGCTCTCGCGATGCTCGTAGTTGACGATGCTTCGGGGCTGCGAGACGGAGTAGAGGGAGGTCTCCTTGTAGTCCGAGCGAAACTCAGGGTCGCTCACCCGCTCGCCCACGATGGAGAGGAAGTCACGCGGGGAGAAGTCAAGGCGCTCTTCTAGGCCGATGGACCACCGGTGGCGGTCCCAGGCATTCGGATCGGGCCAATTCTTGGTATCGAGCTCCTCTTCGCCCTGGAAGTTGGCGTAGTAGAGGGAGAGGCGGCCGCGCTGACGGGTCTCTTCGCCAAAGAGGCCTTCGGTCGTCCAATTGAGTTCCTGGCCAATTCCTGCGCCATAGCGGCTGCGCAGATCGGCCATTGTCTTGCCATAGAGGAGGCTGCCGGTTTCGGCGCTGCCGGCGAGGGGATAGACATAGCCAAGGCGCAGATAGGCGCCCCACTTATCGGTGTAACCCGGCATCACGCGCCAACCGTAGTGCGTGTTGAGATCGCGATAGAAGTACGGGGCCCAGAGGAGGGGAATGCCATAGACGCGGAGCACGGCGTTGCGCATCTCCACAAACTCGCGGTCCTTATAGCGCGCATCGCCCGTGACCGACCAGTGCCAGTGCGCCTCGTCATTCGCGCAGGTGGAGAGCGTGGTATCGTGGGCGTAGAAGATGCCATCGTTATCACGCACCAGGTCCTCCCCGGCCCGGACCGAGAAGGTGCCAAGGCGGAGAAGCCCCGCCCCAACAAGCCCTGCGCCTGTGCGATGGTTGAAGTCCAGCCGCTCACCGGACCAACTACCGCCGGCAGCCGAGGTGACCGAGACGTTCCCCTCGGCGTGGACATCGCCCGTGGTGGCATCGTAGGTGGCCCGATCGCAACGCACGGTAATATCGGAGAAGCGAATGACCACCGCCTCATCGAGGGTAACGCGGTTGTTCACGCGGTCGGCCCCCATATGCGTGGCCGAGACCTGAATATCCGAATTGCGGTCCAACGTAGGCATGAGCGAGCCGGACAAAGCGCTCTCACCGTCCGCCTTGGAGAGGAGCGAGCGCACGTCGCCACGCTCCACCGCCAGCGACCAGGCCGGCAACAGCACGCCCAACGCACAGAGGCCGAGCAGACCGCCAAAGGGGCGGCGCCTCAGAAACAGATGAACTCTCGTCATAGGGGGCTCTTTCCCTGCGCGCACTTAGACGGCGTGACTTTCGGAGACGGCGTAGAGCACCTTACCGTTCTTGTCGAGGATGGCAAAGGATTCAGGGTGACGCGCCACCTCGCTCTTGAAGGTCAACTTTCCGGCATAGCGCTTCTGCATCTCCACGAGCATCTGCTCATCTTCGTTGCGCAGGCGCTCCATCACAGCCGGCGCCACGAGGATCTGCAAATCCGTCTCGCCCTGGCCCATCCCCTGCTGTGTGCGCATCACCGCGGCAATCTGCCGCTGAATATCCACCGAGAGCGCCAGCGGGCTCTTGATGACGCCGTGGCCCTTGCAGTAGGGGCAATCGATATACATCTGCGAAAGGAGGCTCTCCTCCTGGCGCTGGCGCGTCATCTCCATCAGCCCCAGCTCCGAGATGGGCAGGACGTTGGTGCGCGCCCGGTCGCGCCGCACCGCCGCCTTCATCGCCTTATAGATCTGGTTCTGATGCTTGCGGCTCTTCATATCGATGAGGTCGATGACCACGAGCCCGCCGATATTGCGCAGGCGCATCTGCCGGGCCACCTCTTCCACCGCCTCCAGGTTCACCTCCAAGATCGCCTCCTCCTGCGAGCCCTTGCCGCGGTGGCGGCCGGTGTTCACGTCCACGGCAATGAGCGCCTCGGTCTCGTCGATGACCAGATAGCCGCCGCTCTTGAGGTTCACCTTGCGCCGGAAGGCCTCCTCCATCTGCGTCTCCACGCCATAGTGGTCGAAGATCGGCAGGTGCCCCTTGTAGAGCTCGATGACGCGGCGGGCGCGGCGCGAAATCCGCCCGGCCACCTCGCGAATGCGGTTGTAGGCCTCTTCGTCATCAATCGTCACCCGGTCAATATCCTCGGTGAGCCAATCGCGCACCACGCGCTCAACCAAGTCGGGCTCGGAGTAGACGCACGCCGGGGCACGCAGGGTCTTGATGTTGTTCTGCAGCTGGCCCCACACATCGAGAATGTTGCGCAGGTCGCGGCAGAAGGCGCGCTGATTCGCGCCAGCACCCACCGTCCGCACGATAATCCCCACCCCGGGCGGCAACGGCAGACGGTCCAGGATCTTCTTCAGGCGCAGCCGCTCCTTGGCATCGGCAATCTTGCGCGAAACGCCACGGGTGGACTTGGCCGAGGGCATCATCACCAGGTAGCGCCCCGGCAGCGAGAGATTTGCCGTCACGCGCGGCCCCTTCGTGCCAATCGGCCCCTTGGTCACCTGCACCACAATCTCGCTCCCCGGAGGGAAGCGCTTGGCAATGTCTTCGTTGGAGATCCGGCGGCGGCGCGAGGTCTGGCGCCCCTCATCCTCCTCATCGGCCAACCCCGCCTCCTCATCGGGAATCATATCCCAATAGTGGAGAAAGGCGTTCTTCTTCAGGCCGATGTCCACAAAGGCGGCCTGCAAATCGTGCTCCAGATTCTGAATCCGGCCCTTGAAGATGCACCCCACCAGCCGCTCTTCCATCGGGTGCTCCACCTGAAACTCCTCCACGCGCCCATTCTCCACCACCGCCACGCGCGTCTCAAGCTTCTCAACATTAACGACAATCTCGCGCTTCTTACTCTTGCGCTTGAAAAGCCAGCCAAACATACATTCGTCCTATCGCAAAAGGGTTCTGTCAGTGCCGAAACACCGCCTCGGAGATCCGCCCATGGATCGCCACGCTCTGCAAAACACCCATTGACGCCATCATCACAAGCATAAACGTTCCGCCTTGACTGATAAACGGCAATGGAAGCCCTGTTATAGGCACTATTCGCACTGTCATTCCTATATTAATAAAAACGTGACAGAAAAGCAAGGTTAACACCCCCACGCACAGCAGCCGCCCCAGATCATCCCGGCAGCGCAGGGCGATAATGCTCCCGGGAACCAAAATCCCAAAGAGGTAAAGCCCCAACAGCACCACCGACCCGGCAAAGCCCGTCTCCTCGGCCACCACCGGGAAGATAAAGTCATTCATACTCACCACCGGCGGCAGATACCCCAGCCGATGCTGCACCCCGCGCCCATACCCCTTCCCAAACATCCCCCCGCTGCCCACGGCAATCTCGCTCTGATAGGCATTATAACCATTGGCGTGCAAGTCGCGCATCGGATAAAGGAAGGTCTCCACCCGGCGCACCTGATGCTCGCGCAGTCCCGTCCAGCGAATCAACCGCTCCGATCGCGCCGGATCAACCCCCTCCGCTTTCGCCACCTTCACCAAGGTTAGTTCATACCCCACCGCCAGCGCCACCAACAGCACCCCCACCCCCAACACCTTTGGACTCACCCGCGAGACAAAGAGCATCGCCAGCACCGTCGGCCCCAACACCAACGCCGTCCCCAAATCCGGCTCAGCCAAAATCAACACCGCCGGCACCCCCGCCAGCACCCCGCACACCAAGAGCCCCCGCATCCCGCGCATCCGCTCCCCCCACCGGCTCAGCACCCACGAGAGCATCAAAATCACCGCCAACTTCGCCGGCTCACTCGGCTGCAACCCAAAGAGCCACCGCCGCGCCCCCATCCGCGCCACCCCAAGCCCTGGCACCAACACCAAAATCAACGCCGCCAGCACCCCCGCATAAACCCACCCCGAAACCCGCGCCCACCGCCGGTAATCCCAATACGCCAGCACCCCCATCAGCAGCACCCCCCACCCCGCAAACTCCAACTGCCCCACCCACAGCTGCCGCAACGCCTCCGTTGCACGCGCGGAACACGCCGAGCGCACAAACATCACCCCCGCCCCCGCCAACACCCATGTTGAGAGCAGCACCGCCCAATTCAGCCGGCACGTCTTCTGCCAAAAAATCTCAATCGCTTCCTTCATCGCGGCATCCACTCCCCCAACGTGCGCTACAGCGCCTCGGCGGCGGAGTCGGCCAGGCGGTGGGTCTTGGGGTCGAAGGCGAGGCCAATGGCGTAGAGGGGAAGGTTGTGGGCGCGCAGGGGTTCGGCGTAGTTGCGTTCGCGGATTTGCGCCAAGGCCGCCGCCGCATCGCTCTGGCTATCGCGCTTGACCTTGAGTTCGAAGATGAAAACGGCATCGAAGTAGACCAGCACCAGGTCTGGCCGCGCGCCGGCCTGCTGGCGCTCAAAGCAGACTTGTGTGGAGTCGAAGCGCGAGCGAATAAGGAGGTAGAGCAGACGCAGGTAGGCGGCCTCGGTGACCTGCGAGCCCTCGGTGGCGTGATAGGGCAGGTCGGCGTAGAGCGCGGACAGGTGCTCAAAGAAGCTCGGGAAGTTGCGGGAGACAAGGGCGTTGATGGTCTCACTCATCCACGGGTCGCTCCCCGGATGCTTGGCAATCGACTGCGTGACGAGGGTCAACAGGTCGCGCCGGATCTCCTCGTCGGGGATGCCCAAGGTGTAGCCCGCCATCGGATGGAAGGCCTTGATGGTGAGATAGCCGGCCTGGAAGAGGAGCCCAATAGCGGAAATCGACGAGAGGTCTGCGGCCGCCATCAGGTCTTCGGTAATACCCGTGAGGTTCTCGTAATCCTGCTTGACCAACTGCTCGCGCGAGAGGTAGTTCATCAACATCGAGGGTTTGCCAGTGGTCGACCAAGTGGGCGCAAATACAGGCTCTTGGCGCGCGAGCGTCCTGGCAATCGCGAAGGGATTGTAGACCGCATACTCAGGCCCCAAACGGAAACGCGCGAAGTGATAGCCGTTGTACCAGAAGCGCAGCTGCGCGCGGTAGGCCTCGTAGTCAAGGCCCATCACCTGGGCGTGCTTGACCATTTCATCGTGGAAGTAGGTCTCGAGCTCGGTTTCGGTGTAGCCGAGCATCGTGGCGGCGCGCGCGTCGAGGGTCAAATCCTCGATGTTGTTCAGCGCCGAGAAGATGGAAACCTGCGAGAACTTCGAGACGCCCGTCATCATCAAGAAGCGAATCTTATCGATGTTCTTCTTTAAGACGGTATAGAAGTCCGCCATCGACTTGCGGATGGCTTGCGCCAGCTCCAGATTGTCGAGCGCGTGACCGATGGGCGCGTCATACTCATCCACCAGCACCACCACACGGCGCCCAGTCTTCTGGGAAAGCTCCCGAAGGGCTGCGCCAAAGTTGGTGCCAGGCGTCTTCGCGGGGTCGACCGTTGCGCCCGCATTTTGCAAGCTCTCTAAAACCGAATCGCCGAACTCTTTCAGGAAGAGCTCAAACGAGCCAGTCGAGATCCCCGAGAAGTCGAAGCGGATGACCGGGTGGACGGGCCAGTCGTAATCGGTCTTGGAGATAGCCAACCCCTCAAAGAGCTCCTTGCGGCCACGGAAGAGGCTATCAAGCGTCGAGATCATCAGCGACTTGCCAAAGCGCCGCGGCCGCGAGATGAAGTAGAAGCCCACCGTTGGCGCTGAGGCAATCAAGTCATACATCACCTGCGTCTTATCGACGTAGATCGATCCATCCTTCCGCATCCCTGGGAAGTCATAACTCATCGTCTCAATACGTGCCATCGAAGCCTCCTTCGCCCACAGTATAACAAAAAGGCGGGCCGTGAACGATTACCGGGAGAGAAAACAACACGCACGATGCTCGCTGTCGCTCGCGTGAAGGCCGAACAAGGCTGGGCCGGATCATCCGGAGATTCCGGAGATTCCGGAGGCGGCCCGCCAATGGGGGCAGGGGCAAGGCCTCCCGCGTGAGCGCGCGACCGCGAAGGCCGAGCGAAGCGAGGTACCCTGCCGCGGAGACAATTCACGATTTACTTTACAACTGAGAGAAAACAACACGCACGGGCCGAGAGGTGTAGGTTGCACGCCTCCTTTTGCACAATACTATAGCCTCTTTGCACATTTTTATGCCCAAATTGTGCAAAAGAGGAAAAGATTGTGCAATAAAACAGCGTGCGGGGCTCGTGGGGTGAGGGGGGCTCCGGCATTTCCGGGGCAGGCCACGGCACCACGCTCCATCTGCGGCACACGCGCCGCGCCACAGCCCGCGGCGGGCGACTTACCCATAAACCAGGCAGCAAACGGGGCAAAACAAAGCGCAGAAGCCGACACCGGCTCCTGCGCATTCGTCAATCGCGCGGGGCGAAGTTACGCCTTACGCCGCAACGCCAAGCCCGCAACCCCCAGCGCCAGCAACGCCAACACCGTCGGCTCGGGAACTTCAGACACCAGCGTGCCAGAGAACTTATCAGTGGCAATAGAGAGAGAGTTCATCGTCTCCGTCGGTGTAGCCGTGACCCAATAACCCTTAGTCTCAGAGGCAGCGATCGAAGCGATAGCGTACTTATCCTTCGTCGCATCGAAGAGCACCAAGAAGTAAGTGCCCGACGTGGTCGGATTGCTCGTTGCACTCACCCAGTTGTCGACCCCGTCAGAGATCGTCCACTTGCTACTCAACGGATTCGTGGTATTCGTGACATTCTGGAAGGTGGCATCAGGCGCTTGGATCGTCCCCTTGGCGAACGCTGCAATATCTGCCAACGAGGTTGTCACCGAATCTTGCGTTGTGTAAATGAGCGCACCAGTCTTGACCTCCGGGGTCCACGAAGAGACGGGCGTATTCCACTGCAATTGAACCGCCTGCGCAACCACAGCTAGAAAACCTAAACTAAAGGCAAGTAAGACTTTTTTCATTTGTTTGAACTCCTGTTAAAGGTTAATCACGATACTTTTCGACGAAGCGCTAGACCTGCAATTCCGAGAGCCAACAGGGCAACCGTGGTCGGCTCGGGAGTCTTAGCCGCAGTCCAAGTGCCGCCAATAATGGCGATGTTGTCGACATAATCTGCGCCACTAGGCTTAGTACCAGAGACGGTCGATTCGTAAATACCTGTATTCGCGTCTGGGTCGGCAACATACTGACGCCCCCCAGCGACCATGTACAGATTCTCGTTACTCGCTTTGGAGAAAACGACCATATAGAAGTAACCAGAGTCTACTTCACCCTCAGAGAGGGAACTAAACGAGAGGGAACTAAACGAAGCGCGTGCGCCAATAGTCCCATCCTTCTCGTTCGCCTCGTTCGCGAACACGGCCTTGTCCGCCACCGTAACTCCAGACAAGGTCGGCTGAGTTCCTGCCTTCGTCGGCGCAATGGTGCTAACATTATCCAATCGTGTCGAGGTATAGACAAAGTAGATGCCAACGCCAGTCTCAGTCGTATCAATCAAAAAGTCTCCCGACTTAGCCCGAGGCAACCACGCATACTGAGAGTTAGGGACAGTCCACGCGACCGTCACGGCGTGAAGCGTCGTGACGATGCAAGCAGAGAGTACTAGGAATAGGAATCTCACTGTATCAGCCCCTTCGGGTTGAACCCTATGCCAAAGCCGTTAAATGGCCTTCTTCGAATAGTAGTAGAACGACTCGCCGGGCTGAATCGTTTCACTATCGGCCTTTGTTGAGCCTTCCGCGCCGTCAATCCACCAGTGATTCGCCTCATACCAATAACGCTGATAGTCATTGACGTTCTTCTGCACGCGGAGAATCTGGTCTCCAGTTTGCGGCTTACCGGTAATAACGCTAGACAAAGTAATCGGCGTAGCACTATCGTTCTTCATAGCCGTCATCTTCTTGGCTACATTCGGGCGCTCCGGAGCGGTACGCGTACGGCTCTGACCACAGAAGGTGATAGGCGTTGCCGGAGCAGATTCGCCCCCCTCTGCCGCGGGCTGAACCTGAACATTGTTACCATCAAGCACCCACAGAATGGCACCAGGCTTCAGCACGGTGTTCGACTCCACCATATTAGAGGTGCCAGAGCCCGCCGTCCACCTATTATTCGTAAGCTGAAATGTATGCGTCGACGGCTTTGTGCCCTCTGCATTCAATACATAAACTTCTGTATTCGGATTACAGGAATCCGGCGGCAGAAAGGTAGAAATGTCCACACCGGAAGCCTTGGCACCACTAATCGCGAGACCATCCACCGGCACGCAGAGGAATTGCCACCCTGTAGAGGCCTGGACCTTATCCTTCTGAATCACCACAGCCGTGTTGTTCCCCTCGACCGTTGCGGCCGTCAGGAAGCCCGCCATCGCGAGGCAAGCAATCATTGCCAATGTAGCCTTCATGTCCGTTCTCCTTTTCACTGGTTGACCATGCGCAGACGGTAGAAACGCCCGGTTTCGCCCGAGAACACTGGAATCGTCAATGGGCTTCTCCCATCAATACGGCACCGAGTGTAATCCTTTTGGGTTGCGTTGTCAACACCTTTTTCTGTGAGCAGTTCGTTAAAGGGCTTCCACGCCGCGTCATTTAGGCTTTCCTTGGTCTCTAGCGCGTAGAAGCAGAGGTCCGGCGAGGAGGCCGAGAGATAGAAGGCTGCGCGACTATCGGCTTCGGCGGCCAGGATCGAAACGGCGGATGCGGCGACCGGCGCGGTTGTCGAGAAGCCCGTCACTGTCGGGGTGAGGTAGGCCTCAATCTCCTCAGGCGTGGAGAGGGGCGTCTGCGATCCATCCTCGTTCGTAACCGTTAGCGAGGCGAACTGGGCAACCGACTTCCAGGAGTCACTAACAAAACTCCCGTCCTCGCCTGTTTCCAGGCCCGGCAATTCGTAGCGCGGGTAGGTGGCATTGTTCAGCTTAACTCCAAACGAGAAAATGTAAGAGGCGCCGATAGGGCTTTCCGTGACTTCTTGATCGCACTTACGCACCGCATAACGCGCCACACGCGTGGCCGAGGTATCTGCAGTTCCCTCGGCCGAGCGCGTATCAAGCACAACGAGATACGCATAGATAGCCGGCTCTCGGTTCGCGGTCACATCATCCCCGGCTAATGCTGGGCCTGCATAGGTTGAGCGCAAGCGGTGCACCGTACCGGAGGGTTCGCCAGGGACGCCAGGGGTCGTCGTCACGCGAGCAACACTATCATCATCCAAGAAACTCGTGGCCCACACCATATGCCCCGCAGTCAGCCCTTCAGCAGGAATCAGATTCCCTGCCGCATCAAGCGTGAAGGGATCCGTCGTTTTATCCGTGCGCGTATCGCGAACCAATGCCACCCGGAAGTTCTCGCCTGTGACCAGTGCCGTGCCGACACTCACATTCGCCGTCGAGGTTGCATCGTAGGCATACCGAACGGGATTCGAGGGCGAGAAGTAATAGTATGTCGTATAAGCCCAGTCCCCCTCGCCGTAAACGAGCGGGGCGGACAGGGTGGCGAGCGCCAAGAAGATAGAAGCTAGAGACCTCATAACGATGATATGTTAGCACCTTTTCGGTGGCGGGTGCAAGCGGAATGTGCTGGCTGATCTGCCTGCGCAACACTGACGGCTGCCCGTTTGCGTGTGTTTCGGCGTGCGTTTGCAAAAAATCGCGCCCGTTTCCGGGCGCGATTGGGTTCTCTCTGGGCTATTCAAGCAGCTTCAGGAGTCCATTGATCAGGCTCTTCAGCGCCTTGAGTAGCACGGACATCAGCGTCTCTTCCATCTGTATCACCTCCTTTCGGGAGTTCTGCCGTTAGCCGTCGGGGCTTAGGCCGTGACCAGGGGCTTGGTGAAGTCCACCTGGCGCAGCGTGTTGCCACCCTGACGCGTACGGAAGAGCAGGTGCAGTTCCTCGCCGGGGGTCTCGAAGACCAGGGTTGTACGCAGGGCGGCACAGCCCGGATCCTGCACGCTCTCGGTTGCCACGCAACGCGCCTCGCTCACGCCGTTATCGAGGAAGAAGCCCTCGTCCTCAGCCTGCTCATCCCAGGTCAGGTTCGTGCCCATCACGAAGAAGGCCCCCTCACTGGAGATGACGCCATCGCGGACGGTGGTCATGTCCACCACGCGATCGAGCGTCGGCAGCGCCATTGCGCGGTCCGTGCGGACCACCGTACTCCCCGAAGCGGCCACGCGCAGACGAGCGCCCGCCATGGCATTGACCACGAGCGCATTCTCCGTGGTATTCCACGCTGCATCCGCCGAGGCGAAGGTTCCGCGGATTGCCGGGGCAAAGCGCACCAGGCCATTGATATTCACCGCACGCCCCTCAGCCGTCAGCTTTGCAAGCATGTCCGCGAACTCGTTAAGCACCAGGAGCACCGTGGAGCTCTTCACCGGGCATCCCTCGGCGACCATACGCTTGGCCACATCGGCGGTGTTGTAGGTTTCCTTGACCTCCACCACGCCCGTGTAGACCGGCTTGCCGGCCGCCTTACTCGCCACGGGGTTCTCGACCACGCGGTAGTTCACGCTCTCGATCGCGGGAGTCGTCTCAATCATCATATCAGCCATTTCTGACCATACCTTTCTTGTCCCTGAAGTGTGCCCCTCCGGCGGAAACCGCTCCGCCCGGTAAGGGGCGTTCGGACCGGGGTTCCTCGCCCGAACGCACCCTTGCGCGCATCGTGCACACAACCGTGCAAAAAAAGTGCACACCCGCGCCAATAGCGGCCGCCGCCAGCGTGCACGGCGTGCACGGAGGAGAGATGACGGAGGACTGTGAGAGGTGAGCGTGAAGTCCGAGCGAAGCGAAGGAGCACAAAGCACGCCGAAATACACGCAGGATTTAGCAACCACAAGTCCGAGCGAAGCGAAGGAGCTATGTCAACAAGAACACAAGTCCGAAGGAGCTATGTCAAAAAGAGCACAAAGAAAGGCACGCCGAGCTGCGCAGGGGGAAGGGGCGGCGGAGCCGCCGAAGGTTTTGAAGTGGCCTGCTCCGTCAGGCCACCCGGCCCGGGCTCAAAACAAACCTGCCCCTACCTCGAGGCGAACCCGGCCCGGGTCGAGGGGCAACCCGGGCCGGATGCGAGGCGAACCCGGCCCGGGTCGAGGGTCAACCCGGGGCGGATGCGAGGCGAACCCGGCCCAGATCGAGGGTCAACCCGGGGCGGATGCAAGGCGGCCCCGGGGCGAGCGGAATGATTAAGTGGTGCTGTTAATAATTGGGGGGACGTGCTCGCGAAGTTCGCAGAGGACGGAGGAGAGATGACGGAGGACGGAGGACGGATAACAGAGAGCCGGCGTGCCTGGAGGGCGCACCGGCTGGGGTGGAGCGCACGGCGCTCCCGAGGTGCAGGGCGAGTTGCCCCCACCCTCGGTTAGACGTCGCACTTATGGGGGGCGCGGGGGATGTCGCGGACGACGCGGGGACAGGCGAGCCCGCCGAGGTGGTTCAGGAGGTAATCGCGGAGCTCGGGGGCGACGGCGGGGTCGGTTCGGAAGTGATCAATGCCAGCGATGGGGTCGCACTCAAAGAGGTAGTAGGGGCGGATGCGGTGGCGCTGGAGTTTGGCGCAGAGCTCGGCCATCACGGCGGGCTCGTCATTCACGCCGCGCAGGAGGACGGACTGATTGGAGACGGGGATGCCGTGCTCGACCAGGAGGTCGATGGCCTGGATGGCGCGGGGGGTGAGTTCGCGCGGGTGGTTGAACTGGGTCTGGACCCAGAGGCGCTTGGAGCGGGCAAGACGGGCGACCAGCGTCTCGGTCCAGCGCATGGGCAGGACCACGGGGGTGCGGGTGCAGAGGCGAATGGCGTCGAGCTGCGGGAGCGCGGCCAGGGCGTCGACCCAGCGCAGGAGGGCGTCATCCTCTAGGAGCAGGGGGTCGCCACCCGAGAGTAAGACCTCGCGGACGCCGGGGCGCTCGGCCAGGACGGCGAGGAGAGACTCCAGCGTTGCGGCGCGGGCGGAAGCAAGGAGGCCGCGGCGGGTGCAGTGGCGGCAGTAGGTGGAGCAGGCGAGGGAGACCATCGCCAGGACGCGGTCGGGGAAGCGCTGCTTGATGCCCGGGGCAATGGCGGCGGGACCGGTCTCGCCGAAGGGGTCGGCCGTGAAGCGGGGATCGCGCTCGGGCTCAAGCTCGCGGGGGTCGGGGCAGACCTGGCGGCGGAGGGGGTCGGCCGGGTCCTCCCAGCGGATGAGGGAGGCGTAGTAGGGGGTGACGCGGAAAGGGAAGGGGAGCGCGGCGGGGTCGAAGCCCAGGTCGCGCGCGCCGAGGGTGTGGGCGAGTTGCCAGTGCCAATCCTCAATCATGGGCCTGCGCTCCTGCCTCCGGGAGCGCTTCGGCGGCGGGCCGGCGCCAGATGGCGATGCGGCTGGTGCCGTAGAGCCGATCGCGCACCAGCTCCAGGCCGGGGATCTCCTCGGGGTGGGTGGTGCGGTTCATCTCGGCCACGAAGAAGCCGCCGGGCGCAAGCAGTCCCCGCGCGCAGAGGGCCTGACCCAATGGCGCAAGCCCGTGCTCCTGCGCCCAGCGATAGGGCGGATCGGCGAAGATGATGGAGAACGAAGAGATGACAGATGACGGATGAAAGATGACAGTCGACAGTCGACAGTCGACAGTACGCTGACGCGACGGAGAAAGTGAAGGGCGTGCAGGTGCAGCCGACGTCCCCGGACCACCCGGTTGCCGGTCGCGCGGAACGCGCGCTGTCCGCTCGTCACCCTCAAGTCCGAGGGCGAGGAGCGAATCGCGCTGAGTGGCGCAGGAGGGCTCGACCCCGAAGGCGGCGAGGTTCTTCTGCAAGGTGGCGAAGACGGCGCGGTCGCGCTCCCAGAAGGCGGCCGAGTCCGCGCCGCGGCTGAGGGCTTCAAGGCCCATCGCGCCCGAGCCGGCAAAGAGATCGAGGAAGCGACTGCCGCCGACCACCTGCATCAGCAGGTCGAAGACCGCCTCGCGCACGCGACTTTGGGTGGGGCGCACGGCCTCGGATTTGGGCATCAACACTTCGCGACCGCGCCAGCGGCCTCCGGCAATTCTCATCGTTCGGTCTCCATCTCGGGTTCGGGGAAGAGGGGGTCTGGGCGCACGGCCAGGGCGGTGAAGGGTGGCTCGAAGCGCTCCTCGGTGCCATCGCGCCGGCGCAGGCAAATCTCCTCAAGCGCCTCGCCAGCCAGGGCCACCGCGCCATTGAGCCAACGCATTGTCGGGGGCAAGGAGACGCTACGCACATCGTGGGCGTTGAGCAGGGCAAAGGGGTCGAGGGCTGTCACCTCAAAGCTCTGGCCTTCGTGATTGAAGCGCTCGGGGATCTCCCAATCGCGCACGCCAAAGAGCGGCCGGGTGACAATGGCGTGGCCGAGGGGATAGTTCAGGCGGTAGCGCGTGGAGCCGATGGCAATGCCTAGGCAGAGGTTGGGGTCGAAGTTCTCGTAGCGCTCGCCAATGGGCGTTGGGAAGGCGCGGCGGCGCGAACGTTGCTGGACCGAGAGGCGCGCGGGCACCCAGCCGGCCAGGTCGCAGACCACATAGAGCCCCAGGGCGGCGGCGAGCACCCCCAAGAGGCCGCGCAGAAAGAGGCCGTCGCGCGCCTCAGCCACGGCACCGCTCCGCCGCAAGCCGCTGCAAGAGCGCAATCGCGCTCACCATACTCTCGGCCGAGGCCCGCCCCTGCCAGGCCAAGTTGAAGGCCGTCCCATGGTCGGGACTCGTCCGCAGAATCGGCAACCCGAGGGTGACATTCACCCCATCGCGGAAGGCGACCGCCTTGAAGGGAATCAGCCCCTGATCGTGATACATCGCCACAAAGCCATCAAGCCCCTCGGTGAGGAGCGCGGTATCGGGCACCAACGGTCCCACGAACTCGGCCGCATCGGCGCACGCAGCCATCGTCGGGACAATCACCCGCGCCTCCTCATCGCCAAAGGCCCCGCCCTCCCCCGCGTGCGGATTGAGCGCCATCACCCCAATCCGCGGCCGCCGACCCACCACACGCGAGAGCGCCCCGGCCGTGTCGCGCAGCACCCGCGCCAGACGCGCCGGCGTAATCCGCTCGGGCACCTCGCGCAACGCGCAGTGAATGGTCACCAGCGAGACCACCAACTTCGGCGAAAAGAAGGCCATCGTCGCCTCCTCGCGTCCGCACAAGCGCGCCAAGAGCTCCGTATGCCCCGGCACATCGGTATGCCCGGCCAAGTGCAAAGCTGCCTTACTAAAGGGCGCGGTCACCACCCCGCGCACCTCCCCGCGCAATGCCGCCTCCCCCGCCGCCACCACACTCTGATAGGCCACCTCCCCCGTCGCCGCCTGATTCTGTCCCGGCACGACCGCCTCCGGCGCGCAGCCTAACGCCACCTCATGCCAATGCACATTCGCCGGCACCGCCACCCCCGCCGCCGCACACGCCCGGCAAAAGAGCGCCCGATTCGTGAAGAGAACAAACTGCTCCTCAGGAAACGCGGCCATCGCCCGCGCCGCAATCTCCGGGCCAATCCCGGCACAATCTCCGCCGGTTACTGCCACCGGCACGCTCGCACGCTGCTTCATAGCCGCACAGTATAGCACACCCTTGCCAAACCACAAAGACGCACCGAGCACGCCGAAATAGACGCAGGAGGAAACCACAAAGAACACAAAGAGCACAAAGGGAAGCACGCCGAAATACACGCAGGGGAAAACCGCAAAGAAGCACAGAGACACGCAAAGAAGCACAAAGCACGCCGAAATAAGCCTTGTGGGAAACCACAGGAAAACGCAAAACACGCCGGAAAAGCACGCACTCCGTGCGATGGATGAACTCCTGGTCTGTGAAAGCCTACGCCACGGCTTCTGCCGCACCTCTCTCCGTCGCGGTCTTACCGCGAACCCTTTGTGTTGGTAATGTCTGTTGTCGTTGAAGGCTTACTGCGGAGTTTGAAGTCTTCCGCGGATAGCGATAGACTATGAGGCAGCGGGTGTTGGTAA
>SFJE01000049.1 GCA_004555175.1 Lentisphaeraceae bacterium | reverse complement strand
GGGAGGTAAGGGGACGAACTCCGTTCTTCCCCTTATACCCTTTTTCCACACGAATTGCACGGTGGTAAAAAGTTTCGGGTTGATTATACAACTCGCGCGAGCGAGCGCAGCACCGATGCAACGCGGCAGCGCGCAACAACTTGTGCTATACTGCGCGTTTTCTGAAAGGAATCCGACGATGTTCGAACTGAATCACGCCCTGTTGGGGCGGTCGTTGCTCAATATCCGTTCGCTCTCCGATGCGGAGCTTCATTATATGGTGGATCTGGCGATGGCGCTGAAGGCGCGTCGCCGCGCAGGGATTCGCGGGGAGTTGCTTCGCCGGCGGAATATTGCGTTGATCTTCGAGAAGAGTTCCACGCGCACTCGTAACTCGGCGGCCATTGCGGTCCGCGACGAGGGCGGGAATGCCGAGTTCCTCACGGGGCATGACACGCACTTTGGCGTGAAGGAATCGGTGGCCGACTCCGCGCGTGTGCTTGGGCGGCTCTTTGATGGGATTCTTTTCCGCGGTTTTGCGCAGAGCACGGTGGAGACGCTGGCCGCGCGCTCGGGTGTGCCGGTGTGGAATGGCCTCACTGACGAGAGCCACCCCACGCAGTTCCTAGCCGATATGATGACGATGCGCGAAGCCTTTGGCGAGGTGCGCGGCAAGACGATGGCCTATGTGGGCGATGGGCGCAACAATGTGGCCAACTCGCTGATGATGGGCTGCGCCAAGGCGGGGATCAACTTTGTGAATGTCACCCCGCGCGAACTCTTCCCGGCGGATGAGTTGGTGGAGGAGGCGCGCGCCATTGCCGCCAAGAATGGTTGCACGGTTCGGGTGGAAACCGATCCCAAGGCCGGGGTCAAGGGCGCGAATGTGCTCTACACCGATGTGTGGGTCTCGATGGGAGAAGAGGATAAGAAGGCCGAGCGTCTGGCGCTTCTGCGCCCCTATCAGATCAACCAGGCCCTCTGCGAAGCCACCGGAAACCTCGGCGGCGAGCTGATCTTCCTGCACTGCCTGCCCGCCTTCCACGACCGTAATACCGAGGTCTCCAAGGAGACTGGCGCGCTGGAAGTGACCGATGAGGTCTTCGAGGCGCCCTTCTCCAAGGTCTTCGATGAGGCCGAAAACCGGATGCACACGATTAAGGCGCTCTATGTCTCGGCCCTCTGCAACGAAGCGGGCTTCTAAGCGCCCCTCCGAGGCGCTCCTCGACGAAATCCACCTAGCCCTCAAGCGCGCTTTTGGCGAAGTCCAGGCGCCGATTATGGACTTGGTGGCCGCCCAGACGCAGGATCCCTATCGCATTCTGGTGGGGACCCTGCTCTCGGCGCGGACGAAGGACCAGACGACCGCAGCGGCTATCGGGCGGCTCTTCCCGGTGGCTCCCAACCCCGAGGCCCTCGAGCGCCTCTCTATTGAGGAGATTGAAGAGCTCATCTTCCCAGTGGGCTTCTATCACGCCAAAGCTCAGCACCTCAAGGCGCTGCCGAAGGTTCTGCGCGAGCGCTTTGGCGGGGTCATCCCCCACACCGTCGAGGAGCTTGTGGAGCTGCCGGGCGTGGGGCGTAAGACGGCGAACCTCGTGGTCGCCCTCGCCTTCCATCTGCCGGCGATTTGCGTGGACACCCATGTCCACCGCATTAACAATCGCCTGGGGTTAGTGAAGACCAAGACCCCGCTGGAGACGGAGATGGCCCTGCGCAAGCTGCTGCCCGAACGCCTCTGGATGGATTGGAATGCCATCTTTGTCTCCTTTGGTCAGACGCGCTGCAAGCCCATCGGCCCGAAGTGCGATGGCTGCCCAATCGGACATCTGTGCCCGCTACATGCGCAGCGGGCATAGGGCAGAAGGTAGAGGACAGACGCGCGGACGGTCATCACGCCTTCGTCCTCTGCTCGCTTAGCGAGCACCATTATGCTATACTCCCAAGTATGCAGCACGAAGAGCAGACGATTGTGTTACCGACGGTGGTCCCGAGTGTGACCACGGGGGAGCGACCACGCCTGTTGGTGACCGCCGGGCCGTTGGAGGGGCGAGAGTATGTTATCGCGCGCCTTCCTTATACCATTGGTTCGGGGCTCTCGAACGACCTCTCGATTGCCGATTCCACCGTCTCGCGCCATCACTGCGAGATTGCCTCTGACGGCCACGGCGGGCTGCTGATTCGCGACTTGGGCTCCACCAACGGCACGGGAATTGAGGGCGTCAAGGTCTCCTCGGCGCGGCTAGCCCCGAACACCGAGGTGCAGCTGGGGCGGACGCGGTTGGTGGTACCGTTGGTGAAGGAGCGGCCGGAGCTGACCGTCAGTCCGCGCGAGCAGTTTGGGCGGAGCGTGGGGCGTTCGCCGCAGATTCGCCATGTCTTTCTCTTGGCCGAACAGGCCGCGGCGTGCGATCAGCCCGTGCTCATCTTGGGGGAGAGCGGGACCGGCAAGGAGGAGCTGGCGCGCGATATTCACCTCGAGAGCGCCCGCGCCAACGAGCCCTTCATCGTGCTTGATTGTAATGGCTTTGACACCTTTGAGCGGGCGCGGCGAGAGCTCTTTGGCGATGGGCAGGTGCGTAGCGCGCTCGACCTTGCCAGTGGCGGAACGCTCTTTATCGATTCGCTCAACCGCCTGCCGGCCGAAGCGCAGCCCCTGCTTCTGCGGGCGGTGGAGACACGCCGGGATGTGCGCTTTATCGCCGCGAGCAAGGCCCCGTTGCCCGAGTTGGCGCGGAGCGGAGAGTTCTTAAGCGCGCTCTTCCTGGCGCTCGCGGTCGTGGTTATTGAGATGCCGCCATTGCGACGGCGACGCGATGATATTCCGCTCTTGTTGCGTTCACTCTCCGAGCGGCTGAAGGTGGGCGATGAATTGCTGGCGTGGGGGGAGCAGCCCTCGACCTTGGCCTTCCTGCGGCGCTATGATTGGCCGGGGAATATCCGCGAGCTGCGGACGATGGTCGAGCGGTTGCACGCCTTGGGGCACATTCCGGCGGATTTGGGGGCCTTTTTGCAGAGCGCGCAGGCGGCGGAAACGACCGAGGCGGCACAGCCATTGGGCGCTAGCGTGGCGGCAGATCGGCCCTTCAAAGATGTGAAGGTTGCCGTCATTGAGGCCTTTGAGCGGCAGTATTTGAGCGATCTTTTGGCCCGCAATGCGCAGAATATTTCGCAGTCGGCCCGGAGCGCGGGGATTGAGCGGGCCTATCTCCAGCGGCTCATCCGCAAGTATGGGATGCGCGGGGGCGAAGCGTAAGGGAGGGCGCAGACGATGGGTTACATTTGCCATTTGCGTGGTCAGGTATTGGAAAAGACGCCGGCGGGGATTGTGCTTGAGTGCGGCGGCGTGGGGTATGCGCTCACGGTGCCGCTTTCGACCTTCGATCGTCTGCCGGCCACTGGCCAAGAGGCGAGCCTGGAAATTCACCATCTGGTGCGCGAGGATGATCAGCTGCTCTTCGGCTTTGCCACGGCACGCGAGCGCACCTTCTTCCGCGCGCTCCTGGGCATCACCGGAATTGGCCCCAAGCTCGCCCTCGCCGTTCTCTCGGGCCTCACGCCTGGGGAGTTGGCCGCCGCGATTGCCGAAGGCGATGTCCGCCGCCTCTCCTCCATCTCCGGGGTCGGAAAAAAGACCGCCGAGCGCATCATCGTGGAGCTCAAGGACAAGATTGACCCCTTGGAGGCGATGGCCCTGCGCGGTCAGGAGCGTGGCGAGGCCGAGACCCCACCCGCGCTACGCGATGCCATTCTCTCGCTTGTTGCCCTAGGGAACAAACCCGACGACGCCCGCACAATGGTCCAAGCCGCCTTTGAGAAGAACCCCAAGGCCACCGTCCAGGAACTGATTCGCCTTGCACTCAGAAAGTGAGGTCCCTGATGTTTCGTGCCCTCCGTTTAGCCCTGCCCCTCGCCGCACTCGCCCTCTGCACCGCCTGCGTTCAGAAGCAGGATGTCGCCCGCGATGCGCAGATCCATGTCCTCGCCCAACAGGCCTTCGATCAAGGCCGCTACGCCCGCACGCGCAGCCTCATTGCCCAGGCCGACCGGTGCTACGTTCCCCAGGCCGAACTCTGGCGGCGCACCCTGGAGTTGCGCCTGGCGCTGGCCGAGGGCTCCGCGCAGGGGGAGATTCGGCGGCTCTTTGTAGCCTGGGGCGAACAGCGCAGCGATTGGAGCACGGCCGAGCGTGCCGATGCCGCTCTCGCCCTCGCCGAGGCCCTCAATCCCGTCTTTGCCCGCGACTTCTTGCGCGAGGAAGATCCCGCCACCTGGCCCGATGCCCAGCGCACCCGCTACAACCTCTTGATGACCCGCCTGCAGCAGGGCCAGAGTGCCTTGCGCGATGACACGGTGGCCCGTTGGCGCCTGGCCATCAATGGCCTCTATGAAGCCGGCGACCTGGCTGGTGCTGCGCGTGAGGCCCGCCGTTGCGCCGACGCAACACACGACCCGCAGGCTGAACGCCTTGCCGAACGTTACGAAGCCGAACTGCGCGCCCCGTGACGCGCCCCACTCGAAAGGAGTCCGCTATGGAACAGGAACCCACCCTCGCTGAACTCAAGGCCGAAAATGCCCGTCTCAAGGCCGAACTCGTGGCCGTCAAAGATCGCTGGGAGCGCGAGCTACTCATTGCCAAGGCCAATCTGATGACTGTCCAAGAGGAGCTTGACGCCGTCAAGGAGCACCTGCGCGCCTCCCTGCTGCGCACGATTGAGGCCGAGGATGAGGCCTTCAATGTGCGCGACGAGGCCGCTCAGGCCGTCAAGAGCGCCCTGGAGAAGTAAGGCAATGGCCGAGCCTGACACGCGCCGCTGGGCCCTGCGTGACCCGCAGAGCGGCATTAGCAACAACAACATCCCCACCGCCACGCTCGTGCAATGGGCCGAGCGCGGCATCATCAAGCCCGGCTGCGAAATTTCCGCCGATGGCGAGACGTGGGTGGCCGCGGCGAGCTTTGCCGAGTTGGGGATGCGCTGGTTCATTCTCTCAAGTGGCCACCCGCCCTACGGCCCCGTGACGCAAACGGCCGGACAGGCCTTTATCGCCGAAGGCCGCTTTGGACCTGATGCCCACTTGGCGCAGGATCCCGGCGAGCAGCAGCCGATGGAAGAGCTGCCCCTGCCGTTGGAGCTGCCCCCGCCTAACCCCCTCTCGCAAGAGCTGGAGGAGACCCGGCAGAAGCTCGCCTTGTTGGAGCGGGAGGTGCGCATGAAAGATCGTCGCATCGCCGAGCTCCGCCAAGAGGCCACTGCGCGCCAGAGCGAATTGGCCATTGAGGGGGCAGAACCCGATGCCAAGACCCTCGCCGCCGAAAATGAGCAACTGCGCCTGGAGCGCGACCACCTCAAGCGCGCCGCCGAAGAGGCCGCCGAAGCCGCTGCCGGCCGCGAACGCGAACTCCGTCAGCGCCTCCATACCCTCGAAACTGCCCTCGAGACCGCCCAGGCTGCAGCCCAGAATGCCCATGCCGAGCTTCCGCCCGATGAGGCGCTCTTCGCCATCCTCACGCGTGAGACCGAATGGCTCCGCCAATCCCAGGAGGAGGAGAACCGCTTCCTTGAAGCCTTGCGCGACCTAGCGCACCGCCGCCTCGTCCAACTCTCCGAGCGGCTACTCGAAATCCGCCGCTTGGCCGGCGACTCCCCCGAGCAGATGCGCGCCAATGCCCGCGTCTCCCTGCCCTCAAATCTGCGCGCCCCCATTCCCCCACCCCGCCGCGAAGCGCCCTCGCGCATTGCCGAGCTCGAAAAGGCCCTGGCCGAAGCCCGCGAGCGCGAAAGCGCCCTCCAGCGCCAACTCGTCTCCGGCGAAGGCCGCGAAACCGAACTGCGCGCCCAGATTGGCCAGGCCCAGCGCCAGACCCTCGATTCACTCAAGCTTGATGAGAAGCTCCGCGAGACGGTGCAGGCCCTCGGTCGCGAGCGTGCCGCCCGCGAGGAGGAGCACCGCGAGAACGCCCACATTCAGGCCCAACTCCTCCGCCGTATTGAAGAACTTGAGCGCCTCCTGCCCTCGGCCCGCGACCTCCCTGTGCCCGATCCCGCCCCCGCCGCCGAACCCCAGCGCCCCTCCTTCGGCTGGCTCAAGCGCCGGTAACGGATCGCTCCGCTCGCGATGATAGCTGACAATGGACAGATGACAGCGGCCGCCCAACTTGCCCGTCGCGGCACGCGCACTGTCGACTGTCCGCTGTCAGCTGTCGGCTCCTTCCCGCTTCCCTGCTTCCTGGCGCCGATGGCGGAGTTCACCTCCCCGCCCATGCGCCTGCTTTGCCAGGAGCACGGCGCCGCGCGCACCTACACCGAGATGGTCAACGCCGAGGGTCTCTGCCGCGGCAACCCCAAGACCGCCTTCCTTCTGGAAACCTTCCCCGCCGAGCGCCACGTCTGGGCACACCTCTATGGCAACGAGCCCGAGCGCCTCGCCGAGGCCGCCCGCCGCGTTGAGGCCCTCGGCCGCTTTGAGGGCATCGACCTCAACGCCGGCTGTCCCGTCCCCCGCATCACCGCTCAAGGAGCCGGCTCGGCCCTCTTGCACGACCTGCCGCGCCTCGCGCGCATCCTCCGCGCCCTTGTCCGCGCCGTCCGCCTCCCCGTCACCTTTAAGACGCGCCTAGGACCCAACCCAAATCTGCCCACCTGGCGCGAGACGCTGCGCATCGCCGAGGACTGCGGCGTGGCGGCGGTCACCTTCCACGCCCGCTTCACCAGCCAAGGCCACGCCGGCCAGACCCACCTCGACCTCCTGGCCGAGGCCGTCGCCAGCACCGCACTCCCGATCTACGGCAATGGCTCGATTGTCGACCGCCCCAGCGCCGAAGCGATGGCCACCACCGGCGTCAAAGCCCTCCTCATCGCCCGCGCCGCCCTCAATAATCCGGCGGTCTTCACCCTCGCGCCCGGCCCGGTGCCCGATCCCATTGCCCTGGCCCGCCGCCACCTCGCCCTTGAGCTCGACTACCGCCGCCGCGCAATGGCCTTCTCGCGGCTCGATCCCGAAGCGGCCACCGTTCTCACCTTCCGCCGCCACCTCTTCCGCTACTTCAAGGGCCTCCCCGGCGCCAACGCCCTCCGCGGCCACCTCTTTGAGCTGCATACGCTTGCGGACATCGACCGCGCACTGGAAGCGCTCGGCGAGCGGATAGTCGACAGTCGTCAGTCGACAGTCGACAGTGCTGGCGCTCGAGGTGTCCATCCCGTCTGAGCCGTCACAGTCTCTTCCGATTTTCCCCTTCTGTCGGCCCGTCGCGGCACGCGGCCTATCGACTGTCGACTGTTCACTGTCGACTCCACTCAGCCGCGGGGATGGGCCGCGTGGTAGGTCTCAATCAGGCGCTCGGGGGCCAGGTGGGTGTAAATTTGCGTGGTCTCCGGGGAGACGTGGCCAAGGAGCTCCTGCACCGCGCGCAGGTCGGCCCCGTGCGAGAGGAGGTGCGTGGCAAAGGAGTGGCGCAATTTGTGCGGGGTGAGGTCGGCCGGCAAGCCTGCCACGGCCAGCCAGTGCTTCATAAAGCGCTCAATCGAGCGCGTGGTGAGCCCCCCACCCTGCTGGTTCCGGAAGAGCCGCCCCTGTGGCGCGAGCGCGTCAGCCCACAACCCGCGCGCGGCCATCAACATCTCCCCCAACGCCAGAAGCGCCGGCCGGCCCAACAGGCAAAGCCGCTCCTTGTTCCCCTTGCCTATCACGCGGACCGAGGCGGCAGCGGCATCCACTTGGCGGATTTCCAACGCCGCCGCCTCCGCCACGCGCATCCCCGTGCAGTAAAGCACCTCGAAGAGCGCGCGGTCGCGCAACAGCGCATAGTGCGCAAGCGGATCGGTGGGACCGCCGGCGGCGGCCTCGGCTTGGAGCGCTTCGCGCGGTGCGGCCAGAAAGCGCTCGACCTCCTCCTCGCTTAAGAGCCGCGGCAACACCTTCTCGCGTTTCGGCGGACGCAGCCCGGCGAAGGGGGAATTGGGCAACTCACCCTCCGCCACCAGGAAGTGAAAGAAGGCGCGCAAGGCGGCTAACTTCCGCGCGGTTGAGGTCGCCTTGGCCTCGGTTCGCGCGTAGTGGTTGAGAAACTGCTTGGCATCGGCGCGCACCACCTCGCCCCACCGAAAGGGCGGCGGCTCCTCCCCCCAGAAGAAGGTACAGAATTGCCCCACATCGCGCACGTAATTCGCTTCGGTATGCCGGCTTGCGCGCCTCACCCCGCGCAACCACGCCACAAAGGCGCCCACCTGCGCATCTTCCAGCACTCGGCTATGCGCGCGAAAGGTCTCAAGTGTATGCTGATTGGCACCCATGCCTTTAGTATAACAAAGCCAACCGCGCGCGCCGCCCCTATTTGCTTCAGCCTGAGGGGCAACAAATAACACCCCGTCTTAATTCAAATAAGACGGGGTCTTGTTTGAAATAAGACGGGGCCTTGTGTGAAATAAGACGGGGTCTTATTTATCCGGCCCGGGGCGGGGCGAAGTTCGGCCGGGGGCTCGCGCACGTTTCCCCCGGCCGCGCCAATGGCCGACCATCGCTTTTCTATGACAGGCCCACCAGCCTATCTTTTTATTACATCATATTATCTGTAAAATCAAAGACTTGCGCGTTTTTGCGCGCGGCCTAAAAGGTCTCTCTTTTCCTAAAAATGCCCTCAAATGCCCCGGATTTCGGTCTTTTGAGGGGGGTATTGTCTCCAAAAAAGGAAAAACTCCGTGGTTAGCGGATCCCGAAACGTCAGAAAACACAGGCAATCTATTGATATCCGCTTCTTAAGCCTTCATTTGGTTTGTTATAATTTTGCTATCATATGCCCCGTTATGAATGCTATGTATGGAGAATGACGTGAAATGGACCATTGAACAACTGAAAGTAGCCCAGGAGTCTGAAGATCGGGTTGAGTTCAAGCGTGCAAACGGTGGTGATTTTTCTTATGATGGAGGAACTCGAATTGACCCGGCAGCGCGCCGTAAGTGTATTTTAGGTTATGTTATCGCATTATGTAATGAAGGTGGTGGTGCATTAGTCTTGGGAATGGAGGATAAGTTACCGCACAAAATTGTCGGAACTCGGCAAAGTGAGAACGCTCTGGGTGTTCTTGAGGCAAATATTTATCGGAGTACTGGAATTAGACCTTTTATTTATGAACTTTATGAAGACGAAGAAGCAAAGGTAGGTCGCGTTCTTGTTATAGAGGTCCCACATCGCCCCAAAGGAAAAGTTTACAAATTCGAAGATGTAGCATTAATGCGTGTAGGTGAAGAACTCAAACCTATGTCTGACGAATGTTATTTTGCCATTTTGCAGGAAAGTGAACCCGACTTTTCTGAACAGATTTGTGATGAGGCAACATTCGCAGACTTGGATGATAAAGCACTCGATGTCTTGCGTAATAAGTATGCAATAAAACAACATAATCCGCGTTTTCTCACATTAGAAAACGAGCAGTTGCTTTCCGATTTAAAGCTTATTCGGGGTAAAAAGATAACGAATGCTGCAATTCTTCTGCTTGGAAAGAAAGAGTTTCTCCAGAGGGTTTTTCCTCAAGCCACTATTCAATTAGAGTATAGACAGAATCCGACACAAATTCGTTTTGATAATCGGACAACATATCAGAGTCCTTTTCTGGTGTTGATAGATCAGCTTTGGCATGACATAAATTTACATAACAAGCGGGTGCCTTTGCGAGATGGCCCTTACATTGTTGACATTCCATATT
>SFJE01000019.1 GCA_004555175.1 Lentisphaeraceae bacterium | reverse complement strand
CCCACAGACACACCTCACTCAGCGAAATTCTCATCAAAAGGTCATCCCGGCCTAAAAAGTAGTTGACAACATACATATTTGTTCTTTGTGGTTGATAAATACGAGGCAGCCCTGCGTGCCTTTCGGTGCCTTTTCTTTGTGGTTGAAAAAACGCGTCTTTGTGGTTGCTCGCTCGCGTTGCTTGCGCGGCGAGAGGAAGGTGTGCTAGAATAGGCGCGATTTTGACGGAGCGTAGCGCAGCCTGGTAGCGCATCTGCTTTGGGAGCAGAGTGTCGGGGGTTCAAATCCCTCCGCTCCGACCACTTTACGCAAGGACGTGTGCGCGATGGAAAAGAAAGAAGCCCCGAAGAGTTCGTTAGACGCCTTGGTTTCTCTGTGCAAGCGGCGTGGTTTTATCTTTCAGAGCTCCGAGGTTTACGGTGGATTTGCTGGTTTTTGGGATTATGGTCCGCTGGGGTGCGAACTGAAGCGCAACATCAAGGAGAGTTGGTGGCGGTGGACGGTGCGCGACCGCGAGGATGTGGAGGGGCTGGATGCCTCGATCATCATGCACCCGGCGATTTGGAAGGCCTCGGGCCACTTGGATACCTTCTCCGACCCCATGAGCATGTGCAAGGGCAACTGCCGCAAGTTGATGCGCGCAGACCAGATTTGGGATGTCTTTGAGGAGTCTGCCATCTGCGCGGCGCTCACGCCGATGGTGGGCGATGCAGGTAAGGTGGCCACCTGGTGCAAGGGTAAAGGCAAGGCCGTGGCACCGGGGCTCTATACCGTCCAGCACCCCGAACACTTGGAGGCCATCTTTGAGCAACTCAAGGTGCAGACCTCTGCGCGCGATCTCTTTATCCTGCTGGCCACGCCGGCGGGCGAGGCGCCGGTGTTGCCGTGCCCGAATTGCGGCGGCGTGATGACCGAGCCGCGCCCCTTCAACCTGATGTTCAAGACGATTGTCGGGCCGGTGGATGACCCCTCCAACGTGGCCTATCTTCGCCCGGAGACCGCGCAGGCGATCTTCGCCGAGTTCTCGAATGTGATGGTCTCGAGCCGCCAGATGCCGCCCTTTGGCATTGGGCAGATTGGCAAGAGCTTCCGCAACGAGGTCACCCCGCGCAACTACATCTTCCGCTCGCGCGAGTTCGAGCAGATGGAGCTGGAGTTCTTCATCAAGCCCGATGAGGCCGTGGAGCTGCTCTGCGGCCACGTGGCCCCGCTCACCGCCGAGACCGACCTCTCTGAGCCGCAGGCCGATTGGGGCTGGGAGTGCTGGCACAAGTATTGGGTGGAGCAGCGCAAGCAGTGGCTTGTGGCCAACGGTCTGCCCGCCGAGAGCTTTGTGGAATACTGGCAGAAGCCCGACGAATTGGCCCACTACGCCCGCGCCTGCGTGGATATTGAGTATCGCTTCCCCTTCGGCGTGCAGGAGCTCGAGGGCATCGCCGCGCGCTCGGACTTCGACCTCTCCCGCCACCAGGAGCACTCAGGCAAGAGTATGGAGGTCTTCGACGAGCCGCTCAAGCTCGCCGTCAAGAAACTCTCCGACGAAGAGAAGGCCGCCTTCCGCGCTAAGACTGTCGCCGCCTGGGAAGCGCGCGGCAAAACCGCCGAAGCCGCCAACGCCTTCCTCGACCGCCTCTTCGAGGGCAAGTACATCCCCCACGTTATCGAACCCTCCTCCGGCGTCGACCGCATGGCCCTGGCAATGCTCTGCAATGCCTACGAGGAGCAGAAGCTCACCGATGAGAAGGGTCGCGAGGACATCCGCACCGTCCTCCATCTGGCCCCGCAGATTGCCCCCATCAAGGTGGCCGTCTTCCCGCTGGTCAAGAACCGCCCCGAGCTCTACACCCTCGCGCGCGCCATCTTTAAGCGCCTGCAGAAGCGCTACAACTGCTTCTGGGACGAAACTGGCGCCATTGGCCGCCGCTATCGCCGTCAGGACGAAATCGGCACCCCCTTCTGCGTCACTGTCGACTTCGACACCCTCGAGAAGGATGGCACCGTCACCCTCCGCGAGCGCGACTCTATGCAGCAAGAGCGCATCTCCGTCGACGCCCTTATCGCCAAACTTGACGCGCTGTTGTAGTGCCCTAGCAGGGCTGCTCGCCCTGCACCTCGGGAGCGTGGGACGCTCCACCCCGGCCGAAGCGCCCGATGGGCACTTCGGCTATTCTTTTGCCGCGAGGGCGCAACTAATAAGGCCCCGTCTTATTCGCAACAAGGCCCCGTCTTATTGGCAACAAGACGGGGCCTTATTCATTCAAGTCGCTCGGGAAGCGAGTTAACCCAGCGCGGAAGTGCGATATGATGGCGGTGCTTGAACGGTTGAAACTGTCTAATGTGAAAGGAGTATGACAATGAGCAAACAGACTGATACGATCGTAGCACTCTAGCCACCCCGAGATGCGCTACTGTGATGTAAGTCGGCAGCCGACAGTCGACAGTGCGCGTTTCGCGACGGATCGGCCGGCAAATCCCGGCAATCCGTCGCGTTCGTATTGCAGAGTAGCCGTCGCGCGAAAGCCGCGCTATTCCCCTCCGCCCTGCCCGTCGCGTGAGCGTCCTGGCCGCTAGCCGCTAACAGCTAACAGCTAGCCGCTAAAAGTTGCGCGCGGCTCGCGCGCGCAACTTTTGCTTGCTTCCACGGGCAAGACGCGCTATTATAGAAGCAAGAAGTTCGGGCGGGGCCCGAGCGAAGGCCTTTGAAAGAGATTGACACAACGATGACAGACGAAACGAAGAAGCCTGACCCCATTGTGGAGGTGGAGCAGTTTGGGAAGTTGCCCGACGGCACGGTGGTGTTGCATTACACGCTAAAGAATGGCCTCGGCGGCGAGCTGGAGGTGTTGGAGTATGGCGGCACGGTCCGCCGCTTCACCGTGCCCGGGCCAGACGGCCAGCCGCGCAATGTCATCGTGGGGCCCGACACGCTCGAGGGCTGGGTCAAGGAGCCTTACTATGGCCAGCTCATTGGCCGCGTGGCCAACCGCATCGCCCACGGCAAGTTCTCCCTGGATGGCAAGGATTACACCCTGGCCACGAATAACGCCCCCGGCGGCATCCCCTGCGCGCTGCACGGCGGCGAGGAGGGCTTCAATGCCCGCGTCTGGAAGTTGCGCGCCTTCTTCAAGGAGAATATCCCCGCCGAAGCCGAGTGGGTCAAGGCCGAAGCCGCCGCCGGTACCCTGGGCGAGGATGATGCCTGCCTGCTCCTAAAGCTCGATTCGCCCGATGGCGACCAGGGCTATCCGGGCGCGCTCCACGCCGAAGTGCTCTACATCCTCACCCCGGAGAACACTTGGCGCATTGTCTATCACCTCACCGCCGAAGCGCCCACCCCCGTGGCGATGACCCAGCACGCCTATTGGAACCTCAAGGGCTGCGCGCAGGGTGATATCCTCGACCACACCTTGCAGCTTTCGGCCGCGCGCTATACGCCGGTCAATGCCGGGCTCATCCCCACCGGCGAGCTCGCCCCCGTCGCCGGCACGCCGCTGGACTTCACCGCCCCGCGCGCCCTCGGTCAGGAGATCGATGCCGACAACGACCAGCTGCGCTTCGGCGCGGGCTATGACCACAACTTCGTGCTCGATCACCCCGAGGGCGTCCTTGCCCACGCCGCCACCCTCACCGCTCCCGATGGGATGAAGATGGAGGTGTGGACCGACCAGCCGGGCATTCAGATTTACACCGGGAACTACATCCCCGACGGCCTGCAGACCCCCGAGGGGCCGACCGTCCGCCGCGGTGGCGTGGCGCTGGAGACCCAGCACTTCGCCGACAGCGTCAACCGCCCCGAGTTCCCCTCCATCATTCTCCGCCCGGGGCAAGTGCTCCGCTCGGTCACCGAATATCGCTTCCCCAAGGCCTAAGGCCGTGGGGCGCACTCCAACCAACCAAGGAAATCAACTATGGGTAAACTCCTCATTGACGCGTTAGTCTTCTTTGGCTTTATCGCGTGTGTTCTCTTTGTCGGCTTCTTCAAGAGCCGAAAGAAAGCTGGTGCCGAAGAAGGCGCGGAAGACTACTTCCTGGCCGGGCGCGGATTGAAGTGGTGGCTGATTGGCTTCTCACTGATTGCCGCCAACATCTCGGCCGAACAGTTCGTGGGCATGAGCGGCCAGGGGGCCGGGTTGGAAGGCATCTCGTGCGCGTCGTGGGAATGGATTGCGGCGATTACGCTGGTGGTCGTGGCCTTCTGTATGTTGCCCTACTTCCTGAAGACCGGCATCACCACGATGCCTGAGTTCCTCGAAGTGCGCTACAACCACGTGGCCCGCTCGCTGATGACCATCTCGATGATTGGGATTCTGATTGTCGCTTCGCTCATTGGCGTGACCTATGCCGGCTCGCTGGTGATGTACCAGCTCTTCAATGAGTTTGGCGTGACGGTCTCCTTCCCCACCTGCTGCATTATTATGTCCGTCATCGCCGGCGCGTATGTGCTCTTCGGCGGGTTGAAGGCCTGCGCCTGGGCCGACCTCATCCAGGGTGCGGCCCTCATCGTTGGCGGCGCCATCATTGCCTACATCGCCTGCAACGCCTTGGCCGATGCCCCCGCAGCCGAGCTCGCCGGCTTTGGCGGGGCTACCACCGCCTCCGAAGGCTTCCTCGCCCGCTTCCAGGACCTCAATGCCGCCAAGATGCACATGGGCCGCCCGGCCACCGACGCGGCGATGCCGTGGACCATCCTGCTGATGGGCATCTGGATCCCGAACTTCTACTACTGGGGCCTCAACCAGTACATCACCCAGCGCATTCTCGGCTCGGGCTCCCTCGCCGAGGGCCAGAAGGGTATCGTCTTCGCTGCCGGCCTCAAGCTGCTGATCCCCTTCATCATCGTCATCCCCGGCATCATCGCCTTCAACCTCTGCGCCAAGGATATGGCCGAGGATACCGCCAAGGCCGTCACCGCCAAGGTCCAAAAGGATGCCTACGCGCCCAACGAGCTCATCATCTTCTACTCGCTCAACGCCGATGATGCCACTGCCGACCAATCCAACCTCGCCATCTCTGCCAAGACCTCCCCGGATGTTCTCGCCAAGATTATCGCCCACAACGCGCCCCTCTTGGCCAAGCTCACCGCCGATGGCAAGGGCGTGACCCCCGATGCCATCAAGGCCCTCGCCGCTCAGGGCAAGGCCGGCGAAATCGCCCTCTCTGATGGCTCGGTCATCAAGGTGGCCGACAACACCTATAAGTACGATGGTGCCCTCGGCCACCTGATGAAGCTCATCCCGCGCAACTGCGGCATCCTCGGCTTCGTCCTCGCCGCCCTCCTCGGGGCCATCGTCTCCTCCCTCGCGGCCGTGCTCAACGCCACCTCCACCCTCTTCACGATGGACATCTTCCAGCGCTACCTCAAGCCCGATGCCAAGCAGAGCACCCTCGTCCTCTGCGGCCGCATCGTCACCGTCATCCTCGCGGTGACCGGGTGCATCGTCGCCGCCGGCTTGAAGTCCGAATCCATCTTCAAGTACATCCAGGAAGTGCAGTGCTACGTCTCGCCGGGCATCTTCGCGGTCTTCGCCTTCGGCATGCTCAACCGTTCGGCCGGCCGTTGGGGTGGCGTCTTCGGCCTCATCTTCGCGCCGGTGGTCTTCTACTTCCTCAACACCTACGGCTGGGACTGCTTCCCGGGCTTCATCCTCAAGCCCCTGAGCGCCATCACCTGCCTGGGCATCCCCGCCGCCGGTGGCTCGATGCACTACCTCATCGCCGCCTCCTACACCCTCGTGCTCACCCTCGTGTTCATGACCCTCTACGGCCTCATCTTCCGCCTGCCGGTCGCCGAACGCGTCCAGTTCGAGCACAAGACCACCCTGGATATGACGATGTCCAAGGGCGCCCTGATCGCCGGCCTGGTGGTCTGCGTCCTCACCGTCGCCCTCTACGTGATCTTCTGGTAAGCCAGAAACCACGCCTTAACCGCAGCGCGCCGCCCCCCGGGCGGCGCGTTTTGCTTTATGGCCCCTCCCAGCCTGACGGAGCAGGCCGCTGCACCACGCTTACCCGCCACACCGTTCTTCTTCGTGATGGGCGCCCCTCGCGCGCAACGCGCACTTGTGCTAAACTAGGGGCACATGAAAGGAGCCTTGTTATGAATGGCATGATGGATCCTGACGCGCTGGCGATGCGTAGTGAGGCGCGGGCGGTGAGTGTAAACCGGATTTACAACTTCGTCTATGGCTGGATGGCTGTGGGGTTGGCGATCTCGGGGATTGTGGCGTGGGTGGTGGCCAATGCCATTCGCGCGGGGGAGTTTCCGCTCACGCGGGGGTTGTGGATGCTCTGCGCGCTGGTGGAGGTGGGCTTGGTGATGGCGATTTCGTGGGGCTTCCGGAAGCTTTCGCCGTTAGCGGCGGCCGTGCTCTTCGCGATCTTTGCGGCGGTCAATGGGATGACGCTTTCGGTGGTGCTGCTGGTCTACTCGGTGGCGACGGTGCAGCTAACCTTCTTCATCACGGCAGGCATGTTTGCGGGGATGGCGCTGATCGGGACGCTCTGCGAGCGGAGCCTCTCGGGGATTGGGCGCATCTGTGTGATGGCGTTGTGGGGGGTGATTATCGCCTCGGTGGTGAATTGGTTTATGCGTTCGAGCACGCTGGACTTTGCGATTTCGCTGATTGGCGTGGTGCTCTTTACGGGGCTGACGGCGTGGGACGCGCAGAAGGTGCGGCTCCTGGCCGAGCAGGAGGGGGCGTTGGATGGGGCGACGGTGCGCAAGCTGGGGATCCTCTGCGCGCTGGAGCTCTACTTGGACTTTGTGAATCTCTTTTTGTATCTCTTGCGCCTCTTGGGCAATCGGAGGAACTGAACGATGAAGCGACTGTTGTGGACCCTGTTGGTGGCGGCGAGTGCGGCCGCGGTGCGTGCTGAGACGATTATCGGCGTGCAGCTCTTTGATATGTATAAGGTCGAGGCGGTCTCGCTGATGAGCCCGGAGCAGTTCAAGGAGCTCAAGGCGGAGATTGCCGAGGAGAAGAGCGTCTTCAACAAGGCGATGGCCAAGGTGAAGAAGGATTGGGATAAGCAGTTCGCTGACGCGCGCAAGGCCGGCGACAAGGACTTCCCCAAGTATCCCACCAAGCCCTTCGTCTTCCTGCGCGAAATCAAGAGCAAGACCTTTACCACCCAGAAGGCCGCCGATGCTTGGTTCGCCAAGCAGAAGGGCCGCGTGGATGGCGAGATGGTCGCTCGCCTCAACGCCCAGAAGAACGCGATGAATGCCGCCAAGCGCTTGCTCGACACCGGCTACTCGAGCCGAGACGAGAAGAAGAGCCGCAAAAAGGCCGAGAAGGCCGATATGGACAACGCAGTCAAGGAGAAGCTCGCCGAGTTCGTGGAGGTGGAGATGTCCGCGATGCTGAAGTTCAACCGGCCCATCAAGCGCCACTATATCTTCGATCCGCTCGTCGGTCCCGACACCCACACCGAAAAGAAGATTGCCGCCTTCGAGGCCGCCTATAAGGCCTACCAGGAGCGCAAGGCCAAGGGCGAAGAGCCGGCCGAAGGCGCCGCCCCCGGTGCTGATAAGTAGTCTTCCCTGATTGATAAGAGGCAACCCCCATGTCCACCCCTGCTATTGCCATTCACCCCTGGTCCCTTGACAACCCCACCCCCGAGGTCGAGGCCTTCCTCCGCCGCCCTGCCTTTGACGAACGCGCCGAAGCTGCCGCCGCCAAGTGCCTGGCCGACATCCGCGCGCACGGCCTAGAGGCCGTCCTGGAAGCCTGCCGCACCTTCGACAAGGCCGAGCTGAGCGCCGAGACAATCCGCGTCACCGAAGCCGAGCTCGATGCCGCCGAGGCCGCGTGCGACGAGACGGTCAAGCGCGCCATCCACCAGGCCGCCGAGCGCATCGAAGCCTTTGCCAAGGCCGGGTTGCGCGCCGATTGGACGATGCCCACGCCCCACGGCGGGCGCTTGGGCGAGCGCTTCCACGCGATGGACCGCGTGGGCGTCTACATCCCCGGCGGCACTGCGCCGCTGGCCTCCACCTCGCTGATGACGGTGGTGCTGGCGAAGGCCGCCGGCTGCCGGGAAATTGTGGCCTGCACGCCCAGCCGCGGCGGGTTGGCAGTCTCCGCGCCCTTGCTCTACGCGCTGCGCGTGGCCGGGGCCACGGAGATCTACCGCGTGGGCGGCATTCAGTCGATTGGGATGATGGCCTATGGCGCGGGGATTGCGCCGGTGGAGCTGATTGCCGGGCCGGGCAACGCCTTTGTGACGGCCGCCAAGCGTCAGGTCTATGGCACCGTGGCCATCGACCAAGTGGCCGGGCCCTCGGAGATTTGCGTCCTGGCCGACCAGGCGGGTAAGGCCAAGTGGATTGCGGCCGACCTCCTCTCGCAGGCTGAGCACGGCAGCGGGCTGGAAAAGAGCTTCCTGGTCACCGATTCGGCGGACTTCGCCGAGGCGGTCAAGGCCGAGGTCTTGGCGCAGACGGCGGTGCGCAACCGCCGGGAGATTATCGAGCGGATGATGGCCAATGGCGGGATGTGCTTTGCCGTGGTGCCCGACCTGGCGCGCGATGGCGTGGCACTCTGCAACCGCTTTGCCGCCGAGCACCTAGAGCTGCAGGTGGCCGATGCCGAGCGCATCCTCCCGCTCATCAACTGCGCCGGGGCCGTCTTCGTGGGCTACTGGACGCCCGAGAGCGCAGGCGACTTCGTGGCCGGCCCGAGCCACGTGCTGCCCACTGGCGGCGCGGCGCGGATGTTCAGCGGCCTCACCGCCGAGACCTTCCGCCGCCGCAGCTCCTTCGTGGAGTTCTCGCAGGCCGACCTGGCCGAGACGCGCGAGGCCATTGAGACCTTTGGCCGCCTGGAAGGGCTCGATGCCCACGCCTACGCGGCCACCGTCCGCTTTGAATAATGGAAGGGAGGGGGCAATGAAGGGCCTTTTGCGTTGGTGTTGCGTGCTGCTGGCCGGGTTGGGGCTGACGATGGCGGCCCGCGCGCAGGCGGTGCCCAAGAGTGGCTTCGTGCTCGGCCGCCCGGATCACCCGGTGATGTTCGCCGGAAACGCCTGCTACTTCATCCTGAACCCCGATGGGAGCGAGGTTCGCCGTTGGCGCGGGAATAACAATAACGACGGCTGGGTGCTCCCCAACGGCCACCTCCTCGGTGCCACCAGTCAGGCCGAGGAGTGGGACGAAGCCGGCAACAAGGTCTGGGAGTATGTGGCCAAGGACACCACCGGCGGGGCCATCTTCAGCTGCCAGCGCCTCCCTAACGGCAACACCCTCATCGGCGAAAACAGTACTGGGCGCGTCCTGGAGGTGACCTCCGCAGGCGAACAGGTCAACTGCCTGCAACTGCCGCTCAACAAGGGCAACCGCCACCAGACAATCCGAATGGTCCGCCGTTACCCCGATGGTACCACGCTGGTCTGCCGCTCGGGCGCGAACATCGTTGAGCTCTACAACCCAGCGGGCGAGTGCACCTGGAGCCAAAAGGTCCCCGGTCTGGCCTTCGCGGCGGTGCTCGATGGCGAGCGCAACGTCTATGTGGCCAGCCTGGGGCAGTTGCAGAAGTGGTCGCCCACGCACGAACTGCTCTGGGAGTTCAAGCCCAAGGCGCTGGGGCTACCCATTGTCAATATGACCGGCATCCACCTGCTACCCAACGGCAACCTCGTTGTCGGCTGCTATGGTTACGGCCCGCAGCACTACGGTGCCTTCGAGGTCACCCCCGCCAAGGAGCTCCGCTGGGCCTACTGCTCTGGCCGAAAGTGGGATAGCCACATGGCCGTCCAGCTGCTCGATCCGGCAATTACCGAGCCGCTGCGCTAGTTGACAGTCGTCAGTCGACTACTCGCGAAGCGAGCTGTAACCTTTCCTCCTCCTGGACGTATTCCAAGCAAAGACCAAGGAGTTCCCATGATTAATCTCGATGCCCTTCGTAATGTGAATGCCTCCCGCACGCTGGTGCTCAACCGCGCTGGAGACAATCTGGTTCAGAACAAGCTCTTCCAGAAGTTTCGCTCCTTCTTCAATATCGGCTCGGCCCGGGCGGAGAACCAACAGACGCTCGCGGCCATCCGCACTGCCATCCTCTCCGACCCGCGCTTCAGCGGCTTTGGCGAACTTGCCAGCCAGGAGCTCGACCGCCTTCTCGGCGAGGTGCGCACCGACCGCGCCATCCGCGCCGGGCAAATCACCTCCATTCTCTCCCAGATGGACGCCTTCACCGCCCAGCCGCATATCCAGTGGCGGGCGCTGCACCTGCGCATTGAGGCGCGCCTGGCGGCCACCCCGCGCCCCGCCGCCCTCGCGCAGTTGACCGACGCGCAGTATGCCGAAATCGCGAGGAAGGTCCTCTGCACCTCGGCCAACGGCGACCCCCAGTCCCTTAATGTGCCCGCCGCCATCGCCCAGCTCAACGAGACGCTCGAGGCCCTGATGCCGCGCATCAACCAAACCCCCTTCATCCGCGACATCCTCCTGGGCAACGTCTCCCGCCACTTCATGGTCTCGCTCGATGACCTCACCGCGTACATCGAGGGCAAGATCGCCGCCTTTGAGAACGCCCTCAGCCAGCTGCCCGAAGCACCCAGCGCCGAAGATGCCGAGCGCTACCGCGAATGCTGCACTGACCTCCTGCGCGCCCTCGAAAAGCCCGTCGATCCCCGCCTCTTCCAGGTGCTCAAGGCCTTTACCGACCAGCTCCCGCTGGCTGACCTCCAAGCGCTCCTCCACAGCCCCGAGCCGCCTACCTCCGAGGCCATCCTCCGCACGGTGGGCAAGTTCCTCGATGCCGCGCAGGACAACCTCCACCTGGCCACCTTCTACCCCGAGGGGATGGAGGTCCTCAACGGCGGCGACGAGAGCACCACCCTCTCCATCTTCGCCACCTACACCGCCCTCCTGCGTCTACCGGCCGCCGACCGCGCCGCCCTCCACGCCCTCCTCGGCAGCCCCGCCGGCCAGAACGTCGGCAAGCTCTTCCTCACGCTCAACAGCAACCCGCGCCAGCAGGCCAACGCCAACGCCCTCGCCACCCTCCGCCAAAACTTCGAGCGCTTCGACCACCTTCAGCCCATCGCGCCCGACCCCGCCCCCGTCGACCTCTCCGCCTTCTCTGCGCAGGCCCTCACCGACCTCTCCCCGATGGACACCTGCTTCACCGGCGACCTCGGCAGCGACCTCTGCAAGTTCTTCTCCCACATCCCTCCCACCATCGACACCCCCGAGCCCACCGACCTCTCCCAGAACCCCACCACCGAGAACTTCAAGCGCGCCGTCCGCCCCACGGTCAAGACCATGGTCGCCACCTCCTTCGCCTACGATATGAAGGCCGCCCTCTGCGGCGAGACCACCACCTTCCAGAAGGACATCGTCCGCGATATGCGCGTCTACCTCCCCGACGGCACACAGCTGCCCGCGGACTTCAATGCGGCCCGCGACCGCCTCGCCGCCCTCGTCACCGGCAACCCGCAAGCCACCTACGCCCAGGCCCCCGAAGCCATCCGCCACAAGGTCTGCTTCCTCACCGCCCTCCTCTCCCAGGAGATCGAGAAGGTCTGCTACATGGGCATGCCCCTCGCCCTCAATAACGAGGAGCCCGCCCCCGTCTTCTCCACCGTCGGCCGCCAAGGCAACAACGACGACCGCCGCGCCTTCCATCTCGCCCTCAACGACGATGGCGGCGTCTCCATTCGCTATGAACGCCACAGCCCGATGATGATGCTTATGCGCCAGGGCGATCGGGACTTTGCCCGCGTGGGCGAAGGCTCCTTCGAAGCCTACAACCTCTCCATCAACATCCCCGGCACCGAAGTCAACCGCCTCCTGCAGGCCGATTGGCGGAATGCCGACTTCTCCAGCCTCTCCCACCACCTCTCTCACCCCAAGGGCCCCGGCGACTTCGGCAACATCTTCTACGCCGTCCCCGCCTCCTGCCGCCTCAATGCGCAGGTCGACTTCGGCCTCCACCTCCACGCCAACGCCCTGCAGGACGAATAGTCGACAGTCGTCAGTCGACAGCAGACAGGGCGCCCCCGGATTATCCGGATGATCCGGAATCTCCGGATAATCCGGCCTTCGCCTTGCTCGGCCTTCACGCGAGCACCCTCGCATGCCCGTTTGCGAAATGGCCGGTAATGTGATACTATGGGCCGACATTTTCCGCTTCGTATCTAGTTGATGTTCAAGGAAAGTAAGATGAAGACTGATGTTCAGAAGGTGAGCGCCTGCCGCGTGAAGTGCGTTGTTGAAGCGACGGCGGCGGAGATTGACCCGATTTACCAGCAGGTCCGCGCCGGCTTCACCAAGCAGGTGAAGATGCCTGGTTTCCGCCCCGGCAAGGCTCCGTGGGAGCGCATCGAGGCCCTCTACGGCAAGCAGATCCAGGAAGAGGTCAATCAGCGCGTCATCAGCACCCTCTATCGCGAGGTGCTCAAGGACGAGAGCCTGAAGGTCGAGACGCTGGTGGACATTGCCGCTATTCGTTCGGCGAAGGGTCAGGGCGCCGAGGCCACCTTTGTGGTGGATCTGAAGCCCGAGTTCAAGACCCCCGACACCGCTAAGTGGCAGGTCAAGAAGCTTGATGACGCCGTCACCGAGGAAGAGGTGGAGGAGCGTTTGGCCGGTGCCCGCCGGATGCTCGCTTCCTACGTCGATGCCTCGGCCGAAGACATCGCCACGCAGAATGACCTCGTGGCCATCGCCTTCACCTCCGATCTTGATGCCGCTACCCTCTCCGACGCCGCCAAGCACTACGCCGCCGATGAGGAGTACTGGGTGCAGCTGCAGGAAGATGCCTTCATCCCCGGCCTGGTCGGCGCCCTCCTGGGCAAGAAGCTCGAGGAGACCACTCAGCTTACCGCCACCTATCCGGCCGATTACCGCGTGACGGACCTCGCCGGCAAGACGGTCAACTACAACATCACCCTCAAGAAGATGCGCAAGCAGCAGGCTGTCGATGACGAGACCCTCGTCTCGCGCATGGGCGCCCAGAGCCTCGATGACCTCCGCACGAAGATGCGCGAGAATATCGCCCTCTACAAGAAGAGCGCCGAGCAGGGCCGCGCCGCGCGTGAAATCGCCGACGCTATCGCCGCCTCCGTCTCCTTCGACCTCCCTGAGCGCGTGGTTGAGAACCGTGTCTACGACATTCTCTCCGCCGATAAGTCCAAGCCCCTGGAGATGTTCAAGGGCGACAGCGAGGCCCTGAAGAAGTCCGACGTCTACAAGCAGGCCATCAAGACCGCCACCGACAGCACCCGCCGCCACTACGTTCTCATCCAGTTGGCTGACGAGCGTAAGATCACCCTCTCCCAGGAGGATACCAAGGAGGCCATTGAGGCCCTCGCCGCCCAGGTGCAGCTCAAGCCCGAAGAGCTCGTCAAGCGCTTGCACGACAACGGCCGCCTGGAGGACTTCCTCTCCGACGCCCGCGCCAACAAGGTGCTGACCGCCCTCATCGATGAGTGCGCGGTGAAGTAAGAGAGTAGATGACAGATAACAGATGACAGTGCGCGTTCCGCGCGAGTGTCGCCGAAGGTGCCTGTCATCTCTTCTCTGCCCTCTGTCCTTGCGAGCGATAGCGAGCAAACAACAACGCGCGGTTTCGGCCGCGCGTTGTTGTTTCTGGGGAGAATGTGCTAAACTGTTGCCGTTGCAGCAGTCAGAAGGAGCGCAAGGATGAAGTCGACACCCGGATACGAACAGTTGCTCGGGCATATTCGCCAGGCGGGAAGCCTCTTGGGCGAAGTGGCCGCCGAGAGCACGCTCGGGCGCCATCATTTCGAGATCTATGCGGTGGGAGATGACCGCTTTGTGCTCCAGCGCAACCTAGGCGATGCGCGGCGGTTGATGGCCCTCATTCGGCGCGCGGATTTGCGCGTGGGGCGGCGCGGGATGGTGCTGACCGTCTGCTCGGGTAACTTTGGCACCGTGCTCACCCCCCTCTTCTCCGGCGCGCTGGGCAAGGAGCTCTGCCGCGTGCCGCGCACCGAGCGCTCGGCCACCCTTGCCAAACGCGTTGTGCTGGGGCGTATTACACCTTCAGGCATCGACCTCCTCCAGCGCGATACCGACTTCGACTGCCTCATTCAGGCTGATGGCTGGTTGCAGGCCCAAGGGCTGGCGCTCAACGAGATCGCCTTCTGCGAACGCACCCCCGAGGCGCTGGCCTACACTGAGCCGTTGGGGCAGATTTGGCGCATCAAGCCGCGCGTCTACGCGCTAGAGGAGATGCGCCGGTTGGTGGAGCAAGCCTGCCAACCGATGGAGACCGAGGCGCGCTACTTCGTCAGCCTCCGCGGCGTCCACTGGCTCACCTACGCCGAGTTCGAGCGCTTGGCGCAGTTGGCCCGGACGGAGGCCGAAACCGTCGCCGCCTGTCTGCGCGAGTGGGTGGTGCCGCCGAGCGGGGAGCGCGTGTCGGCCATGCGGCGGGCGAAGGGCTCGCTGGGGCGCTTTGCCATCTCCTTCTTTGGCATTGAGCGCGAGACCGTTGAGCTGCTCATCCTCCCGCCCCTTGAGCGCCTGGCGGTGGCCGTGGATGCCGGCGAAGCGAATGGCGCCGACCTCTGCGACACCCTCCACGCCCTCGGCCGCCTCTATCTCCACGCCCTGCAAGACCCCGCCTTCGCCTCCCTCGAGGCCGAGGCCACCATCCTTGCCCTCTACGCGCGCATTTGCGATGACGACCTGCGCCAAGAAGAGCGGATGGACTTCGATGCCCGCCGCGTGGCCCTCCCCGGCGTGACCATCCGCGCCGGCCGCGAAGTGGTCCACCCCGGTGCCGATTGGCAGACCCTGACGGTGGTCGACCACCTCAAGCGCCGCCTGAGCTTCGATGAGCATATGGAGTTCATCAACATCTACGAGGTCCGCTCCTCCAAACTCCTCGCCTCCGGCACCGGCCAATCGCGCGAAATCGTGATGAAGACCGACCGTAGCCCCGTGCCCATCTCCTACATCCAAAAGCGTCTGGGGAGTGTCCGCTCCGGCTACGCCAACTACCTCCTCACCCGCGTCAACGTCTTCCGCGCGCTCGGCGCCGACTACCCGGCCTTCCAGCTCCTCACCGTCGCCTCCAGCGGCCAGGCCCGCCGCGAAACTCCCTACTTCCTGCGCACCCGCTGCCCCGGCAACCCTCTCCCGGCCATCCCCCCCGAACTCTTCCGCGCCGACCCCCAGAACCCCCACGGCTCCGAGCTCCCCGAGGTCGTTCTAGCCCTTGCTGGGCTCTACGGCTCGGCCGCCGCGCAGAACCTCGTGGCCAAGAAGTTCGTCCCCGAGCCCAAGCCCACCTGCCGCTTTGGCATCGGCAAGGAGATCTTCGACTTCGTCTACGACCCCTTTATGCACCGCCCGATGCCCGAAGGCGTCCAGAGCTGCTCCATTCGCGGCACGATGGGCTGGCCCAACCTCGCCCAAGACGCGGCCAACCTCTACGAAGCCCACCGCTTCTACCTCCGCGCCTACGCCCTCGCCCTCGGCGATTACTGGCACTCCCACGCCGAAACCTGCACCCTCAACGACTGCACCTCCGCCTTCTTCGACGGCTTTGAGCGCCGCGTGGAGGCCATGTACTGGAACTACAGCCAGAACAAGGCGAACTTTGACGCCTTTAACCCCCGCCTCCACCCCCGCTACACCTTCCGCGCCAAGCTCGACTTCGCCCTCTGGGCCCTCGAACGCGCCGCCCAGGATCTCCCCGCCCTGCGCGAACACTTTATGGATTACGTCCGCGATGCAATGATTCGCGTCTAAGAAAGGCTCTCTCGATGAACCTGAAACTTTGCTTGTTGGGCGGCACCGCTTTGGCGGCCGCCGTGACGATGGCAGGCTCGAAGAACAATACCTGGCGCCCGGCGTGGACGGCTATCGAGCCGCTCTGCGCCGCCACTGACTGGGACCAAGAGGGCGCGCTCAACAGCTATATCAACATTGATAAGGACGGCAACTACGCCAACAACGGCTGCGGCTGCGATCCGCTGGCCTGGGGGCAGGTGGTCACCTACCACGCCCTCAACCACGGCTTCCCGGCCGCTGGTTGGGAGCCCACGCCAGTGACGGCCACGGTCAACGTCTCGGGCGTGGACCTTCAGCGCACCACCCTCTCCGGCCCCTACGACTGGGAGAAGATCCGCGACAAGAAGCCCGTCACCGATGCCGAGGGCAAGACAACCTATCCGGTGGGCCGGCTGATGTGGGACCTGGGCATCATCGGCAACGCTCGCTATGGCTACAACACCCTCGCCACCTGCTGGTCGGACGACAGCGAGACGGACGCCACCGTCTATACCTACTTCAACTATGGCGGCAAGGGCTACCGCTACTCCAAGCCTGTTGTCAACCAGGTCGTGCAGCCCTACTGGCGTGAGATGCTCCGCGACCTCCTGCGCACCTCGCTCCAAGCCGGCGCACCGGTCGTCACCAGCATCCAACTCTCCGGTGGCGGCCATATGGTCGTCACCGACGGCTATGGTATCGATGCCAACGGCAAGGAGTGGTTCCACGTTGATTACGCCTGGCAGAGAGTCAAAGGCTATTGGTGGGACCTCGACCAGTTCATCTCCCAGGTCAATGCCGTCTATGCCTTCACCTATCCCACCGACCTGGGCGGGGTCATTGCCGGGCGCGTGACCTCGCCCACCGGCGCGCCCATCGCCGGAGCCACCCTGGTGGTCAGCAACGGCCGCGATGCGCGCGTGGTCACCACCGACGCGGCGGGCCTCTACACCTTCGCCGGCTTCGAGGCGATCTCCGACGCGGGCGTGACCTCCGAGGATCTCGCGCGGAGGTACTACACCGTGACGGCCCTGGCCGAGGGGTGCGAAGTCGCCACCCAGTGCGTCGCCCTGACCGCCTATGTCGATGACGACCGCCAGAGCGTCAAGCAGGACGAGGCCGAAAAGGCGCTTGGCAAGGATGCGTTCTACACCTTCCCGCTGATGATTGGCAGTGCGGTGGCCGACTTTACCCTCACCCCGCGCCGCTTCTTTGCGCCGGAGGGGACCGGCTCGGGGCGGTCGTGGGCCGACCCGGCGGCCTTGACAGCCGAGGCCGTTGCCGCCGCTGCGGGTGGAGAGCTCTACCTGGCGGCGGGCAATTACACCCTCACGGAGGCGCTCACCCTCCCCGCCGGTGCCACCCTCTCCGGCGGCTACGACCCGGCAACCGGCCTCGCCGACCCCCTCGCCACCCCCACTGTGCTGAACTTCCAGTCCGCCACCTGGCTGGATGCCTATCTAACGCTCTCGGAGGGAAGTCGCTTGCGCGGCGTGACACTCCGGGGCTCGGCCGACGCGAACTACGTCCTCCACGCCGATGACACTTTGGCCGCCAAGCCCGAGGTCTTTGGTGTCTCCTTCACCAACGACTTCAAGGCCTACAATATGGCCGAGAACGTCGCGCTCACCTGCTGCACCTTTGCGCGCGACACCGGCGTGCCGGCCTTCGATTCCTGCGCCTTCCTCCACTGTTCGTTCGTCTGGGACGGCTACGAAGACAAGGGTGCCACCGACCTCGGCGGCAACCGCTTCAAGGTCACCTCCGGCTCTTGGCGGCCCGAGGGCGCGCTGGATTGCCCCGACAAGGCGAAGCACACCTGCCCCGAGCTCGGCCTCGACGGTCGGCCGCTCGGCCAGACCCAAGGCGCACTCGCGCCAGCCGGCGGCTACACCCTCTCCCTCCAATAACTCCGAAAGGCTCTCCCCATGACTGAATACTCGGTCCTCGCCACCGGCCCCCTCGCCGAGAATTGCTACCTCCTTTGGCGCGAGAAGTCCGCCTGGATTATCGACCCCGGGGCCGACCCGGAGGAGATTCTTGCCGAGCTCGATGCGCGCGGCCTCACCCCCGTTGCCATCCTCCTCACCCACGGCCACTTCGACCACCTCGGTGCGCTCGACGCCCTCCTCAAGCGCTATCCCGCGCTCCCGGTCGTCCTGCGCAGCGAAGAGCAAGACTGGTGCTTCACGCACCCCATCAACCAGTATCCGCCCTTCTACTTCCACCAGCAGCGCCCGGCCACCCTCGTCTCCCCCGGCGAAACCTACACCTGCGGCGGCCTTACCGCCCGCCTCATCCCCACCCCCGGCCACACCCCAGGCGGCCAGTGCATCCTTATCGAGGACAACGTCCCTGCCCCCCTCTGCTTCACGGGTGACACCCTCTTCGCTGGTTCCATCGGCCGCACCGACCTCCCCGGCGGCTCCTTCGCCCAGCTCAACGCCTCCCTCCGTGCCCTCGCGGCCAAGCTCTCCCCGGAAACCACCCTTCTCCCCGGCCACGGCCCAGCCTCCACCCTCGAGCGCGAACAGCGCACGAACCCCTATCTCCAGCCGGAGAGCGACTTCTAATGGGAGGCCGCCTTCACCGCGTTCCGGCGGGGCCAAATGATAGCCGACAGCCAACAGCGCTGGCGCTCGATGTGCCAGGCCCGTCTGAGCCGTGAAGCAGTTTTTATTAGATGAGTGTTTAACCGTCGCGGAACGCGGCTGTCAACTGTCAGCTGTCGGCTGTCAGCTACGCGCTAGGCGCGTTCGCGCCTAGCGCGTGAGATCGCGCAGATTCTGCAGGGCGCGCTCGATGGGCTTATCGCCACATCCCTTGGCGGCGGCCTCCTCGTAAGCCAGCTCGGCACGGAGGGCCTCCTTGCCCTTGCCATTGTTGTGGCGCAGGAACTCCACAGCCACATCCGAGCAGACCATAAAGAACCACGGGCTGCTATCCACCGAGATCGTCTGCAGGCCCTGATAGGAGGGTTGCTCCAGCTTCCACTGCTTGAGCGCCGCGGCACGGGCGTTCTTGACCGAGCCCTGGGTCACCGGCCGCTTGAGGCCGAGGGCAGCATAGGCGCGGGCGGTGGTGAGTAGACGCAGCGTGCCGGTAAGGTCATTGGCCTGACGGTACTCGGCGGCGAGGCGGTAGAAGATGTCGCCATTGATTGGATTCTGGAGAAAGACGCTCTCAAGGAGGGAGGTGCGCTGCATCTTGCCGAGTTTGAGCAAGTCGATGATGCCTAGGACCATGCGCCCATCCTCGTAGACCTGCAAGCCCTGGTTGAGGGTTGGCGCCAACCCGAGGAAGAAGTTGTGGCGCACCATGCCGCTGACCGGCTCGGCGGGGTTCACCGTCTCGGCCTTGGGCAGATACCACTGGGCCGAGGAGCCCACGCCGGTGTAGGCGTTATCGGCGCAGGTGAGGTAGGTGTAGTAGTTCCCGCGCTCGCCCATAAAGTAGAACTTGCCATCCGGAGGCGCGGCGACGGCCGTGGCCGCCACATTCAGCGCATTGAGTCCCCACGCCCACGACTTGCCGCCCTGGTCCTTCTTGATCCCGTTATAGATGCGGATAAACTTATCCGGATGCCAATTGCTGCGCGCGAAGCGGAAGTTGGGGTCTTTGGGCGTCATATCGGCCTGACCGGTTGCCGTCTTCTGCTGGCCTAGCCCGAGCGCAGGGACGGCTTTGGTCGAGACAAAGTAGGCAAAGAGGAAACTCGTCTCATCAATCTCCGCGAGGTCAGCGGCATAGAGGAGAATCGGCCAATCAGACTTCTCCATCTTGAAGGGCGGGCGATCGGTCTTAGGCGGAATCCGCGGATTGCGGTAGATCTTCATCATCAACGCCCGCTGCGGCGTGGGCGTGCAATCGACGTAGGGCGGATAAATCTTCCCCCCCAGCGCCACATTCGTCCAATTCGGAAACTTCGTGAGCATCGGCGGATCATCGGGCTTCAGGCGCACCATCATATTGATCTCGTGCAGCGGCATCTCCTGCAACTCGGGAATCGTCAGGGGCGGACGTGTATTGACCAACGACTGCGGTCCGGCCACCCACTCGCCCAACTTCCGCTCCTCCTCGCTCACCTTCGGGTAATCCTCCGGTGAGAGCAACGCAAAGTCCCCGCCTTTCCCCTTACGCTTCTCCGAGACCAACCGCTCCAGCCGCGCCGGATCCCACGCCTCCTTCACCCGGTCAATTGGAAAGAGCATGTCGCGATGGCGAATTGCGTACGCCAGCGCCAACTGCCGCCACTGATCCAGCTTCACCGGCCCCAAGGCCACCCCCAGCCGCTGGAAGTTCAGCAAGATATTCGGATTGATGGGCGAAGTCGCCGCCGCCACCGCACTCAGGATCTGCGGCCGCTGCTTCACCCACTTCCATGTGGTTTCATTGATCTTATTCGGACCATACTTCGCCCGAATCACCGCCTCGGCATAATCCATATACGCCTGCCGCACAGCCGGCGTAAAGGCATAATCCGCCTGCTTAAGCGTTGCCTCCAACGCCTGCTTCGCCGCCGCCTCCGTCGGTGCCGCCCCAAATGCCACGCCCCCCCAAATGGTCACCCCGGCCACCAACGCCATCCGCAATAACAAGAACCATTTCATGCCCCATAGACTATCACACCCCATCCATCCCGTGCAAGCCAGCGCGCGCGTGCAAGGTTGCGAGGTTGAGCCAGAGGCCGGCCAAGGCTCCGAGGGCTGCGCGGCAAGTATGCCGCGCCACAGAACTGCCGACTAGGCGGCTTGCGCCGCCGGGCCGCGTTGCGTGCAGGGGGCGGCGAGGGAGCGCCAAGGCGGCAGAGGGGAAAATAAAAATGCGCGCGGGAACGCGCGCAAGGGGAGGAGCTAACCGGCTAACAACAACCGGCTAATCGCTCTCTTAGAACTTGTAGGAGAGTTCAACGCGGCCGAAGAGGGCGTCGTGATCCGCGTTATCGGCAAAGTAGTCGCCCTTGGAGAGGTATTCGCCGGTGAAGGCGAGGCCTGCGCCCTTGAGCCATTCTACGCCGGTGACCTTGGGGAGGTCGAGGGTGTATTTGACGGCGGCATAGTAACCACGGAAGGTGCCGTAGGTGCCGCCGTGACCATCGTCTTCGCGGACGGGGGCGAACATCGGGCCGGTCTGGAAGGTGATGCCTTGGCCATCGGCGGGCTTTAGGCCAATCTTGAGGTGGGGATAGAGGAAGTTGGTGTAGGCGTACTTGTTGAACATGGGGGCCACCGCTTCGCCGACGCCGGTTTCACGGTTGAAGACCGGGCGCCAAGCGTTGTCACCGCGCCAGCCTTCTTCATCGCCGCTCATGTATTGCACACCGAGGGTGAAGGTGGGCTTGAGGGCGACTTTGGGGGCGTAGGTGAGGCCACCGTAGGCCATGGCCGCGGCGAGGGAGTCGTCGCCCGCCTGGACGGCGAACTCGGCTTCACCGGAGAGGGTGTCGGTGAACTTAGGCAGGAGGCGAACGCCGAGGGTGTGGGTGGTGAAGGAGGTTTCACCCTTGGCCAAGGCCGTGGAGTGGTGGCCTTCTTCGACCTTCCAGACGTAGTAGGCTTCCCAGGGGAAGGAGTCGTTGGACTTGTCGGTGTAGTAGAGCCCGGCGCCATATTCGTTCTGGTTATAGCCGGTGGTGTCGTAGTCGTAGGACTTGGTGTGTTTGCTCTTGGCGTCGTGGGTCTTCCCGGCGGTGGGGAGCCAATCTTCGCGGGCCTGGTAGATGGCGAAGGCATCGAGGGTGCGCTTGTTGGAGAAGTTGAAGGTGAGGCGGGCGGCATCGAAGCTGGTGGAGCGCGAGCCATCGCCACCGTTACCATCGCTGATGATGCGCTTGGCACCGAAGGCCATATCCTGGCGGCCGACCTTGACATCTACGAAGTCGAAGAGGCCGGTGTATTTGAGGTAGAGGTTGTCGATGAAGAGGACGTCGGGGAAGCGCTGCTTGCCCTTGTCCGTCTCGCGGGAGTTGTAGTAGCGGAACTCATCGGCCACGCGCAGGAAGAGCTCGAGGTTGCCGGCGGTTGCCTTGCCCCAGAGGCGAGTGCGGACGCGGGCGTAGTCGGTGTGGCCCTTCTCGGAGTGCTTCTCGGTGGGGAGGTTGTTGGTGGCATCATAGCGGAGGCGGAGGTCGCCACCGAAGTCCCAAGCAAGCGCCTTGGGGGTGTCGCTCTCGGCCGCAAGGAGCGGCAGGCCCGTCAGGAGGGCGATGGCGAGGAATGCGGAACGTTTCATTGTCTTCTCCTTTTCTGGTGAAAGAAACGCCCATAGTATCCCACGCGCTTGTTATGGGCGTGTCGCAGAAAGGTTAGAAATATGTAAGGAAGCCGCGCAGCAGCACGCCAGGAAAATCACGATTTTCGTCATCCCGCGCCCCGCTTAGCAATAGAGGTCGGGGGCGCGGGTGTGAGAGAAGTCGAGGTGTTGGAGCCAGCGGAGGGTGGGGCGGCCGTGGCCGGGGGTGCCGATGACTTCTATGGCGTCGAAGCGGTAGGGGGTGGAGGCGAGGAGGCCGTGTTGGGCGAGGTAGGCGGTGGCGGCTTTGCGCAGGTGGGCGCGTTTGGCGGGGGTGAGGGCGAGGCGCGGGGGGCCGTAGGTTTCGCTGCGGCGGGTTTTGACTTCGACGAAGAGGAGGGTGCGGCCGTGGCGGGCCACGAGGTCGAGCTCGAGGTGGCGGGCGGGGCGGCAGTTACGTGCGAGGAGTTGGCAGCCGTGGGCGCGGAGATAGCGCGCTGCCCAGCTTTCGCCCCAGGGGCCGAGGGGGGTGGCGGGTGGGCGGAGGCGCTCGAGCGCGCCGCGCAAGGGGAGCTCAAGGGCGGCGAGGGGGGCGAGAAGGCGCGCGGCGAGGCTCATCCGACGGTGAGGGTCTCTTCGGGGTAGCGGACATGGTGGGTGATGCCGCGATTGGCCATAGCCAGGGCCAGCGAGATGGGGCCGATGCGCCCCAGGAACATGGCGAGCGAGATGAGCATGCGGCCGAAGGGGGTGAGTGCGCCAGTGGCATCGAGGGAGGTGCCGACGGTGCCGAAGGCGGAGGTGACTTCGTAGAAGAGGCCGAAGTCGCCATGCTGGCGGATGAGGGCTTGTTCGGTGCAGAGCAAGATGGCGTAGAAGAGGAAGACGACGGCGAGGTAGAAGAAGACGATGACCATCGCTTCGCGGCAGATGGCCCCAGAGAGGGTGCGGCGGTGGATTTGCACATCGGGGTTTCCGCGAATGTAGGCGCGGATGGTGAGGAGGAGGACGACGAGGGTGGTGGTCTTGATGCCGCCAGCCATGGAGCCGGGCGAGCCGCCAATGAGCATGAGGAGGACGGAGAGGAGGTTGGCGGGCGGGGTGATGTCGCCCATCTGCACAAAGTTGAAGCCGGCGGTGCGGAACATGGCGCTTTGGGCAAAGCCGATGGAGACGCGTTCGAGGTCTTGCCCCAAGAGGCGGGAGAGGGAGGTCCAATCGGCTGCGCGCAGGCACTCCCAGTAGGAGGTTTCGCCGGGGAGGTAGGCGAGGGAGGCATTCCACTCGAAGACGGTGAAGAGGGCGCCGCCCCCAACGAGGAGGATGAGGGTGGTCCAGAGGACGATGCGCGCGTGCAGGGAGATGCGCCCGCGGCGGCGGAGGTCGCGTTGCCAGAAGCGGTAGCGGAAGACGTTGGAGAGGACGACGAAGCCGATGCCGCCGAAGATGACGAGCAGGGAGATGATGGCCACGTAGGGCAGGTCGCCACGCATGGCGGTGAGGTTGCCTTCATGGAGGGAGAGGCCGGAGTTGCAGAAGGCGCTGATGGCGTGGAAGAGGGCGAACCAGAGGCTCTTGGAGAAGGGGTAGCCGTGGTGATAGAAGTAGCGGAGGAAGAGCAGCCCGGTGCCGAGGAGCTCGAAGGTGAAGACATAGCGAACGGTCTGGCGCAGGAGGGCGTGGGCGATGCCATCGTGGTTTGCGCCGTAACTCATCACCATCTGGCGTTCGCCGCCGGCCGAGACGCGCCCGAGGAGGAGCGAGACGATGAGGGTGCCCAAGGTGAGCAAGCTCAGGCCGCCAAGCTGGATGCACAGGAGCAGCACCGCCTGGCCAAAGGGGGTGTAGGCGGTGGGGACATTGAGGACGGTGAGGCCGGTCACGCACGAGGCGGAGGTGGCCATAAAGAGGTTGTCGAGCAGGGCGCGGGCGCAGGTGCTCCAGGCGAAGGGCTGCCCCGGGACCTCCCACGACCAGCAGCCCGAGACCTGAGCTAAAGGGGTGTTGAGAAGGGCCCACCCGGTGAAGATGAGCAGGAGGAAGGTCCAGACCAGGGCGCGGCGGGGGTTGAAGTGCTTGACCTTCTGGAGGGGGATAATGGGATTGGCGAGGACGTCATCCTCCAAGTCGCACAAGCGCTCACGGAAGGCTTGCAGTTCGGAGAGGTCGGGGCTTCTCATAGGGGGAGTTCCTCCGGGGAAGGGGGCGAGAGCTCGGCGCCGCGGTAGGGGAGACCCAGGGCTTCATACTTCATCACGCCGAGTTCGTGGTAGGGCAGGCGGTCGATTCGCTGGACATTGAGCCCGGCGATCATCTCGCGTGTGGCGGCCTTTTCGGCCGGGGTGTCGTTGAGGCCGTGGGCGACCACTTGGCGGATCCAAACGGGCTTCTGGGTTTGGCGCAGGTGGGCGAAGATGCGCTGGGTGGGCGCCTGCGAAATGCCGGTCACCTCGCGGAAGCGGTCGGGATCGGGGGCCTTGACATCGAGGAGGATGAGGTCGGCGGCATCGAGGAGGGCGCGTGCGGCGGGGGTGTCGATGGCGCCGGAGGTATCGATGGCCACATGGAAGCCTTCGGCATGGAGGGCTTCCACGATGGGCAGAAGGGCCGCGGCTTGCAGGAGCGGCTCGCCGCCGGAGAAGGTGATGCCGCCATCATTGCCCAGGTAGGGGCGCATTCGCCGGGCGCGGCGGAGGAGCTCGGAGCGGGGCACCTCGGTGCCGCCAGCCGGGTCCCATGTGTCGGGGTTATGGCAGAAGAGGCAGCGCAACGGGCAGCCTTGCAGGAAGACCACCAGGCGAATGCCAGGGCCATCTACCGCGCCAAAGCTTTCGTAGGAGTGGACGCGGAGGGTGGGTTCGGGGGCGTTGGGGGTGTCTTCCATCGTTTAGCAGGGCGTTGCGGGGAGGGGGTCGAGGCCGACGAAGGTGGGATCGCCAGCGGCGGATTCCAGGGCGCAGGCTGCGCGCCAGGTGCCCCAGATCCACCATCGGCCGGGGCGGACATTCAGCACTTCGCGCACCAAGCGGCCGCGGCGGTCATAGAAGCGAACATCAATGGCAAAGCGCATCCCGAGGGTGTGGATGGCGTTGCAAGGCTTGAGGAGGAGCGCCTCGCCGGCGCCCAAAGCTTGGCGCCCAAGGAGACCGCGCATTCGCGCGAAGGGGGTAACGGCGCGGGTAATGGTCACGGGGTGGCCTCGGGGGCGGCGCGCAGGGTGGGGGCGAGCAGGGTCATGAAGTCGCGCAGGGCGGCTTCGCCTTCGGGGGTCTGGAAGTCGTAATGTGGCGAAGCGATGGTCACCATTGCCCAGCGGCGGATACGGTTGTGGATTGAGCGCTCCCAGACGTCGCTGAGCACGCGTTCGAAGTTGGAGACGGTGGCCTTGTCGGCATTGAGGAAGACGTAGGCAAAGCCGCTGCGCCTCAACTGCCCTTCGCGGGTGAGCGAGAAGCAGGCCATCGGCCAATCGGGCAAGATCTGCCGCACGGCACGCGCGCTCATCACATAGCCCTGCGCCGGCAGGCAGAGCTCAGGACGGTGGATGGAGATGCGCTGGCGCCCGGCAATGACCAGCGAGACGGTGAACTCCGAGCCATCTTGCAGCGTGTAGACCACCTTGCGGCTCTGCGTATCGGCAGGCAGGATGTCGAGCTCGGCCCGGGAGACGCGCGAGACCTCGCCGCCGCAGAGCGGGCACACGCTCGGCCCCTGCGCATCGGCATCGTAGAGCTTCGACCACAGGCACGCGCGGTTTTGGCAGAAGCGCGGGAAGCGCATCTGCGTCACGCCCGGCAACGTCGTGAAGTGCGCCTGGAGGAAGGCATCGCTCTCAAAGGTCAACGGTGGGACCAGGCCGGCGGTGTAGCGGATGGAGAGCAACAGTGCCACCATCACGGCCAGCCCTGCCCAGCCGCCGCGCGTGAGCCCCGCCCAACGCCTCCCCGGCGCGCTCGGCTGCGGTGCAGGGTCGGGCAACGGCTGCTCTTTGCGTGCGAGCCAATCGGTCAGCCCAAAGACGAGCGCGGCATAGACCGGCGCCACGATGAAGAGGGCGTTATCGTGCAGCACCATCCCCGCCGATTGGCCGGCCAAGTGGCAGGTGAGCGCGGTCAGCAGCAAGCGCAGGATGTTGCCCAAGAAGGCAATGGGCACGCTGGAGAGGAAGAGCACCGCCCGCCGCCGCACGCTGGTGAGGCGAAAGGCGCCATAGGCCGCCGTCCCGACAAAGAGCGCCACGAGCGAGCGGATGCCGCTGCAGGGATCGGCCACATCGAGCTGGAAGAAGGGTTGCCCCTTGGCCACGATGGCAGTGCCCACCTGCCGCACGCCAATGCCAAGTCCATTGAGCAAACAGGCGGTCACCCCCACCGAAGCCCGCCGCAGCGGCACGGTCCAGTTGTCCAAAAAGCCCACTGGAATGACGAAGAGGAGCAGCGCCAAGGGGAACCAAGTCTCCTTGAGCATTCGCCGCCCGTAAGCGGCCAGGGCAATCGCCCAGAGGAGTAACACCGCCGCCATCTCCGAAAAGCGCGTTTGCCCCCCGCGCAAACCCAAGAAGAGGAGCGCGCCCGCCGGCACCAAGAGCAGGCACGCCAACCACGGCTCGCCGCCCCCCGCCGCCGCCACCAGGCGCTTGCGCCGCGCCCAGAGCAAGCCCCCGACCAACAGCGGCACCAGCCACACATACTCCATGTGCTGGCTTGCATCGTGCCAATCGGTCATCAGCCCCTCCCAGGCCGGCATCAACCACCCCCACGCCGCCACCAGCAGCCCTCCCAGAAGCGCCAGTTGGGCCCGCGGGCCCTTCAACCAATCCATCATAAGTCCGCTTCCTTCGTTTTCGGCAACTCGGCAAAGAGGCGGAACTGCTCGCCGCCGCCGGTGCGCACCACGCCCGGCAAGACGCGCCGCCCAACAGCCGGCGTCACGCTCTCTAGCCGCGTTTCGTTCACAATCAAAATATCTGCATCATCGGCAAAGGCCTCGCCCTGAAGGATGCGCCCGCGTTCGGTACGTAGCAGCCAAAGCATCTGCGCGCAGGTGACGGTATTGCCCCCCACAAAGCGGACGCGCAACGGATGTTGGTGCGGCGTCTTCCGCGCTTGGCGCAACAGGTGCATACTCTCGCGCTGCTCTTCGCGCGTCAGCCAGGTGCGGATGCGCCCATCGGGCACCCAGCCCAGACCGAACCCGAGCGCCAGAATGGTCAGCCCGCCCAGAATGTTACGCACGGCCGGCTGCTCCACCGCCGAAAGCCCCATCCCCAACACAATCGCCGAAAGCACCCCCGTGGCCACCCCAAAGCAACTCTTCACCCCAAAACAGAGCGTCCCCAAGACAATCGGCGGAAAGAGGATCACGAAAAAGCGCGCCCACCGCCGGTCTCCCCGCCGCCAACACCACATTGCCAGCACACTCCAGGCCACCACCCCAAAGCCCCCGCCGCAGAGCCACAGGAAGCGCCACAGCGCCTCAAACCACGGGCTCTCGCCAAAGCCCAACCCCTCGAAGTGCGGCAGCGTGGGCGTTCCCATCAACCCGCATTGCGCCAGAATGGAGCCCACCCCCACCGCCACCGCCAGCGCCAAGGCCACATGGAGCGTCTGCCAATAGAGGTAGAGCCGCCGCCACCCCGCGCCAATGGCAATCGCCGGCACAAAGGCAATCAGGAGCCACCACGTATTCCCATCCAGCGAGAGGAGCGTGGCCAGCAGGGCCCCAAAGGCCGCCGCCGAAAAGTACCCCGGCCAACGTGCATACGCCCGCGCCGCCAACAACATGCCCAATAGCACGCTCGCCTCAAAGAGGTAGGGGCCAAAGGTGACCCCGTGCCAGATGAGCCCAAGCGTCATTGCCGCAAAGGCCATTGCCCACACCCCCCCATCTGGCGAATGATAGACCCCCTTGCTCTGCTGCGAGCCCAACGCAAAGAGACTCACCAACGCGAGCGCCCCAAAGATGACCGGCACCACCCGGTAACAACGGCTGGGGTAGGGTCCCGCCCCCTCGCCAAAGAAACAGGCGCTCCCCCCCGCCAGCACATGGAAGAGCGTCCGCCGGGCCAACACCCCTGCCGGCCATAATGCCGGGTTCACCCCATCTTCCGCAATGACTGCCGTTGCCAACAGCTCCCGCGCCTCCTCCTTCTCCGGAAAGGGCGCATTCAAGCGCAATGCAAATAATCCCACCCCCACGGCGAGCACCACCGCAAAGCAAACCAAACGCAACAGTTGCCAAACCTTGCGTACCATAACGCCCCCATTATAGCACACGCCACCCCCGCGCGCAGGGGGGCCGGGGTCACCTCGGGCTCGGGGCGGGGGGAATTATTAAGACGGGGTCTTATTGCAAACAAGACGGGGTCTTATTGCAAACAAGACGGGGCCTTATTGCAAACAAGACGGGGTCTTATTAGTTTCCCTCGGGCCGGGAGGCGATCGAGCTAGGGCCGGGTGCACGTTGGGCTCGGGCCGGGGGGCTCTCTCTCGCGCGCGGCAAGTATGCCGCGCCACAGGACAGCCAGGGCTCTCTCGCGCGCGCGTTCTGCGGCTAACCGCTAACAGCTTCCCTTCATTTATGGTATACTGCGGGGCGAATTGCAAAGGAGCCGAGATGGATAAGCGGTCTTTAACCTTTCTGAAGGCGTTGGTGGCGTGCCCGTCGCCAAGTGGATTTGAGCAAGATGGTCAGCGGCTGATGGCGCGTTATTTGCGTGAGGCTGGGGTGGAGAGTGCCTTTGATGTGCACGGGAACTTGCATGCAGTGCTCAATGAGGGTGCGCCGGTGAAGGTGATGCTCGAGGCGCATTGCGACGAGATTGGCTTCTTGGTCTCCCACATCGACGATTGGGGGCGGGTGTGGCTGATCCCCAATGGCGGGGTGACGGTGCCGACGGTGGCTGCTGAGCGGGTGGTGATTCAGGGGCGCAAGGGGCCGGTGAATGGGGTCTTCGGGGTGCGGCCGCCGCATTTGATGAGTTCAAGCGATCGCGAGAAGGTGGCGCCGAAGGATTTGGCGGAGGCGCCGGTGGATATTGGTGCGCGCTCGAAGGAGGAGGCCGAGGAGCTGGTGGCGTTGGGCGCGCCGGCGGTGGTGGATGCCGGCTGGGTGCAGTTGGCCGGGAGCCGGGTGGCGTGTCGGGGCTTTGACAATCGGATTGGGGCCTTTATTATCACGGAAGTCATGCGACGCTTGGCCGAGGAGCCGCTCGCGCCGCTGAATGTGGCGCTGCACTTGGTGGGGAGCGTGCAGGAGGAGTTGGGGCTGGTGGGGGCGCAGACGGCCGTGCAGTTGGTCAAGCCCGATATTGGCATCTGCCTGGATGTGGGCTTCGCCACGGATATGCACCCGCAGGATTGCCGGAAGATGGGCGATGTGCGCCTGGGGGGCGGACCGATTATCGGCACCGGGCCGCTCTATAACCCCAAGCTGCGCCAGATGTTGCTCGACACGGCCAAGCTCGAGGAGATTGGCTGCCAATATCAGGTGCGCGCCCGCGCCTCGGGGAACAATGCCTATTCGATGCGCCTCAATGGCGGGGCCACGGCCGTGGCGCTGGTGGGAATCCCCTTGCGCTATATGCACTCGCCCGTGGAAACGCTCGACCTGGAGGACGTCGAGAAGATCATCCGCCTGCTGCACGCCTTTTTGGGCGCCTTGCCTGAGAACCCCGACCTCGCGCCGGAAGTCTAAGCCTTTTAAGAGAAGGAGTTTGCATTATGCACACCAATCCCGAAACCTTGCCTGATATTACCAAGGATCCGCGCGCCCAGCTCGCCATCCGCGCCGCACTCAAAGAGGATATTGGCGCGGGCGATGCCACCACCCTGGCCCTCGTGGGGCCTGATGTGCTGGCCACCGGCGAAATCCAGGCCCGCGAGGCCTGCTGCGTGGCCGGACTCAACGTGGCGCTCTACATCCTGCAGATGCTCGACCCCACGCTCACCTACGAAATCCTGATCCCCAATGGTGCCCTGGCCCCCGCCGGTGGCGTGCTGGCCCGCTTCACCGGCCGCGCCCGCGCCATCCTGACCGCCGAGCGTACCGCGCTCAACTTCATTCAGCGGATGTGCGGCACCGCCACGCTCACCCACCGCTTCGTCGAGGCGGTCAAGCCCTATAACTGCATGGTCCTGGATACGCGCAAGACGACCCCCTGCCTGCGCGTCTTTGAGAAGTTTGCCGTGCGGTGCGGCGGCGGCACCAACCACCGTTTCGGCCTCTACGACCGCGTGCTGATGAAGGATAACCACCGCGCCCTCTGGGCCGGCGGCGACCCCAAGCGCCTGGACCTCGCCGTCGAGGCCGCGCGCAAGGCCTATCCCCTCCTGGCCGTGGAGATTGAGGTCGAGAGCATCGAGGAGCTCAAGTCCGCCCTGCGCGCTGAGCCCGAGTGGATTATGCTCGATAATATGCCCTGCGACCTGATGCGCGAGTGCGTGGCCATTACCCGCGCCGCCACCCAGGTCACCAAGCTCGAAGCTTCTGGCGGGATCAATTTGCAGACCGCCAACGCCATCGCCGCCACCGGCGTGGACGCCCTGAGCGTCGGCGCCCTCACTCACTCCGCCCCGAGCATCGACCTCGCCCTGGAGTGGAGCGCGCTGTAAGCTGTCGGCTGTCCGCTAATCGCTAACAGCTATCCGCTAACAGCTAACAGCTCAATCATTATGCGCCTAGTTTGCATTGATGTCGGTAACACCTCCACCACGCTCGGACTCTATGAGGACGGCGAAGTCTCGCGCGTCTGCCGCGTGGAGGGGGGAATCCTGGCGAACCCCGAGGCGTGCTCGGACATGGTCCGCCTCATTGCCTCCGAGGCTGTCGAGGGCGTGAGTATCGCCTCGGTGGTGCCCAAGGTTAACGCCCGCTGGCGGAGCCTGGTGCGCGAGACCCTCGGCTGCACCCCGCGCTTCGTCAGCTGCGAGAGTCCCCTGGGCTTCATCCTCGATTACCCGCACCCCGAGCGCATCGGCGCGGACCGTCTGGCCGATGCCGCCGGCGGTCTGGCGAAGTATGGCGCGCCGCTGATTGTGGTGGACTTCGGCACAGCGCTGAACTTCGAGGTGCTCGACGCGCGCCCGGCCTATATCGGCGGCGTGCTCACGCCCGGGTTGCCGCTGATGACCCGCTACCTGCACGAGAAGACCGCTCTGCTCCCGGAGGTCTCCCTAGGCGGCGAAACCCCGCAGATTGCCAAGAGCACCGAGGAGGCCATCGCCCTCGGCGCGCGCGTGGGCTACCGCGGGATTGTCCGCGAGATTGTCGCCCACCTGCAGCAGCCCTTTGGCGGTCAGGCCAAGGTGGTGGCCACGGGTGGCTATGCCAGCTGGGTCCTGGAGGGGACCGACCTGCCTTGTACGCTCGACCCCACGCTCACGCTCTTCGGGCTGGGCGTCATCTTCGAGAAGGGCGGGGCGGAGCGATGAGCGAGACGGCGCTCTCGCTCTTGCAGTTGCTGGCGCTCGTGGCCTTTGTCCGCGCCTGCCTGCCGCCCAAGTATCTGCTGCTCAACCCCTTTGCCGCGTGGGCGGATCGCCTCTTCGATAAGCTCCTTGCCGCGCTGCACTCGGCGCTCTTCCTGCCGCCGCGCGCGCTGAGCGTGGTGGTGCTGGGGATGGCCCTCAGCGCCCGGGCAGCGCTGCTACACCGCGTCTCCACCCCCTCGCTGGTGGTGGACTTCTATGCGCTCTATCACTTCCCGGCCCAGGGCTTTTTGGGCTGGTTCGCGGTGGCGGCGGGGCAGTTCCTGTGGTTCTGGTGGGGCCTGGTTACGGCTGGGCTGTTCCTCAAGCTCCTGCACCGCGCCAAGACCCTCCCCGGCTACTCGGGCGACCTCTTGGCCTTCGTAACGCGCCCCTTCTCGCTGTTGCCGCGCGCGCTGGCCGCGCCGGTGCTCCTGGCCGGTTGGGTGGGGCTGATTGCCCTCTGCCAAGTTGCCGCCGATCAGGTGCTCTATCCGCTAGGCGAGACCGAACAGGTGGTTGCGCTCTTCCGCCAGTGGGGCGTGGCCAATCCCTTCGATTTGGCGCCCTTGCCGGTGGCGTTGCGCCTGACCTTCCTCGCTGGCGCGGCGGTGCTCTCGTTGCTGACCGTCTTCCGCAGCCTGCTCTTCATTACCTTTATCCTCGGGCTTGTGGCCGCGCTCGTTAAGTCGCGTTCGCTGACGGCATTGATGGATGACCTGATGCGGCTGTTGGGCGGCTTTCTGCCGGTGCTGCGTCTGGGGCCGCTCAATGTCTCCCCCATTCTGGCCTACTTCGTCTATGGGGTGCTCTCGACAATTCTCGGTGGCGCGTGGATCTTCCTGATTCAGGGGGTCGCCCGTGTGGTGTGAGCCGTGGAAGACGGGCTGCGCGGTGACGGTCAAGGTGACCCCGCGCGCCTCGAAAAATGCCATCCTCGGGGCCGAGGCCGATTGGCTCCGCGTGGCCCTGACCGCTCCGCCCGTCGATGGCAAGGCCAATGAGGCCGCTCGCCGCTTCCTCGCCGAGGCCCTCGACCTTCCCCGCACGTCCGTCACCCTCCTCTCCGGTCAAACCGCCCGTCTCAAGCGCTTCGCCATCGCCGGCCTAACCCCCGAGGCGCTACGCTCAAAGCTTGGGCTGTGAGCGAGAGAACACGCGCCGCAAGTGCATGCTAAGCGGGCCATTCAGGCCCGCTTCTGTCATCTGTCATCTTCGCTCGCCGCCGCCAGGCGGCGAGCGAGCGTTGTCTGGCGCAGGAGGTCGGCCTCGGCATGGAGGGCAATCCAGAGGGCTTTGGGCGAGCCGAGGACGATGACGAGCTGCTTGCCGCGGGTGATGGCGGTGTAGAGGAGGTTCTTGCGCAGGAGCTTGAAATGCTGGGTGTGCAGGAGGATGATGACGGCGGGGTATTCGCTGCCCTGGGACTTATGGATGCTGGTGGCGTAGGCCAGGACCAGTTCGTCGAGCTCGTCTTGCTTGTAGGGGACCTCGCGGTCGTCGAAGGTGACCACGAGGGTGCGCGCTTCGGGGTCGACGGCGGAGATGAAGCCGATGTCGCCGTTGAAGACCGCTTTGTCGTAGTTGTTGGCAATCTGCATCACGCGGTCGTGCAGGCGGAAGGGGGTGTTGCCGCGGTAGAGGGCGGGGCCGACGGGGTTCATCGCGTGCTGGATGCGCTCGTTCAGGCGGTCGGTGCCCAATTCGCCGCGGCGCATGGGGGTGAGGACCTGGACCTCATGGAGGGGATCGAAGCCGAACTTGTGGGGAATGCGCTCGAGCATCAGGCGCAGGAGGATCTCCTGGATCTTGGCCGGGTCGAGGGCTTGGGTGAAGTAGAAGTCGCTAGGCGCGCCGGCGGGGGGGAGCTCGAAGGTCTCGCCTTGGTTGACGCGGTGGGAGTTGCGGACGATGTAGCCGGAGGCATCTTGGCGGAAGATGGTGGTCAGGCGCGAGCAGGGGATAACGCCCGAGGCGATGAGGTCGCCCAAGACATTGCCGGGGCCAACGCTCGGGAGCTGATCCACATCGCCCACCAGGATGAGGGTGGCGGTGTCGGGGAGGGCTTCGAGGAACTTGCGCATCAGCGAAGCATCGAGCATGGAGCTCTCGTCGACGATGAAGACATCGCCGCGCAGGCGGTTCTCCAGGCAGTAGTGGAAGCCACCGGCCTGGGGTTGATAGCGCAGAAGGCGGTGGAGGGTGGTGGCGGCGAAGCCGGTTGATTCGGCCATGCGCTTGGCGGCGCGGCCGGTGGGTGCGGTAAGGAAGAGCTGGAGCTTGCGCGCGGAGAAGATTTCACAGAGGGCGCGGATAATCGTGGTCTTGCCCACGCCCGGACCGCCGGTGATGACCGAGACCTTGGCGCTGACCGACTGGGTGAGGGCCTGCCATTGCGCGGAGGCGAGCTTGAGGCCCATCCGCCCTTCGGCCCACTCGACGGCCTTGGCGGCGGCAATCGCGCGCCAGCGGGTGGGCGTGTGCAGGAGCTTGGCCAGGCGCGTGGCGATGGCCACCTCGTCGGCATAGTGCTCGGCCAGGTAGACGCGGTCCTCTTCCAGCACGATGACCTGGCGCTGGGCATCAGCCAAGAGCGCTTCGTTGAGGCGCTCGACGGGGATGTCGAGCGCGTCGTTGGCCAGGAGGAGGAGCTCGGATTGCTTGAGGTAGATGTGGCCTTGGTCGTCAGCGGCGGTCTTGAGGCAGTGGAGGAGCCCAGCCTCGGCGCGGAGCTCGGAATCCTTGGCGATGCCCATCTGCAGGGCAATGCGGTCGGCCGTGAGGAAGCCGATGCCGCGAACATCCTCGGCCAGACGGTAGGGGTTGCGCTTGACGATGGCGATGGCGTCGGGGCCGTAGCGCCGCCAGATGCGCGCGGCCTGCCCCGTGCCGATGCCCTGCGATTGCAGGTAGATCATCACGGTGTGGCTCTGGCGCTGCTCGCTCCACGAGCGGCGAATTTCCGCGCACTTCTTGGCGCCCACCTTGGGCACCTCGCGCAGACGGTCGGGGCGGTTATCGAGGATGGTAATGGTGTCGCTGCCGAAGTGGGCGACGATGGCCTCGGCGAGCTTGGGGCCGATGCCGCGAATCATCCCGCTGGCGAGGAAGCGCTTGATGCCTTCGCTTGAGGTTGGCGCCACGCAGGTGAGCGTTTCGGCGCGGAACTGGCGGCCGAAACGCGGGTCCTCGGCCCAACGGCCCTCGGCGGAGATCTCTTCACCGGGCCAGACGGTGGCGCACTTGCCTACCACCGTCAGCCGCCGCCCATCGCGCATATCGCCAGCCGCCGGCGGGCGCACGGAGAGCACCGTGTAGCCGGTCTCCTCATTGCGAAAGACCACGCTCTCGACCGTGCCGGTGACGGTGGTCTCCTCGCCCGGCGCCAAGCTCACGCCTCGCCCTCCGTCACCAAGGCCAAGAGCCGCGCAAAGTCCGCCTCGCTCACCGCCGCGGTCAGCGAAAAGCGCAGGCGGGCGGTCCCTTCGGGCACGGTGGGCGGGCGAATGGGCAGCACATAGAAGCCCGCTTGGCGGAAGCGCGCGGCCGCCGCAATGGCCGCTTCATTGCTGCCAATCACCAGCGGGACAATCTGCGAGGCGCTCGGGCAGGCAATGCCGCGCGCGGTGATCGCTTCGGTCAGGCGGCGGCCCATGGCGCGGACGCGCTGCCGGCGCTCGGCCATCGCCGGGAAGGCTTCGAGGACGAAGCGGGTCCAGGCCAGATTGATGGGCGGCAGGGCGGTGGTGAAGATGAATGGGCGCGTGCGGTTGACCAGTGCTTCGCGCACCACCGAGCGGCAAATGACGTAGGCGCCGGTGGAGCTCCACGCCTTGCCGCAGGTGCCCACCAGCAGGTCAATTTCGCCGGCGAGCCCCGCTTCGTGGGCGCAGCCTAGCCCCGTCTCGCCGAAGACCCCCACGCCGTGCGCCTCGTCGAGGTAGAGCACCACATTCGGGAAGTCGCGCTTCAAGGCCACCAGACCATTGAGGTCGACGCGGTCGCCATCCATCGAGAAGACGCTCTCGGTCATCACGAAGACCTCGTCGAAGTCGGCCGCGTGGCGCTCGAGGAGCTGGCGGGCGTGGGCGAGGTCGTTGTGGCGGAAGCGGAAGAACTTGCAGCCGGCCGCGCGAATGCCGTCAATCATGCTCGCGTGGATGAGCTTGTCGGCCAGGACCAAACTCTTGGGGCCGGCGAGTGCCGGGAGGATGCCGGTGTTGGCGTGGTAGCCCGATCCGAAGACCAGCGCGGCCTCGGCACCGTAGGCCTGGGCAAGGGCCGCTTCTAGCCGCTGGACCGCCTCGCAATTGCCTGTGAGCAGACGCGAGCTCGCCGCGCTCAGGAGGCGGTCTTCGCCGGAGAGCTGGGCGTAGAAGCGCTCGCGCAACTCCGCGTCTTCCAGCAGCCCGAGGTAGTCGTTGCTGGAGAGGTTGACGAGCTCGGGCGGGACCTGCGGCAGGGCGCGGCGGCAGCCGGCCTGGTCGAGCGCCTCAAGCGAGCGGGCGAGCGCGTCGTAGAAGGCCATTGCGCGCCCCCTTAGCGGCGGCCGCGGAGCTGATTGAAGCGCGCGGTCACCGGCAACGGGCCCACAATCGGGCGGGCATAGTCCAGGAAGAGCCCGGTCACATTGTTGCCTTCGGCATTGATGTAGCAATCGGGCAGCTCGCGGGTGTGCTTGGCCACGGCCGAGAGCGGCGCCACGGAGTAGTCAATCTGATAAGCCGCGCCCGGTAGCCGCGTCATCGTGATGGTGCCGCTGTGGTGCTTGCCGCCCACCGCCGCCTGCACCGCGGCCGACCCCACCAACCGCGCCTCGCGCGCGTCGACCTCCGAGGCCACGCCCACGAAGCAGCGCTGGATAAAGCCAAAGGTGTCGGCCCGCACGCGCTTGACCTTGAGCCTCTCGCGAATGACCGCGGCCAGATTCTCGCCCAGCGCTCCGGAGGTGAGCTGCACATTGCCGTGGGCATCGACCTCGTTGGAGAAGCTCTCGGCAATCGCCCGACCATCTTCGCCGCGGATGCCCTCGCTCACCGCCACCACGCAGCGCTTGTACTTGGCCAGACACTCCCCCACATCCGCCACAAAGCGCTCGAGGGTGAAGGGCCGCTCGGGCACGTAGATCAGGTGCGGACCGTCGTCGGGGTCCTGACGGGCCAGCGCGGCGGCCGCGGTCAAGAAGCCGGCATTGCGGCCCATAATCACGTCGATCTTCACACCGCCGAGGGCGCGGTTGTCCAGGTCGTCGCCGCGCACGGCACAGGCCACGAAGCGCGCGGCCGATCCGTAGCCGGGGGTGTGGTCGTTGCAGAGCAGGTCGTTATCAATGGTTTTGGGGATGTGGAAGCAACGCAGGTCGTAGCCCTGGGCCTCAGCCTCCTGGGCGATGATGTTGGCCGTTTCGGCCGAGTCATTGCCACCAATGTAGAAGAAGTAGCGGATGTTGCGCTTGGCAAGGACCGCGAAGAGCGCGCGGCAATCCTCGCTCGTTGGCTTGCGGCGCACCGACCCCAAGGCCGAGCTCGGCGTCTGCGCCACCTTCAGCAGCACCTCCTCGGGCTCAGCCCGCAGGTCGATGAAGTCCTCGTCAAAGATCCCCTGAATGCCGTGCAGCGCGCCGTAAATCTCCACAATCTTGTTGGAGGCCTTCGCCGCGAGAACAGCACCAACCAAACTCTGATTGATGACCATCGATGGTCCGCCGCTTTGCGCGATTAACATGTTTCCAGTCATAACCTGCGCTCCTTTCAGTCGCTTGTTTATTCGATAGACGATAGACGATAGACGAGAATGCTGGCGCAGGAGGTTATTCCCCGGCCCGAAGCGGCTTGGCATTCTCTTCGATAATACGTTCTTGAGCTCTACTGAAGTTGTAAAGCAGCTTGCCAACCCGTTTCACAAGTTCCAGCGCTGGCTGAACTTGTTCAGAGGTGGCGTATTTCACGCGCACACAGATAAGCAGTTGTGTCTGGACCTCCGCTGCCGATCCTTGCGCAATACGTAGAAACCGCAGGAACTCCTTGGGATTGAACCGCGCATAGCCCTCCGAGATGTTTGAGGGAATGGAGACCGCTGCCCGGCGTAGTTGGTCGGCAAGCGCCGAACGCTCAAAGCGCGGCAACTGGATGCAGAGTGTATAGACCTCTTCGACGAGTTCCATACTCACTTGCCAAACGGCTAAATCCATAAAGCTGCTCATCGCTTCTCGCTCCTGGGGAGGTTCGTAGGGCGTGGGCTGACCTGTCGCGGAACGCGCTTCCCGTCTATCGTCTATCGTCTATCGCGGATTGCTAGCGCAGCGCGCTAGCAATCCGCTCCATCGCCTCGATGACGCGGGTGCGGTCGTTGAAGGCGGAGATGCGGATGAAGCCTTCGCCGCACTTGCCGAAACCGGCGCCGGGGGTGGTGACGACCTGCGCCTCGTTGAGCAGGCGGTCGAAGAAGTCCCAAGAGCTGCCCTGGACGTTGACCCAGACGTAGGGGGAGTTGTCGCCGCCCACGCAGGTGTAGCCGAGGTCCTGGAGGCCTTTGCGGATGAGCTTGGCGTTGCCGAGGTAGTAATCGACCTGCTGGGTGCACTGGCAGGCGCCATCGCGCGAGTAGACGGCTTCTGCGGCGCGCTGGACGGGGTAGGAGACGCCGTTGAACTTGGTGGTGTGGCGGCGGTTCCACATCGCGTGCAGGGGGATCTCGGTGCCGTCCTTGGCGTAGGCCACGAGGTTCTTGGGCACCACGGTGAAGGCGCAGCGCACGCCAGTGAAGCCGGCCTTCTTGGAGAAGGAGCGGAACTCGATGGCCACGTCCTTGGCGCCCTCAATCTCGTAGATGGAGTGGGGAATCTCGGGATCGCGGATGAAGGCTTCGTAGGCGGCATCAAAGAGGAGGAGGGCCTTGTTGGCCTTGGCGTAGGCGACCCAGGCGGCGAGCTGCTCGCGCGTGGCCACCGCGCCGGTGGGGTTGTTCGGGAAGCAGAGGTAGATGAGGTCGACGGCCTCGGCGGGGGGCGCGGGGACGAAGCCATTAGCGGGGGTGCTCTCGAGGTAGTGCAGCCCCTGGTAGCGGCCGTCCACGTTCGCGCCGGTGCGCCCGGCCATCACATTGGTGTCCACATAGACCGGGTAGACCGGGTCGGGGATCGCAATGCGCAGCTCTTGGGCGAAGAGTTCCTGAATATTCGCGCAGTCGCACTTCGAGCCATCGCTCACGAAGATTTCGCCGGGCTCGATGTCGCACCCGCGCGCCTGATAGTCGTTCTTGGCAATGGCTTCGCGCAGGAAGTCGTAGCCCTGCTCGGGGCCGTAGCCGCGGAAGGTGGCCGCGTGGCCGAGCTCGTCGACGGCCTTGTGCATTGCCTCGAGGCAGGCCGGGGCCAGGGGGAGGGTGACATCGCCAATCCCCAGGCGAATCACATCCGCCTCCGGGTGCGCGGCCTGAAAGGCCTTCACGCGCTTGGCGATTTCAGAAAAGAGGTAAGAAGCCTGCAGCTTGCCATAATTCTCATTGGCCAGAATCATCGTGTTGTATCCTTATGCTAAAAAACGCAGCGCGCCTCAGCGCGTCTGCGTATACAAGGGGGTTAAAATCCAACGTCGGTTATGCCAGAACCACTGTTCTGGTTTGGCGCGAATACGCGCCTCAAAGAGGTCCCACACCTGCTGGGTGAGGCGCTGGGCATCGGCTTCGGCGCTTGCATCAAGATCGGGGAAGATGGGCTCGCCCAAGTGCAACTTGTGGTGCGAAGCATCCACCCGCTCCATCACAAAGGGCACAATCGGCACATTGGCCATCCGCGAAAACTTCGCCAGCCCCTTGCCCAACTGCACCTCCGGCTTCCCAAAGACCGTCACGCTCACCCCCGGCTTGTTGTGCCGCACATCGGGCAGAATCGCAAAGACCCCGCCGCTCTTCAAATGGTGCGCCACACGCACAAAGGAGCTCGGTTTACGGCGGTCGACCGTCTGGAAGTTGAGGCGGCAACGCCGCAGCCACGCCTCAAAGAGCGGGTTGTTCTGCGGCCGCCCCACCGCCATCAAGGGAAACCCAAAGGCTGAGCAGGCCACGCCCGCCAAGTCCCAGTTGCCCATATGCGGCAGGGCAATGACCACCCCGCCGTGCTTATCAATCAGCCGCTGAAGCTTGGCCTTCCCCTCGGCCGTGCCTTCCAGGTGGTCGGCCAGGTAGGCCAAGTCCATCTTCCGGGCGTGGAAGAGCTCGACAAAGTTCATCAGCAGATTCCACACCGAGGTGCGGGCAATGCGCCGACACTCCGCCACCGGCGTCTCTTGACCAAAGACCTCGCGAATGCGCGAGATGGTCTCCCGCTTCAACGGCCAGCAGAGCCGGAAGACCACGCGCAGAACTCCCGAGAAGGCGCTCCCCACCCAGGGGATGGGGAAGAGCGTCACAATCCCCTGTAGCGTCCGCAGGGTGGCATACTCCACGCGATGGTGGAAGGCAATCTTCTGGCTCATGTAGCTTACTTCGCCGTCGTCGAAGTAATCATATCGATCACTTCCTGGCGCGTGGCATTGGCAATGTCCGCTGCTTCCTGCAGCGTCTCAATCCGCGCGCGCACAGCCAGCAACGTCTTGCGGCAATCGGCCAACTGCATCGTCAGCTCCACCACCTTCTCGCCAGCCTTCTGCGCGGCCGCCTCGGCCTTCACCAACATCCGGCGCGTCTGCAGCAACTGCTGAAGCATCTCGCCCGGATCGCTATCTAGGTCATCGAGCTGCATCCCGTCGGGAATCGGCACCTGAATGATTGCCCCGCAATCTGAGCACGGCACCTGCAACCCCGCCGCGCGGTAGTCCACGCACAGGTTGTGGCCGCAATTCGGACAGTCAAAGACAATGTCCGTCGGCTTGATCTCAACGTCGTCAATCTCTTCAGGATTCGTTTCGTCCGTCATAACTATTCCTCCAATGGTTGACCCCAGTCTACCAAAGCCACCCCCCGCAACGCAGCCCCGCCTTGTTGCCAATAAGACGGGGTCTTATTGCGAATAAGACGGGGCCTTATTACCAATAAGACGGGGTCTTATTAGTTGCGCTCCGCCGAGCGGGAAGTCGCGCCAGGCCGCCGGGAAACCCGGATATTCCGGAAGGGCCGGAAACTCCGGAAAACCCGGATATTCCGGAAAACCCGGGGCGCTGTTTTGGGCGGCGGCAACGCGTAGAGGGGGAATATGGTATGATTGGGCTGGATACACTGGAACAACTGAAAAGGAGCATGGCGATGAACAGTAAGGCGACACCCAAGCTTGAATATCGCAATGGGCGGCCGAGCGTCCTCAGAAAGGCAACGGTTTGGCGCGAGCTCAACTTTTACAAGCGGAGCGAAATTCTCTATCAGCTCACCGTGGCGTTCTGTCGCAGGTTTCTGCCAAAGCATGGCGACCGCACGGTAGATCAGATGGTCCAGGCGGCTCGTTCCACAAAGCAGAATATTGTCGAGGGGTATTCCGATGGCCAGGTCTCCTTTGAAATCGAACTCAAGCTTTTGGGCGTGGCGCGCGGGTCGAACCAGGAACTGCTCGCTGACTACGGCGACTATCTCGCCGCGCATGGACTTGCCGAATGGAAAGACGCGAATCCGCGTTTCGAGGCTTTGCACCGATTTTGCCGAGAGAGGACCGACCTCGCCGCCTTCCAGCCATACTTTGAGAAATGGTCGGACGATGAAATGGCAAATTGCGCAATCTGCCTGGCGCACATGATCGACAAGGCGCTTGACACGACCCTCGCGAAAAAAGACGAGGCGTTTGTGACGCAGGGCGGCATTCGCGAGAGAATGACCGCTGCGCGGCTAGGCTACCGAACGGACCAACGCGCGCGGATTGAGGCGCTTGAGCGCGAGAACGCCGCACTTCGCGGAGAGGTGGCGCGGCTCAAGGCGTTGCTTGGCGGATCACCCGGAAACCCCGGATGTTCCGGAACCGCGGGGGGCTGTTAGGGGAGGATTTGGAGGCGGGTGGTGGCGGAGGCGGTGGGGGTGATGTAGTGGAGGGTGTGGAGGCCGGGGGGCAGGGAGAGGGTGTCGGTGCCGGGGGGGAGGGGGCGGCCATCGCAGAGCCAGGTGCCGCCGACGGGTTTGGCTTGGAGGGGGAGGGCGTCGCGGCCGAGGCGGTAGGTGCCGGGTTGGGGGGAGAGGATTTGGCACTTGCTGGGGGGCGGGGGGACGTTGTGGGGGAGATTGCAACGCCGCAGGGGAATGTGGGGGTGGACAGCGCCTAAAATGCATCCGCCCCGGGTTGACCTCGAGGTAGGCCCGGGTTCGCCCTCGACCTGGGGCGGGTTCGCCTTGGACTCGGGGCGGGTGGATTTTTCGGTTGGGGCTGGGTGGTAGAGGAGAGGGGTGTCGCCGGAGGTGGAAGGGTCAGCTAAGGGCGTGTCCGTTTCTCCGTCGCGGCACGCGCCCTGTCGACTGTCGACTGTCGACTGCCGACTGCGTGCGCAGCAGCCTGGGCCGGGGGTGAGGCCGCTTTCGGGGCAGAGGGGGGCGAGTGGGCAGGTGTTGGGCCAGAGGGGTGGGGGGTGGCCGGCGTAGAGGCGGGTGAAGAGTTCGCCGACGGCGGGGGCGGCGGCTTCGATGCCGACGAGGGCTGCGGCGCGGCCGCCGCGTTTGTTGCCGAACCAGACGCCGACGGTCCACTCGGGGGTCCAGCCGACGCACCAGGCGTCGGTGTTGTTGTTTGCGGTGCCGGTTTTCCAGGCGATGTCGAGGGCAGTGCCGGGGAGGGGGCGGCGGAGCATGTGGGCGATGAGTTCGGCGGTTTCGGGGGAGAAGTGGGTGGGGAGGGCGTGGTAGGCGCGGGTGAGGGAGAGGAGGGAGACGCCGCCGGTGCCAAGGGCGAGGGCGAGGCCGCTTTCTTGGGCGGGGGCGAGGTGGAGTTTGTCGAGGAGGCGGAGGCAGCGCGTTTCGCCGAGTTCGGCGAGGAGGCGGATGACGGGGGTGTTGAGGGAGCGAGCGAGGGCTTCGGCGGCGGAGAGGGTGCCGAGGAAGGTGCCATCGTAGTTGCCTGGGGCGTAGGTGCCGTAGCGGATGGGGGCATCGAGGAGGCGGGTGGCGGGGACGAGGAGGCCGCCTTCGATGGCTTCGGCGAAGAAGAAGGGTTTGAGGGTGCTGCCGGCTTGGCGGCGGGCGATGGCTGCATCGACTTGGCCGGCGGCGGGGGAGGCGAAGTGGAGGGTGCCGAGGTAGACGACGGGGTCGGGCGAGCCGGCGCGGAGGATGACGCAGGCGCCATCGGTGACGCCGGGGAGGCGGGCGAGGTGGCGGCGGAGGAGGGCGAGGGCGTCGGCTTGGAGTTCGCCATCGATGGGGTGGCCGGCGAGGAGGGCGTGGCGGTTTTCGTTGGGCTGGGAGAGGCGCTCGAAGTGGGGGCGGGTGGGGGGGTCGCGGAAGCGGAGGATGGCCGAGGCGTAGGCTTCGTCGGCCTGCGCTTGGGTGAGTTCGCCGCGGCGGACCATCATGTCTAGGAGGCGGCGCTGGCGTTGGCGCGCGGCTTGGGGGTGGCGGTCGGGGCGCAGGGCGTTGGGGCGCTGGGGCAGGCCGCAGAGGAGGGTGGCTTCGCCGAAGGTGAGGGTGGCGGCGGAGGTGTTGAAGTAGGCTTGTGCGGCGGCTTCGATGCCGATGTATTGGCCGCCGTAGGGGGCGTGGTTGAGGTAGGCGGCGAGGATTTCGGCCTTGGTGTGGAGCTGCTCCATCTTGCGGGCGCGGGCGGCTTGGAGGAACTTGCCCCAGAGGCTGCGTCGGCGCCCGGTGGCCAGGCCGGCGACTTGCATCGAGAGGGTGGAGGCGCCCGAGACGATGCGTAGGCTCGTCACGTTCTGCCAGAGGGCGCGTAGGGCTGCGCCGTAGTCGACGCCCCGGTGGCGGTAGAAGTTGGCATCCTCGGCAATGAGGGTGGCGCGGAGGACTTCGGGGGAGATGGCCGAGAGGGGGACGGGGAAGCGCCAGGCGTAATCGTCACCCCGGAAGGCGGCTAGGCGTTTGCCGTTGCGGTCGTAGACCCAGCGGGCGGGCGCGCGCGCTTCGAGCACTGGGAGGGGATCGGCCACGAAGCGCGGGGCGAGGGACCAGGCGAGCGCAAACAACAGCGCCCCGCTGCCAGCGAGTGCGAGCAGCCGGGCGCCAAGACGGCGGAGGCGGGGGAGGTGGCGCGTCACTTCACGGTGAGGGAGCCGGCGGGGGCGTCCGCGCCGGTGAGGGCGGGATCGTACATCGCTTCGATGACGCACGCGCCCCAGGAGAAGGTGCCGCGCGTGGTGGCGCGGACGGGGTAGACGATGGAGGCGTTGCCGGCGGAGCCCTGGCCGATGAAGACGACTTCGCCGGGGCGCTTGCGGGTGTGGTCGAGGGTGAGGCGGCACAACTTCTTGGCCCAGTCGGGGAGGGTGACGCTCTCGCGGGTGGCGAGGTTGCCATCTTCGTAGACCAGGCCGCCGGGGAGGAAGTCGCGCACCGCGAGGTCGGCGGCTTGGCGCGGGAGCGTGAGGTCGATGCGCACGAAGGCGAGGTCGCCGTGGGCGAGCTCGGTGATGGGCTGGCCTTGAGCGTTGAGGAGGGTGCGCGTGAGGGCGATGGCGTGGGTGCCTTCGGTGGCGAGTGTTTCGCGCGTCTGCTTGGCCAGGCGGAGGCTCTCGGGGAGGTGGGTGGCCAGGGAGAAGGCGTAGCCGCCCCAGGCGTTGGCCTGCGTGGTTTGCCAATCGGCGGCGAAGAGGGCGGCGAAGGCTGCCTCACTGACCGGTAGGCCGGCTTCAAGGGCGAGGGCGATCTTGACGGCCTGCCAGGCATTCGCGCTGATGTAGTAGGGCAGGGCGGGCGTTTGAGCGGTGGCGTAGGCGTGCTTGAAGGGCTTGATGCCCTCGCTGGCGTAGCCGGCGCGGATGAGGGCGGCGGCGGCGAAGAGGGCCGCACCGTCGCGCTCGTTTATCGCTAGGAGGGTGACGCACTGGGCGAACTCGCCTGCACCGAAGGCGTTGTCGTGCGCCAGGATCCAGGCGGCGAAGGCGGCCTCGGCGCGCGTGTCGTTCGCACGGGCAGTGTCGCGCAGGGTCTCGTGGAGGGAATCGCGCAGCTCTCTATCGTTCGGTACGGCCCGGGTGCGCATGGCGGTGAGGACGACGTGGGTGGCCATCAGCGAGGCCGGGAGGTTGCAGTTGCCATGTGGCCAAAGGCGGAAGAGACCGCGGACGTGGCGCGGGCGCAGGTGCGAGACTACATAACGCAGCATCGCGCGGTCAAGGTCACTGCGGTTCAGGAGGCAGGGCCAGGCTTTGGCGGAGAGCTGCTCGGTGCAGTCGAAGGGATAGGCGGCGAACCACGCGTCGGTTCGGGCACGGAAGTCTGCGAGGCTGACGGCTTCGGCGCCTTCGGGGAGGGACTCTCCGGGCTCAAGGCGGGTGTAGGTGACGGCTTGGATGCGCGGGACGGCCGGGCGGATGTGGAGGCGCTCGCGTTGGGTGACGGAGGTGTTGCCTATCGTCACGGTGGCGGCAACTTCGTTGAGGCGCTCGGGAATGGTGAAGCGGTGGGTGAAGGTGGCCGGCTTACCTGGGGTGAGGATGCCGCGGGCGAGCTCTTGGCCGCCAAAGGCCGTGAGGGTGAAGGGCCCCTCAGGCAGGTCGAGGTTCGTGACGGTGAGGGTGAGCTCGGCCGTGTCGCCAGGGCAGAGGGCCTCGGGCGCGGAGAGGGTGAGGGTGACCGGCGCGCGGCAGGTGAGGGCGTGCTGGGCGCGGCCCACGCGGCCCTCGGCATCGGCGGCGATGGCCATCAGGCGCAGTTGGCCCTGGAAGTCCTCGGGCACGGTCAGCGACAGGCTCACGCGGCCATCCGGGCCCACGGCTACGGGGTCGAAGAGGAGGCGCGCCAAGGGGCGGTTCTCGAAGGCGCCTAAGTTGCTCCCCGCGCCGCCGCCGATGCGGCCCTCGGGCGAGATGGCGAGGTCGGGGAAGAGCAGGCCGTAGAGGTCGCCGCTGGTGAGGGGACCGGGGAGCGCGGTCAGGGTGGAGAGGGGGTCGGGCAGGGTGTAGCGGCTGACGGCGAGGACGCCCTCATCCACGGCCCAGAGGGTGACTTGGCGGGGCGTGGAGGCGGTGGTGGGCGGCAGGGTGAGGGTGACGGGGAGGGTGGTGCCGGGGCGGGCGAGGGTGGGGGCCTCCAAGCGCAGGTCGAGGCGCTGGGCGCTTTGGTCGACGGGGAGCTCGGCGCGGCCGGTGAGGCGGTTGTCGCAATCGGCGTTAGCGGTGGTGAAGGTAACGGCGATGGGGAAGCGCGTGCAGGTGAGGCCTTCGGGGAGCTGGACGGGGATGGCATATCGCCCGGCTTGGGGGACCTCGAAGGTGCTCAGAGGCTGGAGGCTTTCGGCGCCGGAAGCGAGCAGGAGCGTGCCTGGACCTGGCAGATCGAGGGTCACCTCAACGCTTTCACCGGCGTGGTGCGGGGTCGGGGCAAAGGCGAGGGCGAGGGTGTTCAGGCGCTTATCGCGCTCGGCGTAGGCCGGTGCGTCGCCCAGCCAGCAATCGAGGCGGGTGCAAATCTGCGCCCCGTCCCCCACGCGCGTGAGGGTGACGATGTAGTTGCCGGGTTCGAGGCCGGAGAGGTCCACGGTCGAGACGACCCCCTGGCGCAGGGTCATGCTGCGCTGTGGCGCCTTGCGGGGGACAATCTGCTCCACCCACTCGCGCTGGTAGGTGCCGCGTTCGGTGCGGCGGGTGAGGTAGCGCCAGGTCCGCTTTTCCAAGGAGACCTCCACCGCCATTTCGCTTTCCGTGGAGCCTTCGGGGACGAGGAGGGTGGCCTCCACGCCCGCGTTCTTGTCTTCGCGCAGGCCAATGTAGGCGGGCTCGGTAAAGCGCGTCTCGGAGTAGGATTGGGTCGAGACGGTGCGGCCGCCGGGCTCGGTCAGGGAGACGAAGGCGTGGAGGTTGAAGGGCGCATAGATCGTGGTGTTGGCGAAGTTGCTGAGATTGCATGTGAAGGTGCCGTCCTCGCCGCTTGTGAGGCTGCTCTCTTCGATCCGCCCCACGAAGTCTCCCTGGCCAATCTCCCAATCAGACCAAGTGGCCGGGAGGTCATCGGCTTTGACTTCGCTTAGGGTAACCTTGGCCTTGGCGTTGGCCACGGGGGCGCCGAAGTAGGTCTGCGCGGTGGCCTTGAGCTGGGCGGGGGAGAGGTCGAGCGCGAGCTTGACGCGGTCGGGGACGAAGTCGGCCACATAGAAGCGTTCACAGACCAGCGTCTCACTGCCGAGGGAGAGGGAGACCGTGTAATGGCCGTCATTGGCCGTGCGCGGGAGGGTGAAGTCGGCCGAGAGCTGGCCCACGGCATCGGTGGTGGCGGTGGCCGTATGGAGCAGGCGCTCCGCTTCGTCGTAGAGCTTGAGGGCGAAGGGCTGGCCTGCGAGGGGGCGGGTGGTGCCGGCTTGACGGACGAGGGCCGAGGCGCGGAGGCTCTCGCCCGGGCGCACGGCCCCGCGGTCGAGCCAGAGCGCGGCGGCGGGTTTCGGGGCCTGGCCGTTCGTGCAGGTCTGGCCCGCAAAGGCCGTCTCGGAGAGGCTGAGGTAGACCTGTTCGCCGCCTTCGGCGCGGACAATCATCTTGCGCGCCGGGAAGTCGTCGCTCTCCAAGGCGCCGGGCACGAGCGAGAGCATGGCCAGGCCGGCGGCGTCGGTGGTGCCGCGCAGGAGGAGCTGGTTCTTCTCGCCGGCCACCTCGATGGTCGCGCCGGCAACGGGCTCGTCGGTCGAGAGGCGGCGGACCGAGACGCCGAAGCCGGCGAAGCTGTCGCAGGCCCAGGCGATGCCCAGATCGGTGACGATGAGGCGGTGCTCATCACCCGTCCAGGTGGGGCAGGGCTCGGAGGAGACCAAGCGGTAGGCACCGGGCTGATGGTGGATGGCCGCGCCGAGGTCAAAGAAGCGGTCGCAGACGAGATTGCGCGGGAGCGGCTGATCGAGCACGGGCACTTGGGCGACTTCGTGCATCAGATCGCACGCTCGCCAGGAGTCGAAGCCGAAGGGCAGGAGGTTATTTTCGTAGCCACGCCAGAGGGTGATGCGCGCGTCGGGATTTAGGTTGATGGCGCGGTAGGGCAGGCGCGGACGGCTGAGCGGCAGATAGCGGCCCTGAGTGAGGAACTGGAAGCTGGGTTCGCTGTCGGGAATGGAGACCGCTCGCGTGACAGTCTCGGGCAGGACGCGCCCTTCGCTATCGGTCAAGCCGGCACGGAGCGTCAGGTGATAGGTTTGCCCCGGCTGCCACTCGCCCGCTAGGTCCAGTCGCCCAAGGTAATCCACCTTGGGCCGTAGGCCCTTGACCTCCGGGGTGACGGTGATGTGGTCAAGCGTGAACGAATCTTCGAAGCTCGCCTCCGGCAGAAAGCGGAGACTTACGGTAAAGCGGGTGTTACTTTGAATGGCCTGACAATGGACCAAGGTGAGAAGTTGCGCTTCTGGCGCGCGCTCTTGCGCTTGCTCGGTGACCGCTTCGGGCGCCTCCTCGGCAGGCGCGTCACACACGCTCGGTTCGGGGATGGGCTCTGCCGGCGACGGTGAAAGCCACCGCTGCCGCCGCTCAGGCACGCGCCAGACATAAAGATAGAAACTCAATGCGAGCAGTGCCTCGACCAACAACACCATAGACGGCACCAGAAACAACCAGCTTTTCAGGGTCTTCAACCTGCACATATCACACGCTCCTAAGGATTTGACGGAATGGTAGGAACATAGCAAAAGGCGCGGCGAAATGCAAAAAAGGAGGAAAAAGTGTACAAACCCCCTTGACGCCTAGGGGAGGGGGCATGTTATAATTCGTGCCAATTCTATGATACAGGGTAACACCTAGTCTTTGAAAATCAGTGGCGCAGCGTGCGGCGGTGGTGACGGAGGTCTGTGCGGACTTTATCTCGGGCGGGAACTTCTCGAATGCCGCGTGGCTGTTCCGTGGGAGGCGATGACGCATGGCACGAATGCCATCCGGGTGAAGGTGGTCAAGTAAGCGCCCGGCAGACAATTTCTCATCCAACCAAAAAATATATAACCTGGCCCCGTGCGGTTCATCCCGCACGGGGCTCTTTTGTAGGCAGGACGCGTGCCCCGCACCCCGAAGCGGTCAGCGAGCGAGCGTGAGCCTGCGCGGCTGAGCCGCGCGCTACGATAAAATGGTGGCGGTTGCGCGCACGAGCGAGCGCCTTGCGAGCATAAGCTGGAGGTTCCCCAGTTTTTGAACAGCACAAAGAATAACTCATTCAATTCTAAGGGAGATGTGTATCTTCAATCGTGTAACAAGTAAAAATGAGTATGA
>SFJE01000018.1 GCA_004555175.1 Lentisphaeraceae bacterium | reverse complement strand
TCGCCGAACCTCACTCAATGGCACAACCGCCTCCCAAGCCTACCTAGCCAACTGCCCTGCCGCATAGACAATTCACGATTTACTTTACAACTGGGGCGCGCTGTCGCGTTTCCGAAGGTCCGGGTTTCCCGGAGTTCCCGGTCCGGAATATCCGGAATATCCGGAGGGTCCGGAATATCCGGCGGCCTTGCGCGCGTGAGCGCGCGCTGTGCTACACTATGAGGCGTTATGAGCTTGATTTGTAAACACATTGAGGCGTTGGCCGGGTATGTTCCGGGTGAGCAACCGAACTTCCCGGGGATGGTGAAGCTGAATACCAACGAGAACCCTTATCCGCCGAGTCCGAAGGTGGGCGAAGCGTTGGCCGGGGTCGATTGGCAGGCATTGCGGCTCTATCCGGACCCGGTGTGCCACGCGGCGCGCGAGGAGATTGCGCGGATCCACGGGTGCAGTCCCGAGCAGGTCTTTGTGGGAAATGGGTCGGACGAAGTGTTGGCGCTCTTTACGCGGGCCTTCGTGGAGGTGGGCGGCACGGTGGGCTACTTTGAGCCGACCTACTCGCTCTACTCGGTGTTGACGGCCATCCGCGATGCGCAGCCCAAGCCCTTGCCGTTGAATGCGGACTTCACCTGCCCGGAGGTGCCGAGCGATTGGGCGGATGTCTTTGTGTGGACGAATCCGAACGCGCCCACCTCGCGTCTGGCCGAGCCGGAAGAGATCGGGGCCTTTGCCAAGCGTTTCCGGGGCGTGTTGCTGGTGGACGAGGCCTATGCCGACTTCGCCCCGCGCAACTGCATGGCGCTGGCCACCGCGCCCGAGAACACCAACACCCTGGTGATGCGCACCCTCTCCAAGAGCTTCTCGCTGGCGGGCATCCGCTTTGGCTACTGCGTGGGCCCCAAGCCGCTCATCGAGGCGCTCTATAAGATTAAGGACTCCTACAATATGGACCGCGTGACGCAGGCAATTGGTCTGGCCGCGCTCCAGGACCTGCCCTATATGCGCGCGAATGTGGAGAAGATCCTGCGCACGCGTGCGCGTCTGGCCGAGGCGCTGACCGCGCGCGGTTGGCAGGTGGTTCCCTCGGCCACGAACTTCCTCTTTGCCGCGCCGCCGCCGCCGACCGAGGCCGCCGCGCTCTTCGAAGCCCTGCGCGCGCGCCACCTCTACGTCCGCTACTTCCCTGGCGAGAAGACCGGCCGTTTCCTGCGAATTACCATTGGCACGGAGGCGCAGACCGATGCCCTCCTCGCCGCCCTTGCCGACCTCGGCGCCTAAGGAGTGAGCCATGCGTACTGCCCAGATTACCCGCACCACCCGCGAAACCGACATCCAGCTGAAGCTCAATCTCGATGGCACCGGCAAGCACGCCATCTCCACTGGCATCGGCTTCTTTGACCACATGCTCGAGCTCTTCGCCCGTCACTCGCTCATCGACTTGGAGCTGACCTGCCGCGGCGACCTCCAGGTCGATTACCACCACACCGTCGAGGATGTCGGCCTCGTGCTCGGCTCGGCCCTCGACCAGGCCCTCGGCGAGCGCAAGGGCATCCGCCGCTATGGCTTCTTTATGCTGCCGATGGACGAAGCCCGCGCGGATGTTCTTGTCGACCTCGGCGGTCGCCCCTTCTTGGTCTGGAAGATCTCTCACCCCGAGCAGCACATTCGCGACTTCAATGTCCAGCTCCTCGAGGAGTTTATGCGCGCCTTCTCCACGAATGCCCGGATGAACCTCCACGTGGTCCAGCCCTACGGCGCTGAGGTCCACCACGCCTACGAGGCCGTCTTCAAGGGCTTGGCCCGCGCCCTGCGCGCCGCCCTCGAGCCCGACCCCCGCGATAGCGGCATCCCCTCGAGCAAGGGCGTGCTGTAAAAGCAGCCGGCAGCGCATAACAGAGCGGCCGAAGGAAACCCCTCCGGCCGCATCTTTTTTGCGCTGCGCGTTCTGATTGCCGCCGTCCCTGGCATCTAGCGCACATTCAAGCGTATGTCTGCGCTGGTCTGCGCCTTGAGGAAACTCTCGGAGAGGCCCTCGACGGTGCGGACCTGGCGGCAGGCTTGGAGGGCCTGCGCATCCCACGCGCGGTCGCCCGATCCCTGCTTGAGGGTAATGGAGCGGATAGCACCGCCGGGGCCAAAGGTGAGCGTGAGGATGGGGTCGCGCCCGGTGGGGGGCGGCTCGAGGCCATAGCGGTCGCACGCCTCCTTGAAGGCGCGGGAGATCAGGCCATAGCAACGCGAGGCCTCGTTGGCGGGGACTTGGTTCTTGTTGCCTGGCTTGGCACCGGCAGCGAGCAGACGGCGAATCTCCTCGGGGCTGGGGGCCTTTTGGGTGGCGGCCTTGGTCTTGTCCTTCTTGCCCTGAGTGATGGGGCCGACGCGCTCGCCAATCTTAATGACCGGCTTCTTCTTCTCGGGCTTCTTCTCCGGTTTCTTTTCCGGCTTCTTCTCGGGCTTGGGATCGGGTTTTTTCTCGGGTTTCTTTTCCGGTTTAGACTCGGGTTTCTTCTCGGGCTTGGGCGGGGGCGGCATCGGGATGGGGTCGGGATCCGGCAATGGGGGCGGGGGGAGAGGATCCGGCGCTGGGGGCTCGGGTTGGGGCGGCTCGGGCTCCGGCTCGGGGTCGACCGCCTCATTGGGCTCCTCGGCTAGGCGGTCGGCGGCATTCTCCTCGGTGACCACCAGGAACTCCATCGGGATAATCTCCTCCTTCGGCGCGGAGCAGCCACCAAAGGAAAAGCCCATCAACAACATCACCAACGCCGCGTTAATCAGCAGCGAAAGCGCCCAGGAGGAAGAGGTGAAGCGCGGAGCCATAGCCTTACTGATCGTGCGTGCTCTCGCCGTGCCAAGGCTCGGCGGGGGGCGGCGTGACCGTGCCGGCGCAGATGCGCTGGCGGACGACTTCGGAGAGGAGGATGGTGGCCGCTGCCGAGACGTTCAGCGAGTCGGCCACGCCGAGCATGGGGATGCGCACGCGCAGCCCGGCGTCGTTCATAAAGGTATCGGTGAGGCCATACTGCTCGCTGCCGAGGCAGAGGGCCACGCGGCCAGTGAGCGGCTGCTCGAAGTAGAGCTTCTCGGCGTGCGGGGTGGCGGCCATAATGGCAAAGCCGTTGGCCTTGAGCCAGGCCACCGTCTCTTGTGCGCTGGCCACGGCCACGGGCATCGAGAAGAGGGTGCCGGTGGAGGCGCGGACCACATTGGGGTTGTGGATGTCGGTGCACGGGTCGCAGACGATGACCGCGGCGGCGCCGGAGGCGTCGGCCGAGCGGAGCATCGTGCCTAAGTTCCCGGGCTTTTCAATGCTCTCGCAGACCAGCAGGAGCGCATCGGCGGGCAGCTGGAGATCGGCGAGGGTGACGGCAATCTGCGGGCCCACGGCCAGGAGGCCATCGGGGCGTTCGCGGTAGGCAATCTTCTCGAAGACGGGCTTGGAGCAGGTGTAGAGGCGGGCGCCGCGAGCCGCGCACTGTGCCACCAGCGCGGGCTCATTCTCGTGCTTGAGCCACAGCTCGGGGCAGTAAAAGAGCGCGGTGGGCTTATAGCCATGGTCGAGGGCGCGGTGGATCTCGCGGTAGCCTTCCACCAACATCAGCCCGGCATCATCGCGATGGCTACGCTGGCGCAGGCGAACCACGTCCTTAATCTTGGCATTGGCCAGACTAGTAATCTCAACGGCAACAGGAGGGGGGATGTTCATGGGGCAGATTGTAGCATAAGCGCGCGCCGTAGGCGCTTATGCTATCCTAACGCCTATGAAACGCTTGCTTCTCCTTTTTGCGGTGCTGTGCCTCGGCGGAGCAGTGGCACAGGACGCGCCCCTGGCTGAGCGCTACGCCCCGGCCTTCTACGGTCTGCCCCTGCCCGAACGCGGTGCGCGCGTGCTGTTGATTCTCGATACCTCCAAGTCGATGGGCCGTAAGGATGCCTCCCGCGCCGACGGTGGCACGCGCTGGCAGACGCTCTGCGATGAGGTACGCTCGATGGCCGATCGGATGACCGAACTCGCCGCCCCGCCCCGGCGCGTCCCGTACGCGGTGGTTGTGCTCTTTGAGGGCGGGCGCACGCCCCACACCGGCTCGGTCTGCTACGATATGGCCAACCCCGGCGCCGCCGACAAACTCGTGGCCGAAGTCGAGGGCCGCGCGCTCACCTCTGGCGGGAGCTTCGAGATTACCTTTGGCGATCGCCTCTGGCCGCTGGTCTCCCGCCACCACATCACCCACCTCTTCTATTTGGGCGACAACGACATTGCCGACCACGCCCAGGCCGTTCGCGCCGCGCTCGAGGCGTGGTACGCCCTGGGCGAGAAGAACGCCGCCCCCGAGCACAAGGTCCTCCGCCGCCAGAAGGAGGCCTGGCGCGCCCCGTGGCGGAATTGGCGCCCCCCGAACCCCCGCCAGCCGCGCCTCTCGGGGCAAGTGCTCCTGCCCCCGCCGCCCAAGGAGGTCGAGCTCTCCTGCATTGCTATCGGCCAAGCCTCGCCCACCCTCAAGGCGCTGGCCGAACTCGGCGGCGGCCGCTACATCCTCCACCGCCCTGCCGCCAAGCGTAAACGCAAGCCGTGAGGGACGTGATGGAAGAGTCGACAGTCGACAGTGAACAGTCGACAGGGCTGGCGCCGGAGGTGGCAAGCCCGGCCAAAGGGGCTCCCATCTGCCCGTCGCGGAACGCGTACTGTCGACTGTCGACTGCCGACTGTTCACTTTACGCACAGCGAATGCTGCGCGCACGCGTGGATCCCCCCGTCGATTGGGACATTCGCTGGGTCTACGAGGATGCGCGGATGTTGGTGATCGATAAGCCGGCCGATTTGCCGGTTCACGCCAGCGGCGCCTATCGCTTCCACACCCTCGACGCTTTCCTCAAAAAGCAGCGCCCCGGGAACACCATCCATTTGGTCTCCCGGCTCGACCGCGAGACGAGCGGCCTGGTCCTGGTGGCCAAAGATCCCCAGATGGCCGCCATGCTGGGCAAGGCCCCAAAGCGCAAACGCTACGAGGTGATTGTGGAGGGCGACTTCCCGGCCGGACGCCTCTGCGCCGTCGGTGAAATCCATCGCTGCAACGCGCCGCCGGTTTACTCCATGCGCCGCCTGGAACACGCCCGGCTCTGCACCGAGCTGCCCCCCCTCTCGCCCAATCGCGGCTCGGCCACTTGGTTCGAGCGCCTAGGCCCCGGTCCCTGGCCCGACACCACGCGCCTCTCAGCCGAACTCGTCACCGGGCGCACGCACCAAATCCGTGCCACCCTCCGCTCGCTCGGCTGGCCGGTGGTGGGCGACAAGGTCTACGGCCCAGACCCCGAACTCTTCCTCAAGTTCCGCGAGGGCCGCCTTACCCCCGAGGACTGGGCGCGCCTGCGTCTCCCCAACCAGGCCCTCCGCGCCGTCGAGCTCACCGTTCTAGGAAAAACCTTCCGGACCGTGCGGGAGCCCTTCGCTCGCTAGACGCGCCCTGTCACCGGTTATCTCTCTTCTCTTCTCACCGCTTCGCTCGGGTCGATGGCCCCGCTGCCTTCGCCGCGTAGGGCCAGCACTTCGCCCACCAGGAAGAGCGAGCCGCAAATCAGCACCGTGCCCTGACACTCCTCGGCCCAGGCCGTGGCCGCCTCAATCCCCTCGGCCACCGAAGCCATCGCCACCACGCGCGTAATCCCAGCCGCGCGCACCTCCTCGGCCAGCGCCTCACTCGTCAGCGCCCGCTCGTTCTGCAGGGGCACCGTCCACGCGGCCGAAACCAAGGGCGCAATCTCCTTCAAGGCCGCGCGCACCGCCTTATCCCCGCAAAAGCCGCAGACCAGCGCCACGCGCCGGCGGATGTGCATTGACTTGAGCGCCTCGCGCAACGCAGCCATCGCGTCGGGATTATGCCCGCCATCGAGGAAGGTGGGCGGATCCTGGGCAATCAACTCGCAGCGGCCCGGCCAAGAGACCGTCCGCAGCCCCTCGGCAAAGGCCTTTGGCGGCACCGGCAGCCCCGCCTCGGCCAGCCGCTCGAGCGCGCAGAGCGCCGTGGCCGCATTCTCCACCTGATAGCTCCCCGCCAGACGCGTCAGCGCGGGCGGATAATCGCACTGCGCCGTGGAGCACTGGAGCGTCTGCCCATGGAGCGTCCGGCGCGAGACGGCCACCCGCACCTCCTCGCTCGCATCGTGCACCATCGCGCCCAGCTCCCGCGCTCGGGCCGCAATAACCGCCTTGGCCCGCGCGTCCATCGCCCCCATCACCACCGGCCGGCCAGCCTTGATAATGCCCGCCTTCTCCGCGGCAATCGCCTCAAGCGTCTCGCCCAGAATGGCGCAGTGATCGAGCGCCACGTGGGTAATCACGGAAACGAGCGGCGCTTCGATAACATTCGTGGCGTCCCAGCGCCCACCCATCCCCACTTCGGCCACCACCAGCTGCACCCCCGCCTCGCGGAAAATCAGCCACGCGCACGCGGTGAGCACCTCAAAGAAGGTCGGCTCCAGCCCCGCCTGCGCGCTCACGGCCTCCACCTGCTCAAGCGCACGGTCCAACGCCTCGTCACTCACCGCCTGCCCATCAATCGTAAAGCGCTCATTCACCCGCACCAGGTGCGGCGAGGTGTAGCGCCCCACGCGCAGCCCCATCGTCCGCAACGCCGCCTCGCAAATCGCCGCCACGCTCCCCTTCCCATTCGTCCCGGCCACATGAATCACCGCGAACTCCGCCTCCGGATTCCCCAACGCCGCGCACAACGCACGCATCGTCTCCAATCCCGGCCGAATCCCAAACTTCCGCCGCTGCGCCAATCGCTCCAGAAAGTCCCGCATCTCGCTTACCCTACTATAACAAAAGCACACCCGCACCAATCGCGGATGTGCCTTTAGGTGAAACCGGAAGGCCCGGCTTACTTCGCGAACGCGGCCTTCGTCTTGGCCGGCGTGCGCAGGTAGTCGCGGATCTGAACCGCGTTCAACTTCGAGACAACCGCCTCGTCAAGCCCCAACGCCACCAGGCGCTTGCGCTGAACCGCATCCCGGCGACGACGCTCGCCAGCGGACTTCACCGGCCGCGTCGCCGGCTTCTTATTGAGGGTACGACCAGTTCCCATATTAAAACCTCCAGTGTATACAAAGGGTCCAAAAGTCCCCATACAATAGCACGCCCCACCCCTTAAAGTCAACCGAAAAATCTCGCGCGGTGCACGGCCGAACTTGCGCGTGCGGATTGACCTCAAAAAAGTGCTTGCACTGTGTAGGTGCCTGTGTTATACTTCGCGCCATCCTTTTCCGGGGGTATAGCTCAGTTGGTAGAGCGTTTGAATGGCATTCAAAAGGTCAGGAGTTCGACTCTCCTTACCTCCACCATAAAAAGGAAGAGAGCAAAAAGAAAGGCGAGCGGTTGCTCGCCTTTTTGCGTATAAGGGGATTAGTCCAGTTGAAGGACGGTCTTTAACCAGTCTCGGGAGCGGTTTTTGGCCTCGTGGAAGGCGGCATTTAGGTGGATGTGCTGGGGCTGGAGGGGGTCTTCGGGGGAGGTGAGGACAGAGGTCTCTTGCGCGTAGGCGGAGAGAAAGTCATACATTCTCAAGCGCATCCGGGCACGCGGCCCTGTTGCTTCAAGCACGATATTGCAGGGGCGGCCGAGATTGGCGCAGAAGAGCATGGCGTGATAGGAATCGGAGATAACCTGTTTGGCTTGGTCGAGCGCGCGGAGGAATTGGAGCGGGCCGGCATCGGGATGGTAGGAGACGCCATCGATGGCTTCGAGGAGGAGCTTGATGGGCTTGCCGTTGAGGCGACGAGAGAGGAATGAGGGCTCGGTGTAGATGTGGCAGGGGGCCGCTTTGCGCGCGATGTCGAGCAAGACTTCAGGGGAACCGAGCCAGTAGATGCAGGTTTCGCCGGCGGCCTCGGAGGGGAGGTGCAGGTGCAGGAGTTTGCGCCAGGTGTCACCATCGAGCAAAAGCGTTGGATCGAGTACGGCCGAGACGGGGCATGTGGTGTAGCTTTGGATTTCCGGGACATTGAAAGCTTCGCGCAGGGAGATGGCTTTGAACTTGGCCAGCGCACTACGATATTCCTGACGGCGGGCCTCTGGCACTTCGGGCACGCCCAGGCTAGCGGCATAGGCAAAGCGCGGAAGGACCTCGGGAAGGTTGGCTAACAGGAAGGGATTGGGCGCAGCCATGTGGTCTGGGTTCCAGACCTGATCGCTTCCGACGATAACCCCATCGTAGGTGGTCGGCAGGGTGGCGAGCGCGGCGGTGGTGCGATAGGACTGGGGTGTGAGGGGAACGAAGCTCTCGAGGAAGGATTTGGAGCGCAGACTGCGTAGCGTTCGGGCGCGGGCGAAGGCAAGAGAGTGAAACTTCAGCGCCATTGAAAGGAACTGCCAGAACTGCCCAACAAGCGTCTTTTTCTTGGCTAAGGTGCCCCAGAGGGACTTGTTGTGCGGCCGGTACCAGAAATCGATTTGATCGGCTTGTGCGCCCAACTGGCGGATAACGGTGGCTAGCGCAAAGCCCTGGAGGAGGGCTCCATAGTTGCAGTCGTTAATCTCGGTGAGGATAGCGAAGTGTTTCATAATGAGAGTCTAGCAAACTCTGGGTACGATTGCAGAAGGGTCCGGGAACGTTGCTTGCTGTTACGCTTAGGGCAATGGTATACTTTACTGCGTTGATTCCTTGATCGAGGAGGCGTATGGCAAAGGTTTACTTCACGGGGGCGTTGGTTAAGCGGATTGAGCGGCGAAGCGGCGTGCGCTTGCCAGTAGGGCAGTTTGCGCTTGCGCGCGGGGCGGAAATTTGCCTAGAGGGGCCCTGTGTGCTCTCGAAGGGGTGCGCGTTCACCCATCCTTTGCGGGTGGGGGCCTTCACCTCCATCACGAACGAAGAGGTGCAGCGCAAGCTGCTCGCCTTGAAGTGCGCGACCATCGGGCGCTACTGTTCTATCGCGCCGGGGGTGTATACCGCGCCGATGGAGCACCCCGTGGAGACGCTTTCATCCTCGCTTGCCTTGGGCGGGGGGCTACATTCCTTTGGCGGTCGGCCCGATCCGCAGTTGCAGGGGGTGAATCGGCCGGTCACGATTGGCCACGATGTGTGGATTGGCGCGCGGGCGGGGATTTTGGGAGGCGTAACGATTGGAACCGGGGCGATTGTGGCGGCCGGGGCGATTGTCACGCGCGATGTGCCGCCCTATGCCATTGTTGGAGGTGTGCCGGCGAAGGTGATTCGGATGCGCTTTCCAGAGAAGACGGTCGAGCGACTCTTGGCTTCGCAGTGGTGGCAGTGGAGTCCGGACGCATTGGCGACGCTCGGGGTGCCGCTACACAAGCCTGAGCCAATCTTAGATCGGCTGGAGGATGGCGCGCTCGCGGAGGTGGCGCCGCACCGCGGGGTGGTGGTGACCGAGGAGACGCTGGTGCAGGCGCGGACGCTATGGCGGAGTTGGTTCCTGGCGCGGCGCTTTGTGCCGAAACGGTAAGGGAACGATTAAGAAACAGCGGCTAGCGGTTGGCTGTTAGCTGTTAGCGCGCGTTCCGCGACCCGCGACGGTCCGGCTGAAGGAAGGAGGGCGATTTCACGGACCAAAGGTTTGCCCGTCGCGTTAGCGTGCTAACAGCTAGCGGCTAACAGCTAACGGCTGCCGGCGCGAGCGCAGCGAGGGCCGGCGGAGGGGGTGCTTAGGCGAAGAGGCGGTAGATGCCCAGGCAGAGGAGGGGGAGGAGGAAGAAGGTGCCGACGATGTAGAGGAAGGCGAGGGCGCGGCGTTCGCAGGCGAGTTTGGCAAGGGAGGCCGCGCAGGCTAGCGGGATACGCCGGAGGAGGGGTAGACCGAAGATGATGACCACGCCCGCCACGTTGAAGAGGAGGTGGATGAGGGCGATTTGCAGGCCCCAGACGGCGCCTTCGCCGGTGATGGCCATCGAGGCGAGGAGCGCGGTCACGCAGGTGCCGATGTTGGCCCCGAGGGTGAAGGGGAAGACGCGTTTGAGGCGCATGAGCCCGGCACCGGCCAGGGGGACGACGAGGGAGGTGGTCGTCGAGCTCGATTGAACGAGGACGGTGATGAGCATTCCGCTGCAGATGGCGGCGAGGGGGTTGAGCCCCACCGCGGCGCGGAAGATGCGTTCGGCCCGGCCGGTGAGCAGGCGGCGCAGGAGCGCGCCTAGCAGGAAGATCGCCGCAAAGATGAGCAGCAGGCCGAAGAGGACGTAGGCGCCCTCGGCCACCCAGTGGGGTCCGGGCAGGATGCGGAAGAGGGCGTGGAGGGTGTGTTCGGCGGGCTTGGTGAGCGGGGCAATGAAGTTGAGCGACTTGAGGGAGAAGCCGCCGGTGCCCGAGAGCGGGCCGGTGAGGAGCGCGGAGAGTCGCTCGAGCCAGCCGAAGGCCATCTCGGTGGGCAGGAAGATGATCACCGTCAGGATGTTGAAGAAGTCGTGGACCGTGGCGGCGGCGAAGGCGCGGCGGAACTCGCGTTTGTGGCCGATGTGGCCGAGGGAGACGAGGGTGTTGGTGACCGAGGTGCCGATGTTCGCGCCCATAATCATGGGGATGGCCGTGGAGATGGGTAGCCCCGCCGCGCAGAGCGCCACGATGACCGAGGTGGTGGTGGAGCTCGACTGGATGACCGCCGTGGCGAGCATGCCCATCAGCAGCCCCATAAAGGGATTGGTGGCAAAGGAGAAGAGCTCCTTCGCGGCCTGCGCACCGCCGAAGAGGGCACTGAAGCCGCTGCCCAGGGCCGAGACGGCAATAAGCAGGAGGTAGACAAAGACCAAGGTGCCGAGCCAGGCGGTGAGCGGACGGCGGGAGAGCCAGTTGAGGCCGCGGGTGAGGAGCCCCTCGGTGGGGGCAGCGGGCTCGCTTGCGGCAAAGTCGCTCGGGGGCGTGACGGTGCCGCGCAGGGTCGCTTCCAGGGATTGAACGGCGGCGAGGAGCCCTTCGCGGAAGCCGCTCCAGGCCTCGGAGAGAACATCGTTCTTGGGGTCGACCACCAGGTTGATGAGGGCGGCTTCGAGCTCAGCGCGCTCGGCACAGAGGGTTTGGAGCTTCGCCTTGAGCTGCGCGGGGGGCAAAGGGGAGGCTTCCAAGCGTTTAATCTCATCCTGCAACTGCAGGAGGCGGCTTTCCAGCGAGAGTTGACGTTCGTTCATAGCACTTTACTTCCTTGATTGATGGCCATAGGGTTGCACAGCGCTGTTAGGATTGTGTTAGGCCTGTGTGAGAAGTTTGTCGCCCACCGCCGGCGGGCGGCAAACCGCGACGGTCCGGCTGAAGGAAGGAGGGCGATTTCACGGACCAAAGGTTTGCCCGTCGCGTTAGCGTGCTAACAGCTAGCGGCTAACAGCTAACGGCTATCGGTGCGAGCGCAGCGAGCACCGATTCGTGTATAATAGGCGCGTTTTGGCAACAAAGGAGTTGGACTATGAAGTTTGACAAGCGCGGTGCGCTGATGGAAGTTGAGGTGCCCGGGATGGCGAAGATCCAGGGCAAGGTGCGCGACATTTACGACTTGGGCGACAAAATCCTCATTGTGGTCACCGACCGCCTGAGCGCCTTCGATGTGATTATGGACGATGGCGTTCCCGGCAAGGGCAAGGTGCTCAACAGCATCTCTACCTTCTGGTTCCGCAAGTTCGCCGGGCTCTGCCCCAACCACCTCATCTCGGCCGACGTGAAGGACTACCCCGCGCCCTTCAACGCCATGCCCGAGCTCCAGGATCGCTCGATGCTCGTGCGCAAGCTCAAGGTGGTGCCTTATGAATGCATCGTGCGCGGCTACCTCACCGGCAGCGGCTGGGCCGAGTACAAGAAGCAGGGCACTGTGAATGGTCAGCCCCTGCGCGCGGGCTACCAAAACGCCTCTAAGCTCGACGAAGTGCTCTTCACCCCCACCACCAAGGCCGCGATTGGCGACCACGATATGGCCATCTCCGTCGAGGAAATGGCCAAGGACATCGGCCCCGAACTGGCGACCAAGCTACGCGACCTCTCCATCCAGATCTACTCCGAGGCCGCCAAGCACGCCGAGAGCCGCGGCATTATCCTCGCCGACACCAAGTTCGAGTTCGGCCTCGACGAGCAGGGCAACGTGGTCCTCGCCGACGAGGTCCTCACCCCCGATTCCTCCCGCTTCTGGGCCAAGGACACCTACGCCGTCGGCGCCAATCCGCCGAGCATGGATAAGCAGTTCGTGCGCGACTGGCTCGATGCCATCCACTTCAACCACCAGCCTCCGGCCCCGGCCCTGCCCGACGAGGTCATCGCCAAGACCCAGGCCATCTACGCCGAGTGCTACCGCCGCCTGACCGACGGCGAAGCCTGCGCGCCCTGTTTGAGCTGCTAGCGGTTAGCTGCTAGCACGCGTTCCGCGACGGATAGACCAGCGGTGCTCTGTCATCTCTCATCCGTCATCTGTCCTCTACGAGCGTAGCGAGTATGAAGGCGCTGCCTTCCGTTCCCCCCGTGAAGCGCTTTGACGCTTCGGGGGGCTTTTTGCATCTGCCGCAAGGGCCGGTGCCGGTGCGGTTGCGCGCGGTGGAACATCCGGCGGGGCTGGTGGCACTCCTGCGCGCGGCGGGGACGCTCAAGCTGCGGCTCGAGGCGGCGGGGCAGCCGGCCCTTTGGCTGGGCGAAGCGGCACCCGAACTGCCCGACCTGCCGGCCGGTCGCTCCCCCGAGCGCTATGCGCTGGCCGTTGGACCGGGCGGGGTGGCGGCGGTGGCGGCCTCGGAGGCCGGGCTCTTGCGGGCGGCGACCACGCTCTCTCAGGCGCTAGCGGCCGGTCCAGTGCCGTGCGGGCGGGTGGCGGATTGGCCGTCGCGCGAGGTCCGCGGGGTCATGCTCGATGTCTCGCGCAACCGGGTCTACTCCCTACCCACGCTCTTCCGGGTGGTCGACACGCTCGTGCAGCTCAAGGCCAACCGCCTGGAGCTCTACTTCGAGAATGTCTTTGCCTGGCGCGCGCAGCCCGGGGTCTGGGCCAACACCTCGCCCTACACGCCCGGCGACCTGCGCGCCCTGGGGGCCTACTGCGCCGAGCGCGCGGTGGAACTGGTGCCCAACCAAAACACCCTCGGCCACTTCGAGCGCTGGTTCAAGACCGAGCCCGAGTTGCTGCGTCTGGCCGAGTGCCCCGAAGGGGGCGTGCGCACGCCCTGGGGCTCGGTGCAAGAGACCCCCACCGGCCTGCGCGCTGCCCACCCCGAAACCCTCGCCTTCCTCGACGGTCTGCTCGATGCCCTCCTCCCCTGCTTCCCGCAGACGCCCTGGGCCAACCTCGGCGGCGATGAGGTCTTTGATCTCGGCCAGGGCCGCTCCAAGGCCATCGCCCCGCCCGCCGAACTCTACTTCCGCCACTTTGCGCACCTGAGCGCCACCGCCGCGCGCCACGGCAAACGCCTCGAACTCTGGGCCGACATGCTCCTGCGCCACCGCGAGCTCCTCCCCCTCGCCCGCGACCGCCTCCCCGCCGCCCGCTGGATCCTCTGGGGCTACGAGGCCTCCGACCCCCTTGCCACCCAGGCCGAAGCCCTCGCCGCGCACGGCCTCGACTTCCTCGTCGCCCCGGGCACCTCCTCCTGGCGCAGCTTCTGCGGCCGCACCGAGAATATGCTCGCCAACCTCCGCGCCGCCGCCGTCATCCCCTCGCGTGGCCTCCTCCTCACCGATTGGGGTGACGCCGGCCACTGGCAGCCCTTGGCCGTCTCCCTCCCCGCCACAGTCCTAGCCATGAGCCTCGCCTGGGACCCCGCGCGCGAGCCCGATCTCCCGGCCGCGGTCGACGCCCTCTCCGGCGTTCGCGGTCTGGGCAGCTTCCTCCTGCGCCTAGGCAACACCTACCGCACCGCCCACGCCGAGGCCGGCAACGCCACTAAGCTCTTCCAAGCCTTCACCCGCGCCCCGGGCGAAGTCGCCTTCGACCCCGCCGCCCTCCGCGCCACCCGCGCCGAACTCGCCGCCCTGACCGAAGAGGCCCTCGCCCTCGGCGAGAGCCTCCTAGCCCGCGAGGCGCGTCTGGCCCTGACCCTCCAATCCCTAGCCGTGACGCGTGCCTCGGGCGATGCGCTCACCCGCCGCGACTACGCCCGGGTGGCCGCGCAGTTGGAAACCCTTTGGCTCGAACGCGGTCCCCGTGCCCAACTCGATGCCTCGCTTGCCGAGTTCTGGCAGGCAGCAAGTGGCGGTGGGGCCGTGAGGGGCGGCGGGGGAGGCAATCTGCCCAGCCTCCCCACTAACGGCTAGGCGCTGGGCACATTACACCTCGACCTCGCATAACTTCCCGCACGCCGGGCGGAAACTGCTCCCCGGGGCGGCGGGAATTAATAAGGCCCCGTCTTGTTGCCAATAAGACGGGGCCTTATTAGTTTGCCTTCGGGCGCCACGAGGTGCTCGCTGCGCTCGCGAGAGGGCGGCGAGCACCCTCGCGCTTGCGTTTCTGGAGGGGATATGCTATATAATTGCGGGAAAGCGAACGAGAAGGAGCCTCACGTATGATGAATGAGTATCTCAAGCGGTTTATGGATCAATTTCCCTTTGAGGGGCTGACCTACGACGATGTGACGTTGGTGACGCAGTATGCGGACTTTCTGCCGGATGACACATCGCTCAAGACGCGCCTGACGAGCCGTCAGGAGATGAATATTCCCTTTATGTCGGCGGCGATGGATACCGTCACCGAGGCGCCGATGGCCATTGCGATGGCGCTGGCCGGCGGAATTGGCTGCATCCACAAGAACTTGACCGAAGCCGAGCAGGCGGCACAAGTGGCGCGCGTGAAGCACTATCTCAATGGCCTGATTGCCAAGCCGGTCTGCTTCCACGCCACTGACGAAGTGGGCTTCCTCCTCTCCGAAAAGCGCCGCCGCGGGTTGAAGTTCGGCGGCTTCCCGATTTTGGATGACCAGAACCGCCTGGTGGGCATGGTCTCGGGTAAGGACCTGCGTTACTGCGACCTTTCCACCGCCAAGCTCGCCGATGTGATGACCAAGACGGCCGTCACCGCCGCGCCGGGCACGACCCTGGAAGAGGCCTATCGGATTATGCGCGAGCACAAGATTGGCAAGCTGCCGCTGGTCAACCCCGATGGCACCCTCGCCGGCCTCTACTCCTTCACCGATGTGCAGCAGCTCATTGAGAACCAGAACCCCCTCTACAACCGCGATGGCAAGCACCGCCTGCGCGTGGCTGCCTCCGTCTCCGGCGGCACGGGCGACTATGGGCGCATGGAGCAGTTGGCGGCCGAGGAGGTGGACGTGGTGGTGGTCGATTCCGCCCACGGTCACACCAAGGGGATTATGGATATGGTCTCCTGGATTGCCAAGCACTATCCTGAGATTGACATTATCGCCGGCAACATTGCCACCTCCGAGGCCGCGATTGCCCTGCGCGATGCGGGCGCCCACGCGGTCAAGGTGGGCATCGGCCCGGGCTCGATCTGTACCACGCGCGTGGTCTGCGGCGTGGGCATCCCGCAGCTGACGGCCATCTACAACGCGCGCAAGGCCCTCGAGGGCTCCATCCCGGTGATTGGCGATGGCGGCATCAAGCTCTCGGGCGATGTGCCCAAGGCGCTGGTGGCCGGTGCCGACAGCGTGATGCTCGGCTCGGTCCTCGCCGGCACGGAAGAATCGCCCGGCGAGAAGATCCTCAACGGCGGGCGGCAGTATGTGGTCTATCGCGGCATGGGCTCGCTGGCCGCGCTCAAGAATGGCAAGGGCTCGCGCGCCCGCTACTTCCAGGATGGCGAGGCGGAAGAGGACCTCGTGCCCCAGGGCATTGAGGGCATGGTCCCCTACTCCGGCCCGGTCCACCGCATTATGACGCAGTTCTGCGGCGGCTTGAAGAGCACGCTGGGCTACTGCGGCTGCCGCACCATCGCCGAACTGCAGGAGCGCGGAAAGTTCTACCGCGTCACCGCCAACGGCGTGCGCGAGGCGCATCCGCACGATGTCACCATCACCAAGGAAGCCCCGAACTACCGCTCGTAAGCCGGCGCCGCCGCCAGAAAGGTCCTTGCCATGCCCACTCCGGAAACGCCTGCCGAACAGAAGATCACCCTCAAGCCGCCGGTGGCGCCGAGCTTTAAGGGCCCGGTTCAACCCCTCCTGGAGGTACGCGACCTCAACACCTGGTTCCCCGTCAAGAAGGGCATCTTCGCCCGGACGGTTGACCACGTGAAGGCCGTCAATGGCGTGAGCTTCTCGATGGCGCCGGGCGAGACGCTGGGCGTGGTGGGCGAATCGGGCTGCGGCAAGAGCACCCTCTCGCGCACCATCCTGCGTTTGGAAAAGGCGCACAGCGGCCAGGTCTTCTTTGAGGGGCAGGATGTCTTTGCGCTCAAGGGCGCCGCGTTGCAGCAGTATCGGCGCGACATGCAGGTGGTCTTCCAGGACCCCCACGCCACGCTCAACCCCCGCCACTCGATCCTCGACATCCTCACCGAGGGAATGCTCGTCCACGGGCTCATCAAGCCCGCCGAGGCCGAGGAGGTGGCGGCCGAACTCTTGCGCGATGTGGGGCTCCAGCCCGACGCGATGCACCGCTATCCGCACGCCTTCTCCGGCGGCCAGCGTCAGCGCATCTGCATCGCCCGCGCCCTGGCCCTCAAGCCCAAGATGATTATCTGCGACGAAGCGGTCTCGGCCCTCGACCTCTCCATCCGCGCGCAGGTCCTCAACCTGCTGATGGAGCTCAAGGCCAAGTACTCCCTCGCCTACCTCTTCATCACCCACGACATTGGCGTGGTCGAGCACATTGCCGACAACATCATCGTGATGTTCAAGGGCCAGATCGTCGAACGCGGCCCGGCCACGCAGGTCCTCCTCAACCCGCAGGAGGCCTACACCCAGCGCCTCATCGCCGCCGTCCCCCGCGTTGGCTAATGAGAGAAATGGCCAAAATGAAGTGGTGTGTTGCGTTAGTAGCATTCATAGGGTTATCGTTAGGCTTGTTCTGTTGGTATGGCAGAGGACAAGAGCGGTATGTGCTCTATCCCACCACAAATATGTGGACCTTCATTAAGCTTGATACTGCAACAGGAAAACTCAGCCATGTCCAATATGGCGTTGGGGACACCGATAGTTTTGAGTATAAGCTAAGCGACACAGATTTAACCGATCAGCTCGGTAAGTGGTCAGTAAAGGGGCGCTATAAGTTGTATTCCACACAGAATCGATGGACCTTTATTATGGTAGACACGCTGGATGGTGATACTTATCAAGTCCAGTGGGGAGATCATCCTAGGATTGCCCCAATTCCCCTTGGGATTGCCAAATTCTCCAAAGGTGGCCCTACCACAGATTAAAGTTGAAGCCGTGAAGCGCGCCCGCTTAGACACCCCCTTCTTCGTCGCGGAACGCGTGCTAACCGCTATCCGCTAACCGCTAACTGCTAATACAATGCAACATCGCGTTATTCTCTCCGTCTCGTTAGGCACGCTGGCGGAGAATTTTTGTGCCGTCCGCGCGCTCGTTTCGCCGTGCGCGGTGATGCCGGTGCTCAAGGCGAACGCCTATGGTCTGGGCGTAGGCCCCATTGCGCGGGCGCTGGTAGCCGCCGGTGCCGAGCGTATCGCCGTGGCCGAACCCTTCGAGGCACTCGAGCTCCTCGACCTCGGGCTGCCCATCCAAATCCTCAGCGGAGTCTTGCCCGACGAGATTGAGCCGATGGTCGCGCGCGGCGTCACCCTGCCGCTGGTCGACCTCGCCTCCGCGCAAGCCATCTCCGCGGCGGCCGTGCGCCTGGGCGTGACCGCAAAGGTCCACGTCAAGCTCGATACGGGGATGGGCCGCGCCGGCATCCTCTGGGAGCAGGCCCCCGAGGTCATCCGCCAAGCGGCCGCCCTCCCGAACCTGACGCTTGAAGGGCTCTTCACCCACTTCCCGCTGGCCTACGAAAGCGCCTCGGCCTTCACCCGCGAGCAACTCCGGCGCTACCGCTGGGTCCTCGCGCAAGCCGAAGCCATGGGCATCCACTTCACCTGGCGCCACGCGGCGAACTCCGATGCCATCAATAACGCCCCCGAGGCCTGCTCAGCCCCCTTCAACCTCGTCCGCTGCGGCATCAACCTCCACGGCGCCTTCGATGCCGCCGGCTCCCTACGCGTCCCCCTCAAGCCCGTGCTCACGATGACCACCCGCCTGGCGCAAATCCGCACCCTGCCCCCCGGCACCCCCATCGGCTACGGCCACACCTTCCGCACCCGCCGCACCATGCGCGTGGGCACCGTCTGCGCCGGCTACGCTGATGGCCTCCCCCTCGCCCTCTCCAACCGCGGCTCGGTCCTCCTCCGCGGCACCGCCGCCCCCATCCTCGGCCGCCTCTCGATGGACTATCTTACCATCGACCTCACCGACCTCCCCGAGGCCACCGTCGGCGACACCGTCACCCTCCTCGGCCGCGATGGCGACCTCGAAATCCCCGTCCAAGACTGGGCCAACCTCAAGGGCACCCACGCCTACGACATCATCTGCTCCATCGGCTCGCGCGTCCAACGCCGCTTCGTGGAGTAACCTTGGCGTAGGGCATGCAAGAAAGGGGCCTGCGGCACCCGCCGCAGGCCCCTTAGGTTTGGTTTGCGTGGAAATTAGCTTGGATGGAAGAGGCGACTGTTTTCTGTCATCTCACCTCCGTCATCTGTCCTCTTATCTCTCTAACTGCGCGTGGCGTTCTTGGAGCGTGGCCACGGGGAGGGTGTTGGTTTGGAGGCGCTCGCCCAGGCCTTCGACGGCGGCGGTGAAGCCTTCGAGGACGGTGGTAATGGGCAGGCCGTGGAGGATGGCTTCGGCGCGGATTTTGAGGCCGTCGCCCACGTGGTCGGCCCCGGGGCCGGCAGTGTTGACAATCCAGTGGACCTGCTTGGCGCGGATGAGGTCGAGGGGATTGGGGTGGCCTTCGCTGACGCGGAAGACGGCGTTGGGGCGCAGGCCGTGTTGCCAGAGGGCGGTGGCGGTGCCGCAGGTGGCGGTGAGGGCGTAGCCCAGGGCGGCCAGGCGCTTGGCGGCCTCGATGCCCGCGGGCTTATCGGCATCGCAGAGCGAGAGGAAGACGGTCGAGCCGGGGGGCGGCAGGTGGGTGCCGGCGGCGGATTGGCTCTTGAGGTACGCCAGGCCATAGGTGTCCGCCAGGCCCATCACTTCGCCGGTGGACTTCATCTCGGGGCTGAGGGCGATGGTGGCGCCGGGAAAGCGGGCGAAGGGGAAGACGGCCTCCTTGGCCGCGTAATAAGGGAGCGAGACTTCGTGGGTGAAGCCAGCTTGGGCGAGGCTTTGGCCGAGCATCACGCGGGAGGCGACGGCCGCGAGGGAGACGCCGATGGCCTTGCTGACGAAGGGGACGGTGCGCGAGCCGCGGGGGTTGACCTCGATCATGTAGATCTCTTCGCCCTTGACGGCAATCTGCAGGTTCATCAGGCCGCAGACATGCAGGCCATCGGCGAAGGCGCGGGCGTAGCCGCGGATGCGCTCGAGGACGCTCGGCGAGAGGGAGATGGGCGGGGTGACGCAGGCCGCATCGCCCGAATGGACGCCGGCGGGCTCCACGTGCTCGAGGATCGCGCCGATGAGGGTGGTGCCTTGGCCGTCGGAGACGGAGTCGACATCCAGTTCGATGGCGTTCTCGAGGAAGCGGTCGATGAGGATGGGCTTGCCCTCGGCGATGGCGACGGCCTGGCGGGCGAGTTCGGCGAGGTCCTCCTCGCGGTGGACGATGACCATCCCGCGGCCGCCGAGGACGAAGGAGGGGCGCACGAGGACCGGGTAGCCGATGCGCGAGGCGATCTCCAGCGCGTCCTCCACCGAGTGGGCGATGCCGCTCTCGGGCTGGCGGATGCCGATGCGCTCGGCTAGGCGCTTGAAGGCATCGCGGTCTTCGGCGAGGTCGATGTCGTCGGGGCTGGTGCCGAGGATGTGGACGCCGGCGGCCTTGAGGCCCTGGGCGAGGTTGAGGGGCGTCTGACCGCCAAACTGGACGATGGCGCCGATGCAGTGCTCGCGCTCGTAGACCTGAACGAGGTCCTCGAGGGTGAGAGGCTCGAAGTAGAGGGCGTCGGAGGTGTCGTAGTCGGTGGAGACGGTCTCGGGATTGGAGTTGGCCATTACCACGCGGTAGCCGGCCTCGCGCAGGGCGTAGGCGGCCTGGCAGCAGCAGTAGTCGAACTCAATGCCCTGGCCAATCCGGTTGGGCCCGCCACCGATGATGAGGACGGCCGGGCGCGCCGCGCCCGACCGAGTCGACAGAGAACAGTCGACAGTGGACAGTTCGCGTTCCGCGACGGACAGGCTTTCGCCACCGTGAGTGGCCGCTGCTTTCTCGGCGCCAGCCCTGTTGACTGTCGACTGTCGACTGTCGACTAATCCGTACGTTCCATAATAGTAAGGCGTTTGGGCAGCGAATTCGCCGGCGCAGGTATCCACCAGGCCGTAGGTGGGGGTGATGGCGAGGGCGCGGCGAGCGGAGGTGACGGCGGCCTCGGTGCTATCAAGAAGGGTAGCGATTTGGCGATCGGAGAAGCCAAAGGCCTTGGCCTGGCGCAGGAGCTCGGGGTGCGTGGCGAGGGCGGAGACCGAGCCGAGAGCGGCAATCTCGTCCTCAAAGAGTGCAAGCTCCTGGAGGTGGCGCAGGAAGTAGGGGTCGATGGCCGTGAGGGCGTAGAGGCGGTCGACGGTCCAGCCGCGGCGGAGGGCTTCGTGGAGGTGGAAGATGCGCTCGGCGGTGGGGCGGGCGACGGCTGCGGCGAGGGCCTGGTCGTCCAAGGCCTCGGAGGGGGCGTCCTTACCATCGGCGCCGAAGCCGAAGCGGCCGATTTCGAGGGAGCGCAGGGCCTTCTGGAAGGCCTCCTTGAAGGTGCGGCCGATGGCCATCGCTTCGCCCACAGACTTCATCTGGGTGCCGAGGGTGTCGGAGGTGCCGTGGAACTTCTCGAAGGTGAAGCGGGGGGCCTTGACGACGATATAGTCGAGGGCGGGCTCGAAGGAGGCGGGAGTGGTGCCGGTGATGTCGTTCTTCAGTTCGTCGAGGGTGAAGCCGACGGCGAGGAGGGCGGCGATTTTGGCGATGGGGAAGCCGGTGGCCTTGGAGGCGAGGGCCGAGGAGCGTGAGACGCGGGGGTTCATCTCGATGATGATGCGCCGGCCGGTCTTGGGGTTGACGGCCCACTGGACGTTGGAGCCGCCGGTGGCGATGCCGATGGCGCGCATCACGGCGAAGGAGTCGGTGCGCATGGCCTGGTATTCGGCGTCGGTGAGGGTCTGGATGGGGGCCACGGTGATGGAGTCGCCGGTGTGCACGCCCATGGGGTCAAGGTTCTCGATGGAGCAGACGATGACGGCGTTGCCCTTGCGGTCGCAGACGACCTCCATCTCGTACTCCTTCCAGCCCAGGAGCGACTCCTCGATGAGGATTTCGGAGGTGGGGGAGGCGTCGAGGCCACCGCGGGCGATGCGCTCGAACTCCTCGGCGTTGTTGGCGATGCCCCCGCCGGTGCCGCCGAGGGTGAAGCCCGGGCGGATGATGAGCGGCCAGGTGCCGATGGTGCCGGCGATGGCGCGCGCCTCGTCCATCGTGTGGGCCGAGCCTGAGCGCGGGACGTCGAGGCCGATGGCAAGCATCGCCTCCTTGAACTTCTGGCGGTCCTCGGCGCGGTCGATGCTCGCGGCGTTGGCGCCAATCATCTCCACGCCATACTTGCCGAGGATGCCGCGGCGGTAGAGCTCCATCGAGAGGTTGAGGGCGGTCTGGCCGCCGAGGGTGGGCAGGAGGGCCTGGGGACGCTCGCGGGCGATGATGGCCTCGAGGCTCTCGGGGGGCATGGGCTCGACGTAGGTGCGCTCGGCGGTGGCCGGGTCGGTCATAATGGTGGCCGGGTTGGAGTTGACGAGCACGACCTCGTAGCCATTGGCGCGCAGGGCCTTGCAGGCTTGCGTGCCGGAGTAGTCGAACTCGCACCCCTGGCCGATGACGATGGGGCCCGAACCAATGAGGAGAATCTTCCGGATGTCGGTGCGCTTGGGCATAGTGGTTTCCTTAGGCCTGCTGTTCGTGACGCGCAAGGGCGGCGGCAACGAAGCCGGCAAAGAGCGGATGGGGAGCGCGCGGGCGGCTCTTGAACTCGGGGTGGAACTGGCAGCCCACGAAGAAGGGGTGGTTGGGGAGCTCGACCACCTCCACCAGGCCGGTCTGCGGGTTGGTGCCGGCGATGGAGAGCCCGGCGCCTTCAAGTTCGGCGCGGAACTCGGGGTTGAACTCGTAACGGTGGCGGTGGCGCTCGGAGATGTGTTCCGAGCCATAGAGCGCAGCGGCGCGCGAGCCGGGGGCGAGGGTGCAATCGTAGGCGCCCAGGCGCATCGTCCCGCCCAGCTCCTTGATGCGCTTTTGCTCCTCCATCAGGGCGATGACCGGGTGGCGGGTGTCGGCAAACTCGGCGCTGTCGGCATCGGCCCAGCCCACGACATCGCGCGCGAACTCGATGACCGCGCACTGCATCCCCAGGCAGATGCCCAGGAAGGGCGTGGCGGTGGTGCGCGCGTACTCCACGGCCTTGAACTTGCCCAGCAGCCCGCGCCGACCAAAGCCGCCGGGCACGAGCACGCCATCGGCCTTGGCCAGGCGCTCGGCGGCCGCGCCGCTTTCGAGCTCCTCGGATTCCACGCGCAGGACCTTGAGCTTGGCGTTGTGGGCCATCGCCGCGTGCGAGAGCGATTCGTAGATGCTCTTGTAGGCGTCCTGATGGCGGATGTACTTGCCGACCACGGCGATGGTCACCTCGCGCGTCGGGCGGAGGATGGTGGCCAGCCAGTGGCGGTAGTCGCGCAGGTTGAGCGGCTTAGGCTCCAGGCGCAGCCCGCGCAGGACCTCCTCGTCGAAGTGGTGCTGGGTGAGCTTGATGGGCACTTCGTAGATGGAGTGGCGCACGTCGAGTTCCTCGATCACGCACTGCTCGGGGACGTTGCAGAAGATGGCCAGCTTCTTGAGGTGCTCGGGCTCCAGGCGCTTCTCGGCGCGGCAGACCAAGAGGTCGGGCTGAATGCCGATGTTGCGCAGCACGCCCACCGACTGCTGCGAGGGCTTGGTCTTGAGCTCCTTGGCGGCCTTGAGGTAGGGCACGTAGGTCAGGTGGATGAAGAGCGCATCGCCGGGCGGGCACTCCAGGCGGAACTGGCGCGCGGCCTCCAGGAAGGGGAGGCTCTCGATGTCGCCGGCGGTGCCGCCAATCTCGGTGATGGCGATATCCACCTCGGGGCCGTGGAGGGCACGCATCGCGCGCTTAATCTCGTCGGTAATATGCGGGATGACCTGGACGGTGCCGCCGAGGTAGCCACCGGCCCGCTCGCGCGCGATGACCGCGCCGTAGATCTTGCCGCTGGTGTAGTTCGAGGCCTTGGAGCAGGTGACCCCGGCAATGCGCTCGTAATGACCCAGGTCGAGGTCCGTCTCGGCGCCATCGTCGGTGACGAAGACCTCGCCGTGCTGGTAGGGGCTCATCGTGCCGGGGTCGACGTTGAGGTAGGGGTCGAGCTTCTGCATGGCCACGCGGTAGCCGCGCTGACGCAGGAGGAAGGCGAGGGCGGCCGCGGTGATGCCCTTGCCCAGACTGCTGACCACGCCGCCGGTGACGAAGATATGCTTGGTGCTCATTGTGCGTTCTGCTCCATCAGAGAGAGGAAGGTTTTGAACCAGGCCCGAGTCTCGGTGGGACCCGGGGCGGCTTCGGGGTGAAACTGGACCGAGCACGCCGGAAGCGTGCGGTGGCGAATGCCCTCGACAGTGCCGTCATTGAGGTTGACGTGCGTGAGCTCCAGGCAGTCGGGCAGGTTGGAGAGGGCGTAGTTGTGGTTCTGGCTGGTGATGGCCACGGTGCCATCGAGCAGGTTCTTGACCGGGTGGTTGCAGCCGTGGTGGCCGAAGGGCAGGCGCGAACAGGTGGCCCCGCACGCCAGCCCTAGTAGCTGGTGACCCAGGCAAATGCCCATCAGCGGCACCTTCGCCGCCAGGAGCTTGCGCACATTCTCTTGCGCGTAGGTGACGGCCGAGGGATCGGCCGGGCCATTGGAGAGGAAGACGCCATCGGGCTTGCCGGCGAGCACCTCCTCGGCCGGGGTCTTGGCCGGCACCACCGTGACGCGGCAGCCAGCCTCGGCCAGGCACCGCAGGATGTTGCGCTTCACGCCAAAGTCATAGACCGTCACCGCGAAGCGCCCCTTTTCATTCCACACGTAGGCCTCGGGGGCGGTAACGCGCGCGGCGTAGTCCTGCCCATCGAGCCCCTCCCACGCCTGCGCCTTGGCAATGGCCTCGGCTTCGCGCATCGGCTCGGGGGAGACGTGGAGGTAGGCCTTCTGGGCGCCGTGGTCACGCAGGTGGAGCGTCAGGGCACGGGTGTCCACGCCGTAGAGCCCCGGCCGCCCGGCGCGCCGGAGGTAAGCTTCCAGGCTCTCTTCGGAGCGGAAGTTGCTGGGTGCGTTGCGGTTGGTGACGATGAGGCCGCTCAGGAAGAGGGCGCGGCTCTCGGCATCGGTGCTATTGCAGCCGTAGTTACCCACTTCCGGGGCGGTGAGGACGACGAACTGCCCGGCGTAGGAGGGGTCGGTGAGGATCTCCTGGTAGCCGGACATGCCGGTGTTAAAGACGGCCTCGCCCAACGCGTCGGTCTGCGCGCCAAAGGCCACGCCGTGGAAGACGGCGCCATCGGCCAGGGCAAGGAAGGCGGCGCGGGCGCGTTCGGCCGCCCACTGGGTGCGAAGAGTCTCAATAAGCGCGTTCATTACGGTTTTCCATATAGTTCACCAGGGCGCGATTGACCACCTGGTTGCCGCCGGGGGTGGGATAGTCGCCAGTGAAGTACCAGTCGCCCAAGTGGTTCGGGCAGCAGCGGTGGAGGTCATCGATGGTCTGGAAGACCACCTGCACTTCGGCGCGCAGCCCCTCGGGGGTGAGCAGGCGGGTGATGGCGTCAATCAGGTCGGCCAGAGGGACGAGGTTGTAGAGGGTGCTCAGGACGTTGTGCTGGCGCTCGGGCGGGAGGGTGAGCTGGTGCTTGGCGCTCTCGTAGGCCTCGGAGAGCGCGGCCTCGCGGCCAATCTCCTTGAGGCAGAGGATGAGGGCGTTGAAGGCCACGAGCTCATTCAAGGTGGCCATATCGATGCCGTAGCAATCGGGATAGAGAATAGGCGGGGCCGAGGAGGCCACGATAATCTTCTTGGGGCCTAGGCGGTCGAGGATTGGCAGGATGGCCCGGCGCATCGTGTTCCCGCGGACGATGGAGTCGTCGAGCACAATGAGCGTATCCGAGCCGGGGCGGACCAGGCCGTAGGTGACGTCGTAGACATGCATCGCCAGCTCCTTGCGGGCCTGCACGTCGGAGATGAAGGTGCGGAACTTCGCGTCCTTCACCGCCACTTGGCCAAAGCGGACGGTGTGGCCATCGTGCAGCGCCACCGAGAGCAGCGCCTCTAGCAGGCCGTGGAAGCAGACTTGCGCGGAGTTGGGGATGTAGCTGACAAAGGCGTTCTCCAGGTCGCCGTGGAGCGCGCGGACGAGTTGGGGGACGAGGGCGTGGCCCAGGTGCTTGCGCTCGGCGTGGATCTCGGCATCGTTGGCGCGCGAAAAGTAGATGCGCTCGAAGACGCACGCCCGCCGCGGCTTGGGGTCCAGGCAGTCAATCAACTCCACCTCGCCATCGGGGTGGATGATGAGCGCCTTGCCGGGTGGCAGCTCGCGCACTTCGCCAGTGGCGCAGTTGAAGGCCGCCTGAATGGCCGGGCGCTCGCTGGCCACCACGGCCACCTCGTCATCGAAGTAGTAGTAGGCCGGGCGGATGCCATTGGCATCGCGCAGCGCAAAGGCCGAACCATCGCCAAGGATGCCGCAGAGCACAAAGGCGCCATCGAACTTCTCGGCAGCGTTGCGCAGGATGGGCTTGAGCCCCCGGAAGCTGCCGTAGAGCGAGCGCTCGTGCTCCAAGGCGTGGGCGATGCACTGCAGAATCACCGCCCCATCGGCCTTGCTCGAGAGGTGGTGCCCGCCGGCGGCCAGCGCCTCGGAGAGCTCGTGCGTGTCGGTGAGGTTGAAGTTCCCCGCCAGGATGAGCAGGCGATCGAGAAAGGCACTCTCGCGCACAAAGGGGTGGCAGGCCGAGAGCTCGTGCCGCCCAAAGGTGGCATAGCGCAGATGACCCAAAAAGACCTCCCCGCGAAAGGCGAGGGGGTCTTCTTCCAACCGCTTGCTGCAGCGTGTGAGCAAGTCCGCCAACGGCAACTGCGCGCACGACTTCTCCAAGTCATAACACGGCCGCCCCTGTTCCGGCAGCAGATGGAGCGAGGCAATCCCCGCCCCATCCTGCCCGCGGTTGTGCTGCTTCTCAAGCATCAGCGCAACCTTCTGGAAGCCGTACGAGCGCGTCTCGTACTTCCGCTCATAATAAGCAGCGTCCTTGCGCAACCGCAAGAGCGCCACCCCACATTCGTGCTTGATGCTATCGCTCATACTCGTTCGCTGTTCACCGTTCGCCTTCAGCGGCTCAATAGACAAACAGCATATCCCGATACTTCGGCAGCGGCCAGCGGGCATCGTCGACATCCTCCTCGAGTTTGTCGACCGCCTTGCGCAGCTTGCCCATCGCATCGAGGATGTCCGCCGGCTTCTTGGTCAGGGCCTTTTCGAGGGCCGCGCACTGGATATGCACCTCATCGAGTCCCTTGCCGAGGGTTTCGGCCACATCGCTCACGCCTTTGATGCCGTGCTTGACCCCGGCGGCCTTCGCCTCGGCCACGGCCTTGCAGACCGCCCCGAACTCGGCGGTGGCCGAGGGCTCGATCATGCTGCGGGCCATCTCGAGGGCCACACGCCCTTCGATGACGACCTTGCGCGTGTACTCCTCCATAAAGACGTCGTAGCGGCTCTCCATCTCCGTGGGCATCAGCACGCCCTGCTTGGAGAAGAGCTCGAGGTTGCGCTTATCGAGCATCGGCTTGAGCGCATCGGGCGTGGTGCGCAGGTTGGGCAGACCGCGCTTCTCGGCTTCGGCCACCCACGCTTCGGAGTAGCCATCGCCATTGAAGATGACGCGCTTGTGGTCCTTGATAATCGCCTGGATAATCTTCTGCAGCCCCTCGTTGAACTTGGCCTTGGGCAGCTTGGCAATCGCATCGGCAATCTCGGAGACCGACTCGGCCACGATGGTGTTGAGCACCATGCAGATGCCCGCGCAGTTCTGGCTCGAGCCCGGCGCACGGAACTCAAACTTGTTGCCGGTGAAGGCGAAGGGCGAGGTGCGGTTGCGGTCGGTCGTATCGCGCGAGATGGTCGGCAGCGTATCCACGCCGATGCGCATCGCCTGCGCCTTGCCGCTCTTAGCCGAAGCCCCCTTCTCAATGCGTTCAATCACCGAGGTCAACTCCGCGCCCAGGAAGATCGAGATAATCGAGGGCGGCGCCTCGTTCGCGCCCAGACGGTGATCGTTGCCCGCGCCGGCGGTGGCCGAGCGCAGAATGTCGGCGTGCAGGTCAATCGCGCGGATGACTGAAGCGAGCACCGCCAGGAAGATCGCGTTCTCCTGCGGATTGGTCCCGGGGTCGAGCAGGTTCTTGCCGTTGTAAGCCACCGACCAGTTGTTGTGCTTGCCCGATCCGTTCACGCCGGCAAAGGGCTTCTCGTGCAGCAGGCAGACCAACCCGTGACGCTCGGCCACATTGCGCAGCACCTCCATCGTCAGCATATTGTGGTCCACGGCCAGGTTCAGCTCCTCGAACATCGGCGCGAGCTCGAACTGCGCGGGGGCCACCTCGTTGTGGCGGGTCTTGGCCGGGATGCCCAGGCGCCAAAGCTCCTGCTCCACGTCCTCCATAAAGGCGATAATCCGCGGCTTGATGGAGCCAAAGTAGTGATCCTCCAGCTGCTGGTGGCGCGCCGGCGGAGCGCCGAAGAGCGTCCGCCCGCACTGGATGAGGTCCGGCCGCTCAAGGTAGAACTTCTTGTCAATCAGGAAGTACTCCTGCTCCGGGCCAAGCGTGCAGACCGCATGGCCGCCGGTCTCGCCGAAGCAGGCCATCAGCTTCTGCACCGCCTTATCCATCGCCTGCATCGAGCGCAGGAGCGGGGTCTTCTTGTCGAGCACCTCGCCGGTATAGGAGCAGAAGACGGTGGGAATGCAGAGCGTGGCGCCATTGGCGTGGCGCTTGATGAAGGCCGGGCTCGTCACATCCCAGGCCGTGTAGCCGCGCGCCTCGAAGGTGCAACGCAGCCCGCCCGAGGGGAAGCTCGACGCATCCGGCTCGCCCATAATCAAGTTCTTACCCGAGAAGCGCGCAATCGTCTTGCCCACCCCCGTCGGCTCAAAGAAGGCATCGTGCTTCTCGGCGGTGCTGCCCGTCAACGGCTGAAACCAGTGCGTAAAGTGCGTCGCCCCGCGCGCCATCGCCCACTGCTTCATCGCATGGGCCACATCGTTGGCGATGGAAGGATCCAAAGGCGCGTGGTCATTAATGGTATGGAGCAGATTCTCCACCGTGTCCTTCGCCAAATATTCGCGCATCACGCTCTCGTTGAAAACGTCTGCACCGTAATCGATTGCCGTATTGTCCATAACTTCTCCGGGGCTGTCGAATGGGCGGGATCCTCCCCGCTCTTTGGACACTCCTTGCAACACCCGTGCCAAACTGCGCTCAGAGGCCAAGCCTTTTCCACCCGCGCCTACCCCACTTCGAGGTAGGCCCTAGGTCGAGGTGAGGTAGGCCCTAGCTCGAAGCGCCCCGCCTTTACATTTCCGTAAGCCCTCCTCCTCGCCCCTTTCCAAAAGTGTAAAGCAACGCTGGGCCGCGGGGACGCGGCCCGTCAGAACGGGCAACGCAGGTGGCGCGCTTCGGGAGGGGCACAACGGGGGTGCCTGGGCAGCCCGTTCTGACAGCCGCCGTCCCCGGCGGCTATAGGCTTAGGGGGCAGGAAACGCGGCCGCTTCGGCGGCCTTGGCCAGGGCATTGAGGCGTAGGCAGCGCCGGCGCGTTTCCCCAACATCCTCACTGTAGATTGGCGCATCAAAGGGGAAAAGGGTGAGTAACCGACCCTCAGCGCAGTGGCGTTGCGCCTCCTCGCCACTGGGGTGCCAGCGCCGCTCATAGGCCCGTGGCGAAAGGGCAATCAGGGAACCCTCGCGCGCCAAAATCAGTCGGCGTGCGTACTGTTCTGCCGGCGAGAACCAGGTGCCGATGGCCACCATTCCCGGCCGCCACCGGCTGTAAAAGCGCTCCATCTCCTGCCAGGCCGACGTGCCTGGCTGAACGCTGCGCGAAAGCTTCACCGCCAGGAGTGCAGGCTCCTCTAGCAATTCCACGTTGCCCACAGCGGTCACGGCAGGAAAGCCCGCAAGACGCCAGTGGTTGGTCAGCACTCGGGGCACGAAGAGGTCTCGGGCGGAAGCGCGTAAGAGGGCCTGACGCGGGTTCTCGAGGATGTAATGGGCAAAGTTATGCAGTTGGCCCTGCCGCTTGACGATGAAGTCATGGAAGCCCGGCTCAAAGACGGGACCACAGTGGCCGGTGGCAGCACAGTAGGCGTGCGAAAGCGCCCGGAGAAGAATGCGCACATAGATGGGCAACGCCAGCCGATCGGACACCTCGCCATTAAGTTTAACCAGGAGGTGAAGATGGTCGGGCATTATCACATAGGGCTGAATACGCTCAATCCCAGGCGAGGCCGCAAGAAAGTCCCGAATGGCCACCTCCAACGCCTGGGTCATCGGCGTGGGGCAAACTGTGGAGGGATGGGCCGGGTCGAGCTCGGAGAAGGCGCAGAGCCCGGGCAAGCGCTTGAGTGTAACCATATAATAATAAGGCAGGCGATAATCAAAGCCTTCAAGGCGCTTATAGGTGGAGGGGCTCATGGTGCGCCTATTCTAGCACACTGGGCCGCGAGGACGCGGCCCGTCAGAACGGGCGACGCAGGAGGGCGCGCTTCGGGAGGGCGCAACAGGGCAGCCTGGGTTGCCCGTTCTGACAGCCGCCGTCCCCGGCGGCTATAGGGCCTTTGGCACGCGGCTTGCAATGGCATAGGAACCTTAACAGAAGGGCAGAAGATGACAGTAGCAGAGCAGCAAGAAGCGGGCCTCCAGGCGTATCCCCAGACGCAGGGGCTTTACAATTCCGTAAACGAGCACGATGCGTGTGGCGTGGGGATGGTGGCAGACCTCAACAACCGGCCGAGCCACCGGATTGTGGAGCAGGGGCTGACGGTCCTGCGGCGTTTGACCCACCGCGGGGCGGCGGGGTGGGATCCGGAGACGGGGGACGGGGCTGGGATTTTGACAGCGCTGCCCGATGGTTTCTTCCGGGCCCGTGTGGCCAATCTCCCGGAGAAGGGGGCCTATGGCGTGGCGATGCTCTTTGGGGGCGTGGGGCTGGAACAGGGGTTGGAGGCGATCCTGCGCGAGGAGGGGCTCAAGCCCTTTGCCTGGCGCGAGGTGCCCACCCACCCCGAGGCGATTGGCCGCTCGGCGCGGGAGAGTTGCCCCAAGATCCGCCAGCTCTTTGTGCGGCAGGCGCGGGGACAGGCCCCGTTAGCGGCAGAGGCCTTCGAGCGCAAACTCTATGTGGCGCGCCGGCGACTGGAGAAGGCCTTTGGCGAGCGGCTCTACATCTGCTCCTTCTCGGCGCGGAGCATCGTCTATAAGGGATTGCTCCTGGCCCATCAACTCGATGCCTTCTACGAAGATTTGCAGGCCGAAGACTTCGCCTCGGCGCTCGTGCTGGCCCACCAACGCTACTCCACCAACACCTTCCCCACCTGGTCGCTGGCCCAGCCCTTCCGCTTCCTGGCGCACAATGGCGAAATCAACACCCTGCGCGGCAACCTCAATGCCCTCCACGCCCGCGAAGGCGAGTTCGAGAGTCCGCTCTTTGGCGGGGACATCAAGAAGCTCATCCCGCTGGTGCCGCCGGGGCAATCGGACTCCGCGTGCCTGGATAATATGCTCGAGCTGCTGGTGCAGGCCGGGCGCGACCTGCCGCACGCGATGCTGATGCTCATGCCGCAGGCCTGGGGCCCAACGCACCACATGGGCAACGACGTCCGCGGCTTCCTGGAGTATCACTCCGCGCTGATGGAGCCGTGGGATGGCCCGGCGGCCGTAGCCTTCTCCGATGGCATCCGCGCCGGCGCGGTGCTCGACCGCAATGGCCTGCGCCCCGCGCGCTACACCCTCTGCAAGGATGGCACCTTCGTCCTGGCCTCCGAAACCGGCGTGCTGGACATCCCGCCCGAGGCCGTTGAGCGCCACGGCCGTCTGCGCCCCGGCGAAATGCTCTGGCTCGACCTCGAGGCGCACCGCCTGCTGCGTGATGCGGAGATTAAGAGCCACGTGGCCCGCCGCCGCCCCTACCGCCGCTGGGTCGAGGAAAACCGCATCCTCGTCGATGGCCTCTTCCGCGAAACGGCCCCCGAGCAAGTCCCGGGCGACCTCCTTGCCCGCCAAGCGCGCTTCGGCTACAGCCGCGAGGATATCTCCACCCTCCTCAAGCCCATGGCGGCCAATGGCCAGGAGCCGGTCGGTTCGATGGGCAACGATGCCGCCCTCGCCGTCCTCTCCGAGAAGCCCCGGTTGCTCTTCGACTACTTTAAGCAGCGCTTTGCGCAGGTCACCAACCCGCCGATCGACCCCATCCGCGAGGTCTCGGTGATGAGCCTGATGACCTATGTGGGCAACAAGGCCAACATCCTCGCCGAGACACCCGAGCACGCCCGGCTCATTAAGATGCGCCGCCCGGTCCTCACCGATGCCGAGCTCGAACACCTCGGGCAAGTGGGCGCGGCGGAGTTCCGCCCCGTCACCCTCAAGATGGCCTTCCCCCAGGGCGGCGATGGACAGGCCCTGGCCCAAGCGCTGGTCAATCTGGCCGGCGAGGCGGCTGGCGTGGCGGCCAAGGGCCACCGGCTGGTCATCCTCTCTGATCGCGACCTCGCCCCGGGCGAAGTGCCCATCCCCTCCCTGCTGGCCGTGGCCACGGTCAACCGCGCCCTCACCGAAGCGGGCGTCCGCTCCGAGACCGGGCTGGTGGTGCAGTCCGGCGAAGTGCGCGAGGTGATGCACTTTGCCCTCCTCTTGGGCTACGGCGCCACCGCCATCCACCCCTACCTGGCGCTAGCCACGGTCGCCGACCTCGCGGCCAAGGGCCTCACCGGCAACGACCCCGTCTCCGCCACGGCCAACTACATCCGTGCCATCGACAAGGGCATCCTCAAGGTGATGAGCAAGATGGGCATCTCCACGCTCCGCTCCTACCGCTCCAGCCAAATCTTCGAGGCCGTGGGCCTAGGGCGCAAGCTCATCGATGAGTTCCTGCCCGGCACCGTCAGCCGCGTGGGTGGCATTGGCCTAGACGAACTGGCGGCCGACGCCAACCGCCGCGCCACCACCACCCCCGCCCCCATCCCCGCCGCGCTCCCGCTCTCCGCCGTCCAGACCGCGGCCCTGCCCGCCGGCGGCGAGCACGCCTATCGCGTGGGCGGCGAGCGCCACCTCTGGACCCCGCAGGCCATCGCCGACTTCCGTCAAGCCGTCCGCGAGGGAGACTACGAGAGCTTCAAGCGCTACTCGCACGCCATCGACGACCAGGCCCACCACCTCTGCACCCTGCGCGGCCTTTTCGGCTTCACCCCCACCACCCCCATCCCGCTCGACGAGGTGGAGAGCGAGGAGGCCATCGTCCGCCACTTCGTCTCCGGCGCGATGAGCTTGGGTTCGCTCAGCCCCGAGGCGCACGAGACCATTGCCAAGGCGATGAACACCCTCGGCGCGATGAGCAACTCGGGCGAAGGTGGCGAGAATGCCGAGCGCTTCGGCACCGACCTCGGCAGCGCCATCAAGCAGATTGCCTCCGGGCGCTTCGGCGTCACAGCCGACTACCTGCGCCATGCCCGCGACCTGCAGATTAAGATGGCCCAGGGCGCCAAGCCCGGCGAGGGCGGCCAACTCCCCGGCCACAAGGTCGATGCCTTCGTGGCCAAAATCCGCCACGCCCTGCCCGGCCTCACCCTCATCTCCCCCCCGCCGCACCACGACATCTACTCCATCGAGGACCTTGCCCAGCTCATCTACGACCTGCGCACCGTCAACCCCGAGGCGCGCGTCTCGGTCAAGTTGGTCTCGGAGGTGGGCGTGGGTACGGTGGCCGCGGGCGTGGCCAAGGCCCATGCCGATGTGATCCTCATTGCCGGCCACGATGGCGGCACGGGCGCCTCGCCCCTCTCGAGCATCCACCACGCCGGGCTCCCCTGGGAGCTTGGACTGGCCGAGACGCAGCAGACGCTCGTCCTCAACCGCCTGCGTGGCCGCGTCCGCATCCAGGTTGATGGTCAAATCAAGACCGGGCGCGACGTGGTCATTGGCGCGCTCTTGGGCGCCCAGGAGTTCGGCTTTGCCACCACCATCCTCGTCTGCCTGGGCTGCGTAATGATGCGCCAGTGCCACAGCAACACCTGCCCGGCAGGCGTGGCCACCCAGGACCCCGAGCTGCGCAAGCGTTTCGCCGGCAAACCCGAGTACATCGTCAACTTCCTGCGCTTCGTCGCCCGCGAGGTCCGCGAACACCTCGCCGCGCTCGGCCTGCGCTCGCTCGATGAAGCCGTTGGCCGCACCGACCTCCTGCGCTTTGACGAGGCCATCGCCTACGCCAAGACCCGCCAGCTCGACTTCTCGGCCATCTTCGCCCATGTCACGCCCCCCGGACCCGAACCCACCGAGGCCAAGGAGCCCGCCGGCGTCTACGACCGCACCGTCCTTCTCCCGGCCATTGCTCGCGCAATGGCAGTCGACAGTGACCTGTCGACTGCGCATGTCGAGCTGCAACTCGACGTGCGCAACACCGACCGCTCCATTGGCACGGGGCTCGCTGGCGAGATTGCCGCGCGCACCGGCGAAGCGGGTCTGAGCGAGGGCTCCATCCTCCTGCACCTAAAGGGCGTGGCCGGGCAGAGCCTCGGCGCCTTCCTCACCGCCGGGGTCACACTGGACCTAGAGGGCGAGGCGAACGACTACGTGGGCAAGGGCCTCTCCGGCGGCACCGTCATCGTCCGCCCCAAGCCCGTCGAAGGCTTCATCCCCGAGGAGAACGTGGCCGCCGGCAATGTCATCGGCTACGGTGCCACCTCCGGCCGCGTCTTCATCAACGGCCTGGTGGGCGAGCGCTTCGCCATCCGCAACTCCGGTGCCACGCTCGTCTGCGAGGGCACCGGCGACCACGGTTGCGAGTATATGACCGGCGGCCGCGTCCTGGTCCTGGGCCCGGCGGGGGACAACTTCGCCGCGGGCATGACTGGCGGCCTGGCCTATGTGCTTGATGAGGCGGGCGACTTCGACCTGCGCTGCAACCTCGGCAGCGTGGACCTTGAGAGCGTCGACCCCGGCACCCCGCAGGCCGAGGAGCTACGCGCGCTCCTCGCCGCGCACGTTGAAGCTACCGGCTCGCCCAAGGGCCGGCGCATTTTGGAAGACTTCGCCGGCTGGCTGCCGCGCTTTGTCCTCGTCTTCCCCGTGGAATACCGCCGCGCCCTGGAGCGTGCCGCCGCCCAACACTAAGGAGTTTCAAGATGCACCGTTATCGTCCCGTCGATGAACGCCGCCGTGATTGGGCGGAAGTGGAAATCCCCCTGAGCGCCGAGGAGAGCCGCTGCCACGCCCAGGCCTGCCTGAGCTGCGGCGTGCCCTTCTGCCACGGCATGGGTTGCCCGCTCTCGAACCCCATCCCCGAAACCAATGCCGCCGTCGCCTCCGGCAACGACGCCCTGGCCTACGCGCTGCTCTCGCAGACCGACCTCTTTGCCGAGTTCACCGCGCATGTCTGCCCGGCCCTCTGCGAGGGGAGCTGCACCCACGGGATGGAGGGCGAAGAGCCCGTGGCCATCCGCGCCCTGGAGCGGCACATTATCGACACCGCTTGGGCCAACGGCTGGGTCCAGCCCATACTTCCCGAGCGGCGCACGGGCAAGCGCGTGGCGGTGGTCGGCTCGGGCCCTGCCGGGCTTGCGGCCGCCGAACTCCTCAACCGCGCTGGCGTGGAGGTGACCGTCTACGAGCGCTCGGCCACCCCCGGCGGCCTCCTGCGCTATGGCATCCCCGATTTCAAGCTCGCCAAAAGCGTCGTTGCCCGCCGCATCGCGCTGATGGAAGCCGAAGGCATCCGCTTCGTCACCGGCACCGAGGTCGGCAAAGATGTCTCGGCCGAATGGCTCTCGGCGCGGCACGATGCGGTCCTCTGGGCGATCGGCACGGCCGTCCCGCGCAACCTGGCCATCCCCGGGCGCGAGCTGGAGGGCATCCACTTTGCCCTCGACTTCCTCACCGGCCAGAACCGCCTCCTCGCCGGCGAGTGCGCCACCCTCCCCATCTCCGCCAAAGGCCGCGATGTCCTCGTCATCGGCGGCGGCGACACCGGGTCCGACTGCGTGGGCACCGCCCGCCGCCAGGGTGCCCATTCGGTGACGCAGGTGGAGATTTTGCCGATGCCCCCCGTCGAGCGATCGGCCTCGACCCCCTGGCCGCGCTGGCCGTGGAAACTGCGCACCTCCTCCAGCCACGAAGAGGGTTGTGAGCGCCTCTGGAACATCGAATCCCTCGCCTTTGAGGGGGCCGACGGCCGCGTCACCGGCGTAAAGATCCGCCAGGTGGCCTGGACCTGCGCGCCCAACGGCAAACCCCTCTCCTGCGCCCCGGTCGAAGGCTCCGAGCGCACCTTGAAGGCCGACCTCGTCCTCCTGGCGATGGGCTTTACCGGCGTGCCCGAGCACCTCCTTGCCCAGCTCCCGCGCAACGACAAGCGCCCGCTCCTCGCCCCGAGCACCCCCGCGCGCGCCACCTTCGCCTGCGGCGACTGCGTCTCGGGCCCCTCCTTGGTGGTCCGCGCCCTGGCCGATGGCCGCCGCGCCGCGCAAGAGATCCTCGCCGCCCTTACATAAGCGGTGCGGGGAAGAGCCCGCCGCCCCACGGAAAACCCGGGGGAACCGGAAAGCCCGGAGAATCCGGAAACTCCGGAAAACCCGGAGAATCCGGAAAACCGGGGAACTCCCCGCCTAGCGTGAGGAAGTTGTTGCAAGCATCGCAGAGGAGAATGTGTTATGCTATCGGCACGATGAAAACGATTGAAGAGCGTTTTACGGTGGCGTATAGCTACCCGGTGATCTTTTGTCGAGACCTCTTTGCGGAGGGCTCGTCGACTTTGTGCGAGGTGCTCAATCGCGAGGGGGGAGCGGGGCCGAAGCGCGTGTTGGTGGTGATGGATCGGGGGGTGGAGCGTGCGCAGCCGGGATTGGCGGGGAAGGTGACGGCGTGGTTGGTGGCCCATCGGCAGGAGGTGGAGTTGGTTTCGCCCATTGAGTATGTGGCCGGGGGCGAGTTTTCCAAGAAGCAGGATGGCGTGGTGGAGCGCTTGGTAAAGGTGGCCTATCAGACGCACTTTGGGCGGCAGGATGCCTTTGTGGTGATTGGGGGCGGGGCGGTGCAGGATGTGGTGGGGTTTGCCGCCGGGCAGATTCACCGCGGCTGCCGGGTGGTGCGGGTAAATACCACCACGCTCTCGCAGGCCGACGCAGGCGTAGGGGTGAAGAATGGCGTGGATTATGCCGCAGCGAAGAACTTTCTGGGAACCTTTGCCCCGCCCTTTGCGGTGATTAATGACGAACTCTTTTTGCCGACGCTCTCGGACCGGGATTGGCGCAATGGGATTGCCGAGGCGGTGAAGGTGGCGGTGATTAAGGACGCAGCCTTCTTGGGGTGGCTGGCGGAGCAGGCGGAGGCGCTGCGGATGCGGGATTTGCCAGCGATGGCGGAGTTGGTGGAGCGGACGGCGACCTTGCACTTGGCGCATATTGCGGCGAGTGGGGATGCCTTTGAGCGGAGCAGCACGCGGCCGTTGGACTTTGGCCACTGGAGCGCGCATCGGCTGGAGGCGATGACCTGTTATCAGCTCTCGCACGGGGAGGCGGTGGCGATTGGGATTGCGCTGGATATGGTCTATGCCTCGCTGTTGGGGTTGGTGACGCCGGTGGAGAGCGCGCGGGTGATTGCGTTGCTGCAGGGGTGCGGGCTGCGGGTGTGGTGCCCGGAGTTGGCGCTGCGGGGGACGGATGGGCGCTTGGCGGTATTGGAGGGGTTGCGGCAGTTCCGCGAGCATTTGGGCGGAGAGCTGTGCGTGACCTTGCCGCAGGGGCTCGGCGCAAAGACCGAGGTTCACGAGATGGATGAGCAGTTGATTGAGAAGGCTGTGGCGTTGCTGCGCGAGCGCTATGCCTAAAGCAAAGGAGCAGAGCAGATGAGCGAGACGGGAATTGAAGCGGAGGCGTTGGCGGGGGCGGTCTGCCCGGCGTGTGGCGCGGCCTTTGGCGGGGGCGAGAAGCCGCTCTCGCAGGTGACCTGCGCGGCGTGCGGGGCGCAGGTGATGGTGCCGGGGAAGTTGGGGCAGTATCGGCTGGTGCGGCTGATTGGCGCCGGCGGGATGGGCGCGGTCTATGAGGGATTTGATGATGGACTGCAGCGGAAGGTGGCGGTGAAGGTCATCTTGCGCGAGAAGGCTGCCGAGGATCCTTCCTTTATCGAGAGCTTCCGGCACGAGGCGCAGGCCGCGGCCAAACTGAATAGCACGAACATTGTGGGGGTCTATGCCTTTGGCGAGGTGGCCGCGCAGCCCTATCTGGTGATGGAGCTGGTGCAGCCGAGTTCGCTCGACCGGCTGATGAATGATGGGCCCGTGAACGCGATGACCGTGCTGGACGTGGGGCGGCAGATTGCCCAGGGGCTGCGCGCCGCCGCCGAGCAGGGCTTGGTCCATGGCGATGTGAAGCCGGAGAATATTCTGATTAACGAGGCGCACGAGGCGAAGTTGGCCGACTTTGGCATTGCCGCGCTCGCTGGGGCGAAGGCCGCGGCGAATAACGAGGTCTGGGGCACGCCCTACTACATTGCCCCCGAGACGCTGCGGCGGCAGAAGGTGGACCTGCGCGCGGATATCTATTCGCTGGGCGCCACGCTCTATCACGCCATTGCCGGGGTGCCGCCCTTTGAGGGGGCCGATGCGGTGGAGGTGATGAAGGGGCGGCTCTTGGGGCCGGCGCGGCCGCTGACGGAGGTGGCGCCGAGTTGCCCGGAGGCGGTCTCGAAGATCATCATGCGAATGCTCGAGGCCGAGCCTATCCGCCGTTATCCGAACTACGAGTCGCTGCTCGCGGACATTGAGAAGGTGGCTCCGGCCGCGCGCGGTCATGTGGGCGGCAAGAAGATTACCATCAAGGGCAAGACGCAGGCGATCAAGAGCGCCACCGGACCCTCGCGGCCGATGGAGCGGGTGGAGAACCCGAATTCCTCGCTCTTCCCCGAAAAGCAGCAGGGTGGCCTGGGCAAGGGGGCGCTCATTGGCATTGTCGCCGGCGCGGCGGTGCTTCTGCTCGCCATTATCGGCGGGGCCATTGCGGTGATCGCCTCCTCGGCCAAGGAGGCCACGGGCGAAACTGCGGCGGAAGCCGATACGCAAGCTGCCGCGTTGGCCGCCCAGAATGCCGCCGCCCAGGCGCGCCAACAGGTCAATTCCGCCCGCGCAGCGTTGGCCGAGGCCGCAACCCAGGCGGCAAAGTTGATGCAGGAGGCAAAGTCCAACGCCTCCACGGCCAAGGCCATCACGCGGCAGTTGACGCAGCAGGCCAAACGCGCAGTCTTGCCCGACCAAGCGGCATGGCTTGAGCCAATGGCGGGCGAGGAGCCGGCGCCGAGCGAGCTGCTCAAGAAGTTGCAGGAGGCCTTTGCGTGCAGCGCGAAGATTGAGGCCGCCGCCAAGCAGGTTGAGGCGCTGCGCACCAAGGTTGATGGTCTGGCCGCCAACGAACCCGAGACGCCCGAAGCCGCGGCAGAAGCGGCTCAGGCGGCAACGGAGGCGTTGACGGCCTGGACGAAGTCGCCCGAGGCGAAGGCCGCGGCCAAGGCGATGAGCACGCTCAAGGCGATGCAGAGCGCCTGGAAGCGGACGGTGGATCAGGGGCGCGTGGAGATGGAAGCGACCGTCGCCAAGCGTTTGGCCGAAGAGAAGGCCGCGAAGGCGGCGGCGGCAGCAGCCGCCGAAGCTGAGCGCAAGCAGCAGGAGATGGAGGCCGAAGTGACGACCGTGGCGCAGGCCGAGGTGGCCATTGGCGCGGAGCTTGATCGCTTCCTGCCCGAGGCGGCAACCACGGCCTTCAAGGCCAAAATCGCCCGCTGCAAGAGCGCCGAGGCGAAGGCAGCGGCGGAGACTGCGCTCGCGCGGATTGCGGTCTATGCGCGCTTGAAGGCGTGGATCATTCGCGAGGCCGGGGCCGGCAATTTGGCGGGCTATGGCATTGTGGCGGCCGATGCGCAGACGATTACGCTGAAGGGGCAGGCGCAGCCGCTGCAGTGGAAGGACTTTGTGGGCAACCAGCAGAAGCTGGCGGTGCGGCTCTTCAATGGGCAGTTGGCCAGCGATAGCGGCGCGCGGACGCTGAAGGCCTCGGAGCGGGCGGATTTGGCGGTGGGGGCCATCGTCTTCACGCGGCGATATATCGGCGAAGAGGCGATCGGCAAATCGAAGGCGCTGCGCGAGATGATTGAGAAGCTCGAGGCGCTGGCCGATGCACTGCCCGGCGCAAAGGCCGATCTGGCGCTCTTCGGGAGCGCGGAGTAGCGCGCACAACGAAATGAAGCGCGCGCTGCTCTTTCTCTTGGCGCTGGTTGGCTTACCGCTGGTGTGGGCGCTGGGCGTGGCCTTCTTGGAGGGGCTGGCGGCGGGCACCTTCGAGGGGCCCCTCGTCACGCCCGGGCGGCTGGGCTTCCTGGCCGGCGCGGGGGCGATGGTGGCGCTCTACCAGTGGAAGGGACGCGCGCTCCAGGTGGTCTATGTCTTTGCCCACGAGATGACGCACGCGGCGGTGGGGCTCCTCTTCCTCGCGCGCATCCACCGAGTGGAGGTCTCGCAGCGCGGCGGCTTTGTGCAGCTCGATAAGCAAAACCTGGCCATCACCCTCGCGCCCTACTGCGTGCCCTTCTACCTCCTCTTGGCCCTGGGGCTCTGTGCGCTGGTCACCCTCTTCGCGCCGGACACGGTCCCCTTCTGGCTCTGGAGCGTGCTCTTCGGCTTCTGCACCCTCTTCCACGTGCTCTACACCATCGACGCGCTGCTCACCGTCTCCCAGCCCGACGTCCAGCTCTACGGCCGCCTCTTCTCCTACTGGTTCATCCTCTGCACCAACCTCTTCTTCGCCTCGCTGGCGCTCCCGCTCTCCGGGCAAGTCCCCTTCCCCGAGCAGGCCCGCCGCCTCCTCCACGCCACCACCGGCACCTACCGCGCCCTCTTCGCCCTGGTGCCCCACGCCGAACGCCTATGAACCTCGTTGGCCAACTCTACGACCTGCTCCTCTCCTCCACCAACACCGTCGCCTTCACCGGCGCAGGCGTCTCCACCGCCAGTGGCATCCGCGACTTCCGTGGCAAAAATGGCATCTACCACGACACCTTCCGCGGCTACCACGTCGAAGAACTCTTCGGCATCGATCTCTTCCGTAGCGACCCCTCCCTCTTCTACACCTGGTCGCGCGACTTCGTCTACGCCCAAGACGCCTTCCACCCCTGCACCGTCCACAACCTCCTCGCCCGCCTCGAGCGCCTTGGCCTCCTCCGCGCCATCGTCACCCAGAACATCGACCACCTCCACACCCTCGCCGGCTCTCAAACCGTCTGGGAGGTCCACGGCTCGGCCCAATGGCACCACTGCCTCGACTGCGGCCGCGCCGCCCCCTACGCCGAAGTCGCCCCCATCGTCCGCGCCGGCCAACTCCCCCGCTGCCCCTGCGGCGGCGTCTTCAAGCCCGACATCGTCTTCTACGGCGAACCCCTCCCCGAGGCCACCTTCCAAAGCGCGATGGACGCCTGCCAGCAGGCCGATCTCCTCCTCGTCCTCGGCTCCTCCCTCACCGTCTACCCCGCCGCCGCCCTCCCCGAAGAGGCCTACCGCTGTGGCGCGCGCATCGTCATCGTCAACGACTCCCCCACCCCCCTCGACTCCCGCGCCATCCTCCGCCTCTCCGACCTCACCACCACCTTCGTGGAACTCGCCGACCTTTTCGCTTCGGCGAAAAGGTAAGTCGACAGTTGACAGTCGACAGCATCACCCCCTGACCGCCCCACGCTCCTCTTCCAAAATGGCAGCATGCCTCTCGTTTTCTTTACCCCCATCCTCCGCCCGTCGCGGAACGCGGCTGTCCGCTGTCGGCTGTCCGCTGTCCGCTAACAACTAACAGCTAACAGCTAACAGCTCTCTCCCCATGCTCACCCTCTCCCTCACCCGCCACCCCCACGCCCGCAAGGAACTCCTCCTCGGCAAAACCCTCCGCGTTGTCTCCCGGAGCGGACTCAACCCCACCGAGCGCGCCCTCATCGAGCTCCTCCCCGAACTCGGTCCCGCGCCGCTGGCTTCTCCCCTCTTCCTTGGCGGGCGCACCGGCGCGCTGGCAATGGCCGCCTGGCTCCGCGGTCAAGCCCAAGGCCGCATCACCCTCCATACCCTCGACGCGCACACCGCCGACACCCTCGCGCGCAACCTCACCGAAAATAACGCCCCCCGCTGGTGCGAGGGTGCCGCCACCGGCTTCGCCGTCGAAACCGGGCTCGACCTCTCCGCCTACGCCAGCCCCGGCGCCACCGCCTTCTGGCAGATGACTGCCGGCGACGGCACCGCCGAGCTCCACCTCTGGCTCCTTGAGCAACTCATCAGCGAGGGCGCCTTCGCGCAAATCGTCATCGCCGCCGAAGAGCTCAACCCCACCTTTCTCGAGCGCTTCCGCAAGGCCTGCCCCAAGCTCAAGCTCCGCAAAACGAAAGATCTCACCCTCCTTATCGGCACCGTCTCCAAGCCCCTCTCCGCCGAGAAACGCCCCGACCACCGCGCCACCTTCCAGGTCTCCCTCAAAGGCCACGACCCCATCACCCTCGAAACCCTCCCCGGATGCTTCTGCCACCGACGCGCCGATATGGGCGGCCTCGCCCTTACCGAAGTCGTCGCGGAACTCGTCACCTTCGACCCCGGCGACCGCGTGATGGACCTCGGCTGCGGCTGCGGAATGGACGGCCTCCTCCTCGCCACCGCCTTCCCCGAAAAGAAGCTCCACATCGACTACCAAGACTCCGCCGCCCCCGCCCGCGACGCCACCCTCGCCAACCTCCGCCGCTACCCCCACCCCAGCCGCTTCTTCTTCTCCGCCGACGGCCAAGGCGACCCCAATTCCTACGACCTCCTCCTCGCCAATCCCCCCTACTTCGGCGACTGGCGCATCGCCGAGTTCTTCATCCAGACCGCCCACCGCCTCCTCAAACGCGGTGGACTTATCGCCTTCGTCTCCAAACGCGAAGCCAAGCCTGCCGAACTCCTCCAAGCCGCCAACTTCGCCCTCCTCTCCGCCACCCCCCGCCGCGGATACACCATCCTCCTGGCGCAGAAGAGGTGAGCTCGCTTCGCTCGCAGCCGTTAGCTGCTAGCAGTTAGCTGTTAGCCTCCTCTCCGCCACCCCCCACCATCCTCCTCGCCCAGAAAAGGTGAGAGGTGAACGGTGAACGGAGGCGCCTTGTTGCGCGCAGGGGCGCGGGTTTGGTAGACTCTTGGCGCAATGGCAAGGGGCAGATTGTGCCTTGCCGAGTGCGCGTATGAAAGGAGCGTTGCGTGGAACAGGAATTCGCGTTGCCCTATCCGCGGATCGAAAGCGACTGTTGCAAGAGTTGCGGACGGTGCGCGGCGGCGTGTCCGCGGGGATGCCTGGGCATTTCCGAAGTGTATAACCGTTATGGCGTGAAGGCCGTGGCGTATAAGGGCTCGGGCTGCATTGGCTGTGGCATCTGCTTCTATAACTGCCCGGAGCCCTACGCGTTGCATATCTGCAAGCCCGAGAAGCAGGGAGGTGCGCAGTGACCAAGTTTGTCAAAGGCAATGAAGCGGTGGTGATTGGCGCGCTCTATGCTGGCGCGGAGGGCTACTTTGGCTATCCGATCACGCCGGCGAGCGAGGTGGCGCACAAGGCAGCGGAGTATTTTCCGGCGGCTGGGCGCATCTTCGTGCAGGGCGAGAGCGAGGACGCCGTGGCGTATATGCTCTATGGCGCTGCGGCGGCTGGGTGCCGGGCAGTGACCGCAACCTCTGGGCCGGGCTTCTCGTTGATGCAGGAAGCCATCTCCTATATGGCCGCGACGGATATTCCCACGGTGATTGTGGATGTGATGCGCGCCGGGCCGGGGCTGGGCAACGTCTACCCCGAGCAGGCGGACTACTGGCAGGTGGTCCACGGCGGCGGCCACGGCTCCTATCGCTGCGTGGTGCTCGCGCCGGGAAATGTCCAGGAGATGTGCGACTTGACCATCCTCGCTTTCGAGAAGGCCTTTGAGTACCGCACGCCCGCGATTGTCCTGGCCGATGGGCAGCTCGGCCAGATGATGGAGCCGCTGCGCCTGCCCAAGGAGGAGGCCAAGCCGGTCGATACCAGCGCCTGGGCCACCCAAGGCACGCGCGAGACGCGTCGAAACCTACTGACCTCCATTTACCTTGATGCGCCCGCGCAAGAGGCGATGAATGTGCGCCTGCAGGAGAAGTATGCGCGGATGGACCGCGACTTCCAGCGCGCCGAACTCTATCGGTGCGACGATGCCGAGGTGGTGCTGCTGGCCTTCGGGTCGAGCTCGCGCACCGCCCGTTCGGCCGTCGACGCCCTGCGCAAGGAGGGCATCAAGGCTGGCTTGTTCCGCCCCATCACCCTCTCGCCCTTCCCCATCGACGCGCTCAAGCCGCTCGTGGGCAAGAAGCTCTGGACCGTTGAGATGAGCGCCGGGCAGTTCCGCGACGATGTGACGCTGCACCTGGCCAAGGCCGGCGCCCTCCCCGCCCAGCCCGTTGGCCTCATCCACCGCATGGGTGGCATGCTCATTCCCATCAAAGACATCGTCCGCACGGTGAAGGAGGCGCTCTAATGGCTACGCTTGAAACGCAAGGGATGTTTCCCCGCTTCGACCGCTCCGGCCACGCCGGCAGTCGCGTGACGCACTACTGCGCCGGCTGCGGCCACGGCATCATCCACAAGCTCCTCTCCGAAGCCTACGTGAAGCTGGGGCTGCAGGATCGCACGGTCATCGTCAACCCCATCGGCTGCGCGGTCTTTGGCTACTACTACTGGGACGTGGGCGGCGTGAGCGCCGGGCACGGTCAGGCCCCCTCGATGGCCACGGCCATCAGCCGCCTGCGCGATAAGGCCATCACCATCTCCTATCAGGGCGATGGCGACCTGGCGGCCATCGGCCTGGGCCACACCCTCCAGGCGGCCGCCCGCGGCGAGCACATGGCCGTCTTCTTCGTCAACAACTCCATCTACGGGATGACCGGCGGGCAGATGGCCCCCACCACCCTCATCGGGCAGAAGACCACCACCTCCCCGCTCGGGCGTAACCCCGAAACCGACGGCATGCCCCTGCACATGGCCGAGCTCATCAACCAGCTCGCGCTCCCGGTCTATGTGGCACGCGTCTCGGTGGCCGATACCGCCCGAATTATGAAGGCCAAGGCCGCCATCCGCAAGGCCCTCGAAATCCAGCGCGACCGCAAGGGCTACACCTTCGTCGAGATCCTCTCCCCCTGCCCGACCAGCGTCGGCAAGCCGCCCTTGGAGGCCGCCAAGTTCGTCATCGAGCAAATGGAGAAGGAGTATCCCCTCGGCACGCTGCGCGACAACTCCGCCACCGCCCCCGTCCGCCCCGAGCCCAAACCTTGGGTCAAGCTGGCCGACTTCTTTGGCGATGACGGCTCTGAGGACCCCCACCCCGAGGCCGGCGAAGCCAAGGAGCGCCACTTCAAGTTTACCGGCTTTGGCGGCCAGGGCATCCTCTCCTTGGGCCTGGTGGTGGCCGATGCCGCCCGCGCCCAGGGCCTCGAGACCACCTGGCTGCCCAGCTACGGACCCGAACAGCGCGGGGGCGATGCCGCGTGCACGGTCGTCACCTCCACGCACATCATCGGTGCCCCGGCCGTGGAGCACCCGGAGCTCCTCGTGGTGATGAATCAAGCCGCCTGCGCCAAGCACCTGGAGACCGTCAAGCCCGGTGGCCTGGCCATCCTCGATAGCACCGTCCGCCTCCCCGAGAAACTCCCGGAGAATGTGCGCATTGTCCAGGTGCCGGCCATCGACATTGCCACCGCCGCCGGCGTCCCCAAGGCAGCGAACGTCGCCATCCTCGGCGCCCTCATTGCCCTCAACGCCACCGCGATCCCCGCCCACCTCCTCATCGAAGCCCTCGAGCGCTCCTTCGCCAAGAAGCCTAAGCTCATTCCTGCCAACAAGCAGGTCCTCGAATCGGCCATCGCCTATTGCCAGCACCACGGCTTGACGGGCGAGTTGCCCTAACGCCTCCCCCATCAAAGGAAACAGACAATGCTTAACATCGTTCAGGATATTGACAATCGAGTTGCCATTAAGAGCGCATTAATTTCCGTGTCCGATAAGACCGGGCTGGATACCTTTGTGCCGGCGCTGTTGGAGGCGTGCCCGGGGATTACGATTTACTCCACGGGCGGGACCTACTCAGCCATCAAGGCGCTGCTTAAGCCGGGACAGGAGGGGCAGTTGGTGGCAGTCTCAGACTACACTGGTCAGCCCGAGATGCAGGGCGGCCTGGTCAAGACGCTCGACTTCAAGATCTATCTCGGCATCCTCTCCGAGACCTATAACGACGCCCATCAGGCCGACATCCAGCGCCTCTGCGCCGTGCCGATCGACATGGTGGTGGTCAACCTCTACCCCTTCAAGCGCACGGTGGCCCTCCCGGGCGTCACCCCCGAGCAGGCCCGCACGAACATCGACATCGGTGGCCCGTGCATGGTCCGCGCATCGGCCAAGAACTACCTGCGCGTGGCCTCCGTCACCGATCCGCAGGATTACGCGCGCCTGATTACCGAACTGCGCGAGCAGAATGGCACCCTGGGCCTCGACACCCGCTTCTACCTGATGAAGAAGTCCTTCGCCCACACCGCCGACTACGACACGGCCATTGCCTCCTTCTTCGCCAAGACGGCCCCCGATGCCGTTAGTGCCACCTATCGGTTGCACTAAGAGCGGTTAGCCGTTAGCGGTTAGCTGATAGCCAAAAGGCCCCCTTGCGCGGGGGCCTTTTTTGTGCCTAGGCGAGGGAAGTTATCGACAGCGCCTGTCGATAACTCGGTTCACAAACCTGTTCATAAGTGGACCCGGGCCGGGTCGACCTCGAACCCGGGCCTACCTCGAGGTCAACCCGGGGCGGACAAAAATGTAAAGCGGGGCGGATGTGCATCGGACCCGGGGCAGTCAAGGTTTTGCAGGGGCTACTCCGCGGGCCCCATTGGGTGTAACCTTTCCGGGGGGTGGGGCGTATACACGATAAATGTGGTATGCTATCGGCGGCTTTTGGAGGCAGAGAAGCGCGATGAAGCAGTTGATTTTGGCGTTGAGCCTATGGAGCGCGATGGTTTGGGCGGCCGAACCGGCGGTGACGAATGTCTCGGCCGAGCAGCGCACGGACGGGATGGTGGTCATTCACTACGATGTGGCCGATGATGAGGGTGACGCGCTGAATGTGCGGGTGGAGATCTCGGCCGATGGCGGAGCGCACTTTTTGGTTCCGGCGCGGAGCTTTTCGGGGGATGTGGGCGATGGGATTACGTCAGGGGCGGGCAAGGAGATTGTGTGGGATGCGCCGCGGGATTGGGATGGCGAGTATTCTGAGCGGATGGTGGTGCAGGTGATTGCCACCGACACGGTGGGCTTCCCGGGGTTGGAATGGACCGAGGAGATTGTGCCCAGCGGCTTTTTGCTAGGCCAGGATGGAGGCGCGGAGGGAAGCGGTCCGGCGCGCCACGTGCATATTCCCTATAGTTATCGGCTCTCGACGCGGGAGATCACGCGCCAGCAGTATTGCGACTTCTTGAACGAGGCCCTCGCCGGGGGCAAGGTAGAGCGCTCGGGCACCACGGCGGTGGTGGCGGCGCGGACCTCTGAGGGCGTGGCGAAGGGGGCGAAACTCTGCGCATTGAGCGACAATAACCTGCGCTGGAATGTGAGCCACTTCGACGTGGCCGAGGGGTACGAGCGCTTCCCGGCGGTGGTCACCTGGCACGGCGCGCTGCTCTTCTGCCGCACCTATGGCTACGACCTGCCGACCACCGCCGAGTGGGAGAAGGCCGCCCGCGGGCCGGACCATGACGATGAGGCCGAGCATCTGCGCTACCCCTGGGGCGACGAGCTAGACTATACGAAGATGGCCGGCAGCAGCACGGTGCTGGCGGTCGGCTCCTACGCACCCAACGACTACGGGCTCTATGATATGTGCGGCAACGTGGCCGAATGGACGCGCACGCTGGGGGCAACGCTCGCCGTGGAGGCCTACCCGAAGCGCGAGGCAGTGGAGGGCGACTTGCAGGACCTCTCTTCGGGCGGGGCGCGGGTGGCGCGCGGCTTGCCGGCGATGCCTATCTGGCAGTGGCAGGCCGTGGGGGCGGCCAATACCTGGACGGGTTCGACCCCGATGGGCTTCCGGCCGATTCAGCGCAATGGCTCGGGCAGCCGCGTGGAGCAGCTGGCCAATCTGCGCCTGGCCTACCTCTGGCGCGGGAGCGACTTCCTGGAGGCCTATCGCGCGCTGGGCATCCCCAACTCAACCTCGGTCGCAACGCTGACGGTGAAGGGGCGGCTGATGCACACCGGCGGCATCACCCTCAATAGCGAGGGGACGGCGGTGGTGCTCGGGAGCGGGGCGGAGGGGGCCGTTCCGTTGACCTCGGCGCTCAATGTGCCGCACCTGGAGGTGGTGCGCCTGGCCCTGCGGAACCCAACCAACGCGGCTAAGACGGTGGCCGTGATCTTCGGCGACGATGTGCACGAGGCGCAGTTGCCAGCCAATATGGAGACGGCCGGCTTCCTTTACTGCGACAACACCACCGGCGCGCTGAACATGGCCCTAAGCGCGGCCGAAGCAGGGGTGGAGGTCGAGGAGATTGCCCTCTACGTCACCCCGGGCACGAGCCTCTCCGACCGCGCCTACACCTTCGAGAGCTGGCCAACCGGAAGTAGCGCGCTCTCCGCCGGCGGCAACACCATCGACGGCGAGTTCTGGCCGACCTTCCGCTCGGTGGAGGTCAAGCCCGCAGGCGGGGTCAATGGCGTGGCGGCGCTGAGCTATGTGCCCCAAGAGAGCGCCTACGATAGCGCCCCCGCCGTGTTCTTCCCAACGTCGCTCCCGCTCAAGCGCATCAAAGCCGTGCGCATCCTAGTGATGAACCGCTCGAGCAGTACCTTCTCGGTCGGCCTCTGGGGAGAAGGCGGGGTGTGGTCTTGGTCGCTCGACCGCCCGGTGCCTGCGCTGACCGACGGCTACCTCTCCTTGGAACTCCCTATTCACAATATCAGCGAGGAGTTCCTCTCAAAGAGCGAGGTGATGAAGTTCGCCTTCCGAGGCGCCACGCCGGGGAGTGAAGCGCAGATCTTCATCAAGCAAATCGACCTCGAGTTCGAGCCGTAAGGAGGGAAGATGAAGCAGCTTGCAGCCTTTTTGGGACTTCTCTTGGCCGTGGCAGTGCGTGCGGCAGAGCCGGTGGTGAGCAATATTCAGGCGCAACAGTTGGCCGACCGAAGCGTGGAAATCACTTACGACCTGGCGGCCGATGGCGCAACGAGCGTCTTCCTAGAGCTCTCGGCCGACGGGGGCGCGCACTTCGCCGTGCCGGTTGAGACCCTCTCGGGAGACGTCGGCGCAGGGGTGACGCCCGGCACCGGCAAGCGAATCGTCTGGGACGCAGTGAGCGACTGGGAGGGCGAACTCACCGAGCAGATGGTCGCGCGCCTAAGCGTGGCCGACCGCAATGGCTGCCCGAGCCTAACTTGGGGCAATGAAGTGAAGGCCGGCGGGCTGCTTCTGGGGCAGGATGGCGGCGCGGAGGGGAGCGGACCCTCCTGCCACGTGAATATCCCCTACTCCTTCTGGCTGGCAAAGACCGAGGTGACGCGCGCGCAGTTCTGCCAGATGCTCAACCACGCGCAGTTGGCCGGATACCTGCGCCGAGAGGGCCACACCAAGCTCTATACCACCGCAGCAGCCGCCGAGATCGGGCTGGCTGCCGATAAGCTCCTCTGCAACTTGGGCGACAATAATCTGCGCTGGAATGTCATGCGCTTCGACGTTGCCGGCGGCCAGGCCGAACGCCCCGCCGTGGTCACCTGGTATGGCGCCTTTCTCTTCTGCCGCTTCTATGGATACGACTTGCCCACCTACGCCGAGTGGGAGAAGGCCGCCCGAGGGCCCGACCACGATGACGCCGCCGAGCACTTGCGCTACCCGTGGGGCGACACCTTCGATGTCACCCTCGCCAACGCCAATGCCGCCGTGGTCGCCGTTGGACAATACCCCGCCAACGACTACGCCCTGCACGATATGATTGGCAACGCCGCCGAGTGGACCCGCACCCTGGGTGCCAACTTCGACCTGGAGGCCTACCCAACGCCCGAGGACACCGAGGTCAACACCCTCCACGCAACCAGCGGCGATGGTACCCGCCTAGTCCGCGGTATCGCCAACCAAGGCACCTACGCCGCCCAAGCCATCCTCCCGGTAAATACCTTCTCCGGCGGCACTGCCCTCAGTTTCCGCCCCATCCGCCGCGCCACCGAAGACCCCGAAAACTTCTACTTCTACCTCAGCGCCGATCAACTCCGAACCGCCGTCTCCGGCACCAACCGCGCCACCGATCGCGAGCTCACCGCCACCCTCTACGGCTTCGTCTCCAGCACCGCCGGCGCCCGCTCGGCCACCACCGCCGCCAACATCTCCTTCCCCGCCAACATCCAGGACCCCATCGCCACCATCCAGCTCAAGGTCCGCAACGCCGCCCCCACCGCCGGCACCATCCGCCTCGAGGCCGCCTACACCAACCGCGCCGCCCAAGCCTCGCGCATCTACACCCAGGAGCTCACCCTCCCGGCCTCAATGTCCGCCGCGCGCACCTTCTCCCTGCCGCTCGACCCCGCCGACGGCCAAGAGTGCACCTTCACGCTCTACTTCCAGAGCGAAGACCTCTTCCTCTCGGGCCTCGCCCTCACCGATGGCGGCCACACCTACTCGGCCGACGGCTCCTTCGAGGATTGGATCCTCGCCCCCTACGGCAATCCCATCGGCGACGCCACCATCACCACACCCAACAACACCGTCGTCCACCGCCGCACATGGCTCCTCTCCGGCGCGGAGGTCGTCGATGGCGAAGGAGTCGATGGCTCGCGTTGCCTCAAGGTGGTCTCCAACACCGATAGCTCCGCCACCCCCTTCACCCTCTCCGTCACCACCCCGAACACCACCCCGAAGAAGGTCGAAATCCGCGCCGACGTTCGCTTCAATACCACCACAACACACAGAATTACCTTCCTCTCCGAAGGCGGCGACAACTGGGATTTCGTCGACGATGTCCACAACTTAGATTACATCACCCTCGGCGCACGCTTTGAGAACCACACAGGCAAGGTCACCATTCAGCTGCCCATTGTCCCGCCGCGCAACAACACCGGTGCCGCTATCTACCTCGATAACATCGTCCTGACCATCTACGATTGATTGCCGCTGCGCCTATGAAGCGCCCTTCCGCCCTCTTGCTTGCCCTTTGCGCCGCGCGGCTCCTCTGCACGCAGGAGGTCGCGTCCGCACCCTTCCGCGTCGATACCGCCCAGACTGCCCCCGCCGCTGCTCCCATCCGCGGCCAACAAGTGACCGCCCTCGGCCCCTCCCCGCTTTGGACGCTCGACCTCCTCTCCTTTTATCTCGCCTCGGACCGCGATGACGACGGCCTCCCCGATGCCTGGGAAACGGCCCACGGTCTCAACCCCGATGACCCCGCCGACGCCACTGAAACCCTCCTCGCCGCCTACAATGCCGGGCGAGACCCCGCCGACGCTGCCCCAGTTGCGCCCATCCTCGGCACCCCCTTCCGCGTTGATACCGCCCAGACCGCTCCCACCGCAGCCCCCATCCGCGGCCAACAAGTGACCGCCCTCAGCTCCTCCCCGCTCTGGACGCTCGATCTCCTCTCCCTTTATCTTGCCTCGGACCGCGATGGCGATGGCCTCCCCGACACCTGGGAAACGGCCCATGGCCTCAACCCCGATGACCCCACCGACGCCACCGAAGCCCTCCTCGCCGCCTACAATGCCGGACGAGACCCCGCCGATGCCGCCACCACGCCCACCCCCGGCGCGCCTATCCTCGGCACCCCCTTCCGCGTCGATACCGCCCAAACCGCCCCACCCGCAAAGTCCGCCCAGCTCATCTTCCGCGTGGCCGTCTCCTCAGGTAATTTTACCTGCGACACCGGCGGCTACTTCGTCAGCACCACCGGCAGCGAGCTCCCCGATTGGTTCGTGGCCCAGTACGCCCCCGCCGGCACCTCCTTCACCGCCGAAGACGACACCGATGGCGACGGCCTCTCCAACTACGCCGAGTTTGTCCTAGGCACCAACCCCACCGACCCCACCTCGCGCTTCACCCTCTCCCTCACCTCGCCAGCACCCAGCACCCGCTCGACCACGCCCACCCTCACCCTCTCCTGGAACTCGGTCACCGGCCGAACCTACACCGTCCTCACCCGAACCGCCCTCGACATCCCCTGGGAAAGCACCCCCCTCGCCATCCTCCCCGGCACCGGCTCCCCCCTCTCCCTCACCCTCTCCCAAGACGCCCCCACCCGCTTCTACTGCGTCCAAGTCGACTTCGAGTAACTGGCAGCACGCGTTCCGCGACGGATAAGCTAGCGTAAGCGTTTAGCCATGCCTTCTGCGTATGTGCTTTTGCCGACGTGCCCGTAGGGCGCGTCGGCCGGGGTGGAGCGCACTGCGCTCCCGAGGGGCGTGGGGGCGAGCAGCCCCCACATCCTCAAAAAACCTTATCAATCAGAATAAAGAAAAGGCTATGTCACAACAAACAGTTGATAAATAGCCATTTTTATAGGGGAGTATCAGAACTCCCCTACAAACTGTTATTTGCAGTTATCTATACTCAT
>SFJE01000048.1 GCA_004555175.1 Lentisphaeraceae bacterium | reverse complement strand
ATTGGCCTGAATCAGTTCAAAGATGTTCTTGTAGGAGATGGCGTTCACATTCCCGATAATCAGAAACTGCTTTTGGTACTCGACGAGTTGGGCCACATATTCTCGGAAGAGGGAGAAGGGCGGGTTGGTGACCACAATGTCGGCCTGCTTGAGGAGCTCGATGCACTCGGCCGAGCGGAAGTCGCCGTCCCCCTTCAGTTCCCGAATCCCGATCTCCTCGGGGTCGGGCACGCGGTTGCCATTACGGTCGCCAAAGTATTCCAACCAGATTGCCCGTTCGCTCTGGTTCATGGAGAAGAGGTCCGGCTCTTGGTTCTTGTAGCAGATGGAGATGAGCCGCCGAAGGCCCAAGCGCTCGAAGTTGCTGGCAAAGTAGTGAAAGAAGTTGCTGATGCGCGGATCGTCGCAGTTGCAGAGGACAGTCTTGCCCCGAAAGTGCGCCGTGTAGTGCCGCACCTCGTTCTCAATATCAACGAGCTGGGTGTAAAACTCGTCCTTCTTCGCCCGCTTGGCCTCACTCAGGCCTCGACTTCCTGCCATAAAAAGCACGCCTCCTTTCGCGTGCTTCAACTAAGGCCCTAGGAAAGCCTATCACCAAACACGGTCAAAGAGGCGTGCCGATGCGGCACACCTCGCCCGAACGCGTTGCTTGGTGATTGAAATTTCCTAGGTTTCAGTTGAAGCAACTTGTTCGCGCAAAGCGCAAAACAGCCTGCGGACTCTCCCCGCAGGTGAGGCCCAGTATACCACAAGCCCGCCGCCCCAGTTGTAAAGTAAATCGTGAATTGTCTCCGCGGCAGGGTACCTCGCTTCGCTTGGCCTTCGCGGTCGCGCGCTCACGCGGGGGGCCTTGCCCCCTGCCCCCCATTGGCGGGCCGCCTCCGGAATCTCCAGATGATCCGGCCCAGCCTTGTTTGGCCCGGCTTACTTTACGCGAGCGTGGCGCGCGCACCTCGCGCGGCGAAGGCGGCAATGTCGCGCAAAATGGTGTATAATGGCGGCGTATGAATCAGTTTACGTATTTGGTGGCCTTTTTGGTTTTGATTGCGCTGATTGCGGTGGTTCCGGCGGTGGTGCGGCGGTGGCACATTCCTTCGGTGGTGGCGATTATGGCGGTGGGGATTTTGATTGGGCCGCACGGGTTGGGGTTGCTGGGGTGGATTGCGGAGGTGATTCCTTCGGAGGTGGATGCGCGCGCGCTGCGGAGCGTGGTGGATGCCTTTGGCTTCTTGGGATTGGTCTTTCTGATGGCGCTGGCGGGGGCGGAGACCGATTTGCGGATGTTGGTCAATGAGAAGCGGGCGGTGGCGGCGCTGTCGGTGCTGACCTTTCTCTTGCCGGCGGCGGCGGGGTTTGGGGTCTATTGGCTCTTTGACCCGGGCAAGCCGATTAGCGCGTGGGTGTATGCTTCGCTCTTCGCGTCGCACTCGATTGGCATTGTCTTTCCGGTGATTCGGGAGATGGGGTTGGTGCGCTCGCGCTTCGGGATTGCGGTGCTCTCTTCGACGGTGATTACGGATATTCTCTCGCTGATTTTGCTGGCGGTGTGCGTGCAGTTGCAGGCGCAGCAGCTGGGAGCGGAGGCAATCCAGGGAATTTCGATTCTTGAGCGCTTTGATTGGACCTGGCTGGGGGCGTGGTTTACGCCGTGCTTCGTGGGGCTGATCTTCGTCTTTATCGCGGTGGTGATGGCGGTGGTGCCGCTGTTGTGGCGCCTGGTGGAGCATCTGTTGCCGGAGGGGGACGAGACGAAGGTGACCTTCTTCCTGCTGGTGGTGCTCTCGATCGTCTTGGCCGGCGAGGTGCTGGGGGTGAACCTGATTGTGGGGGCCTTCGTGGCGGGGATGGCGGTGGTGCGCTCGCCGGGTTTCCGCAAGCCGGGCGAGGATATTCACCGCAAGTTGGAGGCGATTGGCTTTGGGCTGGTCATTCCCTTCCTCTTCCTGAGCGTGGGCTTCCACGCGGATTTGGGAGTCTTCTTTGGGATGAATGAGGGCGGGAATGTGTTGCGGAGCCTGGGGATTGCCGGGGCGACGATTGTGGGGTTGGTGGGGAGTAAGGTCTTTAGTGGCTGGCTGGCGATGCGCCTGTCGGGCTTCGGGAACCGGCATGGGCTGTGCGCGGGGTTGATGACCGTGCCGCAGCTTTCGGCAACCTTGGCGGCCGCAGCGGTGGCGCTCTCGCTCAAGCTCTTGGACGAGACCTTCTTCAACGCGATTGTGGTGCTCTCGCTGGTGACGACGCTGCCGGTGCCGACCCTGGTGCGCCTGCTCATCGAGCGCTCGGGGGTCTCCTTCGATACGCAGCCGCGCGGAACGGCCGCCATCAAGGAGGCCGACTCCCTGGCGGAGTTGAACCATCTGGACCTTTCGGTGTAAGGAGGCGGGCGATGGACGAGCAGAACGCCGAGGCGTTGTTGACGATTGAGGGGCTCTCGATTACCTTCCGCACGCCGGGGGGCGAGGTGACGCCGGTGCCGGAGGTGAGCTTGCAGGTGCGCTCGGGCGAGCGGGTGGCGTTGGTGGGCGAGAGCGGGTGCGGCAAGTCGATTACCGCCCTGAGTGTGACGGCCCTGCCGCCGACCGACCGCGCGTTGCGCCAGGGGTCGATTCGCTTTGCCGGACAGGAGTTGGTGGGGAATGCCCAGGCGCTCTCGAAGGTGCGCCGCGGAGGGATTGCCTATGTCTTTCAGGACCCGATGGCGAGTTTGAACCCCGTGATGACGATTGGCGCGCAGATGGCCGAGGCCTTGCCGCCGATGGCGCGGCGTGAGCGGCATGCGCGGATTGTGGACTTGCTGGCCGATGTGGGGCTGCCGGACCCGGCGCGGGCGGCGGAGGCCTATCCGTGCGAACTCTCGGGCGGGCAGTGTCAGCGGGTGATGTTGGCGATGGCCTTGGCCGCCGAGCCGCAGTTGCTGATTGCTGACGAGCCGACTACCGCGCTGGATGTGACCACGCAGCGGCTCATTCTGGGGCTGATGGTGGAACTGGCCGCCAAACGGCAGATGGCCCTCCTGCTCATCACGCACAATCTGGGCATCGTGGCGAACTATATGGAGCGGCTTTACGTGATGTATGCCGGGCGGATTGTCGAGAGCGGGCCGGTGCGCGAGGTGATTGCCTCGCCCCGCCACCCCTACACGCGCGGCCTGATTGCCGCCGTGCCGAGTCTGCGCCTCGATAAGCCGCGGTTGCAGGATATTCCCGGCACCGTGCCGCCGGCCGGACGCTTCCCCCCGGGCTGCGCCTTTGCCCCGCGCTGCCCCCTGGCTACCGAGGCTTGTAGCGCCGCCGTCCCGCCGTTGCGCTTAGATGGCGAACGGGCTGTGCGGTGCGGGCGATAATCGATAGGCGATGATCAATCACTCTTTCGGCGGTGTGAAGTCCGGCGGGAGGGTGTGGTAGGCGTAGACATAGCGCTTGAGGTTGACCCCTTCGCGGAGGAAGCCGGCTTCAATCAAGAGATTACCATAGGCGATGGCGTAGGCCTCGCAGCGTTCGGCGTCTTCCTTGGCGTGGCGCGCGAGGAGCGCTTCGACGGTCACTTGCGCCATCTTGAGGCCTTCAGCACGGCGGCCGGACTGGAGGGTCACGGCGCGGGCAAGGGAGAAGCGCAGGGGCAGTTGCGCTAGGAAGGCGGCCTCGGGGTCGGCCGCAAGGGCGCGGCGGAGGACCTGCTCGGCTTCGGCGTAGTGCTTGTTCTCCAGGAGGTAGTCGGCGTATTGGCTGAGGTAGGCCGGGTGCTCGGGGAAGAGGGCGTCGGCTAGGGCGTAGAAGGGGCGCGCGCGTTCGGGGGTGGCGGAGGATTGGGCAATCTTGGCCGCGGCGAGGAGGTCGCCCCAGTGGGGCTTAGCCAGCTTGAAGGCGGAGCGGTAGGCGGCCAGGGCCTTGTCGTGCTCGGCGAGGGTCTCCCAGGCGCGGGCCGTGGAGAGTTCGCGGTCGGCCAAGGCGAGGAGGAAGGGGTCCTGGCCGTTGATTTCGCTGGCCTTGGCGTAGTCACCGCGCAGGGCGGCGATGCGGCCTTGGCGGAGGACTTCGAGGACGGGGCCGAGGTCGGCGGCGAGGGCTTCGGGGACGTGGAACCAGGGCATCTGGGCGTCGACGTGGTCGGCGAAGGCGCGGCAGAGTTCGCGGACATTCTCGCGGTTAAAGAGGAGGGCGCGGGCGTGGGCGGGCTCGTTGCGCGGGAGTTTGGCGGGGATGGGCTCGGCCAGGGCGCTTTGGAGCTTGGCGGCATCGTCGACCAAGCAGCTGGAGAGGAGGGTAATGGGGGCGCCGAGGCGGGTGAGTTCGAGGCTGCGGGCCACCTCCGGGCGGTCGGCAATGGCCGAGAGGGCGTCGAGCTCCAGGGTGATGGGAGCGCGAGAAGCGACGAGCTGCCAGTGGTTCGGACCGGTGCACCAGAGCTGGAGGTGCGGGAAGCGGAGCTGGAGGATGGCGAGGCGCTCGAAGAGCATCCGCGCGTCCAGGGCGTGGGCGTCGAGGGCGTAGATGAGCAGGCCATCGGGCTTGAGGTGATCCTGGGCGGCTTTGAGGGCGCCGGAGCCGAAGTAGTCGCGCTCCTCGGCGAGGTAGGCGGGCGGGAGCTCCACCCAAAGGGCATCGTAGAGGCCGGCGAGCTTGCCGGTTTCGTAGGTGGAGAGGAGCGGGGCGGCGGCGAGGTCCTGAGCGCGGAGGGCGATGCGGGCGTTCGGAGCCGGCTTGAGGAGGGTGGGGATGAGCTGGGCGAGGGCGCGGGGGGCTACGTCCATCCCGGCCTTGACGAGGAGGCGGCCATCGCGCAGGCGGACCTCTTCGGTGCCACGGCCGGTGTAGAAGCAGTCGCGCGCGGCGATGGGGGCGAAGGGGTTAATCTCGCCGAGGGGCTCTTCGGCAATGACCGTGCGGTTGCCGAACCAGACAAAGCCGGCCAAGAGGGCGAGGAGACCCGAGAGGAGGCGCGCCAAGCGTCGGCGGCAGGCGCAGAGAAGCCAGAGCGGCGCACCGATCATCAGCCCGGCAAGCGTAGCCGAGAGGAGGGGCTGAGTGGGCACGCGCCCGAGGAGGAGGGTGCCCAGGATGAGCCCGCAACAGCCGCCGCAGAAGATGGCCAGCCGGCCGCGCTCGCGCGTCTCGCCTGCCCAAAGCACCGGCAGGGCAATGGCCACCGGCGCAAGGGAGAGCCACGCTCGGCCTAGGACGAAGGCGCGCCACTGCGTGTAGGTGGCCACGGCGCTTAGCCCTAGCTGCGTCCAGGCGTGGACCTCGCGCTCCAGATTGCCCAGCACGCCACAGGCCACGCACGCGGCAATCAGCACCAGCAGCGCGCGGCTACGCGGCCCCGGGGCGAAACGTTTTTCCCGAAAGCGCCACGCGAGCCAGGCGGCGGCCACGCCGAGGACGCAGGCCGGCAGAATGACCGGCAGGAAGAGGGGCAGCTGGCCAGACCAGGCGCGCAGGAGGGCGTTGGCCGTGGCCGCGAAGAGCGTGAGGCACAGGGGCAGGAGGAAGCAGAGGGTCAGGTGCATAGGCGTGGGGGCGGGTTAGGCGTTGTGGGGAACGTAACGGGCGCGGCGGTTACGCTTGGGGTCGCCAAAGATGTCGTGGTTGCGCAGGGTGTAGGTGATGGCGTTGTGGCCCCAGAGGGCTTCGAGCGCGGCGATGCACTCGGCGGTGGGGTTGATGGACCAGGAGGCGTCGGGCTCGATGGTGGCCGAGCGGTTGCCGGGGAGGTCGAGCGTCAGGGAGATGGGGTAGCCGCCGGGGTGGTCGGAGAGGATGGCGCGCAACTTCTCCATCTTCTGGGAGGAGGGGACATCGTTGTCGACGCGGCAGTGGATGCGCAGGTTCTTGGCGAAGACGCCTGGCGCGTCGGGTAGGGCGTAGGCTTCGCTCCCGAAGATGACGGGCTCGCGGCCCTCTTCGCACTTCACTTCGCCGCAGATGAGCACTGGGGCGTCGACCTCAAAGAGGGCCTGGTTCTTCTCGTAGGTATCGTTGAAGGCGAGGATTTTGACGGTGCCGGTGCCGTCTTCGAGGGTGAGTTCGGCCCAGGGCTTCTTGGTCTTCTTGGAGATGGCCTTGCGCACGGCGGTGAGGATGCCGGCCACACGGACGCAGTCGCGGTCGCGGCAGGCGGGGAAGCGCTCGGCAGTGACGGTGCGGAAGGAGCGCACCAGGGTGCGATAGCGGTCGACCGGGTGGCCGGAGAGGTAGACGCCCAGGAGCTCGCGCTCGCCCTGCAGGCGGTCCTTCTCCGAGAGGTCGGGCGCGGCGGGGAGGGTGTCCATCTCGGGAGCGGAGTCGGCGGCCATAAGGTCGAAGAGCGAGCCTTGGCCGGAGGCGGAGTCGCGGTCGGCCTGCGCCACGCGCGAGAGGGCGAAGTCGATGCCCGCGAGCATCTGCCCTTGGGTGGCTTCGGTGAAGCAGGCCATGGCCCCCGAGCGGATGAGCGCTTCAATCGCGCGCTTGGTCACCAGCAGACGGTTCTCGTTGGCGGCCTTGGCTTGGGCGTTGCAGAGGCGCTTGCAGAAGTCCACAAAGCTCTTGTAGGGACCGTTCTTTTGGCGTTCGGCCACGATTTGGTCGCCGGCGGCGGTCCCGACATTGCGGATGGCGCCCAGACCAAAGCGGATGGCGTCCTTGCCCTCGGGCGAGAAGTGGCAGCGCGAGGCGTTGACGCTGGGCGCGAGCACCTTGAGCCCCATATCCGCGGCGGCCGAAACGAGGGCCGGCATCTTATCGAAGTTGCCGATTTCCGAGGAGATTTGCGCGCACATGAAGTCGGCGGGGTAGTGCGCCTTGAGGTAGCCGGTCTGGTAGGCCACATAGGCGTAGCAGACCGAGTGGGACTTGTTGAAGGCGTAGGAGGCGAAGGCGCGCCAGTCGCCCCAAATCTTCTCGGCGAGTTTGGTGGCGGCGGCCTCGTCGGCGCAGTGCTTCATAAACTCGGGGTTCTTCTTGCAGCCATCGAGGAACTTGACGTAGAGCTTCTCCATCGTCTCGATCTGCTTCTTGCCCATGGCCTTGCGCAGAGAGTCCGATTCGCCGCGCGTGAAGCCGCCGAGCAGGCGCGAGAGGAGCATCACCTGTTCCTGGTAGACGGTGATGCCGTAGGTCTCCTTGAGGTACTTCTCCATCAGCGGGTGGTCGTAGGTGATCTTCTCCTCGCCGTGTTTACGCTTGATGAAGGAGGGGATGTAGGCCATCGGCCCGGGGCGGTAGAGGGCGTTCATAGCCACCAGGTCCTCGAAGCGGTTTGGCCGCAGGGCGCGCAGGTGGGCCTTCATGCCATCCGATTCAAACTGGAAGAGGCCGTCGGTCTCGCCACGCGAAAAGAGCTCGAAGGTCTCTTTGTCATCGAGCGGAATCTGGCTCATCTCGATGCGCTCGCCGTGCGATTCCTGGATGGATTCCAGGCACGCCTTGAGCACCGAGAGGGTCTTCAACCCCAGGAAGTCCATCTTCAGAAGGCCGATGGGCTCGACGAAGTGGCCATCATACTGCGTGGTCATCAGGCTCTCGCCGGCCGTCGGCACGATGGGGATGGTCTCCATGAGCGGGTCGCGACTGATGATGATGCCGCAGGCGTGCACGCCGATGTTGCGCGTGGTGCCCTCCAGCCGCATCGCCAGCTCGAGGATGCGCCGCTTCATCGGGTCGTCGCCATCGAGCACTTCGGCTAGCTTCGGGTTCTCCTTCAGGGCCTTGGCGAAGGTGATCTTGGGCGTGTCGGGCACCAACGCGGCCAGGGCGTTGGCCTCGTTGAGCGGGTAATCGAGCACGCGGCTGACATCCTTGATGGCGCTCTTGGGGGCCATAATGCCGAAGGTGGCGATGTGGCCGACGTGGTCGGTGCCATACTTCTGCGTCACCCATTCCAAGACGCGGCCGCGGCCGTTGTCATCGAAGTCCACGTCAATATCGGGCATCGAGATACGGTCGGGGTTCAAGAAGCGCTCGAAGAGGAGGTCATATTTCGTGGGGTCCACGTCGGTAATCCCCAGGGCATAAGCCACGGCACTTCCGGCCGCACTGCCACGCCCGGGGCCGACGATGACGCCAATCTCGCGCGCGGCCGAGATGTAGTCCTGCACAATCAGGAAGTAGCCCGGGAAACCCATCTGCTTGATGGTGTTGAGCTCGAAGTCGATGCGCTCTTTGATCTCCGCGGTCATCGCCTCGCCGGGCCAACGCTTGGCTGCGCGCTCCCAGGTCAGGTGCGCCAGGTAGTCGCTCTCGAGCTTGATACGCAGGACCTTGTCGTAGCCGTCGAACTTGTCATACCGGGTGAACTCCTCGCGCAGGGCGGCTTCGGGGAACTGTTGGGCGTAGGCGGCCTCGGTGCCGAAGCTCTCGGGAATCGGGAACTTGGGCATAATCGGGTCGGAGTTCAGCTGGAACTCCTCGACCTTGTCGGCAATCTCGACGGTGTTGTGCAGCTGCTCGAGGTTGTCGGGCAGGGTGGCGCACATCTCCTCGTAGCTCTTGAACCACTCCTGCTGGGTGTAGCGCAAGCGCTTCTCGTCGTCCAACTTCTTTCCCGTGCTCACGCACAGCAGCACATCGTGCGCCTCGCCATCCTCCTTGAGCAGGAAGTGCACATCGTTGGTGGCAATCACCTTTACCCCATGCTTGCGCCCCAGTTCCAGCAGCGTGGCGTTCACCCGCTTCTGCCGCTGATAGAGCTCCGCGCGCTCCTCCTCCCCAAAGCCGTGCACCTCCGACTTGTGCAGCATCATCTCCAGGTAGTAGTCCTCCCCAAAGAGCCCCTTGAACCACGCAATCTCCGCCTCGGCCTCCGCAATGCGCCCCTCGTCAATCAACTGCGGCACAATCCCCGCAATACACGCCGAAGAGCAAATCAGCCCCTCGTGATAGCGCTCGAGCAACGCCTTGTCAATGCGCGCGCGACCGTAGAAGCCCTCGATATGCGCAATCGAAATCAGTCGCAACAAGTTATGGTAGCCCGTCAGATTCTTCGCCAGCAGAATGAGATGGTTCCCGCTACGCACCGTGCGATCCAAGTGCCCCAACTTCGCCACATACGCTTCGCACCCCAGAATCGGCTTGATCCCTTCCTTGCGGCACGTGTCGTAAAAGGCCTTGAGCCCGTACAAGTTCCCGTGGTCGGTAATCGCGCACGCCCGCATCTTCAACGCCTTCGCGCGCTTGACCAATGCCGGCACCTGGCACGCTCCGTCAAGCAGGGAGTAGCCCGTATGCACATGCAGATGGACAAAGGGCACCAACTCGGGCTCCGACGCGCCCGCCGCGTTCGCTTCTTCACTCATAACGCGCGCAGTATAACAAAAGGGGCACGGTGCCGCTTCGCGGCGAGAGCTGTCGGCTGTCCGCTACCGATAAAAAAGTCCGCCGAGGGGGACCTCGACGGACTTGAAGCTGGCTCCAAAGGCAGGATTCGAACCTGCGACCAAGTGATTAACAGTCACCTGCGCTACCACTGCGCCACTTTGGAAGAAAGTGGGCTTTCCGGAGTTGGTGGCGGGTGAGGGTCACGATCCCCCGACACGCGGATTATGATTCCGCTGCTCTACCAACTGAGCTAACCCGCCAATCGGAAAACGCCGCGTATTATAGAGGAGACGCTTTGCCAAAGTCAAGCCTTTTTTCGCGTTTGAGCAAAAAAGGTGTTTAACGGGCGGCGTGGCGGTTCGTGTCGATCCGCCCGCCCCTTTAGCGTGATCCGCGCCCTGTCCAACCCCCGGGCGAGTTGCGAACCGTTGGTCACTTCACGCCTTGACCTAGTGCAACGTCCCGTCCCCTGGGCGAGAACCTCCGCCCGGGGCGAGCAGGATCATTAACCCCCGGGCTTAATAATTCTGCTTCGGGCGAAGGGCGGTCGCGTGGGGGGCCGTGCCCCCTGCCCCCATTGGTGGGCCGCCTCCGGAATCTCCGGAATCTCCGGATGGTCCGGAATCTCCGGGATCTCCGGATGATCCGGCCTAGCGCGCCTCGGCCTTACCGTGTTGGCATAGCGCCTTCGCTTCGCTTACGTTGAAGGAAAGGAACGGCGGCGCGGATTATCACGCGGCGCGGAGAGAACTAACCGCTCGGCGGAGTGCAACTAATAAGACCCCGTCTTATTGATAATAAGACCCCGTCTTATTCGCAATAAGGCCCCGTCTTATTGGCAACAAGGCGGGGCCTTATTCATTCAAGTCGCTCGGGAAGCGAGTTAACCCAGCGCGGAAGTG
>SFJE01000002.1 GCA_004555175.1 Lentisphaeraceae bacterium | reverse complement strand
CATTCAAGTCGCTCGGGAAGCGAGTTAACCCAGCGCGGAATTGTGATATGATGGCGGTGCTTGAACGGTTGAAACTGTCTAACGTGAAAGGAGTATGACACATCCAGCAAGGGTTTAACCGTGCGAAGAATGATTGAGTTTGTTATATTCGTGTCCATAGGGAGCTCCTTTCGTTTGTGGTCAACCGCTATTGTAGCGGAAACTGAAAAGTCTCCCTATTCTTTTCTCACTTCCCGAGATTTATTTTTCCCTACTGCTCATTGGCCTCGCTCCCTGTTGGGGAGTATTTATCCCGGAGATTTCCGGGATAAGGGTGGTGCGTAAAAAATCCTTGCGTGGGGAGGGGAAAAGTGCTATCTTACGAGGACTTTCCTGCGACGTGTCTTAGGATACGTTCCCCGTTGCGGGCAAGCCCCGAGGTTCGGGGCGGCTAGAAAGGTGTTAAAGACCCCAGATAATGGAGAAGACACCATGATCGATAAGAATGCTATTCGCCAGCAGTTCCAGCGTCACGAGCGTGACACCGGTTCGAGCGAAGTGCAGATTGCCACCCTCACCAAGAAGATCGAGATGCTCACCGAGCACCTGAAGGCCAACAAGAAGGACAACTCTTCGCGTTATGGTCTGATCCGCATGGTCAACAACCGTCGTAAGTTGCTTGACTACCTCAAGCGGACGAACGAGGAATCCTATCGCAAGATTATCGCTGACCTCGGTCTGCGCCGCTAATCGCGGAATTGCGTTGGAGCGAAGGGCGCGGCCGTGAGAGCGGTCGCGCTTTTCGTTTGCGGGGTGGGGGCGGGCGGGGTTGGCCTGTGCCGAAGGTTGGTAAAAAATGTGTACGCGGCGTTTGAAAGTGTGATACAATGGCGGTGGTTTTTTCTTTTTGCGGCTTTGCGGCCGTCAACTCCAAAGAGGATAGGTTATGCTTCAGCAAGGATTGGTTCTTTTGTGCGCAGGCATGGGGATTGCCGTTGGCTTCCTGAGTCTGCTCGCGGTGGTGACGATAACGATGGGTAAATATGCCCCGCGGCTGAATCTTTTCCCCGAGCCCGCGCCGAAGAAGCCGGCCGCTCCGGTTGCGGATGACGCGGCGATTGCTGTGGCGATTGCGGTGGCCTCCCAGCGCTAAGGTTTTCTCGATTTTCCCCCTCTCCCTTAAACACACTCAAGGTTAGACAATGAGCAAGAAGATTAAGTTCATGTGCACCGCGTTCCGCGACGGGTTTCAGTCGGTTTACGGCGCGCGCGTTCTCTCTAAGGATTTCATGCCGGCGGTGAAGGTGGCCTATGATGCGGGCATTCGCTGGTTCGAGGCCGGCGGCGGTGCACGCTTCCAGAGCTGCTACTTCTACTGCCGCGAAGACGCGTTTGACGTGATGGACACCTTCCGCAAGACCTGCCCGGAGGCCGACTTGCAGACCCTTTCGCGTGGCGTGAATGTGGTGGGCTTGGATAGCCAGCCCTCCGACATTATTAAGTTGCATGCGGATATGTTCAAGAAGCACGGGATGACCACCATCCGGAACTTCGATGCGCTCAATGATGTGAACAACCTCAAGTGGTCCGGCCAGTGCATTCATGATGCCGGTTTGAAGCACGAAGTCGTCGTCACGATGATGGGTCTGCCCCCTGGCGTGGATAACAAGGGTGCCCATACGCCTGATTTCTATGCCGAGCGTATCAAGCAGATTCTCAAGGCCGAGATTCCCTTCGATCGCGTCTGCTTCAAGGATGCTTCCGGCACCTCCGCGCCGCGCACGGTCTATGAGACCATCAAGCGCGCTCGCAAGCTCCTGCCCGCCGGTACCCACATCCAGTTCCACTCGCACGAAACCGCTGGCAACGGTCTGACCTGCTACCTCGCGGCCCTCGAGGGCGGTGCGGATGGCATCGACCTTTCGATGGCCCCGGTCTCCGGCGGCACCTGCCAGCCCGACATCATCACCATGTGGCACGCCCTGCGCGGCTCGGAGTTCGACCTGGATATCGACATCGAGAAGATTCGCGCGGCCGAGGATGCCTTCAAGGAGGCGATGAAGGATTACTTCCTCCCGCCCGAGGCGATGAACTCCAACCCGGTCATCATCTGGTCGCCCATGCCCGGCGGCGCCCTCACGGCCAACACCCAGATGCTCCGCGACAACGGGCTGATGGATAAGTATGACCAGATGATTGATGAGATGTACGACTCCGTCCGCTGCGGCGGCTTCGGCACCTCCGTGACTCCTGTCTCGCAGTTCTACTTCCAACAGGCCTTCAACAACGTGATGTTCGGCAAGTGGAAGAAGATCGCCCCCGGCTACGGCAAGATGGTCCTGGGCTACTTCGGCAAGACCCCCGTCGCCCCCGATCCCGAGGTCGTCAAGATTGCCGCCGAGCAACTCGGCCTCGAGCCCACCACTAAGACCGTCCTGCAGATCAACGATGCTGATCCCAAGAAGGGCCGCAAGGCCGCCGAGGCGATGCTTACCGAAGCCGGTCTGCCGATTAACGACGAGAATGTCTTCATCGCCGCCTCCTGCCTCGAGAAGGGTATCGCCTATCTCAAGGACCCGGCCAACGCGCCCCTGGGTATCCGCCTGAACGAGAAGCCCAAGGCCAAGTCCGCCTCCGGCGCCTGCACCGTCACCGTCAATGGTAAGGCCTATGGCGTGGAGCTCAAGGATGGTAAGGCCATCGTCAATGGCAAGCCCTACGATTACTCCGTGGCCGATGGCATTGCCGCCCCCGCCGCTGGGGCCGCTCCTGCCGGCAAGGGTAACGTCACCATCGCCGCCCCGCTTCCGGGCCTGATTCTGCGCATTACCGCTCAGCCTGGCACTGCCGTCAAGAAGGATGACGAGATCCTCGTGATGGAAGCGATGAAGATGGAAATGCCCATCAAGGCGCCGCAGGATGGCGTGGTGGCCTCCATCAATGTGGGCAATGGCGACAAGGTGAACGCCGGCGATGTTCTCGCCACCCTCTAATCCCGGAGAGGAAGCACGTTATGTCGATGAAACATCTCCTTGCCGCCGGCGTTGCCTGCTTGGTTGGCTTCTGCGCGATGGCGCAGGCGCCGGCTCCGGTAGCGCCCGCTCCGGCCCCCGAAGCGCCGGCCATCAACTCGATTGTCGAGCTGGTCAAGCAGCGCCGTGAACTCCTCAAGGCCAATGATGCGGCGGTGGAGGACACCACCAACGAGTCCAACACCCGCCTGCACGGTTCCTACATCCACGTCACCAAGGGCTATATGACCACCGACGAGATTGCCGCTGCTAACGGTATTCCCGCCGAGGATTACAAGGCCCACAACTACGATGCCAACGGCAAACTGCTCTTCCCTGACCTCGTGGGCAAGCAGATTGACCTGCCGACCGTCACCGGCGTGATTCACTCCCACCAGGTGGGTGACGCGGCGATGATGGCTCAGCGTATCGTCTCGATGTGGGACAACACGGGCCTCAAGGGCTTCACCGCCAAGGAAGAGCCGCACGTCTCGGCCGAGAAGCCGGCGGCTCTGCCCTCCGGTCACGCCAAGACGGCCCTGCCCTTCGGGTTGAGTCAGCTGATTATGATGATCGTCTGCCTCTTCCTGATTTACCTGGCCATTGTCAAGGGCTTTGAGCCGCTGCTGCTCCTGCCCATCGGCTTTGGCGGCCTTCTGGCGAACATTCCCTTCGCCGGGGTGACCGCTGCGCCGATCCTCGACCAGGCGGGCAACCTCGTTGAGCCCGGTGGCTTCCTCTACTACACCTTCGAGATGGGCATTAGCTCGGGTCTCTTCCCGATTCTCATCTTCATGGGCGTGGGTTCGATGACCGACTTCGGTCCCTTGATTGCCAATCCGCGCATGGCCCTGCTCGGTGCCGCCGCGCAGTTGGGCATCTTCACCGCGCTCCTCGGCGCACTCGCCCTCACTATCTTCACGCCTTGGATTAACTTCTTCGTCACCGATGCCGCCTCCATCGGCATCATTGGTGGCGCGGACGGCCCGACCGCCATTTGGTTGACCACCAAGCTCTCGCCCGATCTCTTGGGCGCTATCGCCGTGGCCGCCTATTCCTATATGGCGCTTGTGCCGGTGATTCAGCCGCCGATTATGAAGTTCCTCACCACCAAGGAGGAGCGCCTCATCAAGATGAAGCAGCTGCGCACCGTCACGAAGAACGAGAAGGTCCTCTTCCCGATCTGCGTGCTCCTGCTCTGCGCTGCCCTGCTCCCCTCGGCCGCCCCCCTCATTGGCGCGCTGATGCTTGGCAACCTGGCCAAGGAGTGTGGCGTGGTCGACCGTATCTCCGACACGATGGCTAACAGCCTCTGCAACATCGTCACCATCCTCCTCGGCCTCTCCGTGGGCTCTAAGCTCGCCGCCGAGAAGTTCCTCAATATGGAGACGATTGGCATTCTCATCCTCGGCGTGGTCGCCTTCTCGGTGGGCACCGCCGGTGGCGTCTGGATGGCCAAGCTGATGAACCTCATCTGGCGCAAGGACAAGATCAACCCCTTGATTGGTGCTGCCGGCGTCTCGGCCGTGCCGATGGCCGCCCGCGTGGCGAACAAGGTGGGCCTGGAGTGCGATCCCACGAACTTCCTGCTGATGCACGCGATGGGGCCGAATGTCTCGGGCGTGATTGGCTCGGCCGTTGTGGCTGGCGTGCTCTACTTCTGCTGCCGCTAACCGCATTGCAGGAGTACCAAAAGTTGACTCGACGCGCCCGAACGGGCGCGTCGATTTTTGTAAGCGGTTTCAATCCCTTGTCGCGAGCACGGGATTAGAAAAGGAATACGGACGACCGGCGTTTTAAGACGGGTGATGAGGAGATGGAAGGCTTGGGCGCGTGCGAATGGATTGCGGCAGGGAGAGGGGCTTGCGGGAGGCGGTATGGAGGAGATGATGGTGCGTTTAATGGGCCTTCCCTTTGGGTCGATAGCGGAGGTTTGTCGTGGTCGAGGAGGGATTTAGCAAGTGTCTTTTCGTGGAAATTTCCTTGTAAATCGCTAGCGAGAGTTGCCTTTTAGAGGTCAATATGCCATAATAGCAGAGTCTTTTTCATCGTTGGAGAAGACATTACACCAAGTATAAAATAGCCGAAAGGATATGGTTATGGCCATTCGTGCAATGATATTCATTGATGGTTGTTGGCTCTACAAGGGGCGTCAGGCGCTCTTTGACAAGTTGGGCGAAAAGGGTTTCGAGATCGATTACAAGCGGATTCCCGACATTATCGCTCAGTCCCTCGCCGAGATTAGCGGGCAAGAGGTAGATGTGGTCCGCACGTGCTACTACGGCACCATTCCCGTGAACAAGGTGGGCTATAATCCGGCTAAGCAGAAGGTTTTTTACGAGTTTCTCGGCGAGCAGTGTGGCTACGAGATGGATGTGATGGAGATTGACTTCCGCAAGGAGCCTAACGCGCAGCCCGATAATAAGTGGGTGAACGCCAATTTGGCTTCGGAGATGACCTATCTGGCCACGGTGCCAGGTGCGTACGATGTGGCAGTCTTGGTTGGTGGTGATGCCGATTATGTGCCGGTGCTGCAGCGTATTCGCCAGTTGGGCAAGCGTGTGCAGTTGGTGGCGATGGGGGCTGTGCGCGGCCATGTCATTTCCAGCAAGGCCCTTGTTACTGCAACGCGTTGCTTTGACTTTCCGCATATCTTTATGGATGAGCACGCTAGTGAGTTCCGTCTGCAACGTAATATGCAGACGCGCCTGTGCATGAACTGCGGCAAGGAAGAGGAGACCACCTGGGGTGGTGAAGAGTTCTACTGCTCGGAGTGCCGTGCCAAGCGTGCCCGCCGCGTCCGCGTTTGCGACAACTGCGGCAAGGAAGAGGAGACCACTTGGGACAAGGACTTCTTCTACTGCTCGGAGTGCCGCGCCAAGTATCGCTCCGGCGAATCGACTGCTCCCAAGCAGACGGTGACCACTACCGAGCCCGAGGTTATTCCTCCCGCGCCGCAACCGACCACCGATACGCCGACGATGAAGGCCACCTTGGCCCCGACGCCGGTGGCGCCGAAGCGTACGCGCCGGACGACTTCGGTTGAGTAAGGCAGACGTAATTGTTGTAAACACCTTGGGCGCGGCATAGGCTGCGCCCAAGGTGTTTTTGCCTGGGGTGGGATTTATGCTAGAATGAGAGGCAATATGATGGACACCCCTGAGATGGCGGGTTTTGAGTTTCGGCAGCGCTTGGCGCAGTCGACGCGTTGTGTGTTGTGGCGCGCGGTGCAGTGCGCGCTAGAGCGCGATGTGCTGGTGGCCGTCTTCTCAAAGGAGGTGCTGGCTGATAGGGCGTTGGCCGATGCACTCTTTGAATTGGTGCGGAAGTTGACGCAGGTGAAGACGCCGTTGCTCCCGGATGTGATTGATATTCGCCGTGAGGCAGACACAGGCTATGTCATCTTGGAGGACGCGCACGCTGCGCCGCTGATGTCGCTGCTGGATGGGAAGCGGGTGGAGCCCGAGCGCTTGGTGCGGCTGGGGATGAAGTTAGCCGAGGGGTTCGCGACCTTGGCGCAGGAGCACTTGGTCTATGGTGGCCTGCGCCCGAGTAAGGTCTATTTGGTGGATGGCAACGAACCGCTCTTGCCGGACTTTTCGCCTATGAGTTTTGAAGCGGGGTGGGGGACCAATCCGCCGGAGTGGGCGTTGGTGGGGTCGGCCCCCTACGTGGCGCCTGAGCAGTATATGGCGCCGGGAACAGTGGATACGCGCGCGGATATGTTCGCTTTGGGCATGACGCTCTATGCACTGGGTACGGGGCAAGTGCCCTTCGGGGCCATTCCGGCTGAGGAGATTCTTGAGCGTAAATTGCGCGACCAGATCCCGTCACCGTGCGATGTGGTCAAGGGTTTCCCGCGGCCTTTGGCGGCGGTCTTGGGGCGGATGACGCGCCGCGCTGCGGCCGAGCGTTATGCCGATTGGGACGAGGTGGTGTGCGATCTAGCGGCATCTTTACGCGGCGAAGCGCCCGCCGAGGGCGATGATGCCGGTGCGGTGATTGCGCTCCCCAATCCGGCCAAGTGGGGTCGGGCGGAGCGGACGATTCGGATTTCGGCGGCGGAGTTGCGGGCGCATCGGGGTAAGCCCTTTCAGCGCAAACGCATTGGGCTGTGGGGGTGGGTGATGTTGGCGGGGGCCGCGGTGTTGGTCTTGGCGCTGGTGGTGATGGCGGTAATGATTTTGTTTTAGGGCATGAAAGAGGACGCGGTGATGGCAGAGAAGGCGGACTTGGAGGCGGTGGTTGCGCGGTTGGTGGCCTTGCGTGCGGAAATTGAGCGCCACGATCGCCTCTACTATGTGGAGGCTCGGCCGGAGATTGAGGATGCTGCCTATGATAAACTCTGGCTAGAGTTGGAGGCGCTTGAGCGCGCGCATCCGCAGTTGGTGACGCCTACCTCACCGACCCAGCGCGTGAGTGGTGAACCGCTCACTGGCTTTGCGAAGGTCCGCCATGAACTTCCGATGCGAAGCTTGGATAAGACCTATGACCGCGCCGACCTGGTTCAGTTTGACCTTTTTCTGCGCCAGCAGTTGCCCTTGGAGGCGTGGGACTATGTGGTTGAGCCAAAGGTGGATGGTCTCTCCCTTTCGCTACGCTACGAGCACGGGCAATTGGTGCGTGCGGCCACACGCGGCAATGGCGAGGTGGGCGACGACATTACCGCCAATGTGCGCACCATCCGCTCGGTGCCCCTCTCGATTCCAACCGAGGCCGCGTGCGTGGAGGTACGCGGGGAGATCTTTATGACGCGCGCGGGCTTCGCGGCCTTGAACCGCGCCGAGGAGGAGGCCGGTCACGAGCCCTTCGCCAACCCGCGCAATGCCGCCGCAGGATCCATCAAGCTCCTGGACCCGCGCGAGGTTGCCAAGCGCCCGCTCGATGCCGTCTTCTATGCTTCGGGGCGCTTGGAGGGGGTTGACTTTGCCACGCATACCGAGATGATGGCCACCTTTGCGCGGTGGGGGCTCAAGACCCAGCCGTGGAGCCGCCTCTGCCATTCGATGGCCGAGGTGATGGTTGCACTTGACGAGTTGGAGGCCAAGCGCCACGCCTTCCCCTTTGAGATGGATGGGGCCGTCATCAAGGTCAATGAGCGCGCACTCTACGAGCAACTCGGTAGCACGGCCCATGCGCCGCGGTCGGCCCGAGCCTACAAATATGCCCCCGAGAGCGCCCAAACGCGGTTGCGGGGAATTACGGTGCAGGTGGGGCGGACGGGTGTGTTGACACCGGTGGCCGAGCTTGACCCCGTCTTTTTGGCCGGCTCGGAGATTGCGCGCGCCACGCTACATAATGGCGACTATGTGGCCGGGAAGGATATTCGCGTGGGGGATATGGTGGTCATCTCCAAGCACGGGGATGTCATTCCGGCGGTGGACGAGGTGGTGGCTGAGAAGCGGCCGGAGGGGACGGTGCCCTTTGCGATGCCCACGACCTGCCCGGCGTGCGGGGGCGAGGCGGTGCGGCTGCCCGGCGAGGTGGCGTTGCGCTGCGTCAACCCGGCGTGTCCGGCTCAGCGGGTGGGGCACTTGCAGCTCTTTGTTTCGCGCAATGCGCTGGACATCTCGGCCATTGGTGGGCGCTTGGCCGAGGCGTTGGTGCAGTCTGGGGCCGTCTCGCGGCCGCTGGATCTCTATGGCCTGTCGGCCGAGTGGCTGGCGGGGCTGCGCCTGGTGGGCGAGGATGGGCAGGAGCGCCGGTTTGGCCGCCGTGCGAGCGAGGTGGTCAAGGCGCTGGAGCGGGCGCGAACCTTGCCGCTTCATCGCTGGCTCTTTGCCTTGGGTATCCCTGGGATTGGCGTGACGGCAGCCCGCGTGGTCGCAGGACTCTTTACGCGCTTTTCCGAGATGCAGCGTGAGGCCGGCGCAGCCAAACTCGCGGCGATTGCCGATTTCTATGCGCTCTTGGAGCAGAAGACCGAGGGCGAGTTTGAGCGGCTACGCCTGGCCGCGGCCATCGCCGCGCGCGTCGAGGCCCTCAAGCCCCTGGGCATCCTCTTACGCGACGACCCGGCCCGGCCGATCCGCGATCGCTACCTCTTAACGGTCAAGCCCGAGATGGTCCGCGCCTTGCAGGGCTTCCTGGCTTCGGACTACGCGCGGGACTTCTTTGCGCGGATGGCCGAGCTGGGCATCGACCCGATTCCTGAGGCTGCCGAGACTGCGGCGGGGACGGCCCTCGCCGGGCTCTTCTTTGTGATTACCGGTACCCTTTCGCGGCCGCGCGAGGAGTTTGAACGGCAAATCCGCGCGCTCGGCGGAACGGTCCAGGGGAGTGTCTCGAAGAAGACCTCCTATCTCGTTGTTGGCGAAAACCCCGGCGGGAGCAAGTACACGAAGGCGCAAGCGCTGGGCACTCGCCAGTTGCGCGAGGCGGAGCTGATGGCGTTGGTGGCCGAAAAGACGCAGGCGGAGGCGGCGGAATGAAGCGGTATTGGTTGGCGTTCGCAGGGCTGGAGACCCTGTTTCTGGCAACTCTCGGGCTCTTTGTGTGGGCGGAGATGCCCTTTTGGGCGCTGATAGCGTTGGGGGTTACGGCGGTTTTGGCGTTGGCAGTGGGGATGGTGCTCTTGTTGGCAAAGCGGAAGGACGATCGGAAATGAAGGGTTTTGTTCGCGTGGCGGCGGTGACGCCGCAGGTTCAAGTGGCCAATCCGCAGGCGAATGCGGCGGCTTTGTTGGAACTACTCCGGGCGGCCGCAGCGCAGGGTGCCGCGCTCGCCGTAGCGCCGGAACTCTCCCTCACGGGTTACACCTGCGCCGACCTCTTTGGGATGCAGTCGCTCGAAGCGCAGGTCGAGGCGGCCTTGGCAGAATTGCTCGTGGCCTTGCCTGAGGGACTCGTGGCCGTGGTGGGGCTGCCCATTCGTTGGGAAGACCGCCTCTACAACTGCGCGGCGGTGTTGCAGCGAGGGCAACTTTTGGGATTGGTGCCGAAGGTGCACTTGCCCACCTATCGCGAGTTCTACGAAAAACGCCACTTCGTCAGCGGCACCACCGTGCCCGAAGGGACCACCTGGCGTGGTATCCCCTTTGGCACGGACCTCCTGTTTACGGTGGGCGACCTGCGTTTTGGTGTGGAGATTTGCGAGGATCTTTGGGCCGTCGACGCGCCTTCGAACCGTTTAGCCGCTGCTCGGGCGCAGCTGATTGTGAACCTTTCGGCGAGTACTGAGGCGGTGGGCAAGGCTACCTATCGGCGCGACTTGGTGCGGATGCAGTCCGGGCGCCTGGCCTGCGCCTATGCCTATGCCGCCGCCGGGATGGGCGAATCGACCACCGATGTGGTCTATGGCGGTCATCGCATTCTGGCGAACAATGGGCGCGTCCTAGCGGAGGCGCGGTGGAGCGAGGGGATTAGCCTGATGGACTTCAATCCCCATTGGGTGGATGTGGTGCGTCAGCGGGAGACCTCCTTCCCCGACCTGCCGCGCGTGGCGATGCGGCGCGTGACTTGTCCGCTGCCGGAGGCGCTTCGCGAAGCCGATGGCACGCTTGCTGGGTTGGAAGCCCATCCCTTTGTGCCTGCCGATGATGCCCGGCGCATAGAGCGCTGCCGCGAGATCTTTCGCATTCAGGTGGCTGGATTGGCCAAGCGCTTCTCCCACACCCACAGTAAACGCTTGGTCATTGGCCTCTCCGGCGGGCTCGACTCCACCTTGGCCCTCCTCGTCTGCGCCCAGATGTGCCGCGCACTCGGGCTGCCTGGCAAGACCATTCTGGCCGTCACGATGCCTGGCTTCGGGACTAGCAAGCGGACACGCTCGAATGCCGGTGCCCTAGCCGAACTCCTGGGTGCGGAGTTGCGCGAAATCTCGATTGTCCCCGGCGTGGAGCAGCACTTCCGCGATATTGGCCACGACCCCGCCTGCCACGATGTCACCTACGAGAATGCCCAGGCCCGCGCCCGCACCTATCTGCTGATGGACCTGGCCAACCAGAGCGGCGGCCTCCTAGTCGGCACGGGCGACCTCTCGGAGATCGCGCTGGGCTGGAGCACCTATAATGGCGACCACATGAGCATGTATGCCGTCAACTGTGGTGTGCCCAAGACCCTCGTGCGCTGGTGCGTCGAGACCGTCGCCCGTGAGAGTGAAGCCGACCTCGCCGCCGTCTTGCGCGACATTTGCGATACGCCCGTCTCCCCCGAGCTCCTCCCCGGCGAACAACACACCGAGGCCATCGTCGGCCAATACGAGCTCCACGACTTCTTCCTCTACTACTTCCAGAAGTACGGCTGCTCGCGCGCCGAACTCTCAGCCCTCGCTCGCCTGCTCCTGGGTGACCAGTTCTCCCCCGAGGAGATCGACCGCACCCTCGACATCTTTGCCCGCCGTTTCGTGCAACAGCAATTCAAGCGCTCGGCCATCCCCGACGGCCCCAAGGTCGGCACCATCGCCCTCTCCCCCCGCGGCGACTGGCGGATGCCCTCCGACGCCGCCTTTTCCCTCTAATCCCCGCCTATGTGGGGCTAATCGCCCTACACCTCGGGGGCGCGGTGCGCTCCACTCCGGCCGACGTGCCCTCTGGACACGTCGGCTTTCTGTCATCTGTTATCCCTCAAAAAGAACCTCGACACCCTCGCCGAATACCTCCCCTCGGTCCGCGCCATCTCCTCCTCGAAGCCGTCGCACGCATCGCCGGCAACTCCCCCCCCAAAAAAAAACTGCCAACTCTGATGCGCTGTTCCCCCGCGCCTAGTTCATTTCGACCTAGGGCCTACCTCGAGGTGACCTAGGGCCTAGGTCGGGTCGAGGTAGGCCCTACCTTTTTTAGGGTATCGGGCGCGCGGGGGTGCATACAAAAGGTCGCAGCGGAAGATTGCAGGTATTTTTGCGTTGACTTCAAGGCCTAGATGGTCTACTATGAAGTCGTTAAACCTTACCAAAGGAGATTGAATGATGATGAAGAATGCTTTGGCCATCGGAGGCATTTGTTGCTTGGCAACTGCGGCTTTCGCTGTGCACGGCTTTGGAACGGCGCCTGCGCCGACGGGTCTGGAGTGGGAGCAGGAGCAAAACCTCTCCTATAATAAGGAGCCTGCACGCGCGTGGGCGTTTAGCTTTACGAGCGAGGAGACGGCCAAGCAGATTTTGCCGCGATTTAGCGCGCGCTGGTTGAGCTTGGATAGCACCACGGCGTGGAAGTTTAAGTGGAGTAAGGACCCGGCGTCGCGGCCGGTGGGCTTCCAGGATCCGGCCTACGATGTGTCGGCCTGGGAGACGATTGTGGTGCCGGCTTCGTGGCAGGCGATGGGCGCGCATCCCGAGCGCGTTAAGGGGTGGGGGACGGCGCTCTACTCCAATCAGCCCTATCCCTTCGCGCGCGATTGGCCGCGGGTGATGACCACCCCGCCCAAGCACTACACCAACTACGAGGCGCGCAACCCGGTGGGCTCCTATCGGCGCGACTTCACGGTGCCCGCTGAGTGGGCCGGCGAGGAGATTTACCTTCAGTTTGACGGTGTGGACTCCTTCTTCTACCTGTGGATCAACGGCAAGTATGTGGGCTTCTCGAAGGATTCGCGCAATCCGGCGGCCTTCCGCATCACGCCCTTCCTCAAGCCGGGCAACAATGTCCTGGCGGCCGAGGTCTACCGCCATAGCGATGCGGCTTACCTCGAGTGTCAGGACATGACGCGCCTGTCGGGCCTCTTCCGCACGGTTCAGCTCTACGCTGTGCCCAAGCTGCACATTCGCGACTTCTTCGCCACCACCGAGCCGCTCAAGTGGGAGCAGATGGATGGGCGCTGGGAGTTGACGGTGGATGTGGAGCTCGAGAACCTCAACGCGCCGGAGAGCGCGGCGGTGGCTATTCTCTCGGCCAAGGTGGTGGATGGCAAGGGGAACGAGGTTGCGGCCGTTCAGCCGGTTGATTATCCGTGGGATGGCATTGCCGAGAAGTCGGTGAATCTGACCGGGCAGAAGCTTTGGCGCACGGGGCTTAAGCTGCGTTTCGACAGCCCCAAACTCTGGTCGGCCGAGTGCCCGAATCTCTACACATTGCTCTTGACGTTGCGCGATGACCGCGGGGTGCTGATTGAGGCGGTGCCTGCGCAGCTGGGCTTCCGTAAGGTGGAGGTGGCCGCACGCAAGGGCCAGACCGAGAAGCGCTTCTGGGTCAACGGCCAGAAGATCAAGCTCAAAGGTGTCAACCGCCACGAGACGGACCCCTGGATGGGCCATGCAGTCCCAGATGCGGCCATCGAGGAGGAAATCCGCCTGATGAAGGCTGCGAGCATCAACCATGTTCGTTGCTCTCACTATCCTGCTTCGCCCTACTTCTACTATCTCTGCAACAAGTACGGCATCTATGTGGAGGACGAGGCGAACATCGAGTCGCACGGCTACTACTACGGCAAGGAGTCGCTCTCGCACCCGGTGGAGTGGATGGATGCGCATGTTGACCGCGTGATGAACATGGTCGAACGTAACAAGAACCAGCCCTGCGTGGTGATTTGGTCGTTGGGCAACGAAGCTGGCCCCGGGCGCAACTTCGCCGTGGCCGAGCGCACCATCAAGGCGCGCGACTTCACCCGCCCCACGCACTACGAGCGCAATAACGACATTGTGGATATGGGCTCGAACCAGTATCCCGGCGTGGGCTGGGTGCAGTGGAAGGCTGCCGACCTCAAGGATCCCAAGCCCTTCTACATCTCCGAATACGCCCACAACATGATGAACGCGATGGGCAACTTTATCGACTATCAGGATGCCATTGAGAGCTCGGATGTTATCCTCGGCGGGGCCATTTGGGACTGGATTGACCAGGGCCTGTGGTACGATTCGCCGCGCACCGGCAAGCGCATTCTCGCCTATGGCGGTGACTGGGGCGACCACCCCAACTCTGGCCAGTTCGACTGCAACGGCACGATCCTCTCCGACCGTACCCCTGAGCCTGGCTACTACGAGGTCGCCTACGTCTACCAAAACATCAAGGCCACCTTCGCCGATGGGCAGATTACGATCCGTAACAAGAACTACTTCCGCCCGCTCGATTACGTGACGGCCACCTGGACCCTCCTGAAGAACGGCGAATCCGCCGGCTCGGGCACCTTTGATGTGGCCGCCATCGGCCCGCAGGCTCAGGCCACCTTCCCGCTACCCGTGCGCGTGCCGCGTTCGCTCGATGGCTACGATTTGCGCATCACGTTCTGCTTGAAGGCTGACGAGGGGCTTCTCAAGGCCGGAACCTGTGTTGCCTCCGATCAGATTACCCTGCAGAAGCGCGCCCCCATCGCCATTCAGGCCCAGGGTGAGGTGCGCGTGAAGGAGACGGATAAGGCCCTCGTGGTCTCCGGTAAGCACTTCTCAATCTCCTTCTGTAAGGCCTCCGGCTTCCTGGCGCAGTATGAGCTCAACGGTCGCAAGCTGCTGCAAGCGCCGTTGGCTGTCGATGCCTTCCGTTGCCCCTCCTCCAACGAAGTGTGGAAGGGGGCCGAATGGGCTCAGCAAGGCCTGCGCACCCTTGTGCCGGTGAAGGCAGAAATCACCAACCTCAACCGCGATGGCGACTGCGTCACCTTCCTTACTTCCACCACCGTGATGGGCCGCCAACTGGAGAAGATGGTCTCCTTCGATGGCGATGCGCCAACCTCCTTCGAGGTCTTGCGCACCCCCGTCTCCAAGCGGAACACCCACTTTGTGGTCAACGCCGCCTGGAAGGTCTACCCCGATGGCACCGTGACTGTTCAGTCGGCCATTCTGCCGCGCGGCCGCGTCATTGAACTCGGGCGCTTGGGCTACTCGCTCATTCTCAATCCGGCCCTCGACACCGTCCGCTACGCCGCCCGCGGTCCCTTCGAGAACTACCCCGACCGTAAGGCCGGTGCCTTCCCGGGCCTCTATCAGGACACCGTGGCCAACATGGTTGTCAACTATGCGCGTCCCAACGATATGGGTAACCGCGAAGAGGCCTCCGGCGTGACCCTCTTTGGCGAGACTGGCGGGCTGACCTTCTCGGCGCTCAATGGCGAAGCCTTCGCCTTCTCGGCCCTGCCCTACACGGCCACTGACCTCTGCCTGACCAAGCACCCGGCTGAGCTCCCCGCACCTGGCGAGAAGACCGTTCTCACGCTCCTGGCCACTAACCGCGGCCTCGGCGGTGCCAGCTGCGGTCCGGGTCCGCTCAACCGTGACATCCCGCGCGCCGATAAGCCCTACCGCCTGAACTTCGCCATTCGCCCGGCTGCACTCAAGCAGGCCGAGACCGCCACGGTGCGCGAGCAGGTCGTCGCCCTCGATGAGACGATGCCTCCGCCGCCGGAGACCTTCACCGCCGTGGAGTGCACCTCGCAGGAGCCCGGCAACGAAGGCGGTAAGGTCTGCGATGGCGACCTCGGCACCATCTGGCACACGCAGTATGGCGTCACCCTTGGCAAGTACCCCCACAGCGTGACCATCGACCTGCGCAAGGTCCGCACCCTCAAGGGCATCACCTGCTTCGGCCGCCAGGAGGGCACCAATGGGCGCATCAAGGACTTCCGCGTCGAAGTCTCGCCCGATCGCAAGGCGTGGACCGTGGCCGCCGAAGGCCAGCTGGCCAACAGTGCCGATGGGCAGAAGGTCCTCTTCGCCACCCCGGCTGCGAATGTCCGCTACCTCCGCTTCACTGGCCTCTCCGAGCAGCACGGGCAAGAGTTCGCTTCGATGGCTGAAATCACCATCATCGAGTAAGCGGAGCCCTTCTGCTCTCCCTTTAGGCGCGGCACTGCCGCGCCTTTTTTGTCTTCCCCGTGCCCCTTCTCCTTCCGCTCGATAAGCTCAAGTACCCCAATTGGCGTACCACGCCTCCTCGGGGCGAGCGCGATTGCGCCCCGCCCCTACCTCAAAAGGGCGGAGAGGGGAGCTTTTTTTTGTTTACGCTAGAGGGAGAGAGGCCCTTTCGCCGAGCATGCGGGGCGCTCGGGGGCGGGTTAACGGTGGTCGAAGGGGCGGACGCCGCAGGGCATTCGGCGGGCGAAGAGACCTTGGAGGAAGCGGAGGCCGTACCACAAGTGGGTGAGGATGATACCAGCCCAGACGGTGGGGACGGTGCGGAGGGCGGGGGCTTCGAGGAGGGCGTCAGCGGCGGTGAGGGTGAGGTAGAGGGCGATGGTGGCGCAGTAGGGGAGCGCGAGGAGGGGGAGGAAGTAGGCGGCGGGGAGGCCCAAGAGGAGGCCGAGGACGAAGAGGGCGGGGAGGTGGTAGGAGAGGCGGCGGGAGTTGAGGCCGATGCGGCGGGCGAAGTAGCCGCGGTGGAGGGCGTAGCGGCCGACTTGGCGGAGGTGGGGGCCGAAGAGGGGGCGGCGGTGGTGGTAGACGACGACGCGCGGGTCGTACCAGAGGCTATAGCCGTGGCGTTGGAGGTCGGCGCAGAGGAGGGTGTCTTCGCCGGGCCAGAAGTTTTCGCGGAAGCCGCCGATGGCATCGAAGGCGGTGCGGCGGATGAAGAGGTTGCAACTGGGGAAGTCTTCCACGCGGCGGAGAGCGCCTTGGATGAAGTAGCGGTAGCGGAAGTTGCCAGAGACGAGGGGGGAGGCGAAGACGGTGCCGGAGAGTTGGGCGAGGGGGGGATCTTCGGGCGGGGTGAGGCCGGGGCCGCCGAGGGCGTGAATGGCGGGGTCGGCGAAGCGGGCGGCGGCATTGGCGAGCCAGTCGGCGCGGGGGTAGGCATCGTCGTCGATGAAGACGAGGATGTCGCCAGTGGCGGCGAGGGCGCCCATATTACGTTTGCGGGCGGGGCGGACACTGCCGGTGGCGAGGATGCGGAAGCGGTAGTTGGTTTCGGGGCGGACGAGGAGGTGGTCGGGGAGGAAGAGGACTTCAAAGTTGCGGTAGGTTTGCGCGCGCAGGGCATCGATGAGGCGGCGGAGGACGGCGCTATCGCCGGGGCAGGCAACGATGAGGCTGAAGCGCGGGCCTTGTGCGGGGGCAGCTTCCGGCGCGGGGGGCGGGGTGAGGGAGGCGTAGTAGTGGAGGATGCGCTCGCGGTAGAGGATGGCCAGGGTGTCGATGAGGGTGCGCCAGAGCATTCGCGCGGAGATGCAGCCCCAGCGGTGACCGAAGTGGGCGATGCGCACGGGGGCCTCGGCCACGCGGTAGCCGCCGCCGAGGGCCACGACGAGGAGTTCGAGGTCGAAGGCGAAGGCTTTAACGAGCATCCGTTCGGCGGCGTAGCGAAGGACCTCGGTGCGGATGAGCTTCATCCCGCTTTGGGTGTCGCTGATCGGGAGGTGGAGGGCGTGGCGGGTGAGGGCGTGGTAGCAGGCGCTGAGGAGGCGGCGGCGGAGGGGATAGTGGACCTCGGCGCGGGGGTGGCGTTTGCTGCCAACGACGATGTCCGCGCTGGTGCGTTCGGCTTCGGCGAAGAAGTGCGGGAGCATCGCAGGATCGAGATCGAAGTCGCCATCAAGGAGGAGGACCCAGTCGCCGGCGACCTCGGGGAGGCCAGCAAGGAGGGCAGCGCCTTTGCCGCGGTTTTCGGGGAGGAGGATGGGGCGGCAGGCGGGATGGCTTTCGGCGAAGGCGTGTAGGGCCTGGGCGGTGCCGTCGGTGGAGCCGTCATCCACGGGGATGAGGCGGAAGTCGAGGCCTTGCGCGCAGAGGTATGCCGAGAGCGCGCCGAGATTGCGCTCGGCGCGCTCAGGCCCTTCGTTGTGAAACGGCAGGATGACCGAAAGCACGGGGAAAACCGGCTCGGTTAGGGGTCGAGGTTGACGAGGGTGGAGCCGTCGTCGAGGTTGACCGCGCGGTAGTAGCAGTTGCGCGGGTGGCCGGCGCTGTTCTTGGTGTGGCAGATGTTGCCGCGGCGCGGGCGGACGATGTAAAGCAGGGAGTTCTGCTCGCAATTGACGCGCGCTTCGAGGACCTCAAAGCTCTCGCCGGAGGTCTTGCCCTTCTCCCAGAGGACGTTGCGGGAGGTGGACCAGAGGGTAAGGGTGCGGGTCTTGAAGGTGAGTTCCATCGCCAGGCGGTTGGTGTAGGCCACGAGGATGACCTCCTTGGTGTCGGCGTGCTGGACGGCCACGGGGATGACGTTGTCCTTCTCTTCCTTGATGTTGGCAGCGACCTTGGCAATCTTCGTGAAGTCGAGCTGCAGCGTGAGGCCTTCTTCGAGTTCGTGGGACATGTGGGGTTCCTTGGGGTAGGGGTTACTTGGTGGGAAGAGAGTCTTCGAGCGTGGCGGCGGGCTTGAGCTCGTCGGCGCCCTTGGAGGAGTCCTTAGGCTCGGGCCTGCCGCCGCAGAGCACGATGATGAGGTCAGTGATGTCCCGCTCGGGGGTGACATAGGGGACCATATTCTTATAGAGCACCACCTGGAAACCCTTCTCCTTGGCGTAGGCGGCGATGTGGGCTTGGATTTCCTTGGTGGTGCGCTTGAGCAGGCGGTCCTCGAGGTCGGAGAGTTCGCGGGAGCGGCTGGCCATCTTCTGCTCGGCGGCATCGGTGTCGCGTTGGATTTCGCGGAACTTGGCCTCGCAGGCCTTGCGCAGTTCTTCGGCCTTGGCCGGGGCAATCATCGGGTTCTGGGCCTCCTGGACCTGCTTTTCCAGATCGGTCTGCTTGGCCTTGATGGCCGCGCGCAGGGCATCGCGTTCTTGGGAGAATTCGGCGAGGGTGTCCTCAAGCAACTTCTTGTCGTTGGGGGTGTTGGGGTGGTGGGCAATAATGGCCTCCATATCCACCACAACGATGGAGGGGACCGAGGCGGCCTTCAGGTTGAAGGCGCAGAGGAGCGCACAGGCGCAAAGGAGGGTTTTCATAGGATTCCTTTCGGGGTTGGAAATCAATCGGTGTAGCCCAAGGAGAAGGAGAAGACCTCTTCCTCGGTGTCATCATCGTTGGTGATGGGCTTGGCCACGTCGAGGCGGATCGGGAACTTGGCCAAGTCGAGGCGCAGACCGCACCCGACCGACCAGAGCAGGTCGCCGCCCAGGTCGCAGAAGTCCTCGCCCACCGCGCCGATGTCGGAGAAGACGGCGAAGCGGAGCATGCTATTGATAGGAATGTTGTATTCCAAGGTGGCGCACCAGAGGGTCTGGCCGCCAATGGAGACGTGGTCGCCGCGCCGGCCGGGGCGCTGGTAGGCCTTCGGGCCGCCATCGCGGAACTCAAAGCCGCGGATGGTGCGCAAGCCGCCGATAAAGTAGCGGTCAAAGATCGGCACATCGCCGCTGTAGGCTTCCACCGTGTCGAAGCGCACGCGGGCTTGGAGGACGTGGTCCCACCACAAGGGCGTGTACTTATTGAAGACGAAGCCGAAGCCGTAGTCTTTCGCGTCCCCGCCGGCACCGAACTCGGCATAGACTTGGCTATTCCAACCATCGGTGGGGAAGAGGGGCCGGTTGCGGTGCTCTTCGTTCCAGAAGAAGCGGAACTTGCTGTTGATGCTGTCATCCAGGTCGGTGAAACGGAAGGGCTTGTCGCCGTTGGCGGTGTACCAGGTGCCAGACTCCGCATCGTCGTAGGAGACCTGCTCGAGGGTGTAGCGCACGCCAATACGGTCGAGCTGGATGTCGCCGAAGGGCGTGGGGATGGGCTGAGGCTTCCAGGAGAGGGTAAAGGCCGCGCCCATGTGAATCTCGTCATACTCGTCGAACCAGCGCATCTTGCGGTAGGGGTTGACGGTGAAGGAGAGGGGCATATCGAAGAGCCAGGGTTGGGTCCAGCTGAGGTCGATAGTTTGGCGGCGCGAGCCGATTTCGGCGCGGGCGCTGGCGCGCTGGCCGCCGCCACGGAAGCCGTTTCCGGGGTTGAAGAGGTCAAAGTTCGGCTGCGAAACGCCTGCGTGGAGGAAGACGCTGTCGACCGTGCTCACGCTCACGCCCACCATCGTCTCCATCGTCGGCACCTCGCGCACCTCGAAGACCAGGTCGCGCTCGTGCTCGTTGGGCGTCTTGACGGTGTAGGCGGTCACCCCGCTCTCCTCGGCGAAGTAGCCCAAGTTGCGGATGCGCGTCTGCGAGAGGTTGACCAGACGCTGATCGTAGCCTTCGCCCGGCTGGGTCACCAACTCGCGGCGGATGACCTTGTCTTGGGTGACGGCGTTGCCGCGGATTTCAATGTTGCGGATGTTGACCTGCACGCCTTCGGTGAGCTTGTAGGTGATGTCGATGACCGGCTCATCGATGCGCGGCACCACGGTGGGCACGGCGTAGGTATCCACATACCCGCGCGAGCCGTAGTAGAGCTCAATGGCTTCGCGCAAGGCCGCGCGGGTGGCGGCTGTGGCCGTCCGCCCGTGCTCAACGAGCACCTGCGCGGCGGCGGCCTCCAGCGCGGCGGTGGGGTAGATGCTCGCGCCCTCCACCTTCACGGTGCCAACGGTGTAGCACTCGCCCTCGGTGACCTGGAAGACGGCATCCACGCGCCCGGGGCCCTTGCCGGGAATCTGCCGCAGGTCGGGCGTGGCCACTTCGGCATCCAGATAACCGGCGTCGGTGTAGACGCCCAAAACGGCGGCGCGGGCGTCGTCGAGCTTCTCATCGGTCAACGGCATATCCAAGAACCAGCTCAGAGGGTTCCAAAGGGGGAGCCAGCCGAAGGAGGAGGCAAGCGTATCGTGGTCAAAGGCCGTATTGCCCTCGAAGGCGTAGTCGCGGATTTGGCGCTCAATGCCGGGCTCAGCGTAGAGGGTGAGGAAGGCATAGCCGGGCTTGTCGGCGTAGCGCAAGTCGAAGGTCACCTTGGCATCAACGAAGCCCTCGGTGGCCAACTTGTCGCGCAAGCGCCCGGCGGCGGCTGCGGCAATCGATTCATCGATGCGGTCGTGCCAGGTCAGCTTGACGGCCTCCTCGGCTTTGCCCATTCGGATGGCGCCATTGAGCCCCTCGATGACCGGGTCCTCGGCCAAGAGCGCTCGGCGCTCGACGGTGTAGATAATGACCCAGCCTCCCTGCTCATCCTGGCCGATTGCCACATCCACGCGCGCATAGAGCGGGTTGGCCAAGAGCGCCTTCACGTCCGCGCTCATCGCGGCCTGAATGTCGGCCTGCTCAGCGGTCCACCCCGGCTTGATGGAGCAAATCTGGCGCACATCGGCCGAGGGATCCACCCCGAAGTTGTCATTCGCGCGCACCTGCACATCCTGCACGGTCACGCGCTCGGCCCACAACGCCCCTGTTAGCAGGGCCACGGCCAAAAACGAAGCAATGCGTTTCATTCGCTGTCCTTCTCTTTTCCAAAGTCTTAAGGCGTATCCACTGGCTCCATATCGCCGCCCATCATCTCCGGGTTCGTCTCAATTCGGTCCTTGAAGCGCGTGATACTGCCATCGAAGTTCAACCGCACTTCGCCGGTGGCGCCATTGCGGTTCTTTGAGACGTCGACAATCGCCAGCAGCCGGTCGTCGTGCTCGGGCACGCGCGAACCCATATAACTCGGGCGGCGCAGGAGCCAAATCATATCCGCGTCCTGCTCGATCGCGCCCGAGTCGCGCAAGTCCGAGTTCCTCGGCCGCTCGTCGCCATTGCGGTTTTCGCTATTACGCGAGAGCTGCGAGAGCACGAGCACCGGCACATTTAGCTCCTTGGCCATCGCCTTAATTTCGCCGGAGATCTTCGAGACCATCACCTGCTGACCTTGCGCGGAATACTCACGGTAGCCCAGCAGCTGCAGGTAGTCAATCACAATCAGGTCAACGGGCGTCTTCTTGTGGATATGCCGTGCCCGCGCTCGCAGTTCCAACACATCCAACCCGCCCTGGTCATCGCAGAGAATCGGTGTATCGGCCAGCTCGCGCGCCGCCGCATTCAGCCGCGGCAACACCACTTCCTTCTTCACAAACTGCCCGCGCTCCACCTCGCGCGCCGAAACCTCCGCCATTCCACAGAGCATACGCGTGGTCAACTGCACCTGCGGCATTTCCAGCGAAAAGACCAGCACCGTGTGCTTGTGGCGCAGCCCATCGGCGCTCTTGATTGGCCGGCCCATAATGTCCAGCCCGCGCGCCACGCACTCGGCCACGTTCATCGCCAGCGACGTCTTGCCCATCGCCGGGCGCGCCGCCAGCACAATCATCGCCCCCTTGTGCATCCCGCGCGTCTTCTCGTCGAGCGCCTTGAAGCCCGTCGAAAGCCCCGACAGTTGCCCCGGCGCATCCAACTGCCGCGTCAGCATCGCCAAGGTCTCGCCCACCGAAGTCTTCCAATCCACCGTCGAGCCCTGCTGCGCCCGCCCCTCGCCAATGGCCAAAATCGCTTGCTCCGCTTCGCCCAGCACATAGTCCGCCCCCTGTGCCGGGTCGTAGACCCGCTCCTCGATTTCCCGCGTCACGCCCAAAATCTGCCGGCGCAGATACTGCTCCATCACCACGCCAATATAGTAGCCAGCGTGCGCGCTCGTCGGCGTCGAAATCACCAACTCCGAGAGCATCTCCAGCCCCACTGCACTCGCCGCCTCCTCCTGCATTCCCCGCAGACACTCCCCGAGCGTCACTGCGTCCACCGGCATCCCGCGCGAAGAGAGATGCATCATTGCCGTGTAGATGCGCCGATGGGCCGGCTCAACAAAGGCCTCCGGCACCACCCGCTTGGCCGCGCACAACTCCAGCACGCGCGCGCTATCAATCAAAATCGCCCCCAACAGCGCCCGCTCCGCCTCAATCGACTGCGGCACCTGCCGCGCCAAAGGCGCTTCCAGTGCACGATCCGCTCCGATTGTTGCTGCATTCCGCTTTGGTTTCCGTTGTCCCGCTGCCATATCACCTGCTCCAAAAAAGAGGCCGCATTATAGCACATCCCCTTACTCGATGTGCACGTGACAGCACTCCCACTTGCAACGCGTCTGGCCTTTGCGCTAGGCCCATTCGCACCTTCTGCGCCGCCTTCACGCAAGGGCCATTTCAATCACACCACCAGGAAATTGCCTCTCGCCCATATACAAACTAATAAGACCCCGTCTTATTGCAAATAAGACCCCGTCTTGTTTGAATTAAGACGGGGTCTTAATAATTCCTCCCGCCCCGGGAGGAGGTTTTCGCCCGGCATGGGGGAGGTTGCGCCCGGCCGACAGAGGAGAGTGAATAGTCGACAGTCGAGTCGCCGTGCGCTAACGCGACGAACAAGCGAAAGTCTGAAACGATGAAGCTCAATACTTCTAACGAGAGCCCGTCCGTCGCGGCTTGCCGCGTCCTGTCGACTGTTCACTGTCGACTTGCGTGCACACGCGCACGCGGCTAGCATGTGGAGTGGTGGGGGTGTTGCGGCGTTGAGGAGCTCCTCCAAACGGGCTGATAAGGTGGATGTGCGCGTGCTGGCCTACGCCACGAAGATTCTGCCGGTCACCAGCAAGGATTCAACCCATCCGCGCTCGCTGGAGCAGTTGCCGGAGTTGCGCAAGCTTTACCCCGTCAGTCACTACTCCCAGAGTGAAGATGAACGGCGGGCCGTCGGCTTCCGCGAGGATCGCGACATAGATCCGCTCAAGGATTACAACCCCAACTTCTACATTGCCTGGGGGGAGCCTTTGTGGCCGAACTCGCGCATTATCGTCAAAGCCGAGGGGGGTGCCAGCACGATGATTCACGAGTTGGGGCATGTGCTGGGTGCTCCTGACACCTATCACGCTCCGCAGAAGGATAACGGCATTCCCGGTCATCCCGTCATCGCCGGCGGCGGGCCTACCGCGCCGCTCTACTGCCGCTACCGCTATTGCGGTCTGTTGCCGGCGGCAGCCTATCCCACGCTGCACCAAAGCACCACAGTGAAGTTGGCCCCGCGCTGGGGCGAGTTTGATGGCAAGACACCCCTGGGCATCTTTATCCCCACCGAGCACCCTAACTACCTCCTGCACTTGGAGTATGAACCCGATGAGGTGCAGACCTTTGACAACGGCCCCACAGAGAACACCATCGGGAAGGTTACAGATTCGTACTCTCCGCGCGGCGGCATCCTTATCTACTATATTAACGTGCCACAGTCTGATCCCTATCACGGCACGCCCGACTTGGTCTATTCCTATCGCAAGCGCGATCCCTACTTCCGCGGGCGCTCGGCCCCGGACCCCAACGCCAAGGAAGGGTATCAACGGGTGCAGGTCGCGCCCGGGCGTTTCCGCTATGAGCGCATCAAGCCAGAGAGTCCCTTGGCGATCTTTCGTGAGGGAGATGACTTCTCGGTCGAGAGTGACCCGCCTAATCGCCTCCCTAACTGCCTGCCCACGGGCGTTGAGATCACCTTTGGACCCCAGGATGAAACGGGCGCAGAGGTGACGGTGACCGTCCCCGCAAGCCGCCTCTCCGGGCAAGCGCTCAAGCGCTCGATGTTGCCAGTGGTTCACCTGGAAGAGCCCCGCGAGCTCTTGCCCACCAGCCTGCGCGCCACCCTCACCGTGCACTTCCGCGGAGAAGAGCCCTACACCGACTACGGCTTTTGCTACGCGTCCACCCCCAACCCCACCATCAAGCAGGGGCTTTGGCCGCTTTGGGGCTTTTCGGATTGGCGTGACACCACGCGCATCACCGGTCTCAAGCCCGGCTCTACGCTGTATGTGCGCGCCTATGCCAAGAATGCCTATGGCGTGGCGTACTCTCCTGAGTGCCATCAGGTTACGCTGCCGAAAGAGGTGGACGAAGTGCCAGCGTTGTTGCTAGATGGCTACACCGTCCCACCGCGCGATTTGCACTACGATTCCGAAGGCTACCTCTATAACAAGAGCGGCGCGTGTGCCTTGGTGAAGTTGATGGCCCTCTGGCATCATCCTGTTGGGAAGACTAGCAAGAAGCCCGATTTCAACTGTCAACGCCTCCATCTGCAGCCCAACAACATCCTCCCCGGTTGCCCCTATGCGCGCTATAGCCCCACAATCCAAGACCTTGCGGCCGCCTACCATTGGGCCATCTCTCTTGCCGAGGAGGCCGGACTCTATGCCGGGGCCTTCCCCGAGGACTTTGATGCGAGTTGCACCCGCGCCCTGCAACTCAAGCCGGGCCCCTCGCAGATTCCGCCCAGTTTCGCCACGGAGGCGCGCGCAGTGGGGCTCACGCCAGAGCAGACGAGAGCCCTCCTTGGGCCCATCGTTACGCTGGATGAAGTCACCCTGCCGCTCTTGCTCCCGCGGATCAAGGCCTCACTTGAGGCTGGCAAGCCCGTGCTGTGCGTCCGCACGCCCACCTATGATTCGCGCGCACTCTATGGTTTGACCACCACACTGATTGACGGCTATCGGCCCGATGCTGCAGATCCCTCCGCCCCACAACTTCACTTGAACTTTGCGCTCTATCGCACCAACGATTATCGCACGGGGCTACGGCCAGATTGGTTCCCGCCAGAGGCTCTTTTCAAGAATAGTAAGGGTGGCAAACTCGTCTTTCTGCCGTAGGCATTGTGCGCGTACGGGGTGGGATTGTGGTATACTTTCGCCGTTTTCTTTATTCGACATTCCGAAAGAGGAGCATACGAGAGAGATGAGTACGATTGCGATTGGTTGCGATCATGCGGGCGTAGCCCTGAAGGCGAAGTTGGCTGCGGTGCTGGAAGCGCGCGGCGAGACGGTGGTGGATGTGGGTTCATTCAACGCCGAAGCCGCTGATGACTATCCGGACTTTGCGGTGGCGGTCTGCGAGGCGGTTTTGGAGAAGAAGGCCGATCGCGGGGTGCTATTGTGCTCGACGGGGATTGGGATGAGCATCACGGCCAACCGTTTCACCGGTATTCGCGCGGCGATTGTCACCGATGAAGCGGTGGCGAAGCTCTCGCGCGAGCATAATGATGCCAATGTCCTAATCCTTTCGGCCCGCGCGTTGAGCGAGGCTGCGGCCGAGCGCGCCCTGGGCGTGTGGCTGGATACGCCGTTCTCGGGGGCTGAGCGTCACGCCCGACGCCTGGTGAAGTGCGACCGCGCGGGCCGTCTGGCCGAGTCTTCGCTCTTGGCGTGGGCCGACCCTGAGGTGCATGCGGCGATTGTCGCGCAGGTGAAGCAGGAGGATGAGACGGTCAACCTGATAGCCTCGGAGAACTACACCTCCGCGGCCGTGCGCGAGGCGCAGGGCTCGGTGCTGAATAACAAGTACGCCGAGGGCTATCCGGGCAAGCGCTGGTATAGCGGATGTTTGCCGGTGGACGCGGTCGAGCAGTTGGCCATCGAGCGCGCCAAGAAGCTCTTCGGGGCCGAGGCGGCGAATGTCCAGCCGCACTGCGGCAGCGCGGCGAATATGGCGGTCTTTTTTGCGATGCTCAAGCCGGGTGACACGATTCTCTCGATGAGCCTGGATCAGGGCGGCCACTTGAGCCACGGCTCGCCGGTGAACTTCTCGGGCAAGCTCTACAACATTGTCCCCTACGTGGTGAACAAGGAGACCGAGCAGCTCGATTATGACGCGATTGAGGCGCAGGCGATGGAGGTCAAGCCCCAGCTCATCTTGGCGGGCGCTTCGGCCTATCCGCGCGTGATTGACTTTGCCCGCTTCCGGGCGATTGCCGACAAGGTGGGCGCCTACTTGATGGTGGATATGGCCCACATTGCCGGTCTGATTGCTGGCGGCGTTCACCCCTCGCCGGTGCCTTATGCCGACTTCGTGACCACCACTACACACAAGACCTTGCGCGGCCCGCGCTCGGGCCTCATTCTCTGCAAGGAGAAGTACATCGGGGCCATCAATAAGACGGTCTTCCCGGGCATCCAGGGCGGTCCGCTGGAGAATGTTATCGCGGCCAAGGCGGTTTGCTTTAACGAGTGGCTCCACCGCGATGCGCACGCCTATGCCGCGCAGATTGTCGCCAATACGCAGGCGCTGGCAAAGGTGTTGCAGGAGGCTGGCTTCCGGCTCGTCTCCGGGGGCACGGATAACCACCTCTTCCTGGTGGACGTGAAGGCCTCGGGGCTGACGGGTAAGCTGGCGGCCGCGGCGTTGGATGCTGCGGGCATCATCTGCAACAAGAACACCATCCCCTACGACACCGAGAGCCCCTTCGTCACCTCCGGTATCCGCATCGGTACCGCTGCGGTGACCACGCGCGGAATGAAGGAGCCCGAGATGGTCAAGCTCGGCGGTTGGATCGTCGAGATCCTCAAGTCGCCCGAAGACACCGCGCTCCAGCAGCGCGTGCGTGAAGAGGTGCGCGCGCTCGTGGCGCACTTCCCGGTGCCGTAATGGCACACGTCCGGCGCAGACGCCATCGCCCCAAAGCCTCTCTCCGGCGCCCCTCTCAGGCGAAGAGCCGGGTGCCGGAGAGGCGTTTGGCGCGCCAGAAACAGGCGCGTGCCGCTCGTTTCTCGGGGCCGGTCTGTGCCGTGATTGCGGCTATTACCATCGGCATGGGGATTGGCATTTGCTATGGAAACCTCGGCCGGGCGGTCAAGGCCCCGGGCGAGGCCTATCAAACGGATGACGCAACAGGCTCATGGTATCGCTATGTGATGCCCGGCGTTGAAGCGCGGCGGGTAACGCTCCTGCGCTTGCGGCAAATCCGGGCGGCACTCTTGGAGTATTCGCTGGCCTATGGGGGGAGCGCGCCGGCAAAGCTGGAGGAGTTGGTTAGCGAGGGATTGCTGCGCCAAGCGGCCTTGGAGGATGGTTGGGAGGAGCCTTTTCTGTATGACCCTGCGGCTCAAGGCGAAGCGCGCGTGCGCTCGCAGCACCTAGAGCAAGCGGCCGGGCAGGAGGCGCCGTGAAGAAGCTCCTCATACTCTCGGTTGCGGCCTTGGGTGCAGACCTTTTGGCCAAGCACCGCATTACGCGTCTAGCAGGGCTGCCCATTCGGGCGATGGCGCCAGCCTTCCCGGCCGTCACCTGCACCGCGCAGGCCACCTTGCGGACCGCGCTGGCGCCAGAAGTCCACGGGATGCCGGCCAATGGGCGCTACTTCCGCGAGACGATGGCTCCGGCCTTCTGGAACCAGTCGGCCAAGTTGGTGCACGGGGCGCGGATTTGGGAAGCGGCTCGGCAGCGGGGCGCGCGGGTGGGGCTCTACTTCTTTCAGCAGTTGCTGGGCGAGGCGGTTGATGAGATTGTCTCGCCTGCGCCGATACACACCCACGGCGGCGGGCTGATTATGGCCACCTACCAAAAGCCGACGCGCGTTCTGGGCGTGGAGAATCCAATCCCGCTCTGGCGCTATTGGGGGCCGCTGGCTTCGCCGAAGGTGGGGTGGGGGATTGCTCAGGCGCTGATTGGCCGCTTGCAACGCGGCGATGCGCCCGAGGTGATATTGGCCTATCTGCCGACCTTGGATTACGATTTGCAGCGCCACGGGCCGGATCATCCGCGCGCGGCCGCTTCGCTCCAACACGCCTTGCGGCAGATTGAGGCGGTGGCCGAGGCCGCCCGGCGCGAGGGCTATGCGCTGATCATTGCCGGCGACTACGCCATTACCCCCACCTTGCCTGGGGCCACCGGTGTGGCCTTCCCCAATCGGGCCCTGCGCGAGAGCGGCCTTTTCGCCACGCGCACCATTCGCCAGATGGCCTATCCCGATTTCTACCGGAGCCGCGCGGTGGCGATTTGCGATCACCAGGTGGTTTTGCTCTATGTGCAGGACGAATCCGCCTCCGAGGCCGCCCGCGCGGTCTTGGCCGCCCTGCCGCAAGTGGAAAGTGTCCTCCCCGGGCCTGGTGGCGAGGGGCCGGACTGGATTGCCGAGGCCAAGCCGGGCTGTTGGTTTGCCTGGCCGTGGTGGCAGGATCCGCGCGAGGCGCCGGACTATGCCACGCACGTTGATATTCACAACAAGCCGGGCTTCGACCCCTGCGAGCTCTTCTTTGGGCGCGTGCCGTGGCATGTGTCGCAAGCGGTCGAGCGAATTCGCGGCACGCATGGGCGCGCCTCGGGTCCCGGGACGGCCGTGGCCTATGCCTCCGAAGTGGAGTTGGGCCTGCCGGCGGATGCCGAGGCTTTCGCCCGCGCTCTGCAAGCGGCGATGATTTAAGGATGACGATTGATGACGATGTGCGAAGAGACCGGAGAGTTCCGGAGTTTGGGATTGCCCGAGCCGTTGCTGCGGGCCGTTGAGGGGCTGGGCTTTAAGGCCCCGATGCCGATTCAGGCTGCCGCTATTCCGCCCCTGTTGGCTGCCGAGGCGCCCGACTGCGTGGCCCTGGCTGCCACGGGCACTGGCAAGACCTGCGCCTACGGTCTGCCGCTCTTGGCCCGGGTTCAAGGCGAAGCGACCTCCGTGCAGGGGCTGATTCTGGCCCCAACGCGTGAACTCTGCTTGCAGATTGGCGAGGAGTTGGCCCGCTTTGCCAAGCACCTGGCGCAGGTGCGCGTGGTGGCTTGCTACGGCGGCGCGCCAATCGGCCAGCAGATTGCCAAGCTTGAACGCGGGGCGCAGGTGGTGGTGGCCACCCCCGGGCGACTCTGCGACCTCCTCCGGCGCGAGGCTATCGCCCTAGACACGGTGCGTACCTGCGTCCTTGACGAAGCCGACGAGATGCTCGACCTGGGTTTTCGCGAGGAGCTTGACTTCATTCTCGAGCGCGTGCCGGCTTCTGCCGCGAAGTGGCTCTTCTCGGCCACGATGCCGCCAGAAGTCGAGGCCATCGCCGGGCGCTACATCCACCAGCCCCTAGAGATTACCGTCGGCACGCGCAATGTGGCCCAGGCCAATATTGAGCACCACGCCTACGCCGTGGCCGAGAAGAATCGCTACGGTGCCCTGCGGCGGATTATCGACTTCGTTCCCGAAATGTATGGCTTGGTCTTCTGCCGCACGCGGGCCGACACCCAGAAGCTGAGCGAGGCGTTGATGCACGATGGCGTCTACGCCGAAGCCCTCCACGGCGACCTCTCCCAGGCCCAACGCGACGCGGTGATGCGCAAGTTCCGCGACAAGGCTGTCCGCATCCTCGTGGCCACCGATGTCGCCGCGCGCGGCCTGGATGTCGAGGACATCACCCATGTCATTCACTACCATCTGCCCGATGACGCGGCCGTCTACACCCATCGCTCCGGCCGCACCGCCCGCGCCGGCAAGGCGGGCATCTCGATCACCTTGGTCACCCCGCGCGACCGCCAGAAGCTCCGCCTCATCGAGCGCATCTGCGGTCTGCGCTTCGAGCAGCGCGCCATCCCGACTGCCGACGATGTCCGCCAAAAGCACGTCTTCTGGCTGGCCGAACAGGTCCGCCAGGTCCAGGAGATTAACCCGGCCATCCAGGAGCTCTTGCCGGCCGTGGCCCCGCTGATGGGCCAACTCTCCGCCACCGAGGTCCTGGCGCGTATCCTCCAGCTGCGCCTGAGTTCGTTGATGGAGGCCTATGAAGACGCGCGAGACCTCAACCCCGTGGCCGCTCCCTCCCGCGCCGAACGCGACGCGGCCTTCGGTGAGCGCAAGCGCCTGATGCTCCACGTGGGGCGACTAGACCACCTGCGCGAGGGCGCCGTTGTCCGCTTGGCCTGCGAACTGGCCGGTATTCAAGCCTCGGACATCGGAGCCATTGCCATCAAGCGTGAGTTCGCCTTCTTCGATGTGCGCGCCGAACTCGGCGAGCGCGTCCTAGAAGCCTTGTGCGAGGCCGACTTTGATGGCCGGCCGCTCAACCCCAAGTTCGTGGAGGCTACCCCCGAGTCGCCCCGCCCCAAAGGCCCCAAGGGCCGTAAGGGCCCCTTCAAGGGCAACTTTAAGGGCCGCGGCAAGGGCCATCCCGGCAAGCGGCGGGAGGCGCGCCAATGAAGGGGACGGTCTTCGCGCATCTCCACCCGGCCTTGCAACAGGCCATCGCGGCGATGGGGTATCAACGCCCCACGCCCATCCAGGAAGCGGCCATCAAGCCCATCCTCGCCGGCAAGCACCTCATGGGCTGCGCCCAGACCGGCACTGGCAAGACGGCCGCCTTCGCCTTACCGCTCCTGCACCGGCTCGCCCAGGCGCACGCCACGCTCCGCCCCAAACGACCGTTGGTGCTCATCTTGGCTCCCACGCGCGAACTGGCCGCGCAGATTGAGGCGAATTGCTCTGCCTACGCCAAAGGGCTGGACCTGCCCTGTGCGGTGGTCTTTGGCGGCGTGAACATCAAGCCGCAGGTGGCGGCCTTGGCCAAGGGGGTGGCCGTGCTCGTGGCCACCCCCGGGCGGCTCTTGGACCTGGAGGGGCAGGGCGCACTCTCGCTCGAGAGCGTCCAAGCGGTGGTGCTCGATGAGGCCGACCGGATGCTTGATATGGGCTTTCTGCCCGACATCCGCAAGGTCCTGGCCAAATTGCCGCACAAGCGCCAATCGCTCTTCTTCTCGGCCACCCTCTCGCCGGAGGTCACGGCCTTGGCCAAGCAGTTCATCCAGGGCCACGCCGTCTCCATTCGCATCAACCCCGAGGCGCCGACCGTTGACACAATCCGCCAGCGCGTCCTCTTTGTGGATAAGGAGAAGAAGTATTCCCTCCTCAAGTGGGTCCTCGATACGCCCAAGTGCTTCCGCGTCATTGTCTTTCCGCGCATGAAGCATGGGGCCGACCGCCTCTGCAAGCAGCTCACGCGCGATGGCTTCCCCGCCGCCGCCCTCCATGGCGACAAGAGCCAGGCCGCCCGCCTGCGCGCCCTCGAAGGCTTCCGCTCGGGCAAGGTCCAAGTCCTCGTGGCCACCGACATTGCCGCCCGCGGAATTGATGTCGACGAGGTCACCCACGTCATCAACTACGACCTGCCCGACGAGCCCGAAACCTACGTTCACCGCATTGGCCGCACCGCTCGCGCCGGCGCCGAAGGCGAAGCCATCAGCCTCGTCTGCCCGCACGACCGCCAAGCCCTGCGCGACATCGAGCACTTCATCGGCCGCCCCATCCCCCAAGATGTCGAGCAGCCCTTCCACTCCGAACATGCTCGCAACGCGATGGGCGCCGAGGCCGTCCGCCCCAAGCGTGCCCCCCAGCCCCGTCCGCCGCGCCCAGCCAAGCCCGCCGCCGCGAGCGCCCGCTCAAAACCCTTCTTTGCCGCCGTTAAACGCCCCCGCCCGTGAGGTCCGCCATGCTCATTGTCACCAAGACCGTCTCCTTCGATGCCGCCCACCTGCTCACCGGCCACGCCGGCCAGTGCCGTAACCTCCACGGCCATACCTACCAACTCACCGTCGAGCTCGGTAACGTTCCCCCCATCCCCGGCCAGCCGGAGGATATGGTGATGGACTTCAAGGAGGTCAAGACCGTCCTCCAAGAGGAAATCGTCTCCTGCTGCGACCACGCCTTCCTCTATAACACCACCTCCGCCGTTGAGACCGACATCGCTTCCGTCCTCCAAAAGCACGGCCTACGCGTCTATCCCCTCCCGCACCGCACCACCTCCGAACTCCTGGCCAAGCACTTCTTCGCCAAGATCGCCGCTCGCGGCCTCCCCGTCACCGCCGTCTCCCTCCGCGAGACACCCGAATCCTGCGCCACCTATCGCCCCTAACGCGCAATCTCGGGACCGATCCCCTCCTCCAGAATCATCAGGGTGGCCTCCTCAAGGCCCCCTGATGGTTTTCTTTTAGTGCCAGGTCACCAATCATCGCTCAAAAAAGTTGGGCCTAGTTCGTGGTGAACTAGACCCAACTTCGTGGGGTGGGGGGAGGATACGGCGCCTAATGCTTTACGCGAACGCGGAAGCAGGTGAGTCCGGCGGGGGGTGTGAGGGCAAAGCGGCGGGTGCGTGCGTCCACTTCCGTGACGGCGGAGGCCTCGATGCGAATCTCCGAGCCCGTGCGCCAGTCGGTTAGAATGAAGGTGATGCCCTCGGCGAAGGCGATGTCGCACCCCTCCAAGGGCGAGGAGAGGGCGACGGTAACGGTCAGCGAATCCTCGGCGAGGGTGAGATGGGTCACCTCAAAACGATAGTCGAGCGCTAGGCCTTCGCCCTCGGGGACAAGCGCGCCGGAGAGGCAAGCGAGGGCTTCACTGATGGCCTGGGCGGAGAGGACCTCCGTGCGGCCATCGGTGGCGCGGATTGAGACGGGGACACTCCCGTTGGCCGCTTGGTAGAGGGCGCGCTGGGCGGCGGGGGTGTAGGCGGAGTCGTCGCCTGCGAGGGGCTTGGGGAAGGCGGGCAGGTCTGCGGCCGAGGCTGCGGAGAGGGTTGCCGAGAGCGAGTAGGGGCCGATGGAGCCATAAGCCTCGCGGTCATTGAAGAACCACGGGGTCTCGGCCGAGGCCGAGCCGTCGGGCGAAAGGGTGGTGCTAAAGACGGGGTGGACGGTGCCCGAGACGCGCAGGATGTAGCGCCCGGCCGCTGGCACAAGCATCCGAAGCCCCGCCTCGCGAACGCGCGAGAAGGTGACCTCCTCCACAATGCCCAGGGGCAACTCGGCGCGGGCGAGGAGATCGCCCTCGGGGGAGAGAAGTTCGAGGCAGGCATCAAGCGAGGCACCTTCAGTTAGTCCCTCAAAACCGGGCACCACCGCCGCCTCCAGCCAGCCGCCCTGCGCGACCTCCAAGGCGTAGCAATCCACATCCTCGGTCACCGCGCCTGCCTCGGTGACGTGCTTGCCAATCACCCCCTGCGCGGCTTGATCTCCGCCCACATCCAGTGCGCCAAGGTCAGCGGCCTGAGCGGGGGTATCCCCGGCTTCATCCGCGGCCAGCACCAGGTTCCGCGCGGCAGCCTCAAAGTCCGGCTCCCCAACAAACTGCGTGCCGGAGCCCACAGCTAGGCCGAGCAGGATGGCAAAGTCGTCCTCCTGGTTCGTGGCCGAGGCGTAGCTGCCGCGGCTCCACTGGTTGATGAAGTCGCCACTGTCATAGTAGTAATACTCGCCGGCGGAGGTGGTTGCCTTCTGGACCGTCGGGGCTGCGCCCATCACCGGGTACCATGTGATGTTGCTCTCCCAGGTGGCACTCGTGTTCAATTCGCCACTGCGGGTGAGCTCCACGCCTTGGTAGTAGGTCTGCGAACCACGAAAGTCGCCAAACCAGACATTGCCGCTATCGTGCGAGAGCCCGAGGGTGTGCGAGACTTCATGCGTGACCTGCGCGGCAATGTTCTGGCGCGACTGGACGCTGAAGATGAAGACCGGCCGATCGACGCGCTCGCCGAAGTACCCGCCGCCGGCAAAGGCCCCACCGCCCGAATACCACGGGCTCGAGGTCCCCTGCGCGTAGCCAATGACCACTCGCTTGCCGTAGACCTCATCCTCATCCGATTCCTTCACCAACGCCTCATACGCGGGTGGCTCGGTGGTGACATCCACGTCGAAAGCAGCGAAGTCTTCGGCTACCATTCGCCAAATGTCGTAAATGGCGGAGGCCGTGGGGTAGACCTGCGAGCGATCGCCAAAGCGCCCAACATATTCAAAGGGGGCTGTGGCGATATAGGTCATCTCTGGCTCCGAGAGCTCCTCGCGGGCGGCGGCGACCAGTGCAGCCGAGTCCTCCACATAGCCCGTAAAGTCCAGATAGATGCACCGCGTTGCCCCGGGACGCGAATGGTAGGCAGACACGGCCTCCGCTGCCGGGGTCTCAACGTACATGGGCTCGCACTGGATCGTCTCCTGTCCCTCCACAAGAATCGAGAGACGATAGTAGGCCGCACTCCCCGGTTTGGCCGCGACAAAGCGCGCACTCGCCCAACCAGCAATCGTGTCCGCGCGCCCCGTTCCCGGCGAGCGCCAGAGCGTCTGCGCCGAAATATCCTCCCACGGACCCGCCTCGGAGTTCGCGCGCGCAAGGGTGTAGCCCTGCGCCCGCGGAATGGCGCTCCAGCCCAGGTAGACCTGGCGTGGACCCGACGGCATCGCCACCAGGTCCGCCGGCGGCTCCACGGTTACGCTCTCCTGGACCTCGACTGCGCCCAAATCCGCCGCCGCGCCACTCTTCCGCGTTCGCCCGAGCGCATCGAACGCGAGAATGCTCTCCGCCGTCGCCCCATCAATAGCCGCGTCGGAGGCCTTCGGCACGCAATGGGGCAACCCCGCGCCCATCGTCACCACCGCCGCCGAATCGGGCATCCAACAATTGAGGGCGGTGGCATCAGAACCGTTGCGCGTAACAGTCGTCACGGTTGTCCCATTGGCACTCTTGTTCCCGGAGAGGGTGCAATGCGTTAGGGTCACCGTGGCACTCGTCGTGGTAACCGCTCCATACAACGCTGTGAACGTATTGGCGATGGTTGTGTTGTAAAGCGAAACCGTTGAACCCATTGCATAAACGCCACCTGCATAAACCGTACTTGATGTTGCGCCACAGTTAACAATTGAAAGGGCGCTTCCAACCACCATACCTGAACCCACAAAGTTCAACGCACAGCAAAAAATGGGACTCGCTTGCTGTGTCGTGGCTTCGACAATGGCGAAGTTGGCTAGGCGCAGGGGCGCAGAGGCAGATAGGGTGGCGGCAAAGCCAAAGCCCTTGAAGGTGACCGGCGTTTCAAAGTCGCCCGTCTCGGGATTTTGGGAGACCACGGTAATGCCGCCATTGGCCATCGTTACTGTCACTGAGGTTGAACCCGTCCATTCGGCTGAGGTTCGACCATCCAAGAGAATGAGGTCCTCCCCCGCCTCGGTTACAGCCGCCGTCAAGGCATCCTGAAGCGAGGCCCGATCCGTGGCCACGCGCACCGTCGGCGAAACATCCTCGGTCAACGCTAGCTCCGGGAAGCGCTCGCGCACTGCGCGCCAAAGCGTTGCGCCCTCCAAGCTTGTCGCTGCCGCCACTCCCGGGAGCAGCGTCCCGATCCATAAGCAAACCGCAGCTATTCCGTGCGCGCACATCCAATTCATGGTCTCATCCTTTCACTCATCGCCTCGGCCCCTCTTTTGGATGCCGAAATGGGCTGCATTATATACGAAAAGCGTCTCAAAAGACACTCAAAAGTATATCCCTAAGCCCGAAGCGCGAATTGGCGAAAGGGAAGCGCGCGGTTATTAGGGGCGCGAGGTGAGGAGGAGACCGGCGAGGGCGGCGAGAAGGCCGAGGCCGTTTTGGAGGGTAAGGTTGAGGAGCGCCTTGGCCAGGTGGCCTTGGAGGGCGAGGTTGGCGGTCTCGAGGGTGTAGGTGGAGAAGGTGGTGAAGGCCCCGAGGAAGCCCAGGAAGAGGATTTGGGCCAGAAGGGGATGGTGGGCGCGCAGGGGCGCGTAAAGCAGACCCGCGAGGAAGCTGCCCAGGAGGTTGACCGCTAGGGTGCCCCAGGGCGCGCCGGCCCCGAGGGCGGTCAGCGCGCGAACACAACCCCAGCGGCACAGCGCGCCAAGAGCCCCGGCGAGCGGCACGAAGAGGAGTAAGGACATGGCGCTTAGTCTTTGAGCGCGGCGAGGAAGACGGCCTCAATGGCCTCGCGGGTGGGGACGCCTTCGTGCATCTTTTGGTCGCCCACGAAGAAGGTGGGGACGTAGTAGTAATCGAGCGTTTCGGCGAAGGCGGGCTCTTCGGTCTCGTCGACGATACGCAGGGGGATGTCGGCGTAGATGGGGTGCTCTTTGAAGAGTTGGTCCATTAGCTCCCGGGCGTGGCGGCAGTGCGGGCAGCCGGCCATTACCATCATCAAGATCGGTTTCATCGGTTACTCCTTATAATGTTAACGCATCAGTTCAACGAGCGCGTCGTCGTCACCCTCAGCAATGGCTTTGCGGAAGGCGGCGAGGTGCGCAGAAAAGGCATCAATGGCCGTGAGAAGGGCCTCGCGGTTCTGGCGAAAGATTGGCTGCCACATGGTGATGGGCGAGTGGGCAATGCGCGTCATCGAGGCTAGGCCGCCGCCGGCGAAGCGGGCGTTGAGGGCCTGGTTACGTTCGGCCTCCTTAATCGTCCGCGCCAAGGCGTAAGCCAAGACATGGGGCATGTGCGAGAGGAGGGCGGCGGTGCGGTCGTGCGCTTCGGCCGAGAGGGTGGCGAGGACCGCGCCGACGCGCTGCCACATGGCGCTGACGCGCGCAAGGGCCTCGGGATCACTGGCCTCCGGATCGATAAGGAGGGTGAAGCGGTTACGGAAGAGGTTGTCGATGGCTGCATCCGGGCCGCTCTTTTCGGTGCCGGCCATGGGGTGGCAGGCCACGAACTGGCGGCGGTTGGGGTGGTTGGCGGCCGCCTGCGCAATGGCCTGTTTGGTGGAGCCCACATCGATGAGCACCTGGCCGGGGCGGAGGGTGGAGAGAAGCCCGGGCAGCAGGCGCACCAGTACATCCACCGGCATCGCCAGGACGGTCAGGTCACACGCTGCCACCAACGCTTCAAGCGAAGGCGCCAGGTCGTCAACCAGCCCGAGCTCGAGCGCGCGCTCAGCGTGCGCGGCGGTGCGGTTCCAACCGATCAAGCGGTTGGTGAGCCCAAAGGTCCGCAGGTCCTTGGCCAACGAGCCGCCGATGAGGCCAATGCCCGCGATGCCTACGGTGGGGAAAAGCACGTCGTCCATTATTTTATGCCTCCTGTGTCTGCGGCAGGTTGTTGCGAACGCAGCCGAGGTTGGCTAGACCGTAAATGGCGGCTGTCTCGACACGTAAAATGAGCGGGCCTAGGGTGACCGGCGTGGCGCCGCACGCGAGGATCGCCTCCATCTCGCCGGGGGTGAAGTCCCCCTCCGGGCCGCACCACCACCCCCACACCTGGCCCGGGCGCGCCGGGTCGAGCGTATCAAGCACCGGCTTAAGGGGCTTGGCTTGGGGAATGAGGGCTGCGACGATGAGGGTCGAGCACGCGCGCATCATCGGCTCGGTCTCCTTAAAGGGCACGGGCAAGGTCACCTCTGGCACACGCGTGGCCCCACATTGGCGCGAGGCCGCCTCGACAATTCGCTGCCACCGCGCGCGCTTAGCCTCCGCCTGCGCCCCAGCCAGCCGCACCACCGTCCGTGCGCTCATCACCGGCACAATTCGCCCCACGCCCAGCTCGGTGGCCTTCTCAAGTAACCAATCCATCCGCTCGCCCTTGGGAATGCAGGCAAAGAGCACTAACTCCACCGGAGGCTGCGCGCAGTCGAAGACGGGTTGTTTGGCCTGCAAGGTCAGTTCGGCCTCCCCGCGTTCGGTCACATGATAAAGCCGCGTATGCCCAGCCCCATCGAAACATCCAATCTCCGCCCCGGGCTTAACCCGAAGCACGTGCAAGAGGTGATGCGCCGCCTCGCCGAAGAGCACCAGCCCCTCGCGCATAATCTCCTCGGTCGATACTTTCTGCCTAATCATACCGAGATTGTAGCACTTTTCACTGGACTTCCCAACCCCTTTTTGCTATCCTGCGCCCCGTTTTCCCGATTTTCGGGGGTGACCAGGTCTCGACAGGGCATGTCGGAACTTCGGTTGCGTGCCGGGGATGATCGTTGGCCCCGTAAAACATCGATCAAAAACCTAACTGCGAACGATAACTTCGCCTACGCGGCCTAACCTTTTTGGCCCGTCGCTGAACCCCTGACACCTGCTAAGGGCGGACGCGTCAACCCGCAGGTCTCTGCGTGAACCGGCCCCTCGGGAACACGTAACCGTACCATCATGAAGGGTGGCTCAAGGTCTGGCCCGCCGGTTGGCTTGCCTTGCGCGACACAAAGATCCGGCTACGCACGTAGACATCGCTGTGAAGCTGCTTTGGACGCGGGTTCAATTCCCGCCACCTCCACCAAGTTTAACTCCTTAAAGCACAATGCTTTAAGGAGTTTTTTGTGTATGTAGGGCTTTTTGGTTTTAACCATTTTTTCACCATTTTTGTTTTTTGCATTTTCATACTTTCTGTTGCATTTCCTATCTGGACTATACGTTTTTTGGGTTGAATTAAGATAGAGTTTCAAGATAGGATCTCAAGATAGACTTGTGTTTGCAGGTCCTCATTTCCGCCACCTCCACCAATTTTTGAGCGCGCGCTCGCCAAGAGAGATGCTTGGCGAGCGCCTCTTTTATAGGCTATGCAGGGGCTGCCCCTTGTCGCGAGGGGGGTAGGAAAGGAGAGGCGACGGAGGGGAGTGGGTTAGCAGATGCGGTTATCGGGAATGTGATAGCGGTGGAAAGTTTTCTGTTGTGAGGCGTTGGGTTGGCGTGTAAATGCGTGCAGCGTGATGTGCGTAGCGGGGGCGAAGCGCAAGGGGCGATGCCGCCCTCGTGCGCAATTCTATTGATATTTATACAGCGTCCGTATCAGTCTGTTTGCTCATTGTCATACTCCTTTCACGTTAGACAGTTTCAACCGTTCAAGCACCGCCATTACATCACACCTCCGCGCTGGGTTAACTCGCTTCCCGAGCGACTTGAATAAATAAGGCCCCGCCTTGTTGCCAATAAGACGGGGTCTTGTTGCCAATAAGACGGGGCCTTGTTACCAATAAGACGGGGCCTTATTAGTTGCGCTCCGCCGAGCGGTTAGTTCTCTTCGCGCCGCGTGATAATCCGCGCCGCCGTTCCTTTCCTTCTGCACACCCTTATTCCGGAATTTCCGGAGTTCCCGGGGAGCGCAGAATGAGGGTGCAGGTGGTACAAATGCTTGCCTTTTAGGTGATGGTTTGGTATAGTTCGAGCCGTTTTGAGGGTGATTAAGCCTCGAGATCAGGAGTTTATCAATGAAGAAGCAAGTGTTGTTTTCCCTTTGTCTAACGGCGTGTTCCGCTGTGGTGCTGACTGGTTGCGCCACGAAGCAGGAGGCTGCGGCTAGCCAGGCGCAGCAGGAAGCCATTGAGGTCAATCGCCAAGAGGCTGAGCAGGTCGAAGCCGAGGTGAGCGCCGAGCCGACGGTTACTCCGAATGAGGCCGAAGTGGCACCTGAGACGGCTGAGCCCGAGGTCAAGCCCGCGCCCGCTACGCAGCCCGAAGCCAAGCCTGAGGCGAAGAAGCCCGAGGCGGTTCATCCTCAGCCGGTGAGTTACACGGTGACGGCGGGGGATTCGGTGAGCGCGCTCGCCACTCGCTTCAAAGTCCGTCAGCCTGATATTCTGGCCCTCAACCCCTCGTTGCGCGGGAATCCGAACAACCTGCGCATCGGGCAGAAGGTGCTCTTGCCGGCAGGAACGGATGTGACGGTCAAGGCCAAGCCGCGTGCGGCGAAGCCGGCGGCGCCGGCCGGGTCGACGACCTATACGGTCAAGTCCGGTGATGTGCTTGGCACGATTGCGCGTAAGCATGGGGTGAAGGTGGAGGCCATCAAGAAGGCCAACAACTTGAAGGGCGACACGATTTGGGTGGGCCAGAAGCTCGCTATCCCGGGTGCGACGAAGAAGCCCGCTCAGAAGTCCGCCGCGAAGCCTGCTACCCAGAAGCCTGCTGCGAAGCCGGTGGAGCAGAAGCCTGTTGAGCAGAAGCCTGTGGTCGAGCAGCCGGTCCCGGCCGCTGAAGAGCAGACGGTGATTGTTACGCCGGTGGACGCCCAGCAGGGCGAGGAAGCGTTGCCGCCGCCCCCGGTGGCGCCCGTGGAGGAGGCTGCGCCCCAGCCTCCGGTGCCCCAGCAGCAGCCGGCGGCGCCGGCCGATGAGTTCACCACCTACGTGGTGGGCGAGAAGGAGGACCTGGTGAGCATCTCGTTGAGGTTCAATGTGCTCTTGACCGACCTGCGTGCGGCAAATAACCTTGAGGATACCACGAATAATGCGGTGGCTCCTGGCACTACGCTCCGTATCCCGAAGCACTAAGCCCAGCGCTTGGCGCTGATAGATGGCGGATTGCACCCTGGCCCGCGCCACTTGCAATCCGCTCCTTTTTTCCCTTGATAGGCCCGCAGCGATGCTCAAGCTTGCCCTTCGCACGATTATGATTGTCACCTTCGCCCTCGCAGTGTTCGGGGTGATGGTGATTTCGTATGCCAGCAAGTCGCAGGGGCTTGGGCCCTATCATTACTGCATTATGCAGAGCGCCTTTTTGGTGTTGGGGATTGTGTTGGCCACATTCTTCTACTTCATTGATTATCGCTTTTATCGGCGCCCGGCGGTGATGTGGACGCTTTTTGCGCTGATGGTGTGCGCGCTGGTGGCGGTGTTTGTGCCGGGGCTTGGGCGCGCGGCCAAGGGCGCGCACCGGTGGATTAACCTAGGGCCGTTTAGTCTGCAGCCCATTGAGTTCGTTAAGCTCTTCATCATTGTGGTGCTCTCGGCCTACCTAGAGGTGCAGGGGGGACTGATTCGGCGCTTTGGCCGTGGTTTCGTCGTGCCGATGGCGCTGGTGGCCGTGCCGCTGATGTTGACCTTGGCGCAGCCGGACTTTGGGGGGTCCTTTGTCTATTGCGCGCTCTGCGGGCTGACATTGCTGTTGGGGGGCGTCTCGATTCGGCGCTGTCTGTTGCTAGGGGCGATTGGGGTCGCTGCGATTGGTATTCTGGTGGCGCTCAATCCAAACCGGATGGCGCGCCTGCGTAAAGAGGCGAACGACGAGAACGACCAGGCGTTGCAGTCTGAGATTGCCTTTCGCAACGGCGGTTTGCGTGGCGTGGGCATCGGGCAGGGCATGCAGAAGGAGTATTATCTGCCCGAGTGCCATACCGACTTCATCTTTGCTGTGGTGGCTGAGGATATGGGGCTCGTGGCCACCGGCGGAGTTTGGTTGGCCTATTTGCTACTCCTGGGCGGCGGGGCGACGATTGCCTTCCGTGCCAAGGATAAGCAGGGAACGCTCCTAGCCTTTGGGGCAACCATGCTTCTCTGCGCGCAGGGCGCGGCCAATATGGCCGTGGTCACACACCTCTTTCCGACGAAGGGACTGGCTTTGCCCTTTCTCTCCTATGGCGGCTCCTGCCTTCTGGCCTCGTTCTCCGCTGTCGGCATCCTCCTGGGGGTCGGCCGCGTTACGCTCAATCAAGAAATCGACCCCGAAGCAAACACCCTTAAACCTGTCTCGTTTACCGTATGACCCCGCCTTCAACCTCCCCTGTGACTGTGATTTGGGACTTCAATGGCACGCTGATCGACGATTTGCAGGCGTGCCTTGATGCTCTCAATGCCATTCTGCGCGCCCATCGCCTCCCGCCCCTGTCGCGCGAGGATTACCGCCGGCGCTTCGACTTCCCCGTGGCTTCCTTCTATCACTCGCTAGGGATGGCGCCGGCTACGCCCTTCGACTGGGAGGCCCTCGCCGAGAGTTTTCATCTGCGTTACCTCTTCTCCAAGCACCTGCGGCTGCAGCCGGGGGCGCGTGAGTGCGTAAGCGCCTTCCGTGAAGGGCGCCTGCGTCAGGGGGTTCTCTCGGCGCTGGAGCAGGGGTTGCTGGAGATGCAGTTGCAGCAGTTCGGGTTGGCCGAGGGAATGGACTTTGTGCTGGGCAGCAGCAACTACGAGGGCGCCTCAAAGGCCAAGGCTGCTGAACGGTTGGCTTTGCGCGGGCCGGTGGTGCTTATTGGCGATACGCTACATGATGCCGAGGTGGCGCGCGCGCAGGGGTGGCAGTGTCTGCTGTGCGCAGCGGGTCACCAGACGCCTGAGCGCCTAGTTCGAGCCGGTTATCCGGTGGTAGAGAGTTTGCGCGAGGTGACGGTGGCGCGGGTGCAGGCCCTTTGCGCCGAGGGTGCCAGGGGCTAGGCGATGGCGGAACGGACGCACGCACGTGGCAGTCTGGGGTCGTGCCTGACGGTGGCTTGGCCATTGGTGTTGGCGATGGCTGCGCAGGCGGTAATGATGTTTGCCGATCGCCTCTTCTTGGCGCGTTATAGTGCCGTGAGCATTCAGGCGGCGATGCCGGCGGGATTGATGAGCTTTATCATCCTGGCCTTTTTGCAGAATGTGGTGGCCTATTCGGGGACCTTTGTGGCGCAGTATGCCGGCGCGGGGGCGCGGGCAGCCTGTGCGCGGGCGATGGGGCAGGGGGTCTGGCTGGCGGTGCTGTGCGTGCCGGTGTTGCTCTTGACGTTGCCGCTGGGGAACTGGCTCTTTGCGCTGGTGGGCCATGCGCCTGAGGTGGTGAACGAGGAGGTGAGCTACTACCGGATGCTTGTCTTTGGCAGCCTGGCGATTCCCTTTGTGGCGGCGCTCTCTGGCTTCTTCACCGGACAGGGCTTTACACGCTTGGTGATGGTGGCCAATGTGGCGGGGAATGTCTTTAATGTGGCGCTTGATCCCTTTCTGATTTGGGGGTGGTGGGGGTTGCCGGAGCTCGGCATCGCCGGGGCTGGATTGGCAACGGCGTTGGCGCAGTATCTCGTCTTGGCGATTTTGGTGGTGGCGCTCTGCCGCGAAACACACTTTGCCACGCGTCGCCGCCGGCGCGTGGCCTTCGCTTGGCAGACGCAGGAGCTCTTGAGGGTGATGCGTTTTGGTTTGCCCAGCGGAAGCCATGTCTTGTTGGATGTGGGCACCTTTACGGTCTTTGTCTTTCTGACCGGGCGGTTGGACGCGCTCTCGTTTGCGGCGAGCAATATCGCCTTCTCGATCAATCATCTGGTCTTTGCCCCGCTGATGGGGTTAGGAATGGCGGCGAACATTCTCACGGGGCAGTGTATGGGCGAGCGGGATGTCGTCGGCGCTCGGCGCGTTGGCCGCAACTGCGTGCTTTTGGGCTGGGGCTACCTGGTCCTCTGCACGGCGGTTATCCTAGGCTTCAATGGCCCTATCCTGCGTGCCTTTTTCCCCGCGCACGCCCCCTTCACCTACGCCGAGTTCCTTCCTTTGAGTCAAAAGCTCATCGTTATCTTCCTGGTTTGGGCGCTCTTTGATACCTGGAACATCGTCTTGGGCGGCGCGTTGAAGGGCGCGGGCGACACGCACTTCGTGATGGGCTGGGTCTGCTCGGTGGCCGTTTTTCTGTGGATGCCTGCGCTCTTTGGCCTCTATCTGGCCGGCTTTGGGATTGTGGCCCTGTGGCTGTCGATTGTCCTTTACGTTACGCTCGCCGGTTGCGGTCTCTTGATTCGCTTTCTGCGCGGGCGCTGGGAAACCATCCAAATGATTGAATAGGAGCCTTATGCAGCACCCCTCCGATGTCTACTTTACCGACCTTCACACCGTGGCCATGGGCGACGGTCTGCAGAAGAAGCTCGAGAAGCTCATGCTCAAGGCCGGCATTGAGCAGATTGACTTTGCCGGTCGCTTCGTGGCGGTGAAGACCCATTTCGGCGAACCGGGTAACCTAGCCTTCCTGCGCCCGAACTACGCGCGTACGCTCTGTGACCTTATCAAGCGCCTTGGCGGACGCCCCTTCTTGACCGACTGTAACACCCTCTACGTTGGCGGGCGCAAGCAGGCCCTCGACCACCTCGATTCTGCCTACGCCAATGGCTACAACCCCCTCGTCACAGGCGTGCACACAATCATCGCCGACGGTCTCAAGGGCACCGATGAAGTCGAGGTTCCGGTCCCCGGCGGCACCTACGTCCAGCGCGCCAAGATCGGCCGGGCAATCATGGATGCCGACATCGTCATCTCCCTCAACCACTTCAAGGGCCACGAGCTGACCGGCTTTGGGGGCGCGCTCAAGAACCTCGGGATGGGCTGCGGCTCGCGCGCTGGCAAGATGGAGATGCACGCGGCCGGCAAGCCTGTCGTTGCCACCGAAGCCTGCGTCGGCTGCGGTCGTTGTCGCGCCATCTGCGCCCATGATGCTCCAATTCTGGCCAATGGCAAGGCCGCCATCGACCACGCCCGCTGCGTTGGCTGCGGCCGTTGCATTGGCGTCTGTCCGCGCGATGCCATCGAGCCGCAGTACGACGAAGCCAACGATGTCCTCAACTGCAAGATGGCAGAGTACGCCCTTGCCGTCGTCCACGGCCGCCCCCACTTCCACATCTCCCTGGCCATCGACGTCTCCCCCTTCTGCGATTGCCACGCCGAGAACGATGTCCCCATCGTCCCGGACATTGGCTTCTTCGCCTCCTTCGACCCCGTGGCCCTCGATCGCGCTTGCGCCGATGCCGTCAACGCTCAGCCCGCGCTCCCCGGCTCGCTCCTGGCTAAGAACGCCCCCGCCCATCCTGAGCGCGACCACTTTGGCCGCGTCTCCCCCGAGACCGACTGGCGCTCCTGCCTTGTCCACGCCGAGCGGCTCGGCATCGGTACCCAGACTTACCACCTCCATCGCTGCTAGGACCGCGCAGTGGAGTGGGGGTGGGTGCCTACAGTTGTATGCAGACATACCTAGAGGTATGTTTATTGCTTGCTTCGCGCTCCGCTTGCGTGTTATCCTATGGGCGTAAACGAAAGGAGTAGTGCTATGAAGAAAGTCTTGTTAGCATCGTTCTTGACCCTGTGTGCGGTGGCTTCGGTTGAGGCTCGGCCGCGGGGACCCGCGCACCGTCCTGCACCGCCGCCTCCGCCGCCGGTGCATCATAACCGCCATTGGAAGGCGCCCTCTTGGGGCTGGGGGCTTAACTTCTGCCCCGGCGGAGTCTCGCTGGGCATTGGCACCCGCGTTGGGCGCTACGGCGCGATTGGCATCTCCCTGCCGCTCGTCACGCCCGAGCCGGTTATTCGTGAAGAGCGCACCATTGTGGTGCAGCAGCCGGTGGTGCAACAGCCGGTTGTTGTCCAGCAGCCGGTGGTTGTGCAACAGCCTGTGGTTCAGCCGCAGGTTGGCACGCCGCGCACCTGGGTGGAGGGCTATTGGCGCGTGACACGGACGCCGGATGGGCGAGAAGCCACGCGTGTCTGGGTGCCGGGCCACTGGGAGTGAACCTAAAGCCAGCGTAACAAAGCGGGGCGGCCAATGGCCGCCCCGCTTTTTGTCATTCAAGGAGGGGGTGTTAGAGCGCGAGCATCCGCTCAACGCAGGTGCGGGCATCGGGGACAATCGCGTCGGGTACCTGAACCAAGCATTCCTCGGGCCAGGTGGTGAGGAGTTCGAGGAGTTGCTCGGGCGAGGTGCGGTCCATATCGCCACAGACAATGGGGCGCAGGGGGTGGATAGTCTTGCCGGGGAAGTCGCGCGCTAGGCGCTCGACAAGGTGCTGCTCGGTGCCGACGAGGAAGGTCTCGCCTTCATCGCTGCGCCGGACGGCGTCGATAATAGCGCGGGTCGAGCCGGTCTGATCGGCCAGCGCGGCAACGGGGGAGGGGGCCTCGGGGTGGATGACCAATCGTGCTCCGGGATGTTGCGCTCTGGCGGTGGAGACATCCTGGATGGTGTAGCCGGCGTGAATAGGGCAGCAGCCATCCCAGGCGATGAGGCGCGCGGTCTGAATGCGATCGGCCGTTAGGCCGCCGAGTTCCAGTCCCCGCCGCCAGATCGCCACGGCCGAAGGCGGATAGCCCAGTTCGCGCAGGATATTGGTACACAGATGCTGATCGGGGGCGAAGAAGAGGCGTTTGCCCTGGTCGAGGAAGTGCTTGACCACTCGCCGGCCATTCCCTGAGGTACAGGCCGAGCCGCCATGGCGCCCGCAGAAGGCCTTGACTTCAGCTGAAGAGTTGACATAGACCACCGGCACCAAGGGCTCGCCAGCGACCTCGCTCAGGGCTTGCCACGCGGCTTCGAGCGCGGGCTCTGTGGCCATGTCAGCCATTGGGCAACCAGCCGCCGGATCGGGCAACCACACACTGCGCCCGCAGGGGCGGCCATCCTCGGCGCGGGAGAGAATGTCGGCCGTCTCGGCCATAAAGCGCACGCCGCAGAAGACGATGCGCTCAGCCTTGGAGTCGGCGGCCAGGCGCGAGAGCTCCAGGGAGTCGCCAACGGCATCGCAACAGGCGACAATCTCCGAGCGTTGGTAGTGATGCCCTAGGATGAGCAAGCGATCGCCCCACTGTTCGCGGTACTGGCGGATTTCATCGGTGATCATTGCGCGCTCCTTTCCGGTTTACAGGCGCACCAATTCCGCCTTGCGCGTACCTTGCGGCGTGTGCGTCAGGCGGAGGCAAAGGGGGTGGAGAAGTTCGCGATCGAGGACGCGCTGGGCGCGCTCGGGCCACTCGATGAGTAGGCGCGCGCCGGATTCAAGCGCGTCTTCCAGCCCAAGGTCGTAGATGCCTTCGGGCGTGGCCAGGCGATAGAGGTCGTAGTGGACCAGCTTACCGCCTTGCGGGAGGGGATATTCGTTGGCCAGGGTGAAGGTGGGGCTCGTTACCATTCGCGCCACGCCAAAACACTTGGCGAGGGCTTGGACAAAGGTGGTTTTGCCCGCACCGAGATCTCCTTCCAAGAGGAGGGCCGTTCCGGGAGCGAGCAGGGGCGCCACGGTGGCAGCAAGGGCTGCCGTGTCGCCCAAGGTTTTCAGCTCTCGCGCCGGGAACTCCATCTTACATCACGCGTTCGACGGTCAGCTCGGGGTCGATCTCTTCGCGCAAGACGCGTTCGATCCCGCTCTTGAGGGTCATCATCGCGTGCGGGCAGCAACCGCAAGCGCCACGTAGGCGCAGGTTGACAACCTTGCCTTCGATGCTAACGACTTCCAAGTCGCCGCCATCGGCCTGCAACATGCCGCGGAGTTCTTCGAGCTTGGCGCAAATACGGTCATTGAGTTCGGTCATAGTCAGTCTTCCTTTCGGGGGCGTAGTGTATCACAAGTTGGGCGCGTGTGCGTTTAGGCATCTGCGCAAAGATAGACCTTTAGGCGGCGGAGGAAGGCGCGGTCGAGCCGTTCGGCCATCCAATCGGCACCAGCGCAATTCTCAAAGGCAACCATTTCGCTAGGCACGATTGTCGTTCGCAACCCGATTCGCACAGCTGAGCGCACACTCACGCCGCAAGCCACTAAGGCGCGGCAGTCGCGGATGGGCACGGCCAGGGCCACGACGGCCGCCTGCAGTGTCTCGGGCGCAAGGCCAACGGCCAGCGGCGAGGGGTCGAAGATTGCCAGCACCTCTCCGGGCAGCCCGACCGCGAGTTCGGCCACAATATCAGCCCGTAACCGCGTAATGACGGCCACGCGCACTCCGGCGGCGGCTAGCGGGCGGAACATCGTGCGGATGGTGGTCTGGACCTGCTGGGCGCGCTGCTGCAAGAGGGCGCTATAAGTGGCGGCTAGGCGCCGCTCCACGTGGGCTTGATCGAGCGTTGTCGGCAACAGGGCCGCCAGCGCCTCGCTAAAGGGTTTGCCGTAGATTTGGCGAACAAAGCGGTAGGGATCGTTCGCGGGCAGACCATACTTCTTCAGTCGCTCATCGAGCGTTTCGGCCGAGAGGGTGAAGCCATCGAGCAGGAGCGGATCAAGTTCGACGACCAGCGCGCGGGCCGCCGGGAGGGACTTAGGCATTTGGGGCCTCCTGGGGGGCTGTAGTGGCCCCAAAGCGCATCGAGAGCGTCTTGGAGACCCCTTTCTCTGGCATTGTCACACCATAGACGATGTCCGACCCGGCAATCGTGTGCTGATTGTGGGTGATAATAAGGAACTGAGAGTGGATAAGGAAGTCCTTGAGCGCCTCGACAAAGCGCCCGATGTTGGAGTCGTCGAGGGCGGCATCGAGCTCATCGAGCAGACAGAAGGGGGCGGGCTTGATGAGGAAGATGGCGAAGAGGAGTGAGACGGCCGTCATCGTGCGCTCGCCGCCGGAGAGCAACGAAATCGTTTGTGGCCGCTTGCCCGGGGGGCGTGCAATGATGTCAATGCCGCACTCCAGGGGGTCTTCGGTGTTATCCAGGAGGACGAGTTTGGCCTCGCCACCGTGAAAGAGGCGCGTGAACATCCGCTCGAAGTTCGCGTTGGCGCGGTCAAAGGTGTCGCGGAAGCGCTTGCCAGAGGTGTCATTGATGGTCTTAATTAGGGCCATCAACTCATCGCGCGAGCGCGTCAAGTCGTCCGCCTGCGCCTGATAGAAGGCGTGGCGCTCCTCCAACTGCTTGTATTCGTCAATCGCCAAGAGGTTGACTGGCCCCAGGCGCTCGAGCTCTTCGCGAATGTCGGCCATCCGCGCCTCCAACCACGTATCCTCGGGCGTTTCGCCCTCGGGCCACTCGGCGCACGGTTCATCCTGCAATGTTTCGGGCTGGGTGCCATACTCATTCGTCAGCCGCGCCATCAAGGCGGCATACCGCTCGCGCCCCTCGGCCATTGCCACTTCGGCTTTGGTCTTGGCCTCCTGCGCTTCCAGCAATGTCTTTCGAGCCGAAGCGGTCTCCTGTTCCAAGCGTTCGCGCATTTCGGCCAAGGCCTGACGCGCCTGCCGCGCGGTTTCAATCTGCCCCTGCAGCGCCTGCGTCTCTTCGTCGAGTGAGGCAAGGGAGGCGACCAACTGTTCGCTCTCGCGCTGTAGCCGCGCAATGTTCTCGGTGCACGATTGGATGCTCCGCTCGCGCTGGGCCACCGTCTGCGCCAACTCCCGCAACCGCGCTTCACGGTCGCGCTGCTGTGCCAAGAGATGCTCGCACTTCTGGTTAAAGCCGGCCATCTTAAAGCGCGCCTCGCTCAACCGGGCCGAAGCTGTCTCGTAGGCCCCCTCCAGCGCGGTCAGCCGCTCGGTTGCTTCGGCGCTCTCCTGCGTCCGTGCCGCACGCACCGCCGTCAACTGGGCCAACCCCTGCCGGGCGGCCTCTCGGTCGTCGCGCTCATGCGTCTGATCGGCCTCAACCTCAGCCAACGCCCGCTCGGCCTCTTGAGCCCGCACGGCAGCTTGGCGCTCATCGCGCGTGGCGGCGGCCAGGGCGCCGGCGGCCTGGTCAGCCTGCCGCTGAACCTTTTCCAGAACCCGTTGCGTATCGCGTAGCTTGGCGGTCATCGCCTCCAACCGCGCTTGCGCCTCGGCCAAGGTGGCCTCTTCGGCGGCCATCTCACCCTCCAGTGCGGCAATCCGCTCGGCAATCTCATCGCACATCACCTTGCGAGCCACCGGGTCGGCTGCGCAGCCTTCGGCCAGCCGCTCGCCATCGCCTGTGCGCCAAATGATCTCCCCCTGGCGCGTCACAAAGGCCCGCACCCCCTCCGGCCACACTGCCGGTATCGCGGCCAATTCCGCTACCTGGCAAATCCTTCCCAAGATCCGCGCGCAGACCCCCTCAAAGCCCGGCTTGGCCTGCACCGCTTCAGCCAGGGAGCCGGGTAAGACCGGTGCGCCTGCCGCCTCGGCCACCAACATCTGCAAGGTCGCCTCCGGGCAGTGCGTTTGCGCCTGGGCGAGCAACCGTCGGGCTACCTCGCCTGACCGCACCACCAGCGCCCGTGCCCATGGGGCCAAAGCCGTCTCGGCCGCCCGCCGCGCCTCCGGCGCAATCTCCAACGCCTCGGCTAGCGGACCCAACACCTCGCCCGGCGCCACGCCAAAGGGGTTATCCGGCGAGAGCACGCGCAGGGCACCATCGGGCACCTCCCCAGCGGCGGGCTTGAGTAGCACCTCGCGCTGGGCCTCCAAGGCCGCCTTCTGCCGCCGACGCGCCTCCTGGCGGGCCTGCGCTTGCGCGCGGTCGTCGGCCACAAAGGAGCGGTCTTCATCCAAGGTAATCAAGGCTTCGCGTGCCTCTTCAGCCGCCTCGCGATGGGCCTGGGCTTCGCTTTCGGCCGAGGCCTTGGCCGCCTGCCGTTCGACCAAGAGGCGCTTGGCTTCAGCGGCCTCGGCGGCTAATCGTTCGCGCCGGAGCAACTGTGCCTCGCGCTCGGCATCGGCCTGTGTGAGGCGCTGCTGCCAAAGCAGTTGCTGACGGTCGCACTGGGCCAACGCCTCTCGCGCCTGCTGCAGGGCGCGGCGTGTGGCCTCCAACATCTGCCGATGGTCGTCATACTCAGCCTGCGCATCCTCGAGCAGGGTTTGGAGTGCCTCGCGCTCTTCCTCAAACTGCTCCAAATCGGGCCCAGCCTCGGGGTTCGCCTGCGCCTTGGCAATCTGTTCGCGGGCGACGGCGGCCTCGCGCTCAAGCCCCTCGGCCCAGCGGCGATACTCTTCCACGCGCGCCTCATTGGTCTGAATAATCTCAAGCGCCCGGGCGTGACGCGCCGAGCTGGCGGCCGCCTGCTCCATCAAGCGCGCAATCTGCTCTTCGCCGGCGTGGATGCGCTCATTAGCCGAAGCAATCGCCCGCGCCCCGGCCTCGGCCTCGTCCTGAATGGCCAGAATCCGCCCGGCCGCTTGGGCCACCGCCATCCCGGCCTCGGCAATCGCCGCCTCCAACGCGCGCGCGCGTTTCTTAGAGAGGAAGAGATCGAGCCCGCGCAATTCAGTCCGCAATGTCCGGGCCCGCTCGGCCTTTTCAGCCTGCCGCTGCAAAAGGGTGCTCTGGCGCTTGAGTTCGCGAAGGATGTCCGTCAGGCGCGTCAAATTCTCCTCGGTCTGGGCGATTTTACGCAGGGCCTCCTTGCGGTCGGCCTTGAACTTCGTCACGCCGGCGGCCTCCTCAAAGACCGCCCGGCGGTCCTCGGGTCTTGAAGAGAGGATGGCATCGATTTGCCCCTGGGCCATCACCGAGTAGGAGGTCGTCCCCACGCCCGTGCCCATAAAGAGACGCTGGATATCCTTCAAGCGGCAAGGCGTCTTGTTTAGAAAGTAGGTATTGGCCCCCGATCGGTCCGCCCGCCGGGTAATCGAGACCTCGCTATAAGCGGTCCCGAGCGCCGCCTCGCAGTCGGCGAAGTGTAGCGTCACCTCCACCATTCCCAAGGGCTTGCGCGTGTCGGTGCCATTGAAGATGAGGTCCTGCATCTTGCCACACCGCAATGCGCTCGGCCGCTGCTCGCCCAAGACCCAGCGAATCGCATCCGAGACATTGCTCTTGCCGCACCCATTCGGGCCAACAATAGCAATCATCCCCGGCTCGAAGGTCAGTCGGGTCTTATCGGCAAAACTCTTGAAGCCCTGAATCTCAAGCGCTTTGAGGTACATCGTTGCGCAGTATACCACATTCCTGCGTGCAGAGGCGGGGGGGCCTAGAGCTTAGGCGTGCTGGGAGAGGCGGTGGGCAACTTCAGTGAGGAGTTCTTCGGGGGTGGAGGCGCCGGAGGTGAGGCCGAGGCGCTCAACGCCGGAGAGGTCGAGGGTGTCAAGCTCGTCAGGCGAGGCAATGAGCGTGGCGGGGCAGCCGGCCGTTTGTGCAACTTCGGCTAGGCGCTTGGAGTTGGAAGAGGTGCGCGAGCCGAGCACGAGGAGGCGGTCGACGCGGCCGGCGAGCTCGCGGACGGCATCCTGGCGTTCTTGGGTGGCGTAGCAGATGTCGCGATGGTTGGGGAGGCGGGGAGTGAAGCCGGCGGCACGGAGGTTGGCGAGTCGCTCGGTGAACATCTCGCCACTGACGGTGGTCTGACTGAGGAGGGCGAGGTCGCGCACAGCGGGGAGCTCCTGGCGGAGGGCGGCAACATCGGCTGCGGTTTCAATGACGCGGATGGCGGTGGGCGCTTCGCCGAGGATGCCGACCACTTCGTCGTGCCCTTTGTGGCCCACGAGGGCGATGGGGAGAGCTTGGGAGGCGAAGACCTTGGCTTCTGCATGGACTTTGGCTACGAAGGGGCAGGTGGCGTCGACCACCTCCAGATTGCGTTCGGCCGCCTGGGCGCGAACGGCTGGGCTCACGCCGTGCGCGGAGAAGAGGAGGCGCGAGCCGGGGGGAACATCGGCCAAATCATTGACAAACCGAACCCCCTGAGCACGCAGGTTGGAGACCACATGCTCGTTGTGGACAATCTCGTGGAAGCACCAGAGCGGCTCACCGGGGTGCTCTTCGAGCGTGCGCCGGACGATGCGCAAGGCACGCGCCACCCCGGTGCACATTCCGTGCGGCTCGGCGATGAAGAGCTCCATCAGCGAACTCCGAGGGTAGCTTTGAGCTGTTCAAGAAGGAGGGGCAGAAGCTGCTTTTTGCGCGACATAATGCCCTTGCAGAGGAAGACATTATCCTTGCCGGTCTTCGGGAAGGGGATCTTGGCGATGAAGCGCGGGTCGCCCGCCACGAGGAGGACCGAGTTGAGGGCGGTAATGTCGGTGACCATCAGCGCGGCGAAGAAGTGCCTTTCGTTCTTGCAGCGGGCGGCGAGGGCGTCGAGAAGTTCGGGCACGCGGCCGCCGAGCTCGTTGGAGGTGCCGGTTTCAATCTGCGAGACGGTGAAGGTGACACCGTCCTCCTCGTAGGCCTTGGTGTCCATCGAGAGGATCTTCTCGATTGAGAGGTCGTTGAGCTTGGAAGCGTGCGAGAAGATGTCGTGGGCTAAGGCGGAGACTTCAAGGTTGAGGAGGCCAGAGAGGTACTCGGCCATGTTGCGGTCGACATCGGTGGTGGTGGGCGATTGGAGCGCGAGGGTGTCGGTGATGATGGCCGAGAGGAGGAGGCCGGCGATGGCGGGGGTGAGGGTGGCCTTCTGCTCTTGGTAGAGGCAGGAGACGATGGTGGCGGTGGAGCCGACGACGCGGTTAATGAAGTTGATAGGCTCGTGTGTGGGGAAGTTACCGAGCTTGTGGTGGTCGATAATCTCGATGATGTGGAATTGGTCCATTCCCTCAACGGCCAAGGAGAGCTCGTTGTGGTCAACCATAATGATGTCGAGATTCGGCTGCTTGTAGAGGTCGCGCTCGTTGATGGTGCCAATGACGTGCCCCTCGTCGTCCGTGACTGGGAGCGAGCGGGTGGGGGAGGCTTGGACGGCGGGGAGAATATCGCGCACGAGGTCATCGGCCTTGACCGCCTGGATGTCGTCGGTGGTCATGGCGCTGACAGGCATCGAGTAGAGCGTCAGGTAGATCGTGCTGGCGATGTCGTAGGGGGAGATGAGCACGGAGATACCGGCGGCGTTGGCCTTTTCGAACATCTCTTTGGGGAGCGGCTGGGCACCGGTAAGCACAATCGCACGGACTTTGTAGCGAATGCAGAGCTCGAGGATGGAGCAACGGTTCTCGACCACGGCGATGGCGTTGGTGGGCAGTTCGGTCTTGAGAACTTGCTCAAAGACCTCCTTGGTCGATCCGGCCACGAGGATTCGGCTCTTGATGACCGCATCGCCATTGAAGGTGAGCAGCGGCTGGGCGCGCAAGGTCTTGATTAGCAGGTTGATGCTGGTGGGGATGATGGCCTTGCGGTGGGGATCAGTCTTGTGGATGATATTTTCAGTGAAGGTGTTGTGCGAGAGGAAGGCGCGGTAGCGGCCCTCGCAATCAACCACGGGAATGGCCGGGAGGCGGCCGTGGTCCATCAATTCCAACGCGTCCCACAAGGCGCTGTTCTCCGGGACGGTGGCGGGCTTGCCTTCGGGCAGGAAGTAACCCACCTTGGGGAGCAGGTCAGGCATCAACGTGGGCGGCTCGACATTGAAGCGGCGGAGGATGTACTCGGTCTGCGGGGTGAGGCGGCCGGCGCGCGCTGGCGTGCAGTTGATGTAGCCTTGCTGGCGTTTGAGGGCGGCGTAGGCGATGGCCGAGACGATAGAATCGGTATCCGGATTGCGGTGGCCGATGACGATAGTGGGACGTTGGCAGTCAGTCATAGCGTTATTGGATTCTCTAATTACGGTCGAAGGCGACAATTTGTTTAGCTCCGGGGGCGGGCGGCGTCACGAAGACTTCGCCGGCAGTCAGGGGGTGACCGCAGAGCCAGGCAGCAGCTTCCATCGGCTTGCCCCCCTCGGATTGAACCCGAGTTAGGCGTAGCGCGCCATCTGCCGTGCGCACCAAAATACCGCGCTTGTCGACCTCCAGGATGGTGCCCGGGGCGACCTTCTCGCGGTTGAGGTCGATGGGCTCGGCGTGCGCGGTGAGAATCTTGAGCATCTTGCCGTGCTCCTTATGATCCTCGGGCATATAGGTGAAGCAGGAGGGCCAGGGGGTGTAGGCGCGCAGCTTGCGGAGGTTGAAGTCGGTCGGGTCAGTCCAATGGAGCAAACCATCGCTCTTACGGATCTTGTAAGCAGTGGTGACAAGTTTAGGATCTTGCGGGGTGGGCTTGACCTTGAAGAAGGCCCAGAGGGGCAGAACGCGGATCAGGAGGTCTGCGCCCAGGTCGGCCAGACGGTCGTGGAGGGTCTCAAGTGTGTCGTCATCGCGAATGGGGGTCTTGGCCGTCATCAGGATGGGGCCTGAATCCATCCCCTCATCCATCAACATCGCGGTGGCACCGGTCTCGCGGTCGCCGGCTAGGAGGGCGGCGTGAATGGGCGAAGCCCCGCGGTAGCGCGGCAGGAGCGAGAGGTGGATGTTGATGCAACCCATCGTTGGGATATCCAACAGTCGCTTGCTGAGGAACTGCCCATAGGCCACCACCACAATGACATCCGGCAACCAGGCGGCAATCTGCGCCAGGCTCTCGGGGGTATTGACCCGGTCGGGTGTTAGGCAGGGAATTCCCGCTTGGGTCACAAAGGCCTTGCAGGCACACGGCGTTAGCCGCTTACTGCGTCCGGCGGGCTTGTCGGGCTGTGTGACGCAACCGACCACCTGCAGGTGCTCCTGCTCCTGCACCAACCGTTCCAGCATCGTTGCGGAGAGGTCCGCCGATCCCATAAAGACAACGCGTATCATTGCGCGACTCCTTTCTGTGGACCGTAGCGACGCACTAGGTGCAAGAAGACCTCTGCTACGGCCTCATCTGCCTCAATGAGCGAGGAGGCTCCAAAGCGCACTGCCGTGCGCATGTACTCGTAGGCCCGGGCTTCGTCCCCGACGCCATAATAGAAAAGGGCAATCCCCAGCCACACGCGGCCAGATTGTGGCTCGGCCTTTACGGCACATTGCAGGAGGGCGAGCGCCAACTGTCGCTCTCCAAAGGTCTGGGCCAAGCCAGATGAGGCCACCAGCTCCGCCCCCGAAAGGGTCGGCCAAACGGCCTCTGGCACGCGTCGCAGAAGGGCCATTGCCGACTCGTTCTTGCGCAGGCGCTGCAGGGCAATGCACCCGTCGCGCGCGTCCCCAGCGGTTAAATCGGCGGCCGAGACCACCTGCTCCCAGTAGGCGGCGGCAATCTCGTGGCGGTCAAGCGCCTCGGCCGTGCGGGCCAAATTGCAGATGTCGGCGGTCGTGGCCTGCTGATCGCGCACCTTTTGGGTCAGGGCGCGAAAGGTGGCATCGGCCTTCCCTAGTTCCTCCACGCGCGTTAGGGCCGCATAGGCTCGCGTATTGCCGCGATCCACGCGCAGATACTGCCGCAACATTCGCCCAGCCACCTCAAAGCGCCCCTGGGGCAGGAGCGACTCTTGCAGGTAACGGAAGAGGGCATCGGGCGAAATGGGGAAGAGTGCCATCGCCTCGCCAAAGGCCCGTTCGGCCGCCTCAGCCTGGCCGTTGCGCGCATAAATCCCTGCCTGCGAGGAGCGCAACTTTGAGAAGCTCTTCTGCGCGGCAAAGTCCCGCCCATAAGCCGCGCGCGTGATGAGCCGGCGCACCATCCAATCCCAAAAGTCATCATTCCGCGCGCGGTCGGCCGCTAGGTCGCGCCCCTCCACCTCGCGCCGCAGGCGCATCGCCAGCCCCGCGGGCTCGAGCACCGCATCCATCCACGGCATCCGGTAGCTCTCCTCTAGATAAAAGTCCCGCTCAGGGTTCCGTTCCCAAATCTGCCGGGCCAGCTCCTCGCAAATTTCCATCACGGCCGCCGAGCCGCTAATCTGTACGCGCCCATTGACCTCGGTAATCTTCCCGCGCGACGTGCGCTTTCCAGCCAGGACCGCATTGGTGTAATCGGTAAAGGCCGTCCGGACCTCATCGGCGGTCGGGAGCCAGAGCTGCTCGCCATAGAGGTCTCGCTCCACATTCATATAGGTGGGGTCGGCCAAGGCATTCTGCGTGAGCACACAGACATCGGGCCGGAAGCCAACGGCATAGGCCAGGTAGGTGGGCACAAAGCGCCCGGCATCTGTCCCGCCAAAGTAGACTGCCCCCGGACTCATCGGCGGCGGCCAGAAGGGATCCGGGAGCGGCTCTTCATCTGCGCGCACCTCGGCCAAGATCTGCTCGGCCCCGCCCATCATGTAGGCCCCAAACTGCCACCCAAAGTCGTGCCCCGTCTGCTCGGCGGCCCCAACGCGCCGAACCAACTCGCGGTCGCGGAAGTTCTCCACCATCGGCCCCAACGCGACGGCTGCAGCCAGCACGCCTGCTCCAATCGCCGCCGCGCGGGTCCCGCGCCACTTGGCTAGCCCCACCGCCGCCAAAGCCAGACCGTAGCCAATCCACACCGCGAAGAGCTGGTGCGAGGTAATGAACTTCACCTTCTGAATAAAGCCATCTTGGATGTCCCCCGTCGGATTCGCCAATGCCACCAACACCGCCGACATCATCACAAAGAGCCCCACCGTCACCCACGGCCACAGCCGCATTCCCCGATAACCCTGCACCCGCCGCCGCGCCACGCCCAGCGCGCTCACCAGCCCGGCCGCCCCCAACGTCATCCCTAGCCCCATAAACTGCATCCGCAGGTCCCCCAGATAGACCCACAGCTGCCGGAGATAGGCCACCGAGCAGATGCTTGCCGGCGAAATTGCTTCATACTGTCCGCGCGAGACCGCGTGCTTAAAGCCCTCCCACGTCCGCGCATACCCCCAATTCATCCCCGGATTTAGCGCGTCGGAAGCCAGCGGCATATAGCCATAGACCGCGAGCCCGGCCTCGGCTGCCCCAATCGTCCCGGCCACCCACTTTCCGCCCGGCAAGAGCCGCCACGCCAGCGCCAACACCACTCCATTCCACACAATTGGCCACCAGAACCACCCCGTTGTGGGGTGCGTTAGCCCCATCATCAGCCCCTGCGCCATCAACCCCAACGCCCCCATCTGCCCTACACTCACCACAAAGGCAAAGCGTCGCGCCCGCCGCCACCGCCAACAGAGCGCCCAGAGCCCCCCCAATGCCACTGCGTGCACAACCCATGCCCGACCAAAGCCGTAGAGCGTTCCCGCAAAACCCTCGGGCACCTCCCGCGTTGCAAAGCGCCACGCCGAGAAGGCCAAGAGCGCGCCAAGTGCTCCGGCCAAGGTACCTAACGCCCACCACCGCCCTCGCGGCCGCGCCCACGCCACGCCGGCCATCCCCAGCACCAACCCCGCCAACGCGCCATAGAGCCACACCGGCGCCAGTGCCCCGGGATAACGCACCTCAACGGCCGCCTCCGGCGCCAGTGCCCCGGGATAACGCACCTCAACGGCCGCCTCCGGCCGCAAAATCACTGGTGCTCCTGGCGTCGAAAGTGCATCCGCGCTCTCCATCGCGCCCAGTTGCAACAGGTAAATCGTCAGCCCCAACGGAATCGCCACCGCGAGAAAACTTCGCGCTAGACGCCACCGCCGAATCGCTACCATCGCTCCCAATGGCACCGCCGCCAAGAGCAACACCTGATAGTTCGTCAGCCCCAACCCAAAGACTAACCCCAACCACACCAAGGTCCAACCACGCCGCTGCACGAGCCAATCTAGCGCCAAGAGCATCACTAGCGAAAAAAAGAGTGCTCCCAGTGCATACACCTCCACAATCACTGACTGCGACCACATCCCCGGTGAGAAGGCAAAGGCCAATGCCGCCCCGATTCCCGTAATTCCGCGTACCGTCTCTCCCCCTTCTAACGCCCCCAACGGCGCCTTCAGCGAGCGCGAAATCACTGCCGCCAGCACCCCCACTGCTGCCGCTCCCGCCACCGCCGACGCCAATGCCACTGCCCAACCCGGATTCGGCCACCCCTGCCATGTCACCCACCCAAAGGCCCGGCAAAAGAGCCACGAGAGCATCGTCCAGAGCGGATACCCTGGCGGATGCGGAACCCCCAGCACGTCAGCTGCCGTTGCCAACTCCCCCGCATCCTCCATGCCAATTGAAGGCCCTAGCGAGAGGAGATAGACCGCAAAGGCCGTCAACCCGCTCACCCATAAGGCAAGCCGGTCGACCTTCTCCAAGAAGTTCGCTCGCTTAGCTTTCGACATATCGCGCAGTATACCACATCCTAACCCGCTCCCGCACTCACTTGCCCCTAAATGCATAACGGGGAGATTGCTTCGTCGCGGGCAGGGAGCGCGGATTACCAGAAGTGGTAGTGGCCGGCGAGGAGGACTTGGAGACCGAGGAGGAGGTTGGTGGTGACGTGGGCGATGATGGGGGCACGCAGGGAATTGGTGTTGCGGGCGAGGGCGCCGTAGGTCAGACCGGCAAGGGCGCCACCGAGGAAGCGGTCGTGCTCGAAGGCGAAGACCGCCACGGTGGCCCAGAAGGCGGCGGTGGAGACCTTGCCCAGGGGCAGCTCCTGCCAGTCGCGCTGGGTGAGCGAGCGCATCAACCAGCCGCGGAAGAAGAACTCTTCGATGGGGGCGATGACGAAGGCCGAGCCGACCAGTTTGACCAGGGCGAGAAGGGGGTGACTTGGGTAGGCGTAGCACCAGGAGGCGCTATAATCGGGGAGTGCGCCGGGGAGCATTACGAGCCAGCGGCGGTACCAGGCGGTCACGGCAGGCCACGGGGTGCTTTCGGGGAGGGCCCAGAGGGCGTAGACGGCTAGGCCAACGAGGAGGCCGAGGGCGAGGTCACCGCGCTGTTTGGCGCAGGGGGCATAGCGCCAGGGCTTGAGCACGAGGAGAGCGAGGGCGCAGAGGAGGGTCTTGGCGGCGTAGAGGTAGGCCGGCGCGTCGTAGCTATGCGGGAAGAGGAGGAGAACGATGCCACCGATCCAGAGGGCAAAGGGGAGGACGAGGGCGCGGGTGGCAGGGGTCATGGGAGCACCTTGAGGAGACGGCGGCGGAAGTCGACGAAAAGGTCGTAGTTTGCCAGGAGGTCGGCACCGATTTGGTGGTGGTTCTGGTCGGTTAAGAGCGGGGTGATGGGGAGCGAACACTCGCCGAGGAGGAGCGAACCGGGCTGGCCGCGCCGGTAGCGCTTCTGGTTGGAGGCGTTGACGTTGGTGGCGGCGAGGGCGAGGGTCTCCTCGGCAGCGGGCCAGAAGGAGGTGGGCAGGAAGGTGTAGGAGGAGCCGGTGTCGAGCAAAAGGGGGCAGGGGGCGCCCTCAGGGGTGCGGCGGGCCAGGAGGGTGATGGGCGCGAGGGGCGCGCACTCGGGGGCGAGGGGGAGCTCGGGGGCGGCGGCGAAGTTCGCCGGGAGCGCGTTGGCGGAAGGGGCCCAGGTGACGGCCGCTTGGCGCAGGGAGATGAGGCAGGGGGCGTAGGCGATGGAGTTAGCGCCGAGGATGCCGTCGATGGGGGTGCCGACCGCGCGCGAGAGGTGGTCGAGGGGGAGGACCATCGCGTAGAAGTCGCGCAGAGTGGTGTTGCCGAGCGAGAGGGAGGCAACGGGAATGAGGTCGGGCCGCTGGCGGACGTTGGTTTGGCCTGGCAGAATAAGCGGCTGGCGGGGGAGGTCTGGAAAGGCGGCTTTAATGAAGGCATCGTTGAAGGTGGTGTGCGAGGCACCCGTATCGAAGAGGAGGGTGCAGGGCTTGCCGTTGAGCGTGGCCTGAAGGGTCTGGAGGTTGTTGGCCGGGTGGATGCGCAAGGGGACGCGGTTTTCGCGCACGGTCTCCACCGAGGCCTCGAAGGGATTGGGCTGGGCGCGGAGCGGGGCGGCCAGGGCGAAGCAGAGCGTGAGGAGGAGAGCGTAGAGGTGGCGCATTAGTTTCCCCGCAGGTGAAAGATGGTGAGGAAGAGGATGTAGAAGTCGAAGGCCGTGGAGCGGCGGGCGATGTAGTCGAGGTCGTAGCGGACCTTGTCGGCGCGGGTGATGGCGTTGCGGCCGTGGACCTGCGCCCAGCCGGTGATGCCGGGGCGGACATCGTGGCGGTGGTGCTCGGCGGGCGTGTATTCGGCCAGATAGGCCATCAGGAGCGGGCGGGGGCCGACGAGGGCCATCTCGCCGCGCAGGACGTTGAGCAGTTCGGGGAGTTCATCGAGCGAGGTGGCGCGGAGGAAGCGGCCGAGGCGCGTCAGGCGCTCGGCGTCGGCCTCGGGGCCCGGGCGCATCGTGCGGAACTTGATAAGGGTGAAGGGGCGGCCGTAGAGGCCGGGGCGCGCTTGGCGGAAGAAGATAGGCCGGTCGAAGGCCAGCACCAGCGCGATGAGGAGAATGGCCGCGCCCCAGAGCGGCAGGGTCATGAGCACCAGGCAGAGTTCTAGCGCGCGCGGCATAGATGGCTATTGGAGGGCGCGTTGGGCGCAGAAGCGGACAAAGGCTTCGCACGGGCGCTTGGCGTAGTAGGCCGCCGAGCGCTCCTCCGGGGCCACGCCGGCTTGCTTCTCGATGGAGGCCCGGCGCAGGAGCTCGCGGCAGTTGTGCGTGGCAAAGGTGGCCTCGAAGTCGGCAATCGCGGCCTGGACCTCCTTGTATAGGGCGGCCTTTGTCTTGGCATCCATTGGCTCGGTGGTGCCGTGGCGCAGACCGAGCACCGCGGCCATCGCCGTCACGGCCCCGCAGGTTTCGCGCAGACCGCCCAGACCGGCCCCGAGGCCGCTGGCCAGGCGTAGGGCCGTGGCGCGGTCGAGCCCCAAGGCCGGTCCGCACGCGGCGAGGACCGCTTGGGCACAAGAATAGCCGCCGGTAAAGAGCGCGGCGGCCTCGGCTGCGGGGTCAGAGGAGGTCATTGGCGGAATCCCTTAGGGCTTGCCTACGGCCAGGACGCGGAAGCCAAGGGCTTTGAGGGCGGCCTGGTCGAAGAGGTTACGCGTGTCGAAGAGAAGAGCGGGCTTGCGCATGGCGCGGTAGATGCGCGCCCAGTCCAACGCGCGATACTCGGCCCACTCGGTCAAGATCAGGATGGCATCGGCCCCCTCAGCCGCGCGGTAGGGGTCTTCACAGAAGTCGACCGCCTCGCCCGCGAGGTCCCGCCGCGCGTTGGGGAGGGCGCGGGGGTCGGTGATGACGAGCTGGGCGCGCTCTTCGAGGAGGCGGCGGGCGATGGCCAAGGCCGGGGTCTCGCGCGTGTCGCCGGTGTTGGCCTTGAAGGCGAAGCCGAAGAGGGCCAGGCGCTTGCCCGAGAGGGTGTTGAAGAGGGCGTGGACCGTGCGCTCGACGATGCGCCGCTGCTGGCGCTCGTTCATCCGGATGACTCCTTCCCAGTAGTCCGCGCACTCGGTGAGGCCGAACTGGCGGCAGAGGTAGACCAGGCTCAGGACATCCTTCTTGAAGCACGAGCCGCCGAAGCCGGGGCCGGCCTTGAGGAAGTGCGGCCCAATCCGGCGGTCCATCCCCAACACGTTGGCCACTTCGTCAACGTCTGCCCCGGTCACCTCGCAAAGGGCCGAGAAGGCGTTGATTGAGGAGATGCGCTGGGCGAGCATCGCATTGGCGGCCAACTTGGAGAGTTCGCTCGACCACACATTCGTGGTGAGGATGCGCTCGCGCGGGACCCACGCGGCATAGACCTCCGTCAGCGCGGCCACGGCGGCCCGGCCAGCGGGCGTTTCGGGTCCGCCGATGAGCACGCGGTCGGGGTGAAGGAGGTCCTCAATGGCCGACCCCTCGGCCAGAAACTCGGGGTTGGAGAGGACGGTGAAGGTGTGTTCCGGGTGGGTGTGCAGGACGGCGGCCATCGCGTCGGCCGTGCGCACAGGCAGGGTCGACTTCTCGATGACCACCTTGTCGCCATTGGCCTCGGCGGCGATGGTGCGCGCGGCCGCCTCCCAGAACTGCAGGTCCGAGGCGTAGCCCGCCCCTTCGCCGAAGGTCTTGGTTGGCGTGTTCACGCCCACGAAGATAAGGTCGCAACGCCGAATGGCCCCGGCAATGTCTGTGGAGAAGAAGAGGTTGCGCCCGCGGCAGGCGAGCACAACTTCCTTCAAGCCCGGCTCGTAGACCGGGAGTTCCTCGGAGTTCCAGGCGGCAATCTTTGCTTCGTCGCAATCTACCACCCACACCTGGCGCTCGGGGCACATCTTGGCAATGACGGCCATTGTGGGGCCGCCGATGTACCCGGCGCCGATGCAGGCGATATCGCCAGCCATCTTACTTGAAGCCTTCAGGGCGGCGAGACTGGATGAGCTTGGCTGCGTCTTCGGGGGTGTTGATGGCGCAGGGGCCGGCCACGCAGCCACCTGGGCAGACCATCACTTCGATAATCTCCGCCGGGGCCTTCTTGGTCTTGGCGAAGACGCGCAGGAGGGCGATGTTCTTCTTGTTGAGGCCGTTGATCTTGAAGACCGTCGGGGTGGGGACGCCTTCGGGCAGATAGTGGGCCACAGCGTTGGCCACGCCGCCGCTGATGGCGAACTCGGCGCCATACTGGGTGCCGGAGAGCTCGGGCTCGCTGGCTTCCAGGTCGTCAAGCTGAATGTTCTCGGCCATCAACCAGGCGCCAATCTCCTCGGCGGTGATGACATAGTCGGGCGAGCCGTGCTTGTGGGCTTCGGTACGCTTGGCCATGCACGGGCCGATGAAGACGGTCACCGCGTCCGGATGGTCAGCCTTCGCGCGCTTATCGGTGTAGGCCATCGGCGTGGGGGTGGAGGAGACGTAGGGCTTGAGCTCGGGGATATGACGCTCCACGCACTCAATCCACGCCGGGCAGCAGCTGGTGGTCATAAAGGGCGCGCCCTCGGCCTTGCGTTCGGCCCACTCGGCCGCCTCGGCAATGGCGGTGTCATCGCCGCCGCGGGCCACTTCGTAGACCGCCGAGAAACCGACTTGGCGCAGGGCGGTGTAGAGCTTGCCGGGCTCGGTTGGGAAGAAGCCATTGATGGCGGGGGCGACCAGGGCGATGACCTTCTTGCCCTCGGCGATGGCGCGGACCACATGGGCCACCTGGTTACTCTGCATAATGGCCGCGAAGGGGCAGGCCTTGATGCACTTGCCGCAGCGGATGCACTTTTCGTGGTCGACGGTTACGCGGCCGTCATCGGTCTTACCAATGGCGCCCACGGGGCAGGCATCGGCGCAGGCGAGCGGGACCTGGATGATGGCGTGGTAGCGGCAGACCTCGGCGCACTTGCCGCAGTTGATGCACAGCTCGTGGGAGATGCGCGCGCGGCCGTTGCGCACTTGAATGGCCTTGCGCGGGCAGATATTGGTGCAGGGGCGGGCCAAGCAGCCGCGGCACATATTCGTGACCATAATCTGCGATTCCATACACGCCGAGCAGGCGTCCGGGAAGATGGTCAGGAAGGGGTCGGCGGCCGGCGGATTATCCTTTAGGTCCTCGGCGTAGGATTGGAGCGTCTTAAGCTCATCGGTTTCATCTTCCACGCGGAAGCCGAGGGCGGACATGCAACGATAACGCAGGGCTGCGCGGTCCTTATAGATGCAGCAACGCGAGAAGGGCTGCCCCTTCGGGCGCATCTTAATCGGGATCCGGTCAATGTCGCCATAGGTTCCGGCCTTGACAGCCTTAATCACATAGGCCAGCACCTCGCGCCGCAGGCGGTCGGCTTCGCTAATCATCGGGATAGCCATAACACTTCCTCTCTTTGTCCGCGTTCAATTACTGCTCAAGAGCCGCACGAATGGCCGAGAGGATCTTCCCCTCGTCCGCCTCGGCGATAATCTCGCCATTCACCCGCACAAAGGGGGCGCGCCCGAACTGCTCAGCCTTCTGGCAAGCGCCAGTGCAACGCATTCCCTTCACGGTCACGCAGCTCTTCCACTCTTCCGGCAGGCGTTCGGCAATACCGGCTAATTGAGCACTGCCCATCACATAACAGGTGGTGCCCATACAGATTTCAACGGTCACTGTTGCGCTCATGTCTCTCTCCATCAAAACGGTGATACAACGCCCCGCATTATAGCAGAAAAGTTAGACCTTTGCAGAAAAATAGAGGGGAGATGATAGAAATAGATGACAGGGCGTGTCCTTCAACGGACAGGCCGCTGTCATCTTTCATCTCTTATCTGCCCGCACTAGCGGGTAGCAAACGCCTCGCGCAGCGCCTCCACGCGGTCGAGGCGTTCCCAGGGCACCATGGTGCGGCCGAAGTGACCGTAGGTGCAGTTTTCGGAGTAGGACCAGCCCTTGGGGTGGGTGAGATCTAGGTCGCGAATGAGTGCGGCGGGGCGGAAGTCGAAGAGTTCGCCCGAAAGGAGCAACTGCGCCAGCGCCTCCTCGCTCACCTTCCCGGTGCCGTAGGTGGAAACATTGATGCTCATCGGCTTGGCCAGCCCAATGGCGTAGGCCACCTGAATCTCGCACTTCTCGGCCAACCCCGCCGCGACAATCTGCTTGGCCGCGTAGCGCGCGTAGTAGGCCGCCGAGCGATCGACCTTCGAGGGATCCTTCCCCGAAAAGGCTCCACCGCCGTGCGAGCCCACGCCGCCGTAGGTATCCACGATAATCTTGCGCCCGGTCACTCCTGCGTCTCCGGCCGGACCGCCAATCACAAAGCGCCCGGTGGGGTTTAGGTGGAAGGCCGTCCGGTTCGTCAGCAGCCCCGTGGGTGCGAGCACCTCGCGGATGACCGCTTCCAACCCTGCGTGGATGGTCTCTTCGCTCACTTCCCGCGTCTGGTGCGAGCAGACCACCGAGGTAATCTCCTGGGGTTTTCCGCCCTCGTAGAGCACCGAGACCTGCGCCTTGGAGTCCGGCCGCAGCCACTCAATTGCCCCGCTGTGGCGCAGTTCGGCCAGGCGCGCAAGGATACGGTGCGAGCAGACCACCGGCAGGGGCAGAAACTCGGGTGTCTCGTTGGTGGCGTAGCCATACATCATCCCCTGGTCGCCTGCGCCCTGCTCCTCCGGGTCGGCCCGGCTCACCCCCTGGTTAATGTCCGGCGACTGCGTGTGCAGGTTATTGATATAGGTAAAGTCTTGCCAGCAGAAACCCTCGGCCGGATTGTCATAGCCCACGCGCCGGATGATCTCCTGGGCAATCGCCTTCGTGTTCAGCGTCTCAAAGCCCCGGCAAGTAATCTCGCCCAGGTTCACCACCAGATTCTTCCCGCAGGCCGTCTCGCACGCCACATGCGCGCGATCATCCAAGGCCAGGCACGCATCCAAAATCGCGTCCGAGATGGCGTCGGCCACCTTGTCAGGATGCCCCTCCGAAACCGATTCCGAGGTGTAAATGTGCCGTGTCAACAACTTGCTCATAGTGTCCTTTCAGGACCGCAAAGCCCCCAAAAGAAAACGACAGACCGTGCACTCGCACGTCCTGCCGCCGCCATGGGGAAACTCCCGGTGCCTCCATTTTAGCGTGCAGTTCCAAGACGTCTGCGTCCGCAAGCCGGAGCGCTTTCCAAATCAACGCAAACGTGCCGCACATTGTAGCAAACCAAACCCCAAAAGCAAAGCCCTTTTTGCGCTGCACCCTTATCTGAAGCGCTGGGTTAACTCGCTTCCCGAGCGACTTGAATAAATAAGGCCCCGCCTTGTTGCCAATAAGACGGGGTCTTGTTGCGAATAAGACGGGGTCTTATTGCCAATAAGACGGGGCCTTATTAGTTGCGCTTCGCCGAGCGGTTAGTTCTCTCCGCGCCGCGTGATAATCCGCGCCGCCGTTCCTTTCCTTCTGCATTTTTCTGCGGAGGTGTGCGCTGTCGCTCGCGTGAGGGGCCTTGTGGGCCGTGAAAGGGCGGCGGGGGCAACCCAACATCGGGCGGCTCCCATTTGCGCCCGCCCCGATCGCGGCTTATTTCCGCGGCGGAGGAGTAGCGAAAGCGCGGCCATTGGAGCGGCCGGGAGCTTTGGGGCAGGCGCTCGCTGCGCGGCCAATATGTCGCGCCACAGAACTGCAGAAAGCAGGAGGAGGAGTGGCCTTTCGGTAAGCGGCTCACGCGCCGGGCTGGGATGTGCTATACTATGAGGTATGAAGTTTGACTTTCCCATAGTGTTGCGGCGGCCGTTGATTGTCTTTGATATTGAGTCGACGGGGATTAGTCCGCGGGCAGATCGGATTATTGAGTTGGCGGCATTGCGGTTGAATCCGGATGGAACGCGCGATGACCGGGTTTGGTTGCTTAATCCCACGGTGAAGATTCCGGTGGAATCGATTGCTATTCACGGGATCACAGACGCAGAGGTGGCCAGTTGCCCGACCTTTGCCGAGAAGGCCTTCGAGATCTTTACCTTCTTTGAGGGGTGCGACCTGGGAGGCTTCTCGGTGGGCTATTTCGATGCGCAGATCCTCAACGAGGAGTTCCTGCGCTGCGGTATTCGCGACTTCCATCCCGATGGGCGCGCGATTGTTGATGCCCAGAAGATCTACCACAAGCGTGAGCCGCGCGACCTGACGGCGGCCTTGAAGTTCTATTGCAATCGCGATTTGGGGGCTGATGCGCATGGGGCCTTAGCGGATGCGCAGGCCACGCTGGAGGTGTTGGTGGGGCAGCTGGCGCGCTATCCGGATTTGCCACGGAGCGTGGATGCGTTGGACCGGATGTTCAATCCGCAGGATCCGCTGAATGTCGATCGCCAGGGGCGTTGGCGGTGGATGAATGGCGAGGTGTGCGTGAACTTTGGGAAGAAGAAGGGGACGAAGTTGCGCGATTTGGCCAACGATCCGCATGAGGGGCACGCATACTTGAAGTGGATGACGCGCGGGGACTTCCCGGAGGATACGCGCCAGGTGGCCGAGCAGGCGTTGTTGGGAATCTTTCCGACCAAGGGTCAACGGGTGGCCCAGAAGTTGGTGAACTGAGAACGGATAACCTTATAATAGCGCGCGTGCGCGCGCGAAGAGAAGTCAGGAGAAGAGCCATGCGGAATGTTGAGGCGTTTATCAAGCAGTTCCAAGAGACGGGGTCTTATCGGACGCCGCCGGAGGCGTTGGGTAAGCCGCGGAAAGCCGGGGTGATGACCTCGCTCGCCTTCAATCTGCGTGCGTTGGGGGGCTCAATGTTGCGTGGGGGGTGGTTGGCCCGTCGGGGGACCTTTGACAATGTGCGTTGGCAGGAGTGTGGCTTCCACCTCTTTTGGGAGACCGAGCGTCTGGGGACGGAGGTTATCTTGGAGGGCTTCGACCAACTGAAGGGGGTGGGGCCGGTGGTGGTGGTCTCAAACCACATGAGTCTTTACGAGACCTTTGCCTTCCCGCCGCTGCTGCTAGCGTATGGGGAGGTGGCGATTGTCCTCAAATCTTCGCTACTGGGGATGCCATGGGTGGGCAAGACCTTTGCCTCGCGTAAGGCAATCCCGGTGGGGCGGACGGACCCGCGCGCGGATTTGAAGGCGGTGTTGGAGCAGGGCGAGCGCTTCATTCGGGAGGATAAGGCCTCGGTGCTACTCTATCCGCAGGGGACGCGGCAGCCCTACTTTGATTGCCACCACTTCAATACCTTGGGGGTGAAGTTGGCCCAGAATGCCGGGGTGCCGGTGGTTCCGGTGGCTGGGCAGACGGCCTTCTTGGGGGTGGGAAAGTATACGAAGGATTTTGGACCGGTTAATCCGGAAATCCCGGTGCGCTTTGCGTGCGGGCCGGTGATCCCCGTCACACGCGCCAATGCCAAAGAGGCGCAGGCGCAGTGCGTGGACTTCATTGCCTCGAAGTTGGAGGCATGGGGCAAGGTGGAGGTGCGGCGCTAAGGCGCTAGGAGGCGGCGATGGGCAAGTGGCTGCGGCGATTCGGTTCGGTGGTGGCAGGGCTTTGCCTAGGGTGGGGGCTCTTGGCGTGCTCGGTGGCCGAAGCTCAGTTTTCGATGGCTGAGCAGTTTTCGGCCGAGGTGCTTACCAACGCCTTTGGCGAGACAATGCCGGTGCGGGTTTGGCGGAAGTATCAGCCCAAGGATTTGCCGGTGCCAGTGGTGGTGCTGTTGCACGGGAGCGGCGAGTGCGGGCAGGATAATGCCGCGCAGTTAGGCCCCTTCAACGCGCTCTACAAGACGGTTCTAGTGGACAGCACCATTCCCCCCGCGCTCTACCTCTTGCCGCAGTGCACGCAAGGCAATGCCTGGGTGCGGACGATTGCCTTCAAGCCCGATTACCGCTTGCCGCGCTATCCGGCCCCGGCGTTGAAGACCGTCAAGGAGCACTTGGACGAACTGGTGTGTCAGGGCGTGGCCGACCCTGAGCGGATCTACATTGGCGGTTACTCACTTGGCGGCTTTGGCACCTGGGATGCCATCGCGCGGTGGCCGGACTACTTTGCTGCGGCTGTGCCGGTCTGCGGAGGCGGGTCAACGCAGGAGGCGGCAGTAAAGGCGGCGGCAACGACGTCGATTTGGGCCTTTCACGGTTCGGCCGATAGTTCGGTGCCAGTGGATTGCACGCGGCGATTGATAGCGGCCCTCTCGCAGACGGGGGTGGCTACCAAGTACACCGAATATCCAAACGCGGGGCATAATATTTGGTCGCGAGCCTTCGGCGATACGGCGATGTTACGGTGGCTCTTCCGGCAGCGGCGGGGGCAGGTGGAGAAGCGGAGCGAGCCGGGTATCGTCGGCGCGGTCTTTGGGCAACTCTTGGAGTTTGTCACGCCGGATTAAGGACCGGATAAAAAGTTGTACGGAGCGAAACTTTTTCTGTAACCTCGCTCGGCATTCGTGCGTATACCACGCAGAACGGAGGAATACGTTTATGGAACTGAATGTCAATGCAGCGGATTTGAAGGCGAATGTCTCGGCGATTAACCTGGCTTCCGCCGCCGAGAACGTGGCCGAGATGAGCGGCTCGCAGGCCTCTGCCCCGATTCTGGGGGGCGCGAATGTGCGCGTTGCGGCGGGCGGGGGCGACTTGGAGAAGTTGCTCGCCCAGATGCAGTTGGAGGATGAGGAAAAGCGCTTGAAGATGGCGCGCGAGCGCTTGGCATCGGTGCTTGATCTGATTGAGGCGATGAACGCGCAGCAGGCTTCTGCCCACTCCGAGGCGTATACCAAGATTGACCAGTATGCCCGTGAGATGGAGGAGATTGAGGCGGCCATCTCGGCGAAGGAGCAGGAGATTTCGCGCCAGGATACCATCATTCAGCAGGCCCAGCGCGATGTGTCCTCCGCTCAGCGGGTGAGTGACCGGGCGCAGCACGAGGTGGTGACCGCCCAGGGCTTTGTCGATAATGCCCAGGCCGAGCTCGATGGACTGACGCAGGCGCCTGATGAGAGCGATGCCGACTTCGCGGCCCGTCAAGCGCAGGCGCAGGCAAATCTGGCGCAGGCCCAGCAGGTGCTCGCCAATGCCCAGAATACTGCCGCGCGGGCTTCCGCCAATCTCGATGTGGCGCGGACGAATCTGGAGACCGCTCAGGCCACCAAGACACAGTTGGAGGCGGAGTCGGTTACGCTCCAGGATCAGCTGGCTTCACTTTCGGGTAAGATTGATGAGCAGTGGGGCAAGTTGAATGACGATGAACTGCGCGCGTTGATTGAAGTGATGAAGTTGAGCGCGGCCGATGTGCAGACGATTTTGAACAAGGAGTCGCTGGAGAAGGATGATGACCGCGAAGCGCAGATGATTCAGCGCGAGGCGCCGGCCAAGACCATCCTGAAGGCGCTGGATGATTACGCGAAGCGTCTGCAGGAGAGCATTGACGCGCAGCGTGAAGCAATGATTTAAGGCATATTCACCCCCACACCCCCTTTAAGAAAGGATCCCGATTATGGCAGAGATTACCAAAGAGCAGATTGAGGCCGCCGCCAAGAAGTTGATGGAGGGTTACACCCTCGGTGCAGTCAGGGGCATCTCGGAGAGTGAATTGGAGGCCGTCTACTCGGTGGGCTTCAACTTTTATCAGACTGGCCGCATTGAGGATGCTCAGAAGATTTTCACCTTCTTGGTGGTGTTCAACCACCTCTCGCCGAAGTTCTGGATGGGGCTCGGGGCCGTCTATCAGGTGAAGAAGGAGTTTGACCAGGCACTCACGGCCTACGGTTACGCCTCTTTCTTGGATTTGGAGGATCCCCGGCCGCAGTATCACGCTGCCGAATGCTTCTGGGCGAAGGGCGACCGCGCCAACGCGCTCTCGGCGTTGACTGCCCTTGAGGAGTTCGCCCCCAAGAACACCGAGCGCGGGCAAGCGTATCGGGCCAAGGCCGCCGAACTTAAGGCCAAAATTGAGCAGCAGTAAGTGTAAAGTGTGGAAGAGAGAGGAGCGCAGGAGCTATGGCAGAAATCCCTGGAATCAATGAGCAGGCCCGTCAGCGGCCGGTCTATGTCAACCAAGCTGCTGAGATGGCCAAAGGCTTGGGCATCACCGAGAAGGCCCAGACGCTGGTCAAGGAGGTGGCTGGGTTGCTCGGAAGCGAGCGGTCGGTTCGCGTGAGCAACGCCCCGGCGATGCAGACCGCTGAGGTTGGCACCCCCACCGGTGCCACCGGGGTGCCGGCGTTGGATAACCCTGATGATATGAAGGCCAAGGAGGCAGATCTTGAGAAGCTGATTGCCTATCTTCAGTTGGAGAATGACGAGCAGCAGGCCGAAATGGCGCGCGATCGGATTGAGGTGCAGAAGAATAACCTCGAAACCCAGCACAAGGATCAGATGGAGAAGCTCCAGAAGTCTCTCGACGAGATGGATAAGGCCGCCAAGGCCAATAAGATTTCCAAGATCTTCGGGTGGTTGCTTGCGGCGCTTGCGGTGGTGGCGGCGATTGTCACCTGCGTGGCAACCGCAGGCGCGGCGGCCCCCTGCATTGCCGCAGGCATTGGCGCGGCGATTGCGGTGGGCTCGATGGTTCTGAGTGAAACCGGCGCGGCCGATAAGATTATTGAGGGCTTGGCCAAGGGGATTAGTGCGCTTGTCAAGGCCTTTGGCGGCGAGATCAGTGACGATGTGGCCAAGATGATTGCCTCGGTGGCCTACTCTCTGGCGATTATGGCCGCCGGCTTGGCCTGCAGCTTCGTCTCGATCGGAACGGCGGCCAGTGCGGCCGTTAGCTCGACGATGCGCATTGTGCAGACCGCTACGCAGCTGCTCAACACCGGACTGGGGGTGGCCTCTACCGGCGTGAGCGCCTATGGCACCTATGCTAACTACGAGTCGGGCATGGCCTCGGCCGATCTTTCGGAGACCGAGAAGTTCTTGGCCCAGATGCGCCGCCAGCTCGAGGAGAGTCAGGAGGAGCTTCAAGCCATCCTTGAGCAGATCCAGGCTGGGTTCCAGCAGGTGGTCGCCATCCTCTCTTCGGAGACCGATACGCAGAAGTCCATTGCCCAGCAGTTGGGCGCGATGGCCTAACATTTGGGATCGGGATGCTCATTCAGCCGCCGGGGGTGCTCGGCGGCTGAATGTTTCTGGTCATTGGCAAAGCGTTGTGCTATACTGCGCGTGTTCTTCAGAGCCCATCAGAAAGGGAAAACGATGACTGACGATGATGTGTTGGCAATCTTCAAGGAGACCAAGGCGCTCCTGGAGGGCCATTTTGAGTTGCGTTCCAAGCTTCATTCCAATCGCTACTTCCAGTGTGCCGAGGTGTTGCGTTGGCCGCATCATGCCCAGACGCTCTGTGCGGAGTTGGTGCGCCGGATGAAGGGCGAGGCGGACATTGGGCCGGTGGATGGCGTGATTTCGCCGGCGCTCGGCGGCATTTTGGTGGGCCACGAGGTGGCTAAGGCGCTGGGTACGCAGTGCATCTTTGCCGAGAAGAATGCTGAGGGGATGCTCACGATGCGCCGCTTCAAGATCGTTCCCGGTCAGCGTTATGTGGTGGCCGAGGATGTGATTACGCGTGGCGGGCGCGTCCAGGAGACGATTGACATTGTGAAGGCTGCCGGTGGCGAAGTGGCTGCGGTGTTGGTGCTGGTCGATCGTTCGGGCGGGAAGGCGAAGTTTGATTATCCCACCTTCGCGTTGCTTCACATTGAGCCGCAGGTGTGGGAGCCGGCCGATTGCCCGATGTGTAAGGCGGGCGAGCCCTTCGTCCATCCCGGTTCGTAAGCAATCGCTCGCAGCCCTTGAGCCGCGTTTCACTCCATCATCTACGGAAGGTCTACGCCGGCGGCGTGGTGGCCGTGGAGGATTTTGACCTGGAGGTGGCCGACCGCGAGTTTTTGGTCCTAGTTGGCCCCTCGGGGTGTGGCAAGAGCACGACCTTGCGGATGGTCGCCGGGCTCGAAGAGATCTCTGGTGGCACGGTGGCGATTGATGGGCGGGTGGTCAATACGCTTCCGCCGAAAGATCGCGATATCGCGATGGTTTTCCAGAACTATGCGCTTTATCCGCACATGACCGTGCGCGAGAATATGGCCTTTGGGCTTAAGCTACGCCGGACCCCGCGCGTGGAGATCGAACGGCGGATTGCCGAGGCGGCTGAGGCTTTGGGCTTGGAGCAGTTGCTAGAGCGGTTGCCCAAGAATCTCTCTGGAGGTCAGCGTCAGCGCGTGGCATTGGGGCGGGCGATTGTCCGCCAGCCGAAGGTCTTTCTCTTTGACGAACCGCTCTCGAACCTCGATGCGAAGATGCGCGTGGAGATGCGCGAGGAGATTCACCGGCTCCACCACCGGCTTGATGCAACCATCCTCTACGTTACGCATGATCAGACTGAGGCGATGACCTTGGGCGACCGGATTGTGGTGATGGAGGGTGGGCACATCCGCCAGGTGGACGACCCCGTACGCCTCTACAATGAGCCGCGCAATCGCTTTGCCGCGGGCTTTATCGGTACCCCGCCGATGAACTTTCTGCCCGTGCGCGTGGCCGAGGGGGGGAGCCTGCGCGCCGAGGGGGGGCTCTTGCAGCCGCCGGAGGGGTTTGTGCCTCCGTCGGTGGCGGTGGGGCGCGCGCTGCTCTTTGGGGTGCGCCCCGAGCGGTTGCGGGCCGAGCCCCTGGCCGACCGTGCCGCTGTGCCGCCCGGGCAGCTCTCCGGTACGGTCGAGATTGTCGAGCAGATGGGCTCAGAAGCCTTTGTTCACTTTGCCGTGGGGGGCAGCCGGCTGATTGCACGCTTGCCGAGCGATGCGCCGGTGCGCCACGGGGAGCGGTGCGCGCTTTCGATAGACTTCCGCCACGCTCATCTTTTTGAGCCGGAAAGGGGTGACAGAGTCGACCCCGTTGTGGTATCATAACCGCGTCTATTCAACCTTGAAAGGAGACTGACATGAAGTACGTTTGCCAAGTTTGCGGGTATGTCTACGACCCGGCCGAGAATGACGGGATCCCCTTCGAGCAGCTGCCCGAAGATTGGGTTTGCCCGACCTGCGGCGTCGGTAAGTCCGACTTTGCCGCTGCGGAGTAATCGCGGCGCAGAGCGTAGAGTAAGCACAACGCGGCGGAGAGTTCTGCCGCGTTGCGCTTTAATCAGGAAGAGAGACGTATGATTCACGTACAATGGAAGCAACTGATTGGGGCCGGGCTGGAGCGCTTTCGCCCGGCACTGTGGACCTGTCTGCGCGAAGGGTACTCCTGGAAGACCTTCGCTGCGGACCTCGTGGCGGGCTTGATTGTGGCGGCGGTGGCCTTGCCGCTGGCGATCGCCTTCTCCATCGCGGCCGGATTGCCGCCCCAGGCGGGGATGGTGACGGCCGTGGTGGCCGGTGTGGCCATTTCGCTCTTCGGCGGCTGCCGAGTGCAGATTGGCGGGCCAACCGGTGCCTTCATCGTGATCATCTATGGTGTCTACTCGCAGTTTGGGGCCACGGGGCTCTTGGCCGCCACGGTAATGGCCGGGATTATTCTGGTGCTCCTGGGGCTTTGCGGTCTAGGCTCCATCATTAAGTACATTCCCTATCCTGTGACCGTGGGCTTCACTTCGGGCATTGCACTGATTATCTTTGCCGGGCAGATTGAGGCGCTCCTCGGGCTGGACTGCACAGCCGCGCTCGCTGGTGCCAAGATGCCTGGCGACTTCGTCGGCAAGCTCGCCATCTACGCCAAGTCCATCGCCACCGTCAACTGGGCGGCCGTGGCCATCTCAGCCATCACGCTAGTCATCTGCATTTATTGGAAGAAGGTGACCAAGCGCGTGCCAGGCTCGATTGTCGCCATTGTTCTGACCACCATCATCGCCCTGGTGCTCAAGCGCTACGGCCTGGAAGTGGCCACCATCGGCAGCAAGTTCCCCGAGGTCTCCGGCGGGATGGGCTTCGCCTTCCCGAAACTCGACTGGCGCCAGTTGGACATCCGCGCGCTCTTCTCCCCGGCCATCTCCATTGCGCTGCTTGCGGGGATTGAGTCGCTCCTCTCGGCCGTGGTGGCCGACGGTATGATCGGCAAGCGCCACAACTCCAACACCGAGCTCATCGGCCAGGGCATTGCCAACATCCTCTCCCCCCTCTTCGGCGGCATCCCCGCCACAGGTGCCATCGCCCGCACCGCCACCAACATTAAGAACGGCGGCCAAACGCCCGTGGCCGGCATCCTCCACGCCCTCTTCCTGCTACTGGTGATGCTCTTCCTCGGGCGCTACGCGGCCCTCGTGCCGATGGCTACTCTCGGCGGCGTGGTCGCCATCGTGGCCTACAATATGAGCGAGTGGCACTTGGTCAAGAGCCTGCTCAAGAGCACGCGTTCGGATGTCCTGGTGATGCTCACCAGTTTCCTGCTGACGGTTTTTGTGGATTTGACCGTGGCCATTCAGGCCGGTGTGCTCTTGGCCGCCTTCCTCTTCATCCGCCGCATGGGCGAATCGACCGAGGCGCGCGACATTACCCGCCTCTTGGTTGAACGCGAGGAGGAGAAGCGCGCCGACGATCTCGGTCAGCCCGGCGTGGTGGTGCCCCCCGGCGTGGAAGTCTTCGAGGTCTACGGCGCGCTCTTCTTCGGCGCGGCTGACAAGTTCAAGGACACCCTCCTCTCGCACGCCCACAAGCTCCCGCGCGTCCTCATCCTGCGGATGCGCCACGTGCTGATGCTCGATGCCACCGCCCTGCACTCCCTGGAAGAGGTCTTCGCCCATACGCAGGCCCGTGGTGTCACCCTTGTCCTTTCGGGGGTGACAGCCCAGCCGCTGATGTTGATGGTGCGCTCGGGCTTCCTTGACCGCATCGGCCAGGCCAACGTTCACAGCCACGTGCTCGACGCTCTTGCCCGCGCCCGGGAACTGCTTGCCGCGCCCGAGCGCAAATAATGCGCCGACGAATTGCTTAAAGGTTTCCCCCTTACGCGCGCCGATCGGCGCGCGTAAGGGTTTTAAGGGCCAGTTTGAGGACCAGGACAATGGCCTCTTGGGCAATGGCCAAGGACATCTTGCTGGTGCCGGCCGTGCGGTCGGCAAAGACGATGGGGATTTCGCGGATGGTGAAGCCGCGCCGCCAAGCGGCGTAGGTGGTCTCGATTTGGAAGCCGTAGCCCTGGGCGGCGATGCGCTCGAGGGGAATGGCGGCGAGCGTTTCGCGGCGGAAACACTTGAAGCCGCCGGTGGGGTCCATCACCGGCAAGCGTGTGAGCAGGCGGACATAAATCCCTGCGCCATAACTGAGGAAGAGCCGGCGCAAGGGCCAGTTGAGGACGCGCACGCCGCCCTTGTAGCGCGAGCCGATGACGAGGTCGGCCTGGGCGGCGGCGGCGAGGAGGCGGGGGAGGTCCTTGGGGTCGTGCGAGAAGTCGGCATCCATCTGCAGGATGTGCGAATAGTCCCGCGCGAGGGCCCAGCGGAAGCCGCAGACATAGGCGCGGCCAAGGCCCTCTTTGCGGCGACGGTGCACAATGTGAAGCCGGGCTTCGCGGCGGATTAACTCCTCGGCCAGGAGGCCGGTGCCATCTGGGGAGGCATCATCGGCAATTAGGACATCGGCAATGGGCAGGGCGGCGAGGACAGCCGTCAGGAACGGTGCCAGATTCTCGCGTTCGTTGTAGGTAGGGACGATGACGAGCGGACGGTAGGGAGCGGCAGTCATAGCGCTAGCAGGAGAGTTCGGCGAGAAGAGCAAGGAGGCGATCGACGGCTTCGGTGGCCGGTAGGGTGGCGAGATGTTCGCCGCGCCGGTAGAGGGCGAAGGTGCCCTTGCCACCGCAGAGGGCGAGGTCGGCCTCGCGCGCCTCACCTGGCCCGTTAACTACGCAGCCCATCACGGCCACATGCAGGCGTTTAGCCTGGGGGTGAAGTCGGTAGAAGCGCTCGAGTTCATCGGAGACGCGGTCGGCGGCAGCGCGGACATCGACCTGGGTGCGGCCGCAGGTTGGGCAGGAGGTGACCCACGCCCCGGGCGCACGTAGACCGCACGCGCGCAGGAGTTCAACGCCCACGCGGACCTCCTCCTCGATGGGGGCGGTGAGCGAGATGCGCAGGGTGTCGCCCAAGCCTTCTTCCAACAGACGCGAGAGCGCGACGCAGGAGGTGACGGTGCCGCGCAGGGCGGTGCCGGCCTCGGTGAGGCCCAGGTGCAGGGGGTAATCGACCTTGGTGGCCAGCAGACGGTAAGCCGCGAGGGTGCGGGGAATGTCGGAGGCCTTGACGGAGATCTTGATGTCCCGGAAGTCGAGCTCCTCAAGCAGCCGGACGTGGTCGAGGGCGCTCTCGACTAGGGCCTCGGGGGTGGCCGTGCCATACTTAGCCAGGAGCTGCTTGCCTAGCGAACCACCGTTGACCCCAATGCGGATGGGGATGTGGCGGGCCTTGGCGGCCTCCACCACGGCGCGGACGCGGTCGGCACCGCCGATGTTGCCGGGGTTGATCCGCAGCGCGTCGATACCGGCTTCGATGGCGGCGAGGGCGAGGCGGTAGTCGAAGTGGATATCGGCAATGAGGGGTAGACGGCTCTTGGCGCAGAGGGGCTTGAGCGTGGCGGCGGCCTCGGCGTCGGGGACGGCCACGCGGAAGAGATCGCACCCCAAGTCGGCCGCGCGGTCGATTTGGCGGAGGACGGCGGCGGTGTCGGCCGTCGGGACGTTGGCCATCGTCTGGACGGAGATAGGCGCGCCGCCCCCGATGGCCACAGGGCCGATGTGGAGACGGCGGGTTTGGGTGCGTAGCGTCATACCGGGCTCCTTTCTAGAAGAGGCGCATCGCGTCGCTGTACAGGAACCACAACATCAGGCCGATGAGCAGGACCGCGAAGGCGTTGGTGAGGTAGCCCACCACTTTGGCCGGCACCTCGCGGCGCGCGACCGTGGCAAAGAGGGCAAAGAGGATGTGCCCACCATCGAGCACCGGCAGGGGCAGGAGGTTGAGGATGGCTAGGTTGATGCAAATCAGGCGCAGGAAGCCCAGGCTTACCCACAGCCCCACCTGGATAACCTGTACGAGGATGGTGAAGATCGCCAGTGGCCCGCCCAGACTCTTGGCCACGCGGCCGCGCTCGCCGGCGTGCTTGGGGGCCGTGAGCGCGCTCAGCACGCGCCAAACCCCGGCGGCATCCGAGCGTATCTGCGCCCCGACGCTCCGATCGGTCATCCACTGGAAGTGCCGCTGCGTGAAGAAGCCCAACACCACGCCCAGACGCGGTTTGGCGTCCGTTGCCTCGCCCGCAATCGCCTCGAGCACCGCCGGCTGGACCGTGACGGTGCGGCTCGGTGCCTCAGGCTGGATGAAGGGGCGAACCTGCAGCACCACTGGGGCCAGCGGGTCGGCGCGCTCTTGAATCTGGGCAAAGTGGGTGAAGGATTCGCCATTGACCGTGAGGATGACCTCGCCGGCCTGGAGCCCGGCCTGCGCGGCAGGGGTGTCGGGGGAAACCTCGGAGATGCCCAACTCGAGCGGGCCGCGCATCACCCCGCCAATCGTCCACATCCCGCTCTCGGCATCGCCCAGGGGTGCATCGAGCACAGTGGCAATCTCCCGACGCTCGCCGACGCGCTCAATCGTCAGGCGGACCGTCTCATTGCTCCCCCCGGCCAGCATACACTCGGTCATCACGTCCGCCCACGACTGCACCGCGCGCCCCTCAACCGTCACAATGCGGTCCTTCACGCGCAGCCCGGCAGCCCAGGCGTTGCTCTTGGGCTCCACATAGCCAATCTCCGTGGAGGCGCCGGTCGCTTCGGGCGGGGCGAACCAGGCAATAGCGCAGGCGCAAATCAGAGCCAAGACCACGTTGCCCATCGGCCCGGCCACGGCCACGAGGATGCGCTTCCAGGGCGCGGCCGGGGGCAGATGCTCCCCGCCGCCCTGCAGCTTCTCCATCCCCTCGGGGTCGAGCTGAGGCAGGGAGACGTAGCCGCCGAAGGGAATTGCCGAAAGGCGCACCTCGGTGCTGCCCAGCTGCCGCTTCCAGAGCGCCGGCCCAAAGCCGATGGAGAAGACATCGGCGCGCAGCCCCAACAGCCGCGCCACGACGAAGTGGCCCAGCTCGTGGATAAAGACGGCCAAACTAAAGAGCACGAGCGCCAGCACAATCGAAATCGGCCAGAGGAGATAAACAGGCATAAGGTCCTTTCGGAATCAGGCTTCCAGCGCTTCAAGGAAGCGCTCGCGGTTGCGGAAGCGGGCAATCTGGGTGTAGCCTACGCGGGCGAGCAGCTCGTAAGCGCGGTTGAAGTTGGCGCAGACGAAGCGGGCGCGGTGGGCATCGGCCGAGACGGTGACGGGGATTTCGCGGTGGAGACAGGCGCGGAGGATGGCCTCACTGGGGTAGCACTCCTTGCAGTCCTTGGCCCAACCCGAGGTGTTGAGCTCCACGGTCATATCCGCGGCCTTGATGGCATCGAGGGCATCGCGGATGAGGGGGGTGACATCCTCAGTGGGATAGAAGTCGAACTTCTTGATGAGGTCAAGGTGGCCGGCGATGTTAAAGAGGCCGCTCTCAGCCATCTCGCGGACGGTTATCCAGTAACGGCGGTTGGCGGCATTGACCTCCTCCTCCGAGAGCTTCTCCCAGTAGGCGCGCGAGGAGTCGAAGCTCTCGCAGCCGAGATAGTGGACCGAGCCAATGGCGTAGTCCAGCCGGGGGTCGCTGGCCATTGGCGCGAGCCACTCGGCCGACCCGTCGAGCCAGTCGAACTCCATCCCGGTGCGGATCTCCATCCGGCCGCGCCGAGCCAGCGAGGCAAGCACGTCGAAGTAGCGCTGCTCCAAGTGGGGCTGCATGGCCCACTCGGGCACCTTCTCAACCTTCGGCGCATCGCGGTAGTAGTGGTCGGCAAAACCGAGAATCTCAACCCCTTGATCGAGGGCAATCCAGTAGAACTCCTCGGGATTCTCCGCCCCGTCGCTGAAGGAGGTGTGGTTGTGGTAGGAGGCCTTTTTCATCCGTGGCGCCTCCCCTTGCCGGCCGGGCGTGGACCCTTGCCGCCGTGGCGCGGCCCCTTGCCGCGGCCGCGGTCGCGTCCGCGCGTCTTGGCGATGGCCGCCAGGCGAGTCTCCTCCCCGTGGCGCCCGCCATTCCACACGTCCACGGCCGAGCCCTGCACGTAGGCGAAGTCCAGCCGGCGGTTCGGGAAGTCGACCTTCGCCACATAGACCTTGAGGTTCATCCCCGCGCGAATGGTCAGCTTGCCCACGCCGAGCGTTTCGCTGGTGGCGTTGAAGGTGACATACTGCCGGGAGATGCCGGCCACGTGGACCATCCCGGAAATCTGCAGGTCGATAACCTCCACGAAGAAGCCGAAGGGCTTGACGGCCACGACCACCGCGTCGTAGACCTGCGGCTTGCGCGCGTCGAGCTGCTCTTGGAGGAAGCGGTACTTCTTAATCTCCGTCAGGGCCCGCTCGGCTTCGTCGGCCAACTGCTCGCGCTCGGTGGCGCGGTTCGCGGCGCGCTCCAACCAGGCCTTCCCGGGCTGCGCGCGCGTGTTCCCCTCCAGGTGGGCGGCCAACTGCCGGTGGAGCACCAGGTCCGGATAGCGCCGGATGGGCGAGGTGAAGTGGGAGTAGTAGGTGAGCGCCAGACCGAAGTGGCCGTGCTGTTCGGCCGAGTAGAGCGCGCGCTTCATCGAGCGCAACACCAGCGCGTGGATGTGGTACTTGAGGGGATGATCGGCCGTCTCGCGCAAGAGCGCGGCCAGGGCCTTGGGCTCGCGCAGGTCGCGCGGGCGAATCCCGAGCTTGCGCAGCTCGAGTTCGAGCTTGGCAATCTTCTCGTCCTCCGGTGGCTCGTGCAGACGGCTGATAATCGGCACTTGGTGGGTGAGCAGCTCACGCGCCACAGCCTCGTTGGCCGCCACCATGCAGCACTCGATAAGCTGATGCGATTCGTCGTTCGAGGCCGCGTGAATGCCGGTCATCCGCCCCTCGCTATCGAGGGTAATCTCGACCTCCTGCGAGGCCATCTCCAGCGCCGCATTCCGCTCGCGAATCTGCTTGAGCTGCCGCGTGAGCGCCAGCGTCTCCTTGAGCATCGGCTGGGTGCGCGGGTCAAGCGGGCCGCAGGCAATCGTCACCGGGCGGTCTTCCAGGAGAGCAATCGCCTCCTCATAGGCCAGGCGCTGGGCCGAGCGAATAATACTCTTGGCAAACTGCGTCCCCACCACCTGCCCGCGCTCGTCGTAGGTCAGGAAGACCGAGAAGGTCAGGCGGTCCTCGCCGGGCATCAGCGAGCAGACGCTATTGGAGAGCTGCTCGGGGAGCATCGGCACCACCTTGTCAATCAGGTAGACGCTCGTGCCGCGGCGGTAGGCCTCCTTGTCGAGCTCGGAGCCCGGGCGCACAAAGTGGCTCACGTCGGCGATATGCACGCCAAGCACCCGCCGCCCCTGCGCGTCGCGCTCCAGGCTGATGGCATCGTCAAAGTCGCGCGCGGTGGCCGGGTCGATGGTGAGGATAAAGCGGTCGCGCAAGTCCAGGCGCTTGCCCGGCTCGTGCAGGAGCGTGGCCACCTGCTCAGCTTCGGCCACCACGGCCTGACCGAAGGCCTCGGGCAACTCATACTGCCGCAGAATGGCCACCGTATCGAGCGAGGGCTTATCCGCCGGCCCAATGACCTCCAGCAACTCCGCCTCCAACCGATCGCTCCGCCCCTCCCCGGCACGCTGCACGCGCACCACCACGCGGTCGCCCGGCTTCGCCCCCTTCGCTTCGGCCAACGCAAAGTCGCTGCGGTAGACCGGGTTCAGCGGCTCAACGCTCCACCGCTCCCCCGTCTTGCGCACCGTCCCCACCACATCGCGCACCGACTGCTCTTCAATCGTCCGCACCACCCCCACGGGGTCCGACCGCGTCCCCGGGCGATAGGCCACCGTCACGCGGTCGCCCTGAATGGCCTTGCCCACATCCTGGCTCTCCACAAAGACCTGCTTGCCGGTCTCTTCATCGGTGACAATCGCCGCGCCACTGCGCGTCATCCGCACCGTCCCGGTCAACAACCCGGTCCCTTGCCCCGCGCGGTAGTAGCCACGCCGCTTCTCCACAATCTCCCCCGAGCGCACCATCTCGCGCAAGAGCCCATTTAGCCGCTTGGCCGCCTTCCCGCGCAACCCGAGCGTCTTGATAATCGCCGGCACACAGAAGACCGTCTCCGGCTCGCTCTGAAACAGATACCTAATCGCTTGTTCTTCAATATTCATGCCCCATAGTATACCATATCCCACGCCCTTGCGCTCACATTTGGAGCGCGCTCCTCCCCTGTCCGCGCCGTGCATCGGCCTACTGTGGCAGACCGATGCACAACGGGTGGGCTTTATCCTGAGGGCTAGTTAGGGGGCACTTCGGCGGAGGCGGTAGTGCTTCTCCATGCCGTAGGGGAAGTTGTGGGGGAGGTAGTTGAGGACGCGCTGGTTGACGAGGGAGAAGTCGAGCGCGTAGTGGAGGAGGAGCCAGGGGCAGTCTTCGAGGACAAGGGCCTGGATTTGCTGCCAACAGGCGGAGATTTCGGCGGGGTTGCGGGAGGCGACGGCGATAGCGTAAAGGCGGTCGACCTCGGGGTTGATGTAGTTGGAGCGGTTGGGACCGGGGGATTGGTTACGCGAGACGAAGAGCTGCATAAAGGTCTCAAGGTCGGGGTAGTCGCCCACCCAACCCATTAGGAACATTTGGGCTTGCCGGCGGCGGATCTTATCGAGCATCGCTTGCCAGGTGTTGACGGAGAGCTCGAGTTTGATACCGATGGCGGCGAGGAAGGAGGCCACAAGCTCCATCGACTCGGTGGTGTCCTGGGTGGCGTTGCCGACTTCAAGGGTGAGGCGGAGGGGGGCACCGGTCTTGGGGTCGATGCCACCGGGATAGCCGGCTTGGGCGAGGAGTTCGCGGGCTTTGGCGAGGTTATAGGCGTAGGGGAAGGGAGTGGTGAGGGCATCTTGGAGGTGGGGCGGGGCGACGGTGTTGAGGGCCTTGACGCGGCCGCGGTAGTAGGCTTCCCAGCGGGCGGTGTCGAAGGCGGCGTTGAGGGCCTGGCGCAGGGGCTTGTTAGGGCCGAGGACGGGGTCGTCCATATTCAGGCCAATATAGTAGACCTTGAGGGTGGGGGAGGTGAAGAGGCGGATGCCGCGCGCCTGGAGGTCGGGGGAGAGGCCCATCTTGGGGTCGATGGCCAGCTCCATATTGTTGCGGTCAATCTGCTCAAGGAAGTCGAGTTGTCCGGTGAGGAGCATAAGCCACTGGGTGGAGGGGTCCTTGACGATGGGGTAGCGGATGGTCTCGAAGGGGACTTCGCTGTCGCGTTCGGGGTCGATGCCGGCCCAGCCGTGCCACTCGGGATTGCGGTCGAAGACCATTTCGTAGCCGCGCCACCAGCTGCGCAGGGTGTAGGCGCCGGCGCCGACGGGGTGCTCGGCCAGGCCGTGTTGGCCGTAGGCGGCGACAGCTTCGGGCGGGACGGGGGACATGTAGGCCATCGTCAGGAACCAGAGGAACTGGTTGTTCGGGCGGGTGAGGCGGACGCGGAGGGTGCGCGTGTCGAGGGCTTGGAGGCCGGAGACCTCGCGCGCGTAGTCGGTGGCCTCGCCGGCGATGGAGGCTTCGGCAAAGGCTTCCATCCCCTCAATGCACTTGACGAGCCATTCGCCCGAGCCGCCGAGGCGGCGATCGGCCAGGCGCTTCCAACCATAGACGAAGTCGGCGGCGAGCACTTGGCGGCGCTGGCCTTGGCCGAAGCAGGGATCGGGCGCGTAGTAGGCTTCGCGCAGGTGGAAGGTGTAGGTGGTGCCGTCTTCGGAGACCTCGGGCATCGCCTCGGCGGCGGCGGGGACGAGGCGGTAGGGGCGCGCGGTGTAGTCGTACTCCAAGAGCGGCTCGAAGAGGAGCGACATCGCGCAGTTGACGCTGGTGTCTGCGCCGAAGGCGGGGTCGAGGGTGTTCAGGGAGGGCTGGGCGCGGCGGAAGGTGCGGTCCTCGGCCGCACCGGCAAGGAGGGCGAGCAGGAGGGCGGCGCAAAGCGCGAAGAGGCGGCGCTTCATCGGCGCTGGTCCTTGGTGCGGAGGTATTCGGCCAGGCCGGCGGCGCGGAGCTTGCAGGCGGGGCACTGACCGCAGCCGTCGCCGGGGATGCCTTCGTAGCAGGTGAGGGTGCGTGTGCGGATGTAGTCCAGGCAGCCGAGGCGATCGGCGAGGGCCCACTCTTGGGCTTTGGTGAGGTGCTGGAGGGGGGCGTAGAGGGTGAAGGTGCAGTCCATCGCCAGGTTGAGGGTGGCGTTCATTGAGCGGATGAAGGGCTCGCGGCAATCGGGATAGCCGCTGTAGTCGGCATCGCTCACGCCGATCATCAGCTCGGTGATGCCGCGGCTCTTGGCGTAGATGGCGGCGGTGAGGAGGAAGAGGGCGTTGCGGCCTTCCACGAAGGTGTTGGGGAAGGGGGCGCCTGGTTCTCGGCTGATGGCCATCGATTTATCCAGGAGCGAGTTGTGGGTGATGTCGCGATACCAATCAACGGCGATGACCTTGTGCGAGGCAATGTGCTGCTCGCGAGCAATCTCCTGGGCGAGCTGCACCTCCAGGGCGTGGCGCTGGCCGTAATCGAAGGTGACGGCGTGGACCTTGTCGGCCCCGCGTTCGGCGATGGCCTTCATTAGGCAGATGGTGCTATCCTGCCCGCCGGAGAAGATGACGAGGATGGGGTTCATTGCAAGGGTCCTCCCTTAGCGATTGTCGACGCGCTCGGGCGCGAGGTCGTGCATCAGCAGGCGCTGGCGGGCGAACTCCTCCCAACGGGTCGAGGGGCGGCCATAGTTGGCGTAGGGGTCGATGGAGAGGCCGCCGCGGGGCATAAACTTGCCCCAGACCTCAATGTAGCGCGGAGCGAGCAGACGCACGAGGTCCTCCAAGATGGTGTTCACGCAGTCCTCGTGGAAGGCACCGTGGTTGCGGAAGCTGAAGAGGTAGAGCTTGAGGGACTTGCTCTCGACGATCTTACGGTCGGGGATGTAGCTGATGTAGATCGTGGCGAAGTCCGGCTGGCCGGTGATGGGGCAGAGGGAGGTGAACTCCGGGCAGTTGAACTTGACGAAGAAGTCATTGCCCGGATGGCGGTTCTCGAAGGCTTCCAGGATGGCCGGGGTGTAATGGTCGCTATAGACAGTGGTCTTGGCACCCAGGAGCGTCAAGCCGCGCGGTTGGGGACCCATGGGCTGGGGCTTCTCGGCCGGCATCTGGGGCGGCTGATTTTGCTGGCGGCGCTCCTCGCGGCGTTGACGGCGCTCATCCCGACGGCGATCTTCGCGCGATCGGCGCTGGAAGGGCTGCTCGGGGGGCTCGGTTGGTTGCGGCTGCGGCGCAGGGGCTGGGGCGGGCGCTTCGGGCGCGGGCTGGGGTTGCGGCTCGGACGCTGGTTGGGGCGGCACCTCGGCTGGGGCCGGCACTTCAACGGGCGCTTCCGGGGCGACTTCGGGGGCAGAAGTCACTTCGGCCGGCGTCACTTCGGTAGGCGTCACTTCGACCGGCACTTCGGCGGGGGCGGGCGCTTCGGCCGGTACGTCGATAGGGGCCTGGGCAGGGCGGGCGTGAGGGGCGGTCTTGCGGCCGGTGCGGGGCTTGGCAACGCGGCGCCCGGGGGGCGTGGGTGTATTCATAGGACTGTCTTTCAAGGGGTTAAGCCTGCGGCGGCACTTCCAGCAGGAAGGTACACGGGCCGTCGTTGAGCAGGCGGACTTTCATATCGGCACCGAAGCGGCCGGTTCCCAGGCGCTCGCCGAGGGTCTCGCGCAGCTTGGCGCAGCACCAGTCGTAGAGCGGTTCGGCCACCTCCGGGCGTGCGGCGGTTGAAAAACCGGGGCGGTTGCCGGATGCGGTGTCGGCATAGAGGGTGAATTGGGAGACGAGGATGACGCTACCGTTGACATCGAGCACCGAGCGGTTCATTGCCCCGTGCTCATCTTCGAAGATGCGCAGTTTCAAGAGCTTGGCGCAGAGTTTTGCGGCCTGCGCTTGCGTATCGCCGGGGGCCACGCCGCAGAGGACCAACAAACCGGGCCCTTGGAAGGCGGAAATCTGCTCTCCGTCAACGGTAACGGAGGCTTCGGTGACACGTTGGACCAGTAGTCTCATAACTCCTCCTTGAGCCCGGGTTGGGGCTTTGGGGCAAGTTTTTGCAGGGCGTAGCGGAAGTTCATCGGGGCCACATGCAGGCTATTGTAGCGGATGTGCAGCACGCGCGCTTGAAGCGTCACCTCGGGGGGCGTTTGCCGATCGAGCGCGACCATAGCAGCCACTGCCGCAGGTTCGGCGACCCCCTCGGGCAAGGGCAGTTCCACAGTGCGCCAATCCTCCTGCCGGCAACCGCTCGTAAGGGCTGTCAGCAGCAGACAAAGAAAGAGAGTGCGGCACATCGAGGCGTTCACAGCGCGTCAGCGATTTAGGCGGATGCCCCGGCGGCGGTAGGTCGGCTCATCGAGGTCCTGGCCGTGATAGATGGTGTGCTCCACGTCGTTAAAGCGGTCCTTAACCACGCCCAGTTGCGGTGTATTGCGAGTGCTCTTGCGTTTGGAGGCCTTCTTCCCCCCTTCGGTGAGAAGCATTTCGGGCTTCTCGGCAATGTCTGCGCCCGGGAGCGAGAAGGCAATGACCACCACCGAGAGCGCACCCTCGGCCGGGGCCGCCCGCGAGGTTCCTAGGAGCACTTCGCGGGCCTCCTGGCAGTGCGCGCGCACGCCATCCATTAGCGTGCCGAGCTCGCACAGGCGCAGATCCTCACCCGCGAGGACCCCCACCAACACTTGCGTGGCGTTGGCCAAACGGTCGACCCCCTCGGGGCGGAAGCGTGGACTGGAGAGAAGCGCCTGCAGCGCGGTCTCGGCGCGGTTCTCGCCCGAGCAAGTGATGTCGGCGAAGGTGCACGGCAGGCCGCTTCCGGAACTACTCGAGAGCAATCGGAGGAAGCGCTCAATGTCGAAGGCAATGAAGGCTGGGTGAGCCAGAAGCGAGCCGACGAGCGTGATGCCTGCGGCCAATTGCTGGGCCACTGCTCGGAAGGCTTCATCTGCTGGGCGTGCGCGTTGCGCTTCGGAGAGGAGCGAATCGAGCGAGACGCGTGCAAAGGCATCCGAGGCCGAGGCGATGGCGTTGAGCATGACGGTGGCGCACTGTCGGCGGTCCGCTCCCTCGAAGGCGAAGGGCTCGGTGGCGAAGGTCATTGTGGCCACGCCCTGGTTGCGGAGCATCTCCAGCAGGAAGGGCACGGCTCCGGAGGTGCCGCCGCCGCAACAGGTGAGCACAATCGCCAGACGCGGTGTGCCGATTTGCGCGAGCACTAAGGTGGCATCATCGCGCAAGGCGCCAGAGCCCAGCGAGCGATCGCCGCCCGTGCCGCGTCCAGAGAGGCGCTTGGCGCCAAAGATGGTGGCCGAGAGCCCTGCGGCAGGCGTCAGCGTCTGCAGCACGGCATCGTCGGTGTCCAAGATGAGGGTGCGCATTGGCACAGGAGCAGATTCGGCAATCTGTCGGGCGATGGTGGCGGCGGCCCCACCCACAGCGATAAAGAGGAGGTCTTCGACTTTCATCTCTTAGCCTCGCAAGAAGGACTTAAAGCGCGCAAAGAGTGACTGGCTGGGTGCGGCTTGTGAGAGGAGCATCTGCCGCCACTTGAGTAGCCCAAGCACCGTGGCTTGGCGGTATGGCGCGTTAGTCATCTCCTTGGGCAACTGCGTAAAGCCTGCGGGCACGCCGAGAAGGCATGGCAAGGAAAAGATGGCCGAAACGCGCTCGGTAATCAGCGGCAAGCCCGCCGTGCCGCCGGTGAGCACCACCTGGTGGACGTGCGGCAGCACGCCGCGCTCAACCAGCTCGTTGCGGATAATGTTCAAGGTCTCATCCACCCGTTCGGTCAGTACCGTCTGGATGGCATGGACGGAGAAGGAGCGGTTGGCGGTGGCGAACTTGGTGGCCACGGCATAGCGCTCGTGGGCAATGTCGGGCTGAATCATCGCCGCACCACGCTCGAGCTTCATCTCCTCGGCTTGGGCTTGGGAGACATTGAAGGCCAAGGCGAGGTCATTGGTTAGATGGAAGCCCCCTACGCCGAGGGTGACGGCTGCGGCCACCACGCCATTGCAGAAGGCGATGACATCCACCGTGCCGGCTCCAAAGTCGATGACAATCGTGCCGCTCTCGCGGGCCTTGCGATCGAGTACGGCCATTGCGGCGGCTAGGGCGGAGAAGGTAAGGTCTGCCACGCGCATCCCGGCGCGTTGGACGGCGGTATAGACTGCCTCGACGGCGGCACTGGGGGCGGTGAGTTCCAGCACGTTGGCCACTAGGTCTGTGCCACTCATCCCAATGGGGTTGTTGACCGGTTGGCCATTAACCTCGTAGCGCTGTTGGAAGCGCTGGAGGACGCGCTCGGCGGCATCAGGTGAATCGAGCGAACCGGCGTTTTGCTCGGCATCTTCCACATCGGCGCGCTCAATGGGGTGGCCAGCTAGGAGGGACTTGCGCCCCGTGCGCGCGATGTCCTTGATGGCACCAGCCGAGAAGCTGACGCTCACATCATAGAGCTCAATGTGATGGCGCTCTTTCATTTCGCGTCCAAGGTTTCGGACGCTCTTGCTCACCTCGTCCAAATCGCGAATGACGCCCTTCTTTACGCCGGTGGTTTGCGTCTCCAGGCAGGCCTCCACGGCCAGATTTCCATCGGCATACTCGCCGGCCACGAGGCGCGTGGTCTGCGTTCCGATGTCGAGTGCACCAAGGTAGGTCTTCATCGTCAATTCCTTTAATCCGAGACGGCGATGCGGCCTTCGGCCATCGCGTTGAAGTGGCGTTTGCCGCTCAAGAGGGGGTCGCGTAAGAGTTTGGCCAATTGTTCCAGGCGCTTGAGCATCCCATCCGAAAACCCCGTCTCATCGCTCATGCCATCCCAGGCGATTTCAATCTTACGCCCATCGTAGAGCGAGATGAGCAGGCCATCATCAGGGTGCGAACCGAGCAATGTGATGCGCCGGATGCGGCTGGGGAGCCGGTAGGCCGGATCGGCACTGGCACCAATGAGGTGGAGCATGCACTTGAGGTTCTCCTGCAAGCGCATTCCGGGCTCAAGCTCCTCTGGTAGGTCAAAGCCGCTAATCTCCGGGTAGCCTTCGCGCGAATTGGGGTAGGTGAAGAAGATCCCCTCTTCATCCACCGCTAAGGGGAGTTGACCATTGGCCAAGCGGGCAATCGGGGTGCGCTCCTCCACCCAAATCTCCAGCCCCTTGCTTGGTTCATAGGTCATCTGAACCTGTTTAATGAGCGGCATCTGCGTCTGCAACCGCTTGACGAGGTCCGACTTGACCAATTCAAATCCGTTGATCGGCTTGTTCAGCCCAAAGAGGTCCAACAGATACTCGCGCGAAAGCACCGAGTTGCCGTGGATCTCAATTCGGCGAGGATCGATGGTGAAGGCGTTATTCTTTAAATAGTAGTGCTTGTCGAGCAGGTGTGTGCCCCAGAAGACCAGAAAAAGCGAGACGATGTAGAAGCCATAACGCCATAAGAAGGGTGTGGAGGCAGCAAGCATCCGTTCCAACCGCTCGCGCGCCGGAGAAACTTTCTTGCGTCGGCTTTTGGTCGATGCGGGTAATGGCGCACCAAATCCTAATTTGTCGTCCATACGCCCGGCCTTAATCGCACTGCGCCCCTTCAATCAATTCTGCGCACAGTTGCGCAAAGGGTTTTCCCGCGCGCGCAGCAGCATCGGGCAACAGACTCGTGGCCGTGCACCCCGGCGCAGTGTTGATTTCCAAAATGAACGCTTCACCCTCGGGCGTAACGCGGAAGTCGATTCGAACAGCCCCTCGGCACGCCGTGGCGGCATAGGCCTGTTCGGCCAGACGCTGCACCTTCTCCGTCAGCGCATCCTCCGGCGGATAGACGTGCTTGGAGACCCCGGCGGCGTACTTCGCGTGGAAGTCATACCACCCATTTGGCGCCTGAATCTCAAGCACCGGCAGCGCCTGGCCATTCACAACGCCCACCGCCCACTCGCGTCCGGGAATGTAAACTTCCGCCAACGCCTCCCCCGCGGCATCCTGCGCGCACGCTAGGCGAACCGCCTCGGCCCACTGCTCGGGCTCGGTTACCTTTGAGAGTCCGACACTCGATCCATCGCGCGGCGGCTTGACCACCGCTGGCAGCGGCAACGGACACGGCTGCTCCGCCTCCGCCGCCCTCAAAACGCACCCCTTTGGCACCGCTAAGCCAGCCTTCGCCAGGACCTCCTTGGTGGCCACCTTATCCATGCAAAGCGCGCTCGTGCGCGCGCCCGGACCGGTGTAGGGCAGCTTGAGCGCGTCCAATGCCGCCTGAATGCCGCCTCCTTCGCCATAACCGCCGTGCAACGCAATAAAGACCGCCTCGACATCGCGCGGTACTTCGTCGGCGCTATCCTTCGTCAGCCGCGCCTCAACCACATCATAACCTGCCTCTCGGAGTGCCGCGGAAACCGCCGCCCCCGACTTGAGGGAAATCTCTGCTTCATGGGATGTTCCACCCATAACCACTGCAACTCGTTTCTTCATTGCAATATCCTTGCCATAAACACCCGCCATTCTATCACAATCCGTAATTGCTTGCCGATAACACCCTTTGGGCACGGGATCTGAAGCGTCTACAATGTAATTGCGCAGTCTCAAAGAAGAAACCGAGGTAGAAGAATGAACAGGTATTGGAGCAGGCGAAGCAGACAGTGGATGCGCCCCCTAGGGGGCGGCGCGCGCCAAAAACAAGAAAGTCGTTGGACTTTCGTGGCACAATATGTGCCGAGCAACAACCGAAAGGAACCAACGACGTGAAACAATGTACTACAACGTCCGCCAAACAGCAACGAACAAAAGATTCGGTCATTCGCACGGACGGAAAGGCCGATGTCGAACTCTGCGTTCGACTTTGGATTGCTTATCGAAGAAGGAACGCGAACATCAGATGAACAGCGTGTTGGTGCTTTTCTTCGCGAGTTCGGCGAAGGCGGCAACGCCCGCAACCTCATCGACCTCATCGATCAGGTCCTCGCGCGTGAGCCCCATCACCCCCATCGCCATGTCGCAGGCGATGAACTTCACGCCCGCCGCCTTCGCAGACTTGATGAGCGACGGAAGCGTCATGATGTTCTGTCGGCGCATGACGTCCTTCATCATCGCCGTGCCGAGCCCGAGCATGTTCATCTTTGAGAGCGCCAGCCTCTCCGCCCCCTTGGGCAACATCCAGCCGAACATCCGCGAGACGAGGCTCCGCCGCAGGGTCGGTGCGGGATTCTTCCGCAACACCGAGAGTCCCCAGAATGTGAAGAAGATCCCGATCTTCGCCCCGGACGCCGCGAGCCCATTCGCGAGAATCATGGCCGCCAGCGCCTTGTCGAGGTCGTTGCTGAAGAGGACGATCGCGGCGGAATGCTCCGCCGAGCGGCTGGAGGTCGAGGTTGAAGGCTGAGGACCGCCCTTGACCAGCGTCGCCTCCAGCTCGCCGCCGTGCTTCACGAGTCCGGACGCCGTGCAACCGTTCGCCGCGCACCAGCGCCGGAGATCGCCCTCGAACGTCGCGTCGGCCAACACCTTGAACGCCACGCCATCCGCCGCCTTGGCAAACGCCGCCTTGAGCTGGACGACCGGTCCCGGACACGGCAGCTGGCGGAGATCGAGGGTCGAAGAAGGCTGAAGGTTGGAAGTTGAAGGTTGAACAGCGGACGGATCTTCTTTACCCTGTTCACCTTCACCTGACCTCTTCACCTCTTCCCGTTCCGGATGGAACAGCCGCCAGGTCGCCCAGCCACCGGAGAGGTTGTACACCCTGAAGCCGTTCTGCTTGAGGATGCGCTCGGCAAGATAGCCGCGCAACCCCACCGCGCAGCACGTCACGTAGGTCTTCGCCCGGTCGAGTTCGTTTAGCCTCGCCCGCAGGCTCCCGAGCGGGATGTTGATCGCGCCGGGAACAGCCCCCATTTCGTTTTCGGACGGTTCGCGCACGTCGATGACCTGCGCGTCCGCCGGGATCGTGTCCGGCGCGACGACGTCGCTCTTGCCGGTGAGGACGTTTTCCGCGACGAAGCCGAGAAAGTTCACCGGGTCCTTCGCCGAGCTGTACGGCGGCGCGTAGGCGAGCTCGAGTTCGCCGAGCTGCGGGGCCTTGAGCTTCACGCGCATCGCCTCGGCGATCGTGTCGATCCGCTTGTCGACGCCTTTCGCGCCGACGATCTGCGCCCCGTAGATCGTGCCGTCCGCGCCGAAGAGGAGCTTCATGTTGAGCCGTGCCGCGCCGGGATAGTAGCCCGCGCCGGACGACGGATGGATGTAGATCTTCCGGTAGTTACGGTTCTCGGCCTTGAGCCGTGCCTCGGTCCATCCGACACCCGCCGCGGTCAGTTCGCCGACCTTGACGACGCTCGTCCCGAAGGTACCCCGGTAGACGCTCGCGCCGCCGGACATGTTGTCCGCGGCGATGCGGCCCTGCTTGCTGGCCGGTCCCGCCAGCGCGATCGCCGTCTTTCCGCCGAACACAGGATCGCGCACCTCAATCACGTCGCCAGCGGCATAGATGTCCGGATCGCTCGTGTGGAGCCCTTCGTCGACGACGATGTGCCCGCGCGGGCCGATCTCGAGCCCGGCGGACTTGGCGAGTTCGGAGCGCGGACGAACGCCCGTCGAAACCACGGCGAGGTCGACGGCGAGGCGTGTGCCATCGTCCAGTACCGCCTCCACGCCATCCGGCTTCTCCACGAAATCGGAAACGACGCGTCCGAACCGGAGATCGATCCCCGCGTCGCGGAGCTCGTCCGCCAGCGGCTCGGCCATTTCAGCGTCCATCGTCGGCAGGACGTGTCCGCCGCGCTGGACGATGGTGACGGCGAGACCGCGATGCCGCAGGTTCTCGGCGAGTTCGAGGCCGACGAACCCCGCGCCGACCACGAGGACGCGCTTCGCCGCCCCGAGCTTCGCCATGACGCGGTCCATGTCGGCGAGCGTCCAGAGGTGCGCCACGTGCGGATGCGCCGTGTCCGTGTAGGCGTCGCCGACGGGCGTCGCGCCGGTCGCGATCAGCAGCTTGTCGTAGGCGAGGCGCGAGGCCCCGTCCGCCGTGCGGATTTCGACTTCCTTCTTCGCGCGGTCGATCGCGGTCGCCTCGCAGTTCGTGCGGACGTCGATGTTGAACCAGGAGGCAAACTTGGCGGGCAGCATCACCGACAGCCGCGCGCGGGCGGCAATCACGCCGCCGATGTGGTACGGGAGCCCGCAGTTAGCATAGGAGATGTCGCTTCCCTTTTCGAGAAGGACGATCTCCGCTTGTTCATCGAGACGCCGCAGCCGTGCCGCAGCGCTTGCCCCTGCGGCCACGCCGCCGATGATGACGTATTTCATGCCTTGTCCTCCTGTGTTCCGGATTCGGTAATCACCTGCCGCAATGTCCACCGCACCGGATACCCGCGCCTTGAAGCGCTTCGTGTCTTTAGATCAAACCGATTCTCCTGACCATCCTTTCGTTCTTTGGCATAATATCAAAATGTTATGCCGACCGTCGATACGATCGAAAGCCTACGCCAACTACGGAATCACGTGCATGACATGCCTGCTCTGCCTCGCAACGTTAAGCCGTCTCTCCTTCGATTCTTGACAACCTCTGGACAAGGGGCGGCGCGCTGGTCAGTACCCCAATTGGGGTACCGACCATTCCCCAATTGGGGTACTGAGCATTCCCCAATTGGGGTACTGAGCATTCCCCAATTGGGGTACAACCCGCATCCGCCCGAGGGGCAACTTGAGCTTGCGGCGGAAGCAACCAATAAGTCCGGGACTTATCGGTAATAAGTCGGGGACTTACCGGTAATAAGTCTGGGACTTATTTGTTCGACTAGCCCCGAGTTGCAGTCAAAGTCGCCTTTAGTGGAGATTGATATAGCCTCTCGTAGAGATTTCTTGATGTGTTTCGCGCGCGCGTGTGCGCGTTTAGATATTTGCAAGGGGCTCGCAGATGGTTTGTTGCGTTCAGGGATATGCGAGCGGGGTGGGGAGGGTTTTGGTATGATAGCGGTATGAAGTTTTCGATGTTCTTGGCGCTTAAGTATCTTCGCCCTCAGCGCGGGGTGGCTTCGGTCGTGACGCTTCTGTCGGTGTTGGGGGTGACGATTGGGGTGGCGATTGTGATTATCGTGCGAGCGGTGTTCACGGGCTTTGGGGACACCTGGCAGCAGAAGATTTTGGCCTTCAAGCCGCATATTGTGATTCAAGCAGCGAATCGGCAGCCGTTGGTTGGGGAGGAGGGGCTGTGCCGGGCGTTGGAACAGATTCCGGGGGTGGAGGCAACTTCGCCGAGTATCGAGACGCGGGTGTTGGCGGAGTATAACGGGCGGATCTTGGCGCCGATTCTGTTGGGGGTGGATAGCGAGCGGGTGCAGAAGATGTTGCCCTTTGAGATGTGGAATGGGCGTTTTGATGTGAGTGGCGATGGGGTCGTCCTCGGCATTGATATGGCCGCGCGGCTGATGGTGGGGGTGAACGACGAGTTGATGGTCTACTCCCCGATGAACTTGGTCAAGCGTGACGAGATTTATTTCCCCGAGCGGCTGACGGTGCGGGGGATTTATCGGACGGGGCAGGCGGAATTTGACGGCGGGTATCTCTTTGTATCGCTGCCGGTGGCGCGGGATTTGGCGGGGGTGGAGATTGGCGCGAATAGCATTTCGTTGCGGGTAGCCGATCCGCAGGCGCTCTCGCCTTTTGGGTTGCAGCCCGATCCGCTCTTGGCACAGGTGCGCGAGGTGGCGCAAGCGCGTTCGCCGATTCGGGCGCTGACGATTAGCACCTGGCAGCAGCTTGACCGCCTCATTTTCAACGCAGTGGCCACGGAGAAGAATATGATGACGCTGCTCCTCATCTTTATTAGCGTGGTGGCCATCTTCTGCGTGGTGAATACCATCATTGTCATTACAGTGCAGAAGACCCATGAGATTGGGCTACTGAAGGCGTTGGGCTTCTCGACGCGACAGTTGACGATGACCTTTGTCTGTTATGGTTGGATTCAGTGTGTCGTGGGGACTGCGCTGGGGATTGCCCTGGCTTTTCTGGTGCTGTGCAACTTGCAGAGCCTAGTGGAGGCGCTGGCGCACTGCGGGGTGGAGGTCTTCCCGAAGGCGGTCTATGGTTTGGATGCGTTGCCCTGGCGCGTGGAGGCGCTGGAGGTGGCGCAGGTGGCGGTGATGGTGGTGGGCTTCTGCGCCCTCGCTTCGCTCCTGCCAGCGTGGCGGGCCGCCGCGATGAACCCTGTCGATGCCTTGCGTAAGGAGTAAGCCGATGTCTACCCCCTCCCCGGCCCTCGCGGCCACTGGTTTATGCAAAGCCTACACCCTTCACGGCAAGCGCCTGGAGATTCTTCGGCAGGCGGACTTCTCGGCCGAGCGCGGCGAGACGGTGGCCATCATCGGCCGCAGCGGTGCCGGCAAGTCGACCCTCCTGCATGTGCTCGGCGGGCTAGACCGCCCAGAGGCCGGCGAGGTGTGGGTGGAGGGTTCGCCGCTTTACGCGCTGTCGGCCCGGCGGCGGACGCGGCTGCGCGCTGAGCGCGTGGGCTTTGTCTTTCAGGCCTATCATCTGTTGCCGGAGATGGACATCACCGAGAATGTGATGCTCCCTGCGATGGCCTTGGGGCGACTTTCAACCAAGCAAATGCGCGCGCGGGCGGAGGCTTTGCTCTCGCGCGTGGGGCTTACGGAGCGTCTGCGCCATACGCCCTTGGAACTCTCCGGCGGTGAACAGCAGCGTGCAGCGATTGCCCGGGCGTTGATGAATGAGCCGCCGTTGATTCTTGCCGATGAGCCGACCGGGAACCTGGATGCCAAGACGGGCGAAATGGTCCTAGAATTGCTGTTCGACCTCGTGCGCGAGCAAAATGCCCTGTTGGTGATGGTCACGCACAATCCGGAGACGGCCGCGCGCTGTAGCCGCGTGCTGACATTGGTCGATGGTAAGTTGCAGGCCTAAGCGCGATGGCCGAGCCGCAGAGAAAACGTAAGACGAAGTCCACGCAGTCAGCCAAGGCGGTTGAGCGGCCGGTCGGTGGCGGTGGCTGGTTGCTCTTTGCGCTGATGGTGTGCGTGGGGGCGGCGGCCTTTCCGGTGGCGATGACGCGCTTGAGCAGCGATGCGCTCACACCTGGAGCCTTCTTCGCCCCGCTTGTGGGGTGGCTCGCGACGGCGGTGCTCTCGTTGTGGGTGACGCGGCCGAGCCGCTTTGGCGGGGACCGCATTGTCGTGGCGCTGACGTTGCTGTTGCTGGGGCTGGGGATTGTGGAGCAGTGGCGCCTAGGGACCTGGGTTGAGGCTTGGCGCGCTTGGCGGGCTTATCTGCCGCTCTTGGGGGGCGTGGCCGGGTGGCTTTTCTGCTTGCAGTGGTTGAATTCGGATCGGGTGAGCGCGCTTTTGCCGCGTGTGCAGTGGCTCTGCTGGCTGGGAGCGCTGGGGGTGTTGGCGGCCTTGCGACTCTTTGGGCGGAGCTATCGCGGGGGGATGTTCCTGCCCGGGCAAATCAACCCGACGGAATTGGTGAAGGTGCTCTTGGTGGCCTTTACGGCAGCCTGGTTGCCGGCGCGGACCGAGGCGCTTGCGCGGACGGTGGCGGGGGTGCCGGTGCCGCCGCTACGCGAGGCGTTGGCCCTGGCGTTCTTATGGGGCGTGCCGCTGGCCGGCGCGGTGGTGGTGCGCGACTTGGGGCTGGCCCTTATCCTGTGTCTAACGCTGATGTTGATGCTCTGCGCGGCCACGCGGAAGGTGGGTTGGCTGGCGGTGGGTTTGGGTGCGGCCGCGGCGGCGGGGTGGGGGATCCGCTTCCTCTCGGCGCATAGCGCGGCCCGGTTCGCCGTCTGGCTTGATCCCTTTCAGGACCCCACGGGCAAGGGTTGGCAGATTGGCCAGAGTCTCTGCGCGCAGTTCGCCGGGGGCCTCTGGGGGAGCGGTCTGGGCGAAGGGATGCCTGGGACGGTCCCGATTGTGACGAGCGACTTTGTCTATGCCGCCTTGGCTGAGGAGTGGGGACTCATTGGCTGCGCGCTGGTGTTGGCGGCCTTCTGGCTCTGGATTTGGCGCAGTTCGCGGGTGATGGACACCGCGTTGCCACCGCCGTGCCGCCTGCTGGGGCTGGGGTTGACGGCCTTGATGGGCGTGCAGTTGGTGCTGAATGTTGGGGGCGTCACTAAGGCCTTGCCGATGACGGGCATTACGCTGCCCTTCTTTTCGCAGGGCGGCTTCTCGCTCCTGACCACGCTCCTGCTCTGCGGCTTGGTCTGTGCTTGCACGAACCGCGTGCACGGTTCGTGCAGATGATGGATGACAGATGATAGAGGGCCTTCGGCCTCTCTTTTGAGGCGTGCTAACTGCTAACAGCTAACGGCTAACCGCTGCGCGCGTAGCGCGCTTAGTACATGCCGTAGCGCTTGGAGACGAGGCTTTCGGGAAGTGTTTTGACGAAGCGCGAGGGTTTGAGGTAGAGCCGCTCGCCAGTGCGCGGGTTGAAGCGGTAGGAGGGGGTGCAGAGCAGGAGCGAGCGCTTGGCGCGCGTGACAGCCACGTAGAAGAGCCGCCGCTCCTCGGCCTCGTTACCTTCCTTGATGGCGCGCGCCGAAGGGAAGAGGTCCTCATTGCACCACAGGATGATGACAGCCGGCCACTCGAGGCCCTTGGCTTGATGAACGGTGGAGAGGTGCAGACCGGGGCGGTCGGCAAGGGCTTGGGCGGACTCCGCATCAACATTGGTCATCAGGGCCACGTCGTAGAGGAATTGGCCGACGCTCTGGTTCTTGCCGAACTGCGAGGCGAGCGCCGCGAGGTCTTCGATGCGCTCGTCGGCATTCTCGTAGGCGCGGTGGAGGTAGCGATCGTACCAGGCGTCTTGGAAGAGGGTGACCGCCTTGCTGCCGTTGAACTCGAGCTTCTCCTCTTGGTAGCGTCCTAGAATGGCATCGAGGAGCTCCCAGTCGGGGCGGGCCTTCTTGGGCATCAGTGCCAGGAGGGACTGGCGGTCGGAGGGCTGGGCGGCATCGAAGCGTTCGCCGAGCTTGGTCCAGAGTTTCTCTGCGGTCTTGGGACCAACGCCCGGCAGCAGGCCCATCACGCGGGTGAAGGCGAAGAGGTCGGCCGTGCCCGAGCAGAGGCGGAGGAAGGAGACGGTGTCCTTGACATGGGCGCTATCGTAGAAGCCCTGGCCGGAGGTGAGAACATAGTCGATTTGCAGCCGGCGCAACTCGGTTTCCAACTCCATCACGTGGTAGTGCGAGCGGTAGAGGATGGCGATGTCGGTGGGCGCGAGGCCATCGGCTAAGAGGCGCTGGACTTGGCGGATGACCATTTGGGACTGCTCGGAGGCATCGCGCAGGAAGGTCAAGAGGGGCTTGGTCCCGGCCGCTGGGCGCGTCGGCAGAAGGGTCTTCTGGAACTGCTCGGGGTTGCCGGCGATCACCTCGTTGGCCACCGAGAGGATTTCTGGGACTGAACGGTAATTGCGCTCGAGTTTGATAATCTGGCGGCCGGCCCAACGCTTCGGGAAGTCCATAATGTTGCGGAAGTCGGCCCCGCGCCAGGTGTAAATGCACTGGAAGTCATCGCCCACGGCCATTAGGTTGCGGTGGTGCGAGGCGAGCAGGTCGACAATCTGCGACTGGATGGTGTTTGTGTCCTGGTATTCATCCACCAAGATGTAGCGGAAGCGCTCGGCGTAGCGCGCAAGGACCTCTGGCGCCTGGCGCAGGAGCTTGAGCGTATTGGTCAGCAGGTCGTCAAAGTCCATCGCGTTGGCCGCGCGCTTATCGGCCTGATAGCGCTCGGCCACGGCCACGATCTGCTCGGGGGCGGCACCAGTCTCCAGAGCCAAAGCGGCGGCCTCGGCGGCTAGGTCGCCCTCGGTGTTGGCCACCTTACCGATGAGCGCGGCCATCACATCCTTCTTGGGGAACTCCTTGACGTTGCTGACCAGGGCCTTGATGGCCTTGTTGATGAGAGAGAGGGAGTCCTCGCGGTCGAGAATAACGAAGGAGCGCGTGTAACCCAGACGTTCAGCATAGACGCGCAGAATACGGTGGCAGACGTGGTGGAAAGTGCCCGACCAGAGGGTGGCAATGGCGGGTCCAACCAACTGCTCGGCGCGCTCGAGCATCTCTCGGGCCGCGCGGTTGGTAAAGGTGAGCAGGAGGATGTTTTCCGGGCGGACGCCATTCTCCATTAGGTAGGCCACGCGGTAGGTGAGGGTCCGGGTCTTGCCTGTGCCGGCCGCGGCCAGGACGAGGAGTGGGCCATCGGGCGCGGTGACGGCGGCGCACTGCTCGGGGTTGAGAAGCGAGGTCCAGTTGGTCATAGGGTTCCTCGGAAGTAGGCGATGGTTTTGGCAAGCCCCTCGGTCAGGGAGACGCGCGGCTGCCAACCCAGAAGTTCAGAGGCCCACGCGATGTCGGGCTTGCGGCGCTTGGGGTCATCGGCGGGGAGGGGCTTAAAGGCAAAGGTGGAACGGCTCTCGGGCAGAAGCGCCAGGACGGCCCGGGCGATGTCGGCGATGGTGTACTCCTCGGGATTGCCTAGGTTGAGCACCGGCACGATGAGGCCACGGGGCGCGAAGAAGGCTTCAAGCTGCGTGCGGTCGACCTGCAGATAGCGCACGAAGGCCCGCAGAAGGTCCTCAATAAATTGGCACGAGCGCGTCTGTTCGCCCCGCCCATAGAGCGTCAACGGCTCGTTGTGCAAGGCCTGCAGAATGAAGTTGGAGATGACGCGCCCATCCTGCGGGTCCATCCACGGCCCATAGGTGTTGAAGATGCGTACCAATCGCACATCCACGCCGAACTTACGCCGATACTCTAGCGCCAGCGTTTCGGCCGCGCGCTTGCCTTCGTCGTAGCAACTGCGGATGCCCAGCGGATTGACGTGGCCCCAGTATCCCTCCGGTTGCGGGTGGACCTGAGGGTCGCCATAAACTTCGCTGGTCGAGGCGATGAGTACGCGCGCGCCGCAGCGCTGGGCCACTTCAAGCACCTGCCGCGTGCCATCGAAGGCCGTTGTCAGCGTGAAGAGCCCATCGGCCTGATAGTGCGGGGGCGAGGCGGGGCAGGCTAGGTGGAAGATCCAATCGTAGTCGCCCGGAATCGATTCGCGGACATCCCGCTCCAGCAGGCTGACCGCCAGCCCTTCCAGGTTCCCCCGCCGCCCGGTCCGAAAGTTGTCGAGCACGGTCACGCGATGGTCGCGCGCCACGAGAAAGCGTGCGAGGTTCGCGCCGATGAAGCCGGCGCCACCGGTAATGAGGATGCGCAGGGTCATCACGGCAGCAGGGCGAAGAAGCGGTCTTGATAGACGTCGAAGAGGCCCTTTGCCTTGAGGAGGCGCCCTAGGGGTTTGACGAGCGAGGCATCTTTGGCCGCCGCCGCGAAGGCCTGCTCAATCTCGGCGCGGTCGTCGGCCGGCAGGTGGTCGCGGAACTCGCGTTTGGCCTCTCGCTCAAAGGCCTGGATGGCGCGCGGGGCGGAGGCCTGCACCAGACGCATAAAGAGGTGTAACAGGCAGACATCCCAAGGCTCGTCAACCCCCTCTACGAGCGCGGCAGATTGGCTGGCGCGCTGGGCAAAGGCGCGTTTGGCGCGGTCGCGCACAACCTCTAGCGGCTCGCTGATGAGCGTCTCGGTGTAGGCTTCGCGGCGGAGACGGTAGGAGTAGCGCAGGATGCGAATCCGCGAGGCGTGCGTCTTCAGAAAGTCGAGATAGTTTTGAGCCTGCGGCCCAAAGCCCTCCAGCTCCTGGCTCGAGAGCTCACCGGGCAGAATGAGGCGGGGCGGAAAGGTCTGCAACTTCCCCTCCCGTACGCGCGTCTTGCTCGGATCATCCATCGGTTGGGCGAGGAGCGTGTAGTCTATCGTTGTCTGATCAAAGGGGTCCAAGAGCCGTTCCGGCGCGCAGAGGATCTGCGTGTGCCGAACGGCATAAACAAAATCAAACTCGGTAGGCTTCCGTCTCATAACGCGCGCAGTATACCACAAGTCCGCTCGCCGCGCTCATTTTAAGCCGACAGCTGCTAACCAACAGCGCTGGCGCTCGATGTGCGTGGCCTATCTAAGGCGTGGGAAACAATGCGTTGGAACTACGATTTATCCGTCGCGTCAGCGTCTGTCCGCTTCTTTGCGCAAGCAGCGCAGAGGCCGCGGAAGAGGACGGCGAGTTCGGTGGGCTTGGCTTCTGCCGGCAAGCCGACGGCTTGGGCGAGGGTTTCCGGGATTGCCCCTAGGTCGATAATCGCCCCACACTGGGTGCATTTGAAGTGCGCGTGCGGCGAAAGCAGGCCATCGTAGCGCAATTCCAGGTCCTCGCTACGGACCACATTGGCCAATCCCTTCTCCACAAAGGCGTGGAGGACATTGTAGACCGTGGTCCGCGAGAGGGATTTGAGCTTCGGCCGCAGCGCCCGGTAGATGACATCCACCGTGGGGTGAACGTGGTGGGTCTGCAGCCAAGCATAAATAGCCACGCGGGGGGCGGAGGGCGAGAGCCCGTGCGCCCGGAGCGTGGCTTTGATGGAGGCGGGGTTGAACCCGGCCATTGCTTACTTCGCGAAGTATCGCTTCAGGAGGCCTTCAAAACCGGCCCCATGGCGCGCTTCGTCCTTGCACATCTCGTGGACGGTGTCGTGGATGGCATCGAGCCCGAGCTGCTTGGCCTTCTTGGCAAGGTCGAGCTTGCCCTGGCAGGCACCCTGCTCAGCGGCGGCGCGGAGTTCGAGGTTCTTCTGGGTGGAATCGGTGATCACTTCGCCCAAGAGCTCAGCGAACTTGCAGGCGTGCTCGGCCTCTTCCCAGGCGGCCTGCTGGTAGAAGGCGCCGATTTCGGGATAACCTTCGCGGATGGCCACGCGAGCCATTGCCAGGTACATGCCCACTTCGGTGCACTCGCCGGTGAAGTTCATCCGCAGGCCCTCGATGATCTCGGGGTCAACGCCCTTGGCCACGCCCACGCGGTGCTCATCGGCCCATTCCATCTTGCCGGTCTCGGTCTTCTCGATGAACTTGGAGCCCACGCAGCCACACTGCGGGCACTTCTCCGGAGCGGTGTCGCCAGTGTGAACATACCCGCAGATCGGGCAAACAAACTTCTTCATTGTTGTCTCTCCTTAGTTAGGACTATTGCTCGACATTCGAGCAGAACGCCGCCATTATAACACATTTCCCATGAGTCCTGTCGAGTGAAAATGCAATGGCTTCAATTGAAAACGCGTAACCTGCGCTTTTCTCCACATGCAATCCGTCGTCTGTTATGTGCAAAAAAAGAGCTGGCCAGAATACCTGGCCAGCATTTTTATATCTTCTTGGGTGGGGTTGTGTCTGTGTGTAGGAGATGTCTGAAACGCCATTAAGATAGCACACGCGTGTTTGTTGTGCAAGCACTTTTTGCACAACAGCCCGTATTTGCGAGTAAAGAGGCGGCTGATTGGTGACCTTGGGTAGCACGCGTGCTGTAGCGGATGGTTTGGTAAAAGTGGTGAAGTAGCCCCTGGTTGGTGCTATATATAGGGAACCCAAGGGAACACCGCGAGCTCTCTCGCATCGCGGATCGCCCGTATAGGGATCTCAGGGCACCCCTTTTGGTTCGACGGGGACTATTCATGCTTAGCTTTTAGGCGAAACGCTTTTACCACGGAAGTGGCAGAAGGAAAGGAACGGCGGCGCGGATTATCACGCGGCGCGGAGAGAACTAACCGCTCGGCGGAGCGCAACTAATAAGACCCCGTCTTATTGGTAATA
>SFJE01000066.1 GCA_004555175.1 Lentisphaeraceae bacterium | reverse complement strand
CGGGTAAGTTCCGACCTGCACGAATGGCGTAACGACTTGGGCGCTGTCTCGACCATGGACCCGGTGAAATTGTATTATTCGTGAAGATGCGAATTACCCGCGGAAGGACGGAAAGACCCCGTGAACCTTTACTGCAGCTTGACATTGGCCGTTGGCGCGGCGCGTAGAGGATAGGTGGGAGGCTTTGAAACCGGGACGCCAGTCCCGGCGGAGCCGCCCTTGGAATACCACCCTCGTCGCGTCGGCGGCCTAACGCCCGGCCGTGAGCCGGCGGGCGGACCGTGTCTGGCGGGTAGTTTGACTGGGGCGGTCGCCTCCCAAAATGTAACGGAGGCGCGCGTAAGGTCCGCTCAGGACGGTCGGCAACCGTCCGCAGAGCGCAAGAGTACAAGCGGGCTTGACTGCGAGGCCCACAAGCCGAGCAGGTGGGAAACCAGGTTCTAGTGATCCGGCGGCCCAGAGTGGAATGGCCGTCGCTCAACGGATAAAAGGTACTCCGGGGATAACAGGCTGATCTTGCCCAAGAGTCCACATCGACGGCAAGGTTTGGCACCTCGATGTCGGCTCATCGCATCCTGGGGCTGCAGCAGGTCCCAAGGGTATGGCTGTTCGCCATTTAAAGCGGTACGCGAGCTGGGTTCAGAACGTCGTGAGACAGTTCGGTCCCTATCCTCCGCGGGCGCAAGAGGATTGAGGAGATCTGCCCCTAGTACGAGAGGACCGGGGTGGACGGACCTCTGGTGTGCCGGTTGTACGCCAAGTGCACCGCCGGGTAGCCACGTCCGGAACGGATAACCGCTGAAAGCATCTAAGCGGGAAGCCGTCTCCAAGATGAGTCCTCTTTTTGGTAAGGCCCCTCGTAGACCACGAGGTTGATAGGCCGCAGCTGCAAGCGCTGCGAGGCGCTCAGGCGAGCGGTACTAATCGGCCGAGCTCTTCATCTGATTACCGATGACCGCGATACGGATCGGATCTTGCGAAGTCCGCGCGACGGCGCGCCATGCGGCCCTCAGGGTGCGCTTGACAACGGAATACTATTCCGCGAGGGGACCGCCCCCCGCGGGCGCGACCATGGAGAGGGGGTCCCACCCGAACCCATCCCGAACTCGGCAGTTAAGCCCCTCATCGCCGAAAGTACTGCGGTTGAGACCGTGGGAGGATAGGGCGTCGCGCCCGCAGGAGGCCCCGTTTGGGGCCTTCATTCGTTTATTCATTCATTCACTTATGGGCGGTGCTCGCCTGCATACAAGCCATAATCCAGGACCATCTCCTATGGCGATCGGATATGGGCACCCTATTCCCGGGAATCCAAGCCACCCACTCCGTAACTAATGTAAAATGAAGATAATGTGAAAATCCGCCTGAAACGGAGGAAACGATGGCCGATACCATGAGGAAGACGGCATTCGCCGCGCCCAGGGCGCTACTCGCGCTCGTGCTCGCGCTGACCATGTGCCCCATGCCCGGTTACGCCGACGAGGCGGAGGCCTCAGCTGCCCAGGATGGTGCTGCGGCAGCCGCTGCGCCTAATGGGGGCGCTTCTGCGCTTGGCGGACCTTCCGCATCCGAGCCCGCCGAGGGCGACGGCGCCATGCCCGGATACGCCGACGAGGCGGAGGCGCCAGCTGCCCAGGATGGGGCTGCGGCAGGCGCTGTGCTTGGGGACGACGTCCCCTCCGACGCCCCTGCGGCACCTGATGGGGGCGCTTCTGCGCTTGGCGGACCTTCTGCATCCGAGCCCGCCGAGGACGATGACGCCATGCCCGGTGCTGAGGATGCGGTCTTGATCCCGGTTCCCGTCGGCAGGTCCCTGGCCTACAGCGGCGGGTGGCAGCTCGGCATAGAGCCCGCCGAGGGCTGGTCCTTCGCGTGCGCCGACGGCATCGAGGGCCATTTCGATGCCCATGAGGGCTGCTATAAGACCGATGCGGGCGAGTACGAGTGCGTGCTGCGCCTGGACGAGGGCTATGCCTGGGAGGACGGCTCGCGCGATGACGTCGTCGTAGCCTGGTCCATCGCGCCCAAGGCAGTTGCCGTGCCCGAGGGCTCCGAGCTCGAATGCACCGGCGAGCCCCAGCAGGGCGTCCCTGCAGGCGAGGGCTACGAACTCT
>SFJE01000047.1 GCA_004555175.1 Lentisphaeraceae bacterium | reverse complement strand
GGGAGGTAAGGGGACGAACTCCGTTCTTCCCCTTATACCCTTTTTCCACACGAATTGCACGGTGGTAAAAAGTTTCGGGTTGATTATACAACTCGCGGCACCTTGCGCGAGCAGCGTGCGGTTTGTGTCGGCGGCGGGGTTGTGGTAGAATGTTGCCTATTCGTGAGAGAAGTTGGTTTATGAAGCGGTTGAATCGGTTTTGGTGCATCTTGGCGTGGCTGTTGGCTGCGGTGGCGGCGTATGGGCAATCGGTCTTTGATATGCCGCGCTTGTTCCCGCAGCATAAGCGGACGCTTGCGCAGTTTGTGGAGGCGCTGGGGCGGGGGGATCTGTTGGCGGCGGAGAGCGCGGCGCGGGCGGGGGTGAAGCTCTTTCCGCAGGACGCGAATTGGCACTACAATGTGGCGTGCGTCTGTGCGCGCGGGGGGCGGACCGAAGAGGCGCTCGACTGGCTGAAGAAGGCGGTGGAGCGGGGCTTTGTGGACATCAAGCAGTTGGAGGGGGATACGGATTTGAGCGCGGTGCGGGGGTTGCCGGAGTATAAGGCAGTGCTCGCGCAGGCGCGGGAGGCGGCGAAGGTGGGTGCGCAGAACGCGACGCTGTCGCGGGCGTTGGTTTCGCAGGTTCCGGTGGGGGCTGAGGCGGAGGTGAATGAGCGCAACACGCAGTGGGAGTGGGATCCGCGTAGTGGTGGGTACATGACCACGTTGCTGCAGCTGCAGCCGCCGAAGGGGGCGGTAGACCGTGCGGATTATGCAGGCCCCTTTGCGGAGGTGGTGCGGCCGCTGATGTCGGCGGAGGGGTGCGCCGGGGTGCTTTATGTGAATCGCGATGAGGATCTTTGCGCGGTGCGCTACGAGGCCTTTCCTGGGTTGACGCCGGTGCTCTATGGCGAGACGGCGCAGAGCGCGAAGGCCCATCGGGGGATGGCCAATGGGATCTTCTCGACGGGGCTTTCGGCGGTTCCGGTGGTGGGGAATGCCTCGGTGATGATGGGGAACTCGGTCTTCTGGCGGTCGATTCCGCGCGGGATTTCGTCGGATGCCGCGGCGATGGGGTTGGCCTTTCGGCTGGCGGCGGCAAATCAACTCTATGTGTATGATGCAACGGTGGATTACAGTCCGGCCTTCCAGGGGGATTTGCTCTATGCGCGCAACCCGGCCATCATCGCTTCGGCCGACCTCGCCGGCGCGGAGAAGCCTGACGCGAAGGGTGCGCAGCGCGACTTGACCGAGCTGATCTTGGCCGCCATCGCGGTGATGCCGCCCGAGGCAAAGCGCGAGATGTTGCAGCGCGGGGCCTTGGTGCCCACGATGCAGCGGCTGTTGCGCGAGCATGTGCGCGGCAGCGCGGGCTACCTCACCGCCTCGGCCCATCCGGCCGTCTTCGACCCCAAGCAGATTGAGGGCGAGGCGTTCTTGCGCGCGGCCCATGCCTTGACTCCCGAGGCGCTGCCCCCCGCCCTCGCCCTGGCGGTGCGTCAGGAGACGATGCCCGTGCAGTTTGTGGACTACTTTGACCTGGTGGGCGGTGAGCGCATTGCCGACACACCTACGTGCATCACGCGCATTGTGCGCGGGCGCTCGTTCACGCGTCGGCTGACCGTTGAGGCCGCCAGCCCCGAGCGGGGGATGAAGTTCCACTGGTTCGTGGTGCAGGGCGATGCGGCAAAGGTGCGGTTGCGCCCGCTGACGAGCACGGGGACGATGTGCACCATCGAGGTGGATTACCAGGCACCGACCGAGGTGGCTGGGCGGCTCTCGCGCCGAGTAGAGGTGGCCTGCGTGGGCGTGCGTGCCGATGGCGTGATGACCGCGCCCGCCTTCGTCTCCTTCCGCTCGTTGGGTAACGAACAGCGGAGTTATGACGCGCAGGGCCGCTTGTTGGCCATTGACTACCGCGCCCCCGAGAGCGGCTATCGTTACGAGGACCCGCTGCTGACCGCCTTCAAGAATTGGCGCGACACCTATCGCTACAGCGAGGGCGGACGGTGTGAAGGGTGGACGCGCTTGACGGCCGATGGTCAGACGCAGGATTTTGACGCGCAGGGGCGGCGGATGGTCGCCCCCGGCCAGGTGCAGAAGGTCACCTATGTGCCGCGGATGAACCAGGGGGCCGACGGCGTGCATGCCCCCGCGCTCGAATTGATGCAGATGGACGCAACGAAGTGACAGGACTGGAACTATGAAGAAGTTATTTCACCTTTCGCCCCTCACCCAGAAGCGCTTGGACCGCTTCCGCCGATCGCGCCTGGCCTTCTGGTCGTTGAAGCTCCTGGTGGCGCTCTATGTGGTGAGCCTCTGCGCCGAGATGATTGCCAACGCCAAGCCGCTCCTCATGCGCTATGAGGGCGAGTGGAGCTTCCCCTTCCTGCGCGCCCAGCCGCCCGAAGCCGTCCTCAAGGCCGCCGGCGAGACGAGTCATGTGGACTACCGCACCTTCGTCGAGAGCCCCGCCTTCACGGCCAACCCCAAGAACTTCGCCCTCTTTGCCCCAGTGCGCTACTCGCCGGGCGAAACGCTCAACGCCCAGGACCTGGAGAAGGATAAGCGCGTCACCGTCGCGCTCGTGCCCAATCAGCCCATCGGCCGCTTTAACTTGACGCGCGATTACAAGCTCATCCGCCAGGATAGCTGTGAGCAGTTCTTCCCCGGCGTGAATTTGCGTGACGAAGCCGCCAACTTGGCCGACCTCATCGAGCTCTCCCCCGAGCTGCGCGCGGAGCTCAATCGCCGCTTCTTGGGCGAGGCGTGCCCCGCCTTCGAGCAGGAGGTCCACCCGATGGTCCTGCGCGCCTTCCCGTGGAAGTCGCTCGTCCTCACCCTCGCGCCGACCCCGGGCGATGCGCTGCCCGCCTCGCTGCGTATCAACCTCCACGCCATTCTCCCCGGCGGCCAGCGCTTCCTCCCCAAGCAGAGCTACGTCTTTAAGCACGTGGGCGGCGAGGTGGAGTTGGATCTCCGCGAGGGCGAAGCGCTCCCGCCCGAAGCCCTCCTCGCCCAGTTGCGCACCTGGGCCAAGCGTGGCTTTGAGAAGGACATCACCGCCGCCGATGGCTTCTCGTGGACTGATGACGCCGGCACCTATTACACCGTCTATTCCAGTAATAACATCCGCTTCCCCTTCCCGCCCACCCGCCGGCACATCTTTGGTCTGGATGGATCGGGGCGCGACGTCTTCTCGCGCATTCTCTACGCCACGCGCATTGCGATGAGTTTCGGCCTGCTCCTGGCCATCGCTGCCACCGCGCTGGGGATGACCGTCGGCGCGATCCAGGGCTTCTTCGGCGGCAAGGTGGATATTGTGGTGCAGCGCTTCACGGAGATTTGGGCCGCGCTGCCCTTCCTCTACATTATGGTGCTCGTTGGCTCGGTCTTCGGGAGGAGCTTCTGGCTGCTCCTGCTGGTCTACGGCCTCTTCTGCTGGATCGGCCTCTCCTACTACATGCGCGCCGAGTTCCTGCGCCTGCGCAATCGGCCCTTCGTTGCCGCGGCGCGCTGCCAGGGGCTGAGCAATGCGCGCATCATCTTCCGTCATGTGCTCCCCAACGCCCTCACGCCGATTATCACCCTCTTCCCCTTCCTCCTCGTCGGGGCCATCGGCGCGCTCGTTTCGCTCGACTTCCTGGGCTTTGGCCTGCCGCCGCTGACCCCGAGTTGGGGCGAGCTACTCAACCAGGCGCAGGTCTACCGTTGGGCCTGGTGGCTCATCCTCTTCCCGTCCCTGGCCATCTTCACGGTCATGTTCCTCACGGTGATGGTGGGTGAGGGCGTGCGCAACGCCTTCGACCCCAAGCCTTTCAGCAAACTTCAGTAAAGGGAGCGGAACCATGAGCGCCCAAGCCCAACCCCTCTTGCAGGTGCGCAATCTCACGATTGCCTTTGAGAACGACGAAACCCGCCAGGCCGTCACCACCGTTCAGGATGTCTCCTTCGAGGTCAACCGCGGCGAAATCCTCTGCGTGGTCGGCGAGTCCGGCTGCGGCAAGTCCGTCTCCTCGATGTGCATCCCGCGTCTGCTCCCCTCGCCCCCGGCCAAGATCCTCGGCGGCGAAATCCTCTTTGAGGGCGTCGACCTCCTCAAGCTGCCCATCGCCAAGATTCGCGCCTACCGCGGTAAGAAGATTGGCGTCATCTTCCAAGACCCGATGACCGCCCTCTCCCCGCTCGTGCGCATTGGCGACCAGATTGTCGAGGCCGTGCGCATCCACGATACCGAGATCTCCAAGGAAGGCGCCCGCGCCAAGGCCCTCGCTTGGCTCGAGAAGGTTGGCATCCAGAACCCGACCCTCGCCATGCGCTGCTACCCCTACGAGCTCTCCGGCGGCATGCAGCAGCGCGTGATGATCGCCATGTGCCTCATCCTTGAGCCCCAGCTGATCATCGCCGACGAGCCTACCACCGCCCTCGATGTCACCATCCAAGCCCAGGTCCTCGAGCTCATGCTCCAGCTCCACAGCAAGGATTCCGGGATGATCTTCATCACCCACGATATGGGCGTGGTCTACAAGATGGCCGACCGCGTGGCCGTGATGTACGCCGGCCAAGTGGTCGAGCAAGCCCCCGCCGCCGAATTCTTCGCCGGCCCCAAGCACCCCTATGCCCGCGCCCTCCTCGAGGCGCTCCCCTCCCACGCCACGCGCGGCAAGACCCTGCGCGCCATCCCCGGTCAGGTTCCCAGCCCCGGACACTACGCCCCCGGCTGCCGCTTCTCCGACCGTTGCGACTGCGCCCGCGAGGCCTGCGCCACCACGCCCCCCGACCTCCGCACCCTCCCCTCTGGCCGCCTTGTCCGCTGCCCCTTTGCTGAGTAAGGGGACAGTCGTCAGTCGACAGTCGACAGTTCGCTAACGCGACAAAGGTGCACTCGGGGGACTCTCTTCCCCTCCTCCTCAGGCTATGTGCGTAGCAGACGGCACCCTTACATCCATTAGCCCCCAGCCGATCCATCGCGGCACGCGCCCTGTCGACTGTCTCCTGTCGACTGTCGACTTCCTCTCGCCGGGCAAAGACCTCCTCTCTGGTGCCGTGATAATCGTCCGCGCCCTGCGCGCGCACGGCTTCACGGCCTACTTCGCCGGTGGCTGCGTGCGCGATGCCCTCCGCGGCGCGCCCATCAAAGACATCGACATCGCCACCTCCGCCACCCCCGAGCAGGTCGCCGCCCTCTTCCCCGCCCAGAGCATCGGCGTGGGCAAAGCATTTGGCGTCATGCTCGTGGTCCTGGACGGCGTCTCCTACGATGTGGCCACCTTCCGCACCGACGGCGGCTACCAGGATGGCCGCCACCCCACCTCCATCGCCTACGCCCCCGCCGAGCACGACGCCCAGCGCCGCGACTTCACCGTCAACGCCCTCTTCTACGACCCCATCACCGAGCAAATCATCGACTACGTTGGCGGCCTCGACGACCTCCGCGCCGGCCTCCTGCGCACCGTCGGCGACCCCCTCCGCCGCTTCCGCGAAGACCGCCTCCGCCTCCTGCGCGCCATCCGCTTTGCCGCCGTCTGCCAATGGCGCATCGAACCCGCCACCTGGCGAGCCCTCTGCGCCGAAGCCCCCCACCTCCCCTGCGTCAGCGCCGAGCGCATCCGCACCGAGTTCCTCCGCACCCTCTGCCAAGCGCCCACCCCCTCCGCCGCCCTCGACCTCCTTGCCGACAGCGGCCTCCTGGCCACCTTCTTCCCTGAACTCCTCGCCTTGCGCGGGTGCCTCCAAGACCCCATCTGGCACCCCGAAGGTGACGTCTGGCGCCACACTGCGCGCATGCTCGACCTCGCCCCCGCCCCCCGCGCCCCCCACCTGGTCTGGGCCATCCTCTTGCACGACATCGGCAAACCCGCCGCCCTCCAAGTCGGCACCAAGCCCGATGGCTCCCCCGCCTACCGCACCCCCAACCACGCCGCCATCGGCGCCGAGATGACCCCCGCCATCCTCCGCCGCTTCAAGGAGAGTCGCGAAACCATCGAGGCCGTCACCGCCGCCGTCGCCGGCCACATGCAATTCGTCGAGCTCCCCAAGATGAAGCCCGCCACCGCGCGCCGCTTCCTTGGCCGCCCCACCATCGCGCTCGAACTCGAACTCCACCGCCTCGACTGCCTCTCCTCCCACGCCAAGCTCGACCTCTACGCCCTCGCCCAGGAGCGCCTCGCCCAATTCGCCGCCGAGCCCATCCTCCCCCCGCCCCTCCTCACCGGCCGCGACCTCCTCGCCCTCGGCTTCACCCCCGGCCCCGCCCTCGGCCAACTCCTCAAGGCCGCCTACACCCGCCAACTCGAAGGCGCCTCCCGCGAAGAACTCCTCGCCTTCGCCCGCGATAACGCCCCCTAACAAAGCGCTGTGCGTGGGGGCGATGACATAGCTCCTGCGGACTTACTCGCCCTGCACCTCGGGAGCGCGGTGCGCGGTGCGCTCCACCCCGGCGAAGGCGCCCGCTCAGTACCCTCGGCCACTCCAATGGCCGTGCCCTGGTCTCCGCCCCGCCCGGCACGTGGCCCCCTTACCGAATGGCGAGCCCTCCTCTTGCCGTCAACGGTGTTGCCATAGCGCCTCGCTTCGCTCGGCCTTCTGTGGCGCGGCATATTTGCCGCGCAGCGAGCGTCAGCGAGCGCCTGGCTCCAAGATGCCCCCGCGCCTACCTCGCCTCGACCTAGGCCCTACCTCAAAAAGGGTATCCGCGGAGGATTTGCGCGGTTCGGGGTGGAAGATAGCGTTCGCACATAGGTTTATGCGGCAAAGCCGCGCGGTGTTGTGCTATACTGGGTGCCACTGCAGGCGAGCTGCAGACAATTCTTGCACTTTGTGCTAACCGTTGCTCCAAGGAAACCTGAGAACTTTCTGGCAATAAGCAACACGTTAGACGAGGTGTGCCGTATCGGCACACCTTCCTTTCCGTGTTTATTGCCGGGCTTTCTCAGGGCCTCCTTGAAGCACGAAAAAGGAAGGCGTGCTTTTTTATGGCACTCGTGAAGTCACGGAATGAGAGCGTTCTACAGGGGCGGCAATCGCACCTGTGGCATGTGGGGCTTTATCTCTTTTTCGGCGTGTGCACCACGCTGATTAATTTGCTTCTCTTCTTGGCGCTCTTTCGCGGGGCGGGGTTCTCGGGGTGGCTTGCGAACACATTGGCGTGGTTCCCTTCGGTGGTGTTTGCGTGGGCGACGAATCGGCGGTGGGTCTTTCGGGCGCGGCGGGGGCTGTCGGTGGTGGCGTTGGGGGGAGAGCTGCTCTCTTTTACGGTTTCGCGTCTGGCAACAGGTGCGCTGGATGTCTTGTTGGTCTATCTGGCGATTGACTTGGCGCGGCTACCGGAGTTACCGGCGAAGGTGGCAATCGGCGTGGTTGTTGTGGTGCTGAACTATGGTGTTAGCCGGTGGTTGGTCTTTGGCGAAGGGAAGCAAGCATGAAGCTCTCGTTGGTCGTCCCGTGTTTTAATGAGGCTCGCGCCATTCCGCTCTTTCGCGAGGCGGTGCGCGCGCTCGAGTTACCGTATGACTTGGAGTTTATCTTCGTCAATGATGGCTCGACGGACGAGAGTCTGATGGTCTTGCGGCAGCTGGCTGAGGCAGATCCGGCCGTGCACTATCTCTCCTTCTCGCGCAACTTTGGGAAGGAGGCGGCGCTGTTGGCCGGGTTGCGCCGGGCAAGTGGCGAGTGGATTGTCACGCTTGATGTGGATCTGCAGCACCCGGTGAAACTCTTGCCGGAGATGACAGCGATCCTAGCTAGAGGCGAGGCAGACTGTGTGGCCGCGCGGCGGACAACGCGCGCCGGCGAGCCGCCCATTCGGAGCGCTTTTGCACGGATGTTTTATGTGCTTCTTAATCGTCTTTCAGAGGTGCGGATGCGCGGTGGTGAGACTGATTATCGGATGATGACATGTCAAGTGCGCGATGCCGTACTCGCTCTGCCAGAGGTTAATCGCTTTACCAAGGGCATCTATGCGTGGGTCGGCTTTCGGACGCGCTGGCTGGAGTTTGAGAATGTCGACCGCGCGGTGGGCGAGAGCAAGTGGTCCTTCTGGGGCCTTGTGCGCTACAGCATTCAGGGGCTTTCCGCCTTCTCCGCTGCGCCGTTACAGTTGGCGTCTGTTTTGGGGTTGGTGTGTTGCCTGGCGGCCCTGGTCTATCTGCTCTATATCCTCGGCAAGACGTTGCTGGTGGGCGAGGCCGTCGGTGGCTGGCCAACGCTCGCGTGCCTCATTCTCTTTCTAGGCGGCCTACAACTCTTCGTTATCGGTATCCTCGGCACTTACTTGGCCAAGGTCTATATCGAAACCAAGCACCGCCCGGTCTACCTTATCCAGGAGGAGCGCTAATGACACTACAAGCCCTTAAACGCCACTGGCTCCCGGTTGCCATTATCGCGGCACTCCTGATCGGTGTCTTCTGTCTCAATCGCTTTTGCGTCGACGATCACGACACGCTCTCTTACGCCTTTGCCGGGCAGAATAGCGACTTGGCCGCAACCCATCGCATGCATTCACTGGGCGACATTGTCCGGCAACAGTATCGCGATTATGTAACTCCAAATATGAATGGCCGGGTGATTGTGCACGGGATTACGGCACTCTTTTCGGGTTTTCGTCTGTGGACGCTCTTTGATGTGCTCAACACGCTGGTGTGGGGACTGTTTACTTATCTCATCTTGCACGAGGGTGGCTTGCGGTGGGGGAGGTCGAGTCCGTGGGCGTGGGCGTTGGGAACGGTGGGGATTTGGTGGTGTCTTTGGTATGGCGAGACAACACTGAATATTGCGTTTTCACTGAATTACTTGTGGACCGCAACGGCAACATTGTTGGCGATGGTGCTGTGGCGGCATCTGCGGTGGTGGATGGTGCCCCTGGCATTTCTCTACGGTTGGACGCAAGAGTGTTTTGTGTTGCCGATGATTGCGGCGTTGGCCGGGTGTATGGTCATCCGCTCGGTCTGTGCCCGGCGCATGGCGTTTACGCCACAACAGGCGGTGGCGTGGGTGTTGATGGCGGCGGGCGGGGCTTTTTTGGTGTTGGGACCAGCCGCCAGCAGTCGTGCGACGTCGACGATTATCGGCGAGGGCTTCGGGGCTATGATTGCCAAAATTGTCCGTTCGCAGGTGAGTTTCATCCTGTTGCTGTGGCCGCCAATGCTTGCACTGCTGCTGTTATGGGGGCTGTGGCTCAAGCGGCGAGATTGGCGTTCAATCCTAATGGGTTCGCTCGAATGGTGGCTCTACTTTGCGGCCGCCTACGCCAGTTATCTGATTATCTCAACGAACGGGGTTATTCGCGTGGCGTTGCCAACAACGATGGCATTGATGGTGTTAGTAATCAAACAGCGGGCGCAACTGCCGCGTTGGCGGGTGCTTTCGGTGGTGGCGGTTTTTGGGGGACTGTTGTGGTTGGGGGCAACGGCCGTGTTGCAATTTCGGCTTGGTCGCGAGGTTCAGGCGATGCTCGCACGCTATCAAGCCGATCCGCAGGGGCTGACTTATCGTGAGGTTATCACCTCGGGGCTTCTGGATCAATGCGTTTGGTATGGCCGCTACAACCGCTTCCATCGGGCGATGTTTACGCTGGAGACGCAACACACTGCGCCAATGGCCGTCTTCGCGCCTTGGCTCTATCAAACGCTCAACCAGGCCCCTGAGACTTACTTTGCCGTTACCGAGCCAGTGGCCGGAACGCCCTGCTTTGTGGCCAAGGCTGCGCCTAATGTCCTTGTGGCCCCGGGCGAGGTGGTGCCGACCGAGGCCGAAGCCGTCGCCATTACAGCCTACTTGGAGGCCGCTCCTTATGCCCCGGTGCGTCCCAAATATCTCCCAGGTCGCTTCTCGGTGATGTTCCCGCAGGGGGATGACGCGCTCCAAGGCTTCCCCGCCGACCGCTTCTCCTTCACCGCCTGCAACGGCAAGCGCTACACCCTCTTTACCCTCTCCAACCGCAAGCCACGCTAATATCCACGCAGCTCATCCAACAGCTCCCGGAAAGCGCCCGCGTCTGGCTCATTTCGACCTAGGGCCCAGGTCGCCTCGAGATAGGGCCTAGGTCGGGTCGAGGCAGGGGCTACCTTTTTTGGGGGTATGCCGAGGGGCTTTTTGATCTCGGGGGCGATCGGTCTGGCGGAGTGGGGCGCTACGAAACCTTTATGGTTGCCCTGCGCAGCCGCCCTTTGTGTTTCTTTAATCCTGCGAGCCTTCTACGCAGCTTTTCCGCGTGCCTTTTCGTGCTTTTCTCTTTTCCTGCGTGCCTTTCTTTGTGCTCTTTGTGTTCTTTGTGGTTGCCCAATTCTGCGCAGGTTTGGGGGTGGCGGCTTTGGGTGGGGTGTGGTGGGGGTGTCGTAAGGTGTTGGTTTTGCTGTGGGTTGTGCGGGGATGTGAAAAAAGTTGAAAAAAGTGCTTGCATTCTTTCTCGGTTTGTGCAACTATATGCCCCGTTTTCGCGCCACGGTGCAAGTCACACGGCGAGCAACGGG
>SFJE01000017.1 GCA_004555175.1 Lentisphaeraceae bacterium | reverse complement strand
ATTGATGCTTACGATTGGCTTGGAATCGAGACGCCTCGTGAGATAGGAGACAGTATTCTCCAAGCTAATGGAGGTTATCCTTCAAATCTAGGGGTAATCCCAACAGCACCAGGGAATCAAGACACGAGTAGTTCTAGGAGATAGAAAATGCCAAGGAAAATCATCGTCTACTTGTTTGTTGGAACTTTGATGAAAATGCCTTTCGTTTCCGGTTGCGCATATATAAACTATCGGCATTGTCCAGACGAGATGGCATTGCATACGCAATTCAATGTGTTACGTAATGATTTGTTACAGGCGACCTTTTACTGTGGAAGCGATGATGTCTGGCATTACTTTGTCGTTGAAAGACGATTGTGGTTTATTACTATCGAGGATGGTCTGAAAGCCCCTGCAGTAATCCCATTGCCGTTTTCAATCAAACCTTTAAGTAAAGAGCGAAACACTTGGGTTGTTATAGACGGTTACACAACATGGCTGGATGGATTAAATTGACTTATTCCATAATTTTGCTCTTCAGGTAAAAACCTGCGGTGCCGTGGCCTGGGATTGTGAAGATGAAGGTTTTTGGCGTTTTCCAGGAGCCGAGGTGTTCGTTGGGGATGACGGAGGAGAGGGCTGCGCTTCCGGCTACAGAGGTGCGAAGCGAGGCGCATGGGAATGTGGTATACTGCGAGCGTTTGTTTCTACGAAGGATGGTTTATCGTATGGCAGAGAAGCACGAGACGGCGACGGCGGAGACGGAGTTGGACACCGCGCGTCACTTTTTGCGGCAGTGGATTGAAGAGGATTTGGCGCAGGGGAAGAATGACGGCACGGTGGTGACGCGCTTTCCGCCCGAGCCGAATGGGTGGATTCACATTGGCCACGCGAAGGCGGTGTGGGTGGACTTTGGGATGGCGCAGCTCTTTGGCGGGCGGTGTCATTTGCGGATGGACGACACGAATCCCTCCAAGGAGAGCGAGGACTTCGTGGAGCAGTTGAAGCGGGACATCACCTGGTTGGGCTATCAGTGGGACAGCTTCTACTACGCGTGCGATATGTTCGAGACGATGTGGGCGATTGCCGAGGAGCTGATTCAGCGCGGTCAGGCCTATGTCTGCGAGCTCTCGCAGGAGGAGTGGAAGGCCTATCGCGGGGTGCCGACCGAGCCGGGCAAGTTCTCGCCCTACCGTGACCGCTCGCCGGAGGAGAACTTGGCGCTCTTCCGTAAGATGCGCGAGGGGGCCTTCGCCGAGGGCACGCACTGCCTGCGCGCAAAGATTGATATGGCCTCCCCCAACATCCATTTCCGCGACCCGGTCATCTATCGCATCGTCGACTTGCCGCACTACCGCACCGGTACCCAGTGGCACTGCTACCCGATGTACGACTTCGCCCACCCGATTGAGGATGCGCTCGAGGGGGTCACACACTCGATGTGCACCCTGGAGTTTGAGGTGCACCGTCCGCTCTACGATTGGGTTATCGACCGCTTGGCCGAGCAGGGACGCTTGGTGGTGCGCTCGGGTAAGACGATCCGCCCGCAGCAGCGCGAGTTCGCCCGGCTGAACCTCACCTACACGGTGATGAGCAAGCGGCTTCTGCGCCAACTGGTGGAAGAGGGCGTGGTCGATGGCTGGGATGATCCGCGGATGCCGACGGTGGCGGGGATGCGCCGGCGCGGCTATACGGCCGCGGCGATTCGCGACCTCTGCGAGCGCACGGGTATCTCGAAGTATAAGTCCTTGACCGACCTGGCGCTCTTGGAGTGGTGCGTGCGCGATGATCTCAACCGCATCGCCACCCGCCGCATGGCTGTGCTCAACCCGGTGAAGGTGATTATCGACAACCTCCCCGAGGGCGAGGAGTTGGTGGCCGAGGTGCCGAACAACCCCGAGGACGAGAGCGCCGGCAAGCGCCGCATCGTCGCCACGCGCGAGTTGTGGATTGACCGCGATGACTTTATGGAGGTGCCCGTTAAGAAGTTCTTCCGCGTGACGGTGGGCAACGAGGTGCGCCTGCGCGGCCTCTGCCTCTTCACCTGCACTTCGATTGTCAAGGATGCCGCCGGCGAGGTGGTGGAGATTCACGGCACCTACGACCCCGAGAGCCGCGGCGGCAACCCGGCTGACGGCCGTAAGGTCAAGGGCACCATCCACTGGGTGAGCGTAAAATATGGCAAGCCCTTCGAGGTGCGGCTCTACGACCGCCTCTTCGCGATGGAAGACCCGATGGCCTGCCCGAGCGGGAACTTCCTCGACGCGCTCAACCCCGAGAGTATGCGCACCGTGCAGGCCTATGGCGAGCCGCTCCTGGAGCAGGCCGCCCCCGGCGAGCACTACCAGTTCGAGCGCACGGGCTACTTTACGCCCGACGTGCACGCCTCCAAGCCCGGTGCGCCGGTCTTCAACCGCACGGTCACGCTCAAGGATTCGTTCAAGAAGTAAGGAAAGCGGGAGAGAGCCAATGGATTGCGAAGGTTTGGCGAAGGCGTGGTTGGCGGCGGCCTTTGAGGCCGTGGTGCCCGGGTGCGGCGGCGGCAAGGTGGTGCCCTCGAAGGATAGCCGCTTTGGCGATTGGCAGTGCAATGATGCGATGGGCATTGCCAAGCGTGCCGGCAAGAACCCGCGCGAGGTGGCCCAGGCCGTGGTGCAGGCGCTGCCCTTGCCGGAGATTTTGGAGAAGGCCGAGGTGGCCGGGCCGGGCTTTATCAACCTGACACTCTCGCGTAAGGCGGTGGCTGCCGGCGTTGAGGCGTTGGCGGCCGACCCCAAGCTGGGCGTGGCGCAGCGCGGCGCAGGCGAGAAGGTGGTCATCGACTACTCTTCGCCCAACGTGGCCAAGCCTATGCACATCGGCCACATCCGCTCGACGGTCATCGGCAACGCCATCGACCGTATTCTCCGCGCGCTGGGCTACGAGGTCATTGCCGATAACCACCTCGGCGACTGGGGCACGCAGTTCGGCATCCTCATTATGGGCTACCGCGCCTTCTTGACTGACGAAGAGCGCGCCAACCTCACCGTCGAGCTGCTCGAGAAGGTCTACGTGCAGAGCTACGGCCGCACGAAGGAAGACCCGGCGTGGCTCGACCGCTGCCGCGAGGAGTTGGTGAAGCTGCAGGCCGGCGACGCGGAGAACCGCGCGGTCTGGGAGCGCTTCATCGAAATATCGCTCAAGGAGTTTGGCCGCATCTACGCGCGGCTGGGGGTGAAGTTCGATCTGTACCGCGGCGAGAGCTACTATCAGCCGACCCTCGGCCCCACCGTCGAGGCCCTCCGCGCCCAAGGCCTGGCCACGCAGAGCGAAGGGGCTTGGATTGTTGACTTGAAGGACGCGGGGCTGGAGGTGGCCATTGTCCAGAAGCGCGATGGCGGCTTCAACTACACCACCACCGACATCGCCACCGTCAAGAGCCGCGTGGAGGAGTTTGACCCCGCGCGCATCATCTACGTCACCGACGAGCGCCAGCAGCTACACTTCAAGCAGTTCTTCCACATCTGCGGCAAGCTCGGGCTCTGCGGCAAGACGCTCCTGCAGCACGTCTGGTTTGGCCTGATGCGCCTGCCCGAAGGGACCTTCTCCACGCGCCAGGGCAATGTCATCAAGCTCGAGACGCTCCTGGACGAGGCGGCCGCCCGCGCCCGGAAGATTGTCGACGAGAGCCACCCCGATTGGTCCGAGGCCGAGCGTGCCGCCCTCGCCGAGGCCATTGGTATTGGCGCGATTAAGTATGCCGACCTCTCGCACGACCCCACCACGATGATTGTCTTCACCTGGGATAAGGCCTTGGCGCTGGAAGGCAATAGCGGACCCTACTTGCAATACGCCAACGCGCGCTTGAACTCGCTCTTGGAGAAGTATCGCGCCACCGTGGGCAAGGCCCCCGCCGAGCAGCCCATCACGCTGGGCACCGATGCCGAAAAGGCCCTGGCCCTGCACCTGTTGCAGTTCCCCAATGCCGTTCAGCGCGCGGGCGACCTCTGCAAGCCCAGCGTCCTGGCCGATTACCTCTATCAGCTCAGTCAGCTCTATAGCAGCTTCTACCAAAGCTCGCCCGTCCTTAAGGCCGAGAGCGAAGCGGTGCGCGATAGCCGCATTGGCCTGTGCAGTGCCGTCTCGAAGGTCCTGCGCGGCGGCTTGACGCTCCTGGGCATTCCCACCCCCGAGAGGATCTGAGGCGATGATTGGCGCGTGCACCTGCTTGGCAATGGTCGGCGGGCCTATTCAGGCCTTCATCGATTCGGACTTCTGCGGTCAGCTCATCGTCATTACGCAGATTGTGATGAGTGTGGGCTCGTGGGCCGTCTTTCTGGGAAAGTTCAGCGCCTTGAAGGCCATCAACGCCCGCTCGCGCCGCTTTGCCGATGACTTTGCGCGCCAGGACGACCCTCTCACGCTCTACTGCGATAAGGGCTACCCTTTTGAGGACTCGCCCTTGGAGACGGTCTATCGGCGGACCTCCGAGCGCTTTGTAAAGCTCATTCCGCGCCGGCAGTTGCTTCTTTTGCAGCAGGATGCAACAGCCTGCCCCACGCTCACCCCTGCGCAGATGGAACTGGTGGCAAGCACCTGTGCCCATGCCACCGATGAGGAGACCGTTACCCTCAACCGCGGGCTGACCGCTCTGGCGGTGGTGACCAGCTCGGCGCCGCTGCTGGGCCTCTTCGGCACCGTCTGGGGCGTGATGTTGGCCTTCCAGGCGATGGCCGCGAGCGGGAGCGCAAATATTGCCGAGCTCGCGCCGGGCATCTCTTCGGCCCTGCTCACCACAGTGGTGGGGTTGGTGGTGGCCATCCCTTCGACTATTGCCTATAACATCCTGCAAGCTAAACTTGAGGCCTTCACCGTGCAATTGGAGGGCTTTGGCGAAGAGCTCATCGGCAAACTCTCGCTGAACTATGTCGCATCCGAAAAGGGAGGCGTATGCTAAAGCGGCGCTTCTCCAGAGCCCGCGCGCGGGGAAAGCGCAAAATCCACAGCGAGATCAACATGACGCCGATCTTGGACATGACCTTCTTGCTGTTGATTGCCTTCATCATCACCTTCCCCGCGCTGCAGAACGGCATCACCGTCAAGCTCCCCACGGCCGCGGGCGATCCCCTGCCTGCCGATGAGCCGCTCAATATCACAATCCGCGCCGATGGCCACTTCTTCTTGGGCCAGCAAGAGGTCTCCGATGAGGAGCTTTACCAGGCCGCCACGGCAGCGGTGGAGAAGAACCCGCAGGTGGCTGCGCACATTCGCGGCGATGAAACGCAGGCCTATGGGCGGATTATGGATGTGATCAAGGTGCTCCGCCGGGCGCGCCTAAACAAGTTTTCGTTGGTCACGGAGAGCGAATAAATGGCCAAAAGAGGGCAGCAGATGCGGCCGCTCGCGCCGCCGGAGGAGCCGGGCGTGGTCTCTGAACGGGTCGTTTTGCACCGGCGCGTGCTGGGGGTGCTCTGCGCGCTCTACTGGGTGGTGGCGCTGGTGGCGATGCTCACCTACGATTGGCGCGACATCTCCTGGCTCTGCAACCCCCCTTCGCCGCCTGACGGCCTGGTGATGAACCGCGTGGGCAAGCTCGGCGCCTGGCTCACCTTCTACGGCTACGGCCTCGCTGGCCTGGCCTATCGCTACGCCGCTTTTCCCCTCCTCGCCCTCCTCGCCGGCTTCCTCCTCCACGGCCGAGTCCGCTTCTTCCGCCTGCGTGTGCTCTGGATGGCCGGGCTTTACGTCACCCTCGCCTGCCTCTTTCAAGTTTGCGGTGGCGACACGGGTGCCACCATCCCGCTCTTGGCAGACCTCAACTTGCGCCCCAATGCCGGCGGCGCGCTGGGCCAGTGGATTGTTACCGAGCACCTCCGCCCGCTGCTGGGCTCCTTTGGTCTACAACTGTTGCTCTGGGTGCTGACACTTGTCTTCGCGCTGCTCATCGTGGGCGTGCGCAACACCCTCCTGTTGCTCGTGCGCTTGACCATACCGCGCGAGCCGCAGCATGAGTTGAGCAGCGAGGAGGAGGTCAAGCGCGCCCTGCTCGCTGAGCGCCAACAAGCTGCCGCGCTACCGCCGGTTGCCCCTGAGGCTAAGACGCTGCGCGGTTTGGTCACCGCCCTCTTCCGCCGTAAGGCCGAGGCCGCCGTTGAGACACTCGACCCGCGCGACCTCCTTTCCCGCCGCGCAGCCCCCGCGCCCGAGAGCGGGGGCGATTGGAGCGCGCACGCCTACGCCCAGCGCGAGGAGGATGAGGCCCAACTCTCCCTGGGTGAGCGCCCGCGCGCCCCCGAGCCGAAACGCGCACCGCCGCCTCCGCCGGCCCCGCCTCCGCCGGCCCCGCCTCCGGCTCCCGAGCCGCCCTTTACCCTCAATAGTGACAGCCCCGGCACCCTCAAGCCCGTCTCGCCCCTCAAGTCCGTCACCGGCCCAGCCATTGCTGCCAACGATAATGATTTGCCTGCCGAGCCCGAGGTGCCCGACTACACGATGCCCTCGACCGATTTGCTCGACCCCATCCCGCCGCGTGCCAAGGATGCCGACGATCCGCAGACGGCCATCTCCGCCATTGAGAGCGTCTTCCAGCAGTTTGGCATTGCCGCGCAGGTGGTTGGGCAAATCCGCGGTCCGGTGCTGACGCTCTTCGAGGTGATGCCCTCGCCGGGCGTGAAGCTTGAGCGCTTCAAGACCTATGAGAGCAATCTGCTGATGGCGCTGCGCGCCGAGAGCATCCGTATCCAGGCCCCCATCCCGGGGCGCGACGTGGTGGGCATTGAAGTGCCCAACACCGTCCGCCAATCGGTCACCTTGCGCGAAGTGCTTGAGGGGGATGCCTGGCGCCAGGCCGAGCGCAAGATGGCCCTGCCCTTGGCGTTGGGTAAGCTTGCCACCGGGGGCGACTTGATTGTGGACCTGGCTGAGATGCCCCACCTGCTCGTCGCCGGCGGCACCGGGTCGGGCAAGTCCGTAGCCGTCAACGATATGCTCGTGGGGCTCCTGATGTGCCGGCGTCCGGACCAGTTGCGCCTGATTATGGTGGACCCCAAGCGCGTGGAGTTCACGGCCTACGACGACCTGCCGCACCTGCTCAATCCCGTGGTCGTCGAGCCCAAGAAGGTGGTCTTCGTGCTGCGCTGGGCGGTGATGGAGATGAACCGCCGCTATCGGCAGCTGCAGACCTACGGCGTGCGCAATATTGCCGACTACAACCGCCGCGTTGAGGCCCCGCTCCCCGATCGGAGCAACCCCATTCAGCGCCTCCCTTACATTGTCATTGTCATTGACGAGCTCGCCGACTTGATGCTCGATGTGAAGTCCGACATTGAGCCTCCCATCACCTCCCTCACCCAGAAGGCGCGCGCGGCCGGCATCCACCTCATCATTGCCACCCAGCGCCCCACCACCAACGTCATCACCGGCACCATCAAGGCCAACATCCCTGGCCGCATCGCCCTGCGCGTCACTCAAGGCAATGACTCGCGCACCATTCTCGACGAAGTCGGCGCTGAGAACCTCATCGGCAAGGGCGATATGCTCCTGGCGCGCGGCGGCCGTGCCCCCGAGCGCTCCCAGGCCGCCTGGGTCAGCGACGGTGAGATCGCCCGTATTTGCAACTTCATCAAGGAGCAAGCCGGCCCAGCCTTCGACCACGTTTTGGCCGACACCATCGACCGCATCAAGGAAGATAAGCCGCAGGATGACGTCTCCTCGCTCATCTCCGAGTTCGTCCCCGAAGCGGCCGCCCCCGTTGACGATGCGGCCATCAATCTGGGTCCTGAGGATGACAAGAGCGACGAAGGCTACTACCAGCGCGCCCTAGAATATATCCGCCAGACCGGCCGCTTCTCCACCTCCGCCCTTCAGCGCCGCCTGAAGATTGGTTACAACAAGGCCGGGCGTATCACCGATATGCTTGAAGAGCGCGGCATCATCGGCCCCGGTGGCAAGGCCGGTGGCTCGCGCGAAATCCTCGTGGACCTCAATGCCATCGCTCAGCGCGAGCTCGAAGAGAGCCTCGCCGCCGAGGCTGCCGCCCCCGAGCAAGCGCCAGAGATGGCCGCGTCCCAAGACTTTACCTACGAACCGACCGACGAGGCCCTCCCGGCCGACGCCGACATTCCTGACCTGGGTGACTTTGACCCCGCCAGCCTCGACGCGCCTGAGCGCTAGGCCCCACCAAGGAGAGCAGTTATGGCATTTGGTGAAATCCTTAAACAGAAACGTTTGGAGCACGGTTGGACACGCGAGTACATCGCCGAGCGGATGAATATGCGCACCTGCTTCGTTGAGATGCTCGAGACCGAGAATCTCAAGCGCATCGTCGCCCCCGCTTACGGCCGCGGCTACATTCGCAACTACTGCCGTGAACTGGGCATCGATTCCAAGCCCCTTGAGGAGGATTACAACGCGCTCATTGCTGCCGAAGGGCGCGGCAACGACCTCGGCCCGGTCTCTCACCCGAATGTCCGCGGCCTCCCCGAAAAGCCCCTCGAACCCATCCACACCGGCGCCCACCGCACCCTTCCGCCGAAGGAAGACCCTGCGGCCATTCATGTCTCCACTGGCCATAAGCTGGTGGCTTCCGCCGAAGCGCTCTCCTCCGCTGTTCCCAAGCCCGCGATGCCGCCGGTCTCCACCGACACCACCGTCTCGCTTGCCCCGGAGAGCGCCGACATTCCGCCGGTCGATATGCCCGCCCCGCCCTCGCCCCTCGCCCAAGCTGCAGAGGAGCCCTTTGCCCTGCGCGGCGATGAACTTCCGCGCCGCCCCGCAACCCCGGCCCTTGCCCCCACGCCGGCCCCTAAGCCGCGCACGGCCGTCCGCCAGGCCCTCCCCGTTCGCGCCCCGATGCCCGGCCCCCAGAGCTCCATCTTCGGTCCTCAGCACCCGGTCAAGGACCCCACCAGCCCCTGGCTCGGCTCGCTCCTCTCTGCCGGCAAGGCCATCGTCGGCTCGGTCAACGCCCTGATCCGCTTGATTACGCGCCCCAAAGTCCGCCGCTTGGATGCCGAGTCCGCCCCCTTCTTCACGCCGCGCCGTATTGCCCAGATGAGTGCAATGCTTGTGGGGTTATTCATTATCACGGGGCTTATCTTCGCCTTCCGCTACGTCTTTCGGATGTCGGAAGCGGCCGAAGTTGAAGTTGGCCTCTCGGGCGCTCAGGCCTCCAAGGTCTTTACGCCCCGCTCGCTTGGCGAACCGCCCACGCCCTACTTCAAGTGATGGCTCAGCCTGCGCGCCGCATTGGCCTGCTCGGCGGCTCCTTCGACCCCATCCACCGCGCCCACCTCGCCCTGGCCGAAGCCGCCCGCGAAGCCTTCGCCCTCGATGAGGTGCGTCTGATGCCCTGTGCTCAGCAGGCCCTCAAGAGCCGCCGCGCCACCCCTGTTGAAGCCCGTTGCGCGATGCTCCGCCTTGCGCTCGCCGGCCACCCCCACCTCACCCTCGACCTGCGCGAGTGCTATCCCGCCGGCCCCATCTATACCGTCGACACCCTTCGCGCCCTTCGCGCCGCCGAGCCCAATGCCGACTTCTGGTTCATCCTCGGGATGGACTCGGTGGTCTCCTTCCCCAAGTGGCACCACCCGGCGGAACTCCTCACCCTCTGCCACTTCATCGCCTTCGACCGCCCCGGCATTGAGCCCCCGGCGTGCCCCTTCTCCCCCAAGCTCCTCGCCCACCGGTTGCAAGGTCCGCTCCTCGACCTCTCGAGCACCGACCTCCGCGCCGCCCTCGCCGCCGGGGAGCTTCCGGGTGCCCTCCCCCCCGCCATCCTCCCCTATCTTCGCGCCCACCCGGAGCTCTACGCTCCAGCCTTGGCTGCTGAGTAGCGCCGGGGGGAGCGTGATGTCGAATCCGGCAGTCGTTGCGAAGTGCGGGGGTGCCGGGATTATTGGCCCTGGGTGGCGCGGGAAGCGGCGGCTTCAAGGCCGCTGAGCAGCTGATCAAAGTCGCTTTGATAGGCGAGGTCTTGCTGAACGCGGAACTTGTCGAACTCGGATTCGGCCTTGGCCTGGGCAATCTCCATTGAGATTTCACTGGCACGGGTGAGCAGCTCATCGCCAGTGGCCAGCAGGATGCGGTCGAGGTGTTTGGCCCAATCGGCCATGGTCATCGGAATCTGTTTCTTGGCCTGCCGTTCGGCCAAATCAAGGTAAGCATTGACAATGCTGCCAAGCGACTCAAGCTCTTCGCGCGTAAGATAGTTTTTGGCAATCCCCACATCGGCCTTAACGATTTTGCCCTCAGGGGCCTTCTCCCAGGTGGTTAAGCCCATATGTTCTTGACGGGCATCGGCGCGTTCCCAAATCAACTCGGCTGCCGTGTGGCCGTGAACTGCATAGTGAAGTTTGTTCTGGACCTTGGCGAAGAAACTGCGGGTCTCTTCGGCATGCTTGTCATAGTCCATCGCCGTGGCGTAGATGTCGGTGATCTTTTGGTAGAAGCGTCGCTCGCTCAGGCGGATCTCGCGGATTTCGGAGAGCAGGTGCTCAAAGTAGTCCTCGCCCAAGAAGGTTCCATTTTCCATCCGCTTGCGGTCGATGACATAGCCACGAATCGAGAAGTCCCGCAACACGCCCGTTGCCCACCGGCGGAACTCCGTTGCCCGGGTGGAATTGACGCGATAGCCCACGGCGATGATGGCCTCTAGGTTGTAGTAATCGAGCTGCCGCTCCACCTGCCGGGCCCCCTCCTGACGAACTGTTGCATATTTTGCAACAGTTGCTGCTTCTGAGAGCTCCTGCGCGGCAAAGATGTTTGATAAGTGTCTCGAAATAACAGATTTATCCACCTCAAAGAGGGCGGCAATGCCTGTCATCGTCAGCCACAGCATGCCATCTTGAAAGCGAACGGCGATGGTGTTTGCCCCGTGTTCGCGGGCAAAGGTCAAAAACTCCGCCGTTGAATTGCGTATGGGTAATAAGTCGCCCCCGATTGCGTTCTTGCTTTGCTTCGTCACGCGCTTCTCCAAGGTTATCTCATTATGGTCACTGAATAAGAAGAGTATACCAAACTCTGTCGTTGGTTTGGGTGCGTGGCAGAAGGGTGGCCTGGCGGAGCAGGCCACAGCAAAACGCTTACCGCCCAGGGGGCCGCGGGGACGCGGCCCGTCAGAATGGGCAATGCAAAGGAGACTGAACGAGCGAGTGCGCGCAGCGCGCTCGCGGCGGGGTGGAGCGCTCTGCGCTCCCGGGGGGTGTGGGGGCGAGCAGCCCTCCACGCGGGGAGTGGGGCAGCCGCCCCACATCGCCATCCGCTAACCGCCATCCGCTAACCGCCATCCGCTAATCGCTAACTGCTGCGCGCGGCAGCGCGCTACCACTGGGCGCGGTCGAGGGCGCGGTATTGGATAGCCTCAAAGAGGTGGGTTTGGGTGAGCACCTCGGAGCCGGCCATATCGGCGATGGTGCGGGCCACGCGGAGGATGCGGGTGTAGGCGCGGGCGGTAAGGGCAAGTTCGTCCATCGCCGAGCGCAGGAGGGTCTGGGCCGCGGGTTCGAGGGGGCAGAAGGCTTGGAGTTTGCCGGCGGGGAGGTCGGCATTGCAGCGAATGTTGGGGAGGGCGCGGTAGCGTTCGGCCTGGAGGGCGCGGACGCGGAGGACGCGCTCGCGGATGGTGGCCGAACTCTCGCCGGGGGCGGCGTTGGAGAGGGCCTCGAAGGGAACGGCGGGAACCTCGACATGGAGGTCGATGCGGTCGAGGAGGGGACCAGAGACGCGGGCGCGGTAGTTGCGGATGGCGGTTTCGGGGCAGCGGCAGGCGCGTTTGGGGTCGCCCGCGAAGCCGCAGGGGCAGGGGTTCATGGCGGCCACGAGCATAAAGTCGGCCGGGAAGGTGAGGGTGCCGGCGGAGCGGGCGATGGTGACGGCACCATCTTCGAGGGGTTGGCGGAGGACTTCGAGGACGCGGCGGTGGAACTCGGGGAGTTCGTCGAGGAAGAGGACGCCGCGGTGGGCGAGGGAGACTTCGCCGGGGGTGGGGTGGGTGCCGCCGCCGATGAGGCCGGCATCGGAGACGGTGTGGTGGGGGGCGCGGAAGGGGCGGCGGGTGATGACGGCCTCTTTGAGGGCGCCGGCTACGGAGTGGATGGCGGTGACTTCGAGGGCTTCGTCGGGGGTGAGCGGGGGGAGAATGGAGGGGATGCGGCGCGCGAGCATCGTCTTGCCCGAGCCGGGCGAGCCAATCATCAAGAGGTTGTGGCCGCCGCTGACGGCGACCTCGATGGCGCGGCGGGCGGCGAGCTGGCCCTTGACATCGGCAAAGTCATCGCCGGGGGCTTCGTGGGCGAGGAGGTTTTGGGCGCAGGGGCGGACTTGCGGGGGCTCGCCGCCGGTGAGGAGGGTGATGGCGTGGGTGAGGGAGCGCACGGGCCAGACCTCGATGCCTTCGACGAGGGCCGCTTCATCGGCGTTGGGCTCGGGAACCATCACGTACTTGAAGCCCGCTTGGCGGAGGGCCAGGACGATGGGCAGGACGCCGCGCACACGCCGGACTTCGCCGCCGAGGGCGAGTTCGCCGAGGGCGGGGACTTGCTCGAGGGCGGGCATGTTGAGGCCACTGCCGGCGGCGACGAGGGCCAGGGCGATGGGCAGGTCGTAGACCGGGCCCTCTTTGCGGAGGTCAGCGGGGGCGAGATTGATGGTGAGGTTGAGGGGGCGGAGCTTGAGGCCGGAGTTCTTGAGGGCGGCGCGAATGCGGTCGATACTCTCCTTGACGGCGGCATCTGGCAGGCCGACAACGCGGGTGCGCGGGTCTTCGGAGGGGACGGCGTGGACTTCAATCTCAACAGGCTTGGCACCAATCCCGAGGACGGCGGCGGCGTAGGCTCTCTTCAGCATCTGGAAAGCTCCGGGTTAGATCGGCCAAGAGGGGTCGATGTCGAGCTCAAGGGGCGTGGGGTGGGGGACTTCGCGCGGGGCCACGCCGGCAATCATCGCCGCGTTGTCACCGCAGTAGCGCGCTTCGGCACAGAGCAGGGGGATACCCGCGCGCTGGCAGAGCGGGGTAAGGGCCGCGCGCAGGCGACCGTTGAGGGAGACGCCGCCGCCGAGGGCAAGCGAGCGGTAGCGGCCGGTGGCGAGGGCGTGCTCCACCCGGCGCGATAGGGCGGCAACGATGGCCTCTTGGTAGGAGAAGGCGATCTTGGCCACCTCGGCCTCGCTTTGCGGTGGGTGCTTGCGCACATAGGTGAGCAAGGCGGTCTTGAGGCCCGAGAAGCTGACGCAGAGTTCTGGGCTGAGGCCTTCGGGGAGAGGCTGCTCGGCACTGACGCGGCCGAGAGGGAAGGGAATGGGCTTCTCGCCGGGGGCGAGGGCGACAGTGCGCGCCAAGCGGTCGATAACCGGGCCGCCAGGGTAACCCAGGCCGAGGAGCTTTGCGGCCTTGTCGAAGGCCTCACCGGCAGCATCGTCGATGGTCTGGCCGAGGAGGCGGTAGGCGAGGGCGCCTTCGTCCGCGCAGGTGCACTCGACGAAACTGGTGTGGCCGCCGCTCACCGCCAGCCCCAGCTGCGGGTAGTTGGCCGGGGAGAAGCGCTCGGAGTGGTCGAGGTAGACCGACCAGAGGTGCGCGTGCATGTGGTTGATGGGCAGGAGCGGCTTGCCTAGGGCGAGGGCAAGGCCCTTGGCCGCGGTCCAGCCCACCAAGAGCGAGGCGGCGAGGCCCGGACCGCGCGTGGCGGCGATGGCATCGATCTGCGCCCAGGGGGCGACTTCGCCAGGGAAGGCCGCGGCGAGGGCTTGCTCAAGGATGCCGCGGATCTTTTCGATGTGCGAGCGCGAAGCAATCTCCGGCACCACGCCACCATAGGGCTGGTGGAGTGGCACCTGAGAGTAGATGACCGAAGAGAGGACCTCGGTGCCATTGCGGACGACGGCGGCAGCCGTCTCGTCGCACGAGCTCTCGATGCCGAGGATGCAGCAGGGCCGGGCCATAGCGCGGGGACTACTTGCCCAAGCGGATGACGAGCGTGCCCATTGCCGGGGCATTCAGGCGGCGGTCCAGCTCGGTGAGGGCCGGGTAGAACCAGCGGTCGAGGAGCGCGGGGGTGGCGCTATAGGTGGCCTTGTAGGTCAGGCGCACGATGCCGGTGACGGGGAGGACCTCGGTGGTGCAGGTGAGGGCGATGGTGCCGCCGCCCGGGAGCGTGTGGGTGTAGGGCTCGGGCTTGGAGACAATCTCCGAACCCTTGGGCAACCAGAGATCCACCGTGCGGACCGTGCCAGCGACTTCGGGCTGGAAGATGGGGTTACGGCGGGTGGTGCCACGCAGGCCGTAGAGGGTGGTGGCGAGCGGGACCGGGAGGCTGAGGAGGTCGCCCTGGCGCGTGGCGTAGGCCTTGGCCTCCACGGCCAGGCGGGTGCGCACCGGGTAGGCCGCCGTGTCCACCACATACTCGCTGATGGGGGTAGCGCCGGGGGCGAGGGTGTCGGCGATGGCGGCGATGCTGCGGCGGCGGGCCTCGGGGGTCATGTCGCGCTGGGCCTGACGGGTGGCGCCGGCGGCGGTGCCCCAGGTGAAGGTCTCGGTGGAGAGGGTGGCATCGCCATTCTCGCGCAAGACCAAGCGCAGGGTGTTCTCCGAGTGGCTGCGCAGGGCCTCTGGCTGCTCGTAGAGGATGCGCCCGGCGGCGGTCATCAGCGCGCGAGAGGAGAGGGCTGTGGCGCCGGGTTCGTCAAACTCGCCCTCATCGCCCACCAAACGGCCATCCTCAAGGCGAAGGTAGGGGGTGGTCCAGCGGGTCCAACGCGGCACCTCGCGCGCGGCGAGCGTTTCGCGGAAGGCGAAGGCCTCAGCGAGGGAGGCGCTAGAGGCAAAGACGAGCTCGCTCTCAACGCCGAGCGCTTCGAGCATTGCTTGGCGCAGGAGCAGGCGGTCAAGGCGGTTGCCATAGCCATCGGCGAGGACGGCGTCGGGGGTGGAGAGGGTGCCGAAGGGAAGGGCTGTCCAAGCGGGGCCGAGGGGGCGGATGCGCCGGGCAAGGAAGGCCTGTACAGCGCGAAGCTTGGCCTCGAGATCGGGCAAGGCGGTCTCCTTGGCGAGGGCCTTGGCGGCGGCACGGGCAGCGGCCGAGCCGGACTTGACCTGCGCGTTGGCCTGGTCGATGAGGCCGGGGAGGACGCGGTGGGCGGCGGCTTCGCGCAGGGCGAGGTGGAGGGTGGGGCGGAAGAGCTCGGCGGCGGGGGTATTGCCCTCGCTGTGCAGGGCGCTCAGGTGGCGCAGAGCCCAACTGTAGGTGACGTTGGTGCCGTTGGTGACCACGCTGCGATCGACGGCGATCTCGCCGAAGTTGCGTTCAGCCACGCGCAGGTTGCCGGCGAGGTCGGCCGGGAGGGTGAGGGTATAGGTCTGCTCCTCGGTGGGATAGGGGGCGCCGAAGGTGACCGTTTCGCAGAAGGGGCGCGGATCGGTGGAGTGGATCTCCCAATCGAGGTGGCTGGTGGCTCCGACTTCGATGGCCGGGAGGGAGATGACCAGCTGCTTGGCGGTGGGGTAACGGGGGGTGAGGGCCGCGCCATCCACGTCCATCGTATTGCGCTCCTTCTCGGTGACGCAGACCAGGTCGCCCTGCGCAGTGCGGACTTCGGCGGCGGCGAGGGTGAGCGTTTGGAAGGCCGGCACGTAGTTGAGCTTCACCTCGCCATTGGCGCGCTTGCCCTGGAAGGTGAGGATGCGGGTGTCCTTGATTTGGCGGCGGGTACGGGAGCCATCGGCATTCAAGGTGGTGAAGTCCAAGCGCTTGAGGACGATGGCGTCCTCCTCCAGGCCAGTCTGCTTGGTGAAGAGCGGGCGCACGGCCTCCTGGCGGCGGACACGTTCGTGGAAGCGGCGCAGGGCCTGGTAATTCTCAGGGGTGTAGGTCTTCTGGGTGAGTTCAACGGCGCGGGTGAGGGTGAGCTCGCCGGTCTTCTCATCGCGCTTGCAGGTGATGTCGTAGGAGGCACCGTTGCTCTTGAAGATGGGGTCTTCGGGGAGGAGGGCGCTCTGGCCGAGGGCGTCGAAGCCGCGGAGCTTGACCGTCTCGCGCACCGAGCAGGGGGCGGAGATGACCCAGTCGTACTTACGCGTGGGCTGGGCGAGGCCATCGAAGAGGAAGTTGATCATTCCGAAGCCGCGCGAGAGGAAGGGCAGGGTGACCATTGTGTGGCCGGTGTCGTCAGGCAGGGCGTAGCCGGGGACCTGCGCGGAGAGCTTGACCTGCAGGGGCTGGGAGATGTCCTTGGGGTTGGCTGGGGTGAAGGAGAGTTCGGCAATCTTGGCACCGGGGAGGATGCGCTTGAGGATGCCGTCAAAGCGGTCGCGAATGCGCTCGATGGGGTGCTTGACGAAGAGCGGGCGGTAGGCGGTGTCGTTCAGACCGCCGAAGTCGAGCGTGGCCGAGAGGGTGAGGGTGCCGGCGGCATCAAGCGCGCCCTCGGTGGCGATGCACAGGCAGTTCTCTTCGGGCGAGGGCACGGGGGTGACCTGCAGGGTATCGCCTTCGGGGCGGCAGACCAGGAAGGTGCAGTCGCTGAGGTAGCCGGGCATCTCGGCGCGGGCGGTATCATCGGTGGGGTCGACGAGCTTGTAGTTGCGGTTGCCCAGGTCGATGGCCACGATGGCGTGGTTGAAGTAGGGGATGGCCGCCTCCTTATCGCGCTTGGAACCGGCGTTGATGAGCACGGGGAAGGCCTCGAAACCGGCCAGGCGGTACATTGCCACCAACAGTGCCCCCTTGTCGCGGCAGACGCCATAGCGGTTGTCGAAGGTCAGGCTCACATCGTGCGGCTCGTAGCCCGGCGCGGTGTCTTCGGCGATGATGCCCATATAGCGAATTCCCTGGGCCACGAAGCCGAAGAGGGCCGAAATCTGCTCCTCCTGGCTCTTGCCCTCGGTCAACTCCTTGACCTTGGCCTCGATGGCCGGGGTGGTCTTCAGGTGCGGCACGCACAGGTCCCAATACCACTTCGAGAGCTCCTCCCAGGAGCTAAACGTGGAGACCAACACGCGCTGGAGCTGGGTGCTCTCTTCGGGCATATTCTCTTCGGGGAAGGTCTGGGGCACATTGCGCGCCACCCAACGGTAGAGCACGCGCCCATCCGCGCGCGTCTCCTTGCTCTGGGTGACGGTGCCGGGCACCTCGTCAATCAGGGCGGTGGTCTTGAGCGGCAGTTCCTTCGGCGCCAGAATGGTCAGCGAAGCGTAGGGCAACGGCCCCTCGGTGCTCTCAAAGATTTCCACATCGGCGTAGGTGCCGGGAATACGCGGCTTGTAGGTGTGCTGGGCCAGAATCACATGGAGCGTGTCGCCCTTCTCTAAACGCGGAATGGTGAGGACCAAGCGCTTGGACTTGTCGTCGTAGATATTGGCCGAGTTGCCGCTGTTGCTTGTGGCGGTGCTGGTGTTCTTGGCAATGTCAATCGTCTCGATTGTGCCATCGCGCCGAACCACCTCCGCCAGCTGGATCTCCGCCTCCATGAGCCCTTCCTTATACCACACCGGCATGTCGCGCAATTCCACCGCGCCAGCATCGGTCAATGCCTTGCACCAGAAGTCGAACCACGAGGTGTCCGACCCATCGGCCTCATACTGCACAAAGTGAGCCTGGGCAATCGCCAGCGTATTGGCATTGGGCGCATCCTCGGCCTTCGCCGCCGCGGCCTTCTCCAACGCCGCCGCCCGATCCAATACCTCCGGCATCGGCGGCAATGCCCACGCCAACCCAGCCGCCAACAACGCGGCCACAAATACGCGCATACGCTTGGTCATAAAACTCCTTTAACAAAGATAAAACACGCGCAGTATAGCACAATCCCGCACACCGTGCGCGCGGAATAGGGAGGAGAGAGGACGGAAGAGAGATGACCGTGAACTGGCGCAGGCGGTGGAGGCTCGGCCTGTCTGTCCGTCGCGGAACGCGCTCTGTCCTCCGTCATCAAACACCCACGCAAACACCACAACTCGCACAGGCTCTTTGCCTGGCGAGTTGCGGCGTTTGTGTGGGTGGGTAGCGCTTCGCGCTTGCGGCTTAGAGGGCGCGCAGGCGAGCGGCCTTACCGGTGCGGCTGCGGAGGTAGTAGAGCTTCGCGCGGCGGACCTTCGCGTGGCCGGTCACCTCAATCTTCTCGATAGCGGGGGAGGCGAAGGGGAAGACCTTCTCAACACCCACGCCGAAGGAGATGCGGCGGACGGTGAAGGTCTCGGTGATGCCCGAGCCATCGCGAGCGATCACATCGCCAGCGAAGACCTGGATGCGCTCCTTATCGCCTTCCTTAATGCGCACAGAGACGCGGACGATGTCGCCAATAGCCAATTCCGGGCACTTCTTGGTGTGCGTTTCGGCCGTCAGGGCGTTCACTTTTTCAAGGGCTTTCGCAATCATGGTTGTTCCTTAATGCTGTATCAAATCTGGTCGATGCCGGGCCGTGCGCTCGATCATCTGGTTTTGGCGCCACTGCTCAACGCGAGCGTGATCGCCCTGGAGGAGGACCTCCGGCACGCGCTGACCCCGGTAAACCGGCGGGCGCGTATACTGCGCTTGCTCCAGGAGTCCATTGGAGAAGGACTCCCGCTCGGTGGCCTCCGCCCCGCCGCCTAAGACGCCGGGAAGTAAGCGCACCACGCTATCGACCACCACCGCCGCGGGCAGCGCGCCATTGGTGAGCACATAGTCGCCAATGCTCAGCTGCTCGTCGGCCAGGCGCTCGAGGGCTCGTTCGTCCATGCCCTCATAGTGCCCGCAGAGAAAGACCAGGTGGCTCTCTCCGGCCAGGCGCCGCGCCGTCTCCTGACGGAAGGGCGCGCCCTGGGGGGTCATCGCGATGACATGCGTCTCGGGCCTGCGCAGGCTTTCAACGGCCTCAACGAGGGGCTCGGGCTTCATCAGCATCCCGGCGCCGCCGCCGTAGGGCTTGTCATCGAGCGTGCCGCGGAGGTCGTGCGCGAAGTCGCGCAAATCCACGGCGTGAAGCGCTGCGGCACCCATTGCCACGGCCCGACGCAGAATGCTCTCGCCGAAGAAGCCTTGTAGCATCCCCGGGAAAACCGTCACCACGTCGATGCGCAACGGCACCGCAACCGTCCTCCCGAAGCAGGGTTAGGCCTGAGCCTTCTGGACCTGCTTGATGAGGGAAGCCACGGTCTCGGAGACCTGGGCGCCCTGGCTCTTCCAATAGGCCACGCGCTCGAGGTTCAAGCCGCACTTCTGCTCGAGCGTCTCCTTGCGGGGATCGTACCAGCCGAGGATCTCGAGAAACTTACCGTCACGCGGGCTACGCGAATCGCAGGCCACCACACGGAAGGTCGCCACGCGGTTGCACCCGGTCTTACGCAATCTAATCTTTACCATCTTTTCGCTCTCCAAGACCTGCACGTGTCGCTACCCTACGCGCAGGTCGGTTCGGTTCCAATACATCACTTGGATGAAGTGAGCGCGCATTATGCCATAACTCGCCCCCGGGTGCAAGCCTTTTTTGCGCGTTGCCGCCCCGGGGGGGCTAGCCGCAGTCGGCTCTGCCAGATTATCTTCCCTCAAGGACCACAGTCCCTCGAGGGTCTCGGCGGCGCTGCTCAAAGGCGCACCGCGCCGCGTGGGCCACCAGCGTAAAGGCCATCACCACATTCAGTGAGTTCTTCCGGCCGAACATCGGGATGCGCATCACCCCATCGCACGCCTGCACCACGTCCGGATCCAACCCAAAGCGCTCGCTCCCCAAGGCCACCGCGCACGGAAATTGCCACGCCCACGCTTCCAACGGCACCGCCGAAGGCACTGTCTCCAACGCAATCACCTGCACCCCCTTCGCCTGCTGCGCGCGCACCGCCTCCAAGGTCCGCTCCGCGCGGCTCCATGGCACCCACGCCTCCGCCCCTAACGCCGCCTGTTTGGCGCGGCCATCATCGGGCGCAGGCGTATATCCACAGAGCACCGCCTCTTGCACGCCAAAGCAATCGCAGACCCGAAAGAGCGTCCCCACATTAATCGCCGAGCGAAACTGATCGGCAATCACCGTCAACGGCAAGCGCTCGGCCACCGCCTCCTCCGCCCGCAAATCCTGCGAGAGGATCTCCACATCGGTCACCTTCACCCGCTTGAGCTCCCGCTCGCACGGCACGATCAGCGCATAGAGATCCTGCCGCGTCATCTCTTGGCGCACCAACCGCACCAACGGTCCCAAATGCGGCACCTGCGCACACCGCGTCTCCAGAAAGTGACGCAACTCCGTAATCCGCGCCGCCCGAAACCGCGGCTGCTCCCAATGCGCATCCAACGCCAGGACCCGCTTGTACGTATCCCGCCACGGCTTCTCTAAATCCATCTCGCTCATAGGCCATATTATAGCATACCCTCGGGAACCCAGTGCAGCGCGCGCTTTGACGCGGGGGCTGCTCGCTCCCACACCCCTCGGCAGGGCTCCTCGCCCTGCACCTCGGGAGCGCAGGGCGAGGAGCCCCGCCGCGAGCGCCCTGCGGGCACTCGCTCGTAAGGCTACGCACGGGGGCACACCGGGCACGCACAGCAGGGATGCGCTTGCCGCGCCTCCCTGCCAGGGCCGTTGGGGGCGCGGCCCCCAAGCCCCCCGGGCCGCCGAGGACGGCGGCCATCAAAACGGGCAATGTGGGGAGCAGGTTCTGACGGGCCGCGTCCTCGCGGCCCCGCAGCAGGCTCGCTGTCATCTCTTCTAAGCCCGCATCGCGCTTAGGAGAGGAAGACGGCATCGATGTCGACGAGGAGGCGGCAGGCGGGGTCGAGGCGGGCGTCTTTTGGGAAGGCGTGGGCGCAGGCTTTGGCGATGAGGCGGGAGGAGGGGGCGCGGAGGAGGAGTTGCCAGCGCCAGCGGTCCTCTTTGCGTTCGAGGGGGGCGGGGATGGCTGGGGAGACGTCGAGGCCGGGGTAGGCTTTGAGGCGGCGTTCGGCGGCTTGTGCGCGTTGGGCGACGGTGGCTTCGTCGGGGCCGGTGAAGGTGAGGCAGGCGAGGCGGGTGTAGGGGGGGAGTTCTTGTGCGCGGCGGTCGAGGAGCTCTTCGCGGGCGAAGGTTTCGTAATCGCAGTTGCAGGCGGTTTGGATGGCGGGGTGTTCGGGGAGGAAGGTTTGGACGTAGACTTCGCCGGGGAGGTCGCCGCGTCCGGCGCGTCCGGAGACCTGTGCGATGAGTTGGAAGGTGCGTTCGGCGGCGCGGAAGTCGTAGGCGATGGAGAGGGAACGATCGGCGGCGAGGATGCCAACGAGGGTGACATTGGGGAAGTCGAGGCCCTTGGCAATCATTTGGGTGCCGAGGAGGATGTCGGCCTCTTTGGCGCGGAAGGCGGAGAGAAGTTCGTCGTGGCTATGGCGGCGGGAGGTGGAGTCGGCATCCATCCGGATGATGCGGGCGGCGGGGAGGATGGCGTGGAGGGCGGCCTCGACGCGTTGGGTGCCGAAGCCGAGTTGTTTGAAGTTGGGGGCGTGGCAGGCGGGGCAGGCGGAGGGGGGGCGGCGCCAGAAACCGCAGAGGTGGCAGCGGAGGGTGTCGTCCTTGGCGTGGTAGGTGAGCTTGGCTGCGCAGTGGGGGCAGCGGAGCATTTCGCCGCAGGCTTGGCATTGGAAGGTGGGGGCGTAGCCGCGGCGGTTGAGGAAGAGGATGGTTTGTTCGCCGCGCGCGAGGCGGGCGCGGATGGCTTCGATGAGCGGTTCGCTGAAGATGGGGGTGCCTTGGCCGGGCTTGCTGGCTTGGCACATATCGATGGTATAGACGGTGGGGAGGGTGCTGCCGCCGACGCGCTCGGGCATTCGCACGAGGGTGTATTTGCCGGCCTCGGTGGCGTTGTGCCAGCTTTCGAGGGAGGGGGTGGCCGAGCCGAGGACGCAGCGGGCGCCCTCGATGACCGCGCGCATGACGGCCACGTCGCGGGCGCTGTAGCGGGGGCTTTCGTCCTGCTTGTAGCCGCTGTCGTGCTCTTCATCGACAATCATGAGCCCGAGTTTGCGCACGGGGGCGAAGACGGCTGAGCGCGGGCCAACGACCACCTGTGCCTCGCCGCGGCGGATGCGGTGCCACTCGTCGTGGCGCTCACCATCACTCAGGGCGCTGTGGAGGACGGCGACGCCCTTGCCGAAGCGGGCGGCGAAGCGGTTGACCGTCTGGGGGGTGAGGGAGATTTCCGGCACGAGGACGATGGCCGAGCGGCCCTCGGCAAGGACGGCGGCGATGGCTTGCATGTAGACCTCGGTCTTGCCCGAGCCGGTGACGCCAAAGAGGAGGACGGGCTTGGTGGCCGCGAGGATGGCTTGGAGGGCGGCACCTTGGGCGGGGGTGAGGGGCATGGGCCGGGTGGGGAGGAGTCGGCGGCCGGCGAGGGGGCTGCGCGCAACGACCTCGCGCTCGCAGCGGAGGTAGCCGAGCGCGGCGAGTTTGCGCAGGGTGGCGGGGGTGGTGCGGAACTCGGTGCAGAGTTGGGTCAGGCGCCCACCGTCAACGCGGACGATGTCCTCGTAGAGGGCCTTTTGGCGCTTGGAGAGGGGCGGCAGGTGGGGGGGCGGGGGGAGGATGGGCGCGACCATCAGCAGTTCGCGCGCGTGCGAGCCGTGTTCGCGGACCGGGGCGGGGAGGGCGCTGCGTAGGGCGAGGGTGAAGCCCACGTCGTAGTAGTCGGCCATCCACTTGAGCAGGCGGATGGTGCCCTCGGAGAAGTAGGGGAGGGGATCGGCCACCTCACTGATGGGGCGAATGCCGCGTGGGGCGGGCGCTTCGCCAAAGAGGTCGCCTTGCTGCGCGGCGGGCTGGGCGGCCTTGGGGGTGAAGCCGGGCGTGTCGGTGAGGGCCACCACGTAGCCCACGTGGCAGATGCGCTGCCAGGGGACGATGACCTTGTGACCCACGGCCACCGCCATCCCCTCGGGAATGGCGTAGGTAAAGAGGAGGTTGGGCACGCGCTCGAGGGCGACGGAAGCGTAGCGGGCCTCGGTCATTGCAGCAACTCGGCGATGAGCTCGCGGCCGGCGCGGAGGGCTTCGGGGGCGATGGCGGGGGCGGGCTCGAAGACGCGCAGGAGCTCGGGGCGGGCAAGGAGGGGACGCAGGGCGGCGAAGTCAACCGCGCCTTCGCCGGGGGCGTGGTGGTCCTCCAGTAGGCCGCAGACATCGTGGATGTGCACGCCGAAGGTGAAGTCGGCGGTCAGGCGGAGGGTTTCATCCACGGGCCAGTCGCCGACGCGGGCCTTGCGCTCGCCGTGGCCGATGTCGTACCAAGCGCCGAGGCAGGGGGAGGGGAAGCGACTGCGCAGGAAGGCGAGCTCGGCGGGGTCGGGGAAGGCCTCCAGACCGGGCAGGTTCTCGAAGCAGAGGGGGATGTGCGCGGCCTCGAAGGCGGGGAGGAGGGCGTCGAGGGCGAAGGAGAGGGCGTCGAGGTAGCGGGGGGCGGCCTCCTCGCGCAGGGCGCGTTCGTGCTCGGCGAGGGCGAGGTCGGGGTGGCCTCCGGAGGCGCGGAAGGCGTGTTCTAGGCGCGAGTGATAGGGCTTGGAGCCGAAGAGCAGGCCGCTCTCGCGCAGGGAGATGCGCCCGCCGTGCATCACGATGGCCTGGGCTCCGAAGGCTTGCGCGCACTGGAGCGAGCGCTCGGTGGCGCGAATGGCGGCCGCGCGCTCGGCCTTGTCGAGCGCGGCGAGGGCGAAAATCTCCGGCCCCAACTGCGGCATCCCCACGGCCATAGGGCAGAAGGCGTGGAGGCTCGAGACGGCGAGGCCCTCGGCGGCGAGGGCGCGCTCCCAGGCGGCCAACTGCGTCTCGCGGGTGAAGTAGCCGAGCTCAACGGCACCGAAGCCGAGCTCGCGCGTCTCGGCGGCCATCTCCTCGGGCGGGAGGTGGCGCCCGGCGAAGTAGGAGGTTGAGAGGGAGAGGGGCAGGGCCATAGGCTAGGCACGCTCGGCGAGGAGTTCGCGGTAGAGCGCCAGGGTGGTAGCGGCCATGTGGTCGGCCGTGAAGGTGGCGGTGATATGCTCGCGCAGGCCGGTGAAGGTGGCGCTGCGCAGGCGCAGGAGGGCCTCTGCCAGCGCCTCAACGTCCCCGGGCGGGACCAGGTAGCCATCGCGGTCGGGGCGGATGATGTCGAGCACGCCGCCGTGGGCCGCGGCGATGACGGGCGTTTCCATTGCCAAGGCCTCGGCGACGGTACGCCCGAAGCTCTCGGGCTTGCTCACATTGCAGGAGCAGACCGCCCGCGAGAGGGCCGCAATCTCGGGAATGTTGCGCTGGCTACCCACAAAGCGGACGGCCTCGGCCACGCCCAGTTCGCGCGCCAGGGTTTGCAGGTTGGCGTAGACGCTCTCCTGGCCCTGCTGCGGGGCGCCGACCACTAGGGCCGTGAGCTCGGGCCACTGCGCGTGGAGTTTGGCCACCGCCCGGATAAGGATGTCCACGCCCTTGAGTGCCGAGACGCGCCCAATGGCCGAGACGACGAACTTGCCTTCCAGCCCCTGTTCGCGGGCGAAGGCGGCCATCCAATCGCGGTCGGCGCGGGCAGGGTCGAAGCGCGCCACATCCACGCCCCGGGGGATGACCGCCAGGCGCGCGGGGTCGACCCATGGGTAGTTCGCCTGGGCAAAGGCGAGGCCGGCGGAGGAGACGCAGATGACGCGGTCGGCGCGCACCATCACGCTGCTGTAGAAGCAGGGGTGGTTGAGGCCGTGGAGGGTGGAGACGGTGGGCAGGCGCAGGTCGCGCGCGCGGTTGGCCCAGAGGGTGAGCCAGCCGGGGACGCGGCTGCGGTAGTGGATGAGGTCGGGGCGGAGCTGGCGGAGGGCGCGGCGGAGTTGGAGCATCCGCCACGGGGCCGAGAGGGGATTCTTGCTCTTGACCTCGAGCGTCAGGTGGTGGCCGCCATCGGCCTCAATCTCGGCCACGCGCTTGCCGCCAGCGGAGATGACCCAGCTCTCGCAGCCGGCCTGGACGTAGCGGCGGTTGGAATCAACCACGCCGCGCTCCACGCCGCCATCGTTGAGCGAGGGGAGAATCTGGAGGATCTTGAGCGGTTTGGAGGACATGGGGCGGGCTCCTTAGGGGGCGGGTTGCTCGGGGAAACGGGCGGTCTTGGCGGGCTGCTCGGCCAGGCGGCGGATTTCACGCGCGGAGCGGCCGGGCGGGCCCTTGGCGAACTCGGGGACGTTGTAGGAGAGCATTCGGCGGTCGTGGTGGGCGGGGTCGGCCTGGGGGAGGAGGAAGGGCTTGGAGAAGCGGCCGGTGGCGGGGTCGAAGTGGGTGAAGTAGGGGCGCGTGTAGGCGCCGTCGTCGCGGCGGGAGGAGAAGACCATCCAAGCACCGTTGGAGGAGAAGGCGTGGTAGCTCTCCACATTGTTGGAGTTGATTTCAGTGAGGGGGCGGAAGGCGCGATCGCGCAGGTCGAGCATCCAAAGGTCGGCCTGGCGGTGCCAAATGTGGAAGACGCCCTGGGGGCCGAGGGTGAAGACGAGCCAACGGCCATCGGGGGAGACGCGCGGGAGGGTGATGGAGCGGCCCTCCTTGGAGGCGTTGATGACCATCCGCGGCTTGGAGAAGGTGCGCGCGGCGGGGTCGAAGGTGCGCGAGATGAGGTTGTAGCAGAGGTTGGTGTAACCGGAGATGGCCTGACGCGAGCGCTCCTCCTTCTCCTCGGGGATGGATTGGAAGCCGGGCTCGGCGGCCACGGAGTAGAGGGTCAGGCCGTCGGGTGACCAGGTGGGGAAGCAATCGAAGAGCTCGGGGGTGGTCTCGACGGGGAGGGCTTCGTCGCGATCGAGGTCGTAGAGGAGCATATCACTACGCGTGTCGAGGACCTCAATCTTGTCGGGGTTGGCGTAGTAGAAGCACTGCATGGTGTCGTTGACCGAGAAGGCGATGTAGCGGCCAGAGGGGTGCCAGGCGGGATAGACGCCCGAGGAGAAGAAGGGCCCGCCCTTGAAGTTGCGCTTGCGCCCGGGGTCGTTCGCGCCGCGATAGATAATCGTGCCGGGATTCTCGGCGCGGAGGTGGAAGAGGAAGGTCTCGCTATCGCCTTGGTTGAAGGTGTGGCAGTTGACGCACTGCTTGGTGGAGGATTGGGTGTTGGTGTAGAGCGGGTGCTCGGCGAAGGTGGTCAGGTCGCGCCAATAGAGCCCCACGCGGCGGTAGTTCTCGTAGCTCGGCGGGATGAGGCGGTAGGCCAACACCGGGTCAATGGCCTCGCGGGCGACGGTGTTGGTGGCGCAGAAGCGCGCCGTGCCGTCGGGCGCTTCCACCGTGATGGTATAGGCCTCGGCCTGCAACAGCTCGCGCCAGAACTTCTCCCCCAAGCGGACCTGCGTGCCAAAGCGCTCGGTCACGCGCCCATTGCTCAAGGTTACCTGGCTGCCAGGCTCGGCACCGAGCACATCGAAGTTCAGCGGGGCAATGTTCGGCGGCACCACAATCTCCGCATAGTCCGGCCGGAGCGTGACCTCCGCGCCCGCTGCCGCGGCCCAAATCCCCGCCACTGCCGCCCAAAACCAACTGCTCAGCCGCCGTGCCATTATCTGCCTCCTGTCTCGTTGCTTTAGGCCTGCCAACGGGCATAGGCGCCAGAGGGGAGGGGAAAGACCTCCGGCGCGCCAGTTAGGCACATTTCGCCGGTCTCGATGCTCCCACCCAGACCGCGCATGGCCTGGGTGAGGATGTTGCCCAGCACGATGGGGGTGTGGCCGGGGGTGTGGGCCGAGAGAAGGAGAAACTTCGGCCGATCGCTGAGCAGGGCGCGGCAGAGGCGGAGGGTCTCGGGCAGGTCGCGCTCAATCTTATAGGTTTCGCCATTGCCGCCGCGGCCGTAGGTGGGCGGGTCGAGGATAATCCCCTCATACTGCCGCCCGCGCCGCAACTCGCGGTTCATAAACTTGTGCACGTCATCGACAATCCACCGGATGGGGTGCTCTTTGAGGCCGTTGAGCTCGGCATTCTCCCGCGCCCACTGCACCATCCCCTTCGAGGCATCCACATGGCAGACCTCCGCCCCGGCGAGGGCCGCCGCGAGCGTCGAGCCGCCCGAGTAGGCAAAGAGGTTGAGCACGCGCGGCCGCTCGGCACTCCGCTCCCGCGCGGCGGCCACCTGCGCCTTAATCCACGCCCACTGCGCGCGTTGCTCGGGGAAGATGCCCAGGTGGCCAAAGTCGGTTCCCGAGAGGTTGAAGCGCGTGCCATCAACGGTCAGGACCCACTGCTTGGGCAGACGGCTGCGCCCGTGCCAACGGTTGCCCTCCTCGCGATCGAAGGTGGCATCGGCCTGGGCCCAGCGCTTGGGCGTGCAGGGCTGCCAGACCGCCTGGGCGCAGGGGCGGGAGAGGGTGACGCCGGCAAAGCGTTCGAGCTTGGCACCGCGGCCGCTATCGAGCAATTCGTAATCGGTCATACTGTCTTCTTCGCTTGAGGGAGGAGGGCTTCGAGCATCGCCTGGGCGGCTTGGGCTTCTGCGGCCTTTCGGGAAGGTCCGTGCCCCTCGGTGACGCGCTCGCAGAAGCGGACCTTACAATGGAAGGTGGGCGCGTGGCCGGGCCCTTCGCGCCCAATCAGGGCGAAACGCGGCAGGGGCAGGTGGCGGCCCTGGGCGTAGGCGATGAGCTCGCCTTTGGGGTTGGCGGTGGTGTCGGTGGCCTCCGAGACACTCTCCAGCGCCTCTTCGCCATAGAGTTGGGCAAAGAGCGTGCGCGCGGCCGTCAGCCCGCCATCGCACCACACCGCGCCAAAATAGGCCTCCAGCGCGTCGGCTACCGCCTTCTGCGGCCAACTGTGCCCCAGGTTCGCCTCGGCCAATGCCTCCAAGAAGCCCGGCAAGGCCTCCGCCCGCGCGGCGAGCGCCCGCCCGCAGACCAACTGAATGCGCATTGCCGTCAGCCGACCTTCGTCGCACGCGGGGTAATGCGCATAGAGCTGTTCGGAGGCGAGGATTTGTAGCACGGCATCACCGAGGAACTCCAGCCGCTGATTATCGGCACCCAAGCGGTTGGGGTGGGGGATGGCGAGCGCCTCGGCCAACAAGGCAGGGTTGGCGAAGGCATAGACCTCCGCCAATGCGCCGGCTGCTGTCGCCGCGCCGGGCATTACTTCTGCCCGGCCTTCTGGACCACGCTGGTGGCCACCTTCAGCACGGAGGCCACGTCGGTGAGGTTGCTCGGGAGGATCATCGAGGTGCCCTCCTTGGCCAACTTGCCGAACTCGGTGAGATACTGCTCGGCCAGGCGCAGGTTCACCGCCTCGGTGCCGCCTTCGTTGGTGCTGATGGACTGGGCGATCGAGGCAATGCCGCGCGCGGTCGCCTCGGCCACCAGCTGGATCTCTTGGGCGCGGCCCTCGGCCTCGTTGATGCGGCGGGTCTTCTCACCCTCGGAGCGGGCGATGGCCTCCTGCTTGTCACCCTCAGCGCGGTTGATCTTCGCCTGACGCTCACCCTCGGATTCGGCAATCATTGCGCGCTTCTCGCGCTCGGCGCGCATTTGCTTCTCCATCGCGTCCTGGATGGTCCGCGGGGGGGTGATGGACTTAATCTCGTAGCGCGTCACCTTCACGCCCCAGGGGTCGGAGGCCTTGTCGACCGCGCCGCAGATGGCCGAGTTGATGGAGTCGCGCACTTCGAAGATGGCATCGAGGTCGAGCTTGCCGATCTCCGAGCGCATCGTCGTTTGGGCCAGCTGGGTGGAGGCCCAGAGGTAGTTATCAATGCCGTAGGAGGCCTTGACCGGGTCCATCACCTGCAAGTAGAGAATGCCATCGACATCCACGGTGATATTGTCGCGCGTGATGCACTTCTGCGGCGGCACGTCGATGGGGGTCTCCTTGAGCGTGCGCTTGTAGGCCACGCGGTCGATGAAGGGCACCAGGATGTGGAAGCCCGCTTCGAGCGTTGAAGCATACTTGCCCAGCCGCTCGACGATATAGGCCGAACGCTGCGGCACCACAATCGCCGTCTTGAAGAGCACCGCGAGCACCACAACAATCAAGACACCAACTACGATTAATCCAGGCATAACCAGTTCCTTTCTTTTGAGTTATGGGTCCTTGGCTCACAGCCGCGCCACCCGTAAAGTGATATTCTGCCGCGCCATTACCCGCACCGTCGCTCCCGGCGCGAGCGCTTCGTCCGCCTCCGCCGTCCACGTCACCCCGCGCAACGTCACCCGCCCGGGCACCCCCGGGCGAATCGCCTCGCACACCTCCGCCGTGGCCCCCACCAACTCGGTATCGGGCTCGGCCTCCACCTCCTGCGTCCGCCGCCCCGGCATCAACTGCTTACGCAGCAGCCACAGCGTCAGCAGTGAAGCCACCACAAAGACTAAGCACTGCCCCGCCAACGGCAAGGCCGGCACCACCCAGTGCACCCCCGCCGTCACCAAGGCCCCAATCCCAAAGAAGAAGATGACAAACCCTGGCACCGCCAACTCCGAGAGCACCAGCACCAAGCCGCACACCAACCAGAATGTAAAGAGCAGATCCATCGCGCGCCTCCTTTCAACTGCCATCTAGTATAACATAATGCGCACGCGTGCGTGTGTGAGAGGTGAGAGGAGAAATCCGAAGTGATCGCGAAGGCGCTATGGCAAGACGGAGCGCTCGCTTCGTTCGGCCTTCTGTGGCCCCGCGATCGGGGCGGGGAAGCGCCTAGCCTCAGGCGGGGGAAATTATTAACAGCACCACTTAATTGAAACAAGACGGGGTCTTATTTGAAACAAGACGGGGTCTTATTTGGAACAAGACGGGGCCTTATTTGAAATAAGACGGGGTCTTATTAATCGCCCTAGGCTAGGAGCAAAATGGACCCAAGCCGAGTCCGAGGTGAGGGAGGCCGGGATGTGCAGTGGCCGGGGCGCCCCCGGAATCTCCGGATGATCCGGCCCAGCCTTGCTCGGCCTTCACGCGAGCGAGCGGATCGCACTAGCGCGCATAGGTTGGAATGTGGTATACTATGGGTGTATGAGTGCGATTCAGCGGCGGCAGGTTTTGACATTGTTGGGCGCGGCGGCTTTGAGCGGCGTGGCGCGGGGGGAGGATGTATCGGCGCAGGGGTTGGTGTTGCAGCCGCCGACGGGGCAGTTGGTGCTGGATGGGTCGGTGCGCCAGGGGGTCTTTATGGATACGGGGACGGGGCGGCCGGAGAGTGGGATGTTTGGGAATACGCGCAAGTATGCCGATGGCTCGCCGCGCTTTCACGAGGGGATTGATATTGCGCCGGTGCAGCCTTGGCGGCGGGATCGGGATCCCACGGATGTGGTCCGGGCGGCGGCGGCGGGGTTGGTGGTGTATGTCAATTACCAGCGGCTGAATGAGTCGCTCTATGGGAACTACGTGGTGATGACGCACGCGGTGGCGGGGTTTGGGGAGGTTTATACGCTCTATGCGCATTTGCGGAGCTTTGCCGAGGGGTTGCGGGCGGGGCAGCGTTTGGCGGCGGGGTCACCTTTGGGGGTGATGGGGCATACGCCGGATTTTCCGTTGGCGCGGGCGCATTTGCACTTCGAGATCGGGGTGATGATGAATCGCTATTACTACCTTATTGATCCGCAGCATGGGGTCTGGAATGGGGCCAATCTCTATGGTGTGGATCCGTGCGAGGCCTTTGCCCAGCAGCGGCGGAAGGGGGCCTTTGACATTGCTGGGTATCTTCGGAGCCGGCCGATTGCGTGGGCCACGGTGTTGCCGCCGATGGCGGAGGTGCCGGAATTCTTCCGCCGCTACCCGAGCCTGTGGAACGCGCCCGAGCACGCGCGTTGGAAGACCTATGTGGGCTTTTCGCGTGAGGGGATCCCGGTGCGGGCGTTTTCACTGGACCCGGCGAAGCTGTATAAGCTGGATTGGGGGAGCGCGACGGTGCGGGCGACGGGGCGGGATTGGTCGGAGCCGAAGCGCGCACAGGTGTTGTTGGATAATTTGTTGGTTTCGCCGCGTTGGGTGCCAAAGGGCGCGAAAGCGGCGGGTGAAGTTGGCTAAGAGCAAGGAACGGAAGAGATGCGTATTCTACTGCTGGACAACTTGTTGATACGGCGCTACGGGAGGCTGCGGATGGGGCCGGGGCGGGCGCTTGCGTGTGGTGCGGTGCGCGGAAATCACCGGTTGTGTGAGTATTCCGACCGCGATATGGCGCGCTTCTTCTGCCTGGGCATTCAGCCCTTTGGCAAGCGGAAGATGAACCAGACATTGCTTGAGTGTGCCAAGAACTTCCGCCCCGAAGCCATCCTCATCGGCCACTGCGACTACGTGGAGAACGAGACGCTTGAGGCGATTCGCCGCGCCGTGCCGGGGGTGCGGATGGCGCACTTTAATGTGGACCCGATGTGCGATGCGCACCCGCAGGAGCAGATGCGCGCGCGGATGGAGAGTTGCGACGCGCTCTTCGCCACCACCGCAGGGGCTGAATACCTAAAGCCCTTCGTTACCGGGCGCAATGTGGTGGCCTATATGCCCAACCCGGCCGATACCGCCCTCGAGACGCTCGATAACAGCCTTCGTCCGGCCGAGGACTTCGCCTGCGACCTCTTTTATGCTGGTCAGCCGCGCAAGGGCGATCCGCGGCTGGACTTCATCCGCCGCCTGAAGGAGGCGCTCGAGGGCAAGCCGCTGCGCTTTGACATTGTGGGAATGTATGGCCGCGCGCCGGTGATGGGCGGAGCCGACTACGATGACCTGCTCGCCAGTGCCAAGATGAGCCTGAACATCAACCGCTACTTCGGGATGAAGTGGTACTCTTCGGACCGCATCGCGCACCTGATGGGCTCGGGCATCTGCACTGCGCTCTATGATGGCGACCAGATGCAGCGCTTCTTCTCGCCTGAGGAGGCGCTCTTCTTCCATGATGTGCCCGATTTGGTTGAGCAGTTGCTAGCCGTGCAGCAGGATGATGCGCGCCGCCGTGCCCTCGCTGCCGCCGGGCGCAAGCGCTATCACGCGCTCTTCAGCGGCGAGCGTATCCTGCGCTTTATGCTCGAGACGCTCTTTGAGCAGCCCTACTCCGAGCCCTACGAGTGGGCCGAAGAGGTCTATCGATAAGAGAAGACGGAGATGAGAGGATCGATGCCAGCGCGCCTCGGTCCTCCGCCCTCCGCCCGCTCTCATCCGTTATCCGCCCTCCCTCCTCCATCCTTTCTCCTATGATTCTGAACTCTCTCGACTCGATTACGTCGGTCTACGACCCCGAAGTGGGGGTCCGCCTGACGCTCGCGAATGTCACCGATACTGCCCGTGCATTGGAACGCGGGCACCTGTGCGGGCCCATCGCCGGCATCGTTCAGGCCGAACTGGTTGGCGCGATGACCCTGCTTGGCACCTTGCTTGACGCGCCCGGGCAGCGGATCTCCCTGCGCGTGAACTTGCCCGAGGGGCAGCTCGGCGGGGCGATGCTTGAGTGCGCCTATGGCTACGAAATCCGCGGCTACACACGCCAGAAGGTCCTGCCCCAACTGGATGATTCGCCAGAATCCAGCGAGGTAATCTTCGACCGCGCCCTCGGCCACAAGGCCATCTGCGCCATCTTGCGCTCGGCTCCCGGTCAGCAGGATTCCGTGGCGCAATTCGACCTCAATTACCCCGATCATCTAACCATCACCGACCTCGTTGAGGAATACTTCAACACCTCCTTACAGCGGCGAACCCTTTGCCAGGTGGAGGCCTCGAGCGACCAAGGGTATGTGGCCGGTGCCCACGCTGTCATGTGCGACTTCGCGCCCGAAGCGACCGACGAGGCCTATGACCGCCTAGCCAAGTGCTTCGATTTTCGCTTGATGCAGGATTGGCTTTACACGGGCATCACCCTCCCCGAGCTGGTCAAGCGCCTGGAGCTGACCCCCGCAGGCGAACCCGAAACTCACACGGTCTGCTTCCGCTGCCGGTGTTCGGCCGAGCGGGTCCTGGCGATGTTGCGCACGCTACCGGCGCAGGAGCGCGCTGCGATGGTGGCCGCCGGCAAGCCGACCGACATCTACTGCCACATGTGTGGCAAGTGTTACTCGATTACCCCCGAACAAGTTGCGGCGCTTGGTTGATCGCACCGCCCAGAGGCTCTGACTATGGCTGAAACTGCTTCCCAAAAACTGCGCATTCTCTACGATCGCAACCTCCTGTTGGGCGACAAACTCTTTCGCCGCCTGGGTCGTGCCCGCGCCATCGATGGGCGCAACATTCGGCGCGAAGACCTGGCCAACTGCGACCTCCTCTTCGTCCGCTCCACCTGCCGGATTGATGGTGCGCTCCTGGAAGGCACCCCTGTTCGTTTCGTGGGGAGCGGTGTGGCCGGCACCGACCACCTGGACTTCGAGGCCCTCTCGCGCTTGGGCATCACCGTTGCCACCGCCCCTGGATGCAATGCCGAGAGCGTGGCCGACTATGTGGTCGCCGCCCTGCTGACCTTTGCCGAGCGCCAGCAGATCTCCTGGGAAAAGCGCACGCTGGGAATCGTTGGCGTGGGCCACGTCGGCACCATCGTTAAGCGCTTTGCCGAGGAGGCCCTGGGGATGCAAACGCTCTGCTGCGACCCGCCGCGCAAGGACGCCGGTGATTGGCAGGCGCGCGACTTCGTCTCCTACGAGGAGCTTCTGCGCCAGGCCGATGTCATCACCTTTCACACCCCGCTTACCTATGAAGGCCCCTACAAGACCTGTGGCCTCTTCTCCGGCCCCGTGGTGCGTCAGGTCAAGCCCGGCGCGCTCTTGCTCAACTTTGCCCGCGGCCCCATCTGCGATAACGCCCTGCTGACCGCGATGCTCACCACCGGCCAACTCTCTGAGGCAGCCATTGATTGCTGGGAGGGCGAACCAGATTACCAGCCTGGTTTGGCCATGCTGGCCTCCCTCACCACGCCCCACATTGCCGGCCATGCCTTTGAGGGGAAAGCCAATGGCACCTGGGCCGTCTATAAGGCCGCATGCGAGTTTCTGGAAAGGCCGGTCGGCCGGCTGCCCGTTTATCCCGATGCACCCGTCTCCTCCCTTCGCTTGAACTGCGAGGAGTTCTCCGACCAGGCCATCCTTCGCGAGGCCGTCAAGGCCACCTGCGACATTGAGGCCGATAGCGCCCGCTTCCGCGCGGCCTATTCCGACACTTCCGCCGGTCGCCGTGAAGCCTTCGACTTCCAGCGCAAGAATTACCCCCTCCGCCGCCTCTTCAACGCCACCACCCTCATCCTCTCCCATCCGTCCGCCTCCCTCGTCCGAAAGCTCGAAGTCCTAGGCTTTAACGTGGTGGTCCCGCCCTCCGAAGCGTAGGCCGCTTCGGAGGGAGTCGACAGTCGACAGTGAACAGCGGACAGTGAACAGCCGACAGCGGACAGCGCTGGCGCTCGATGTGCCTAGCCCGTCTGAGCCGTGGAAAGTTTATTGATTAGTCTCGGTGTTTGCCCGTCGCGTTAGCGGCTGTCCGCTGTCGGCTGCCGGCTGTCCGCTTGCCAGGTTCTCTGTCCATCCACCCCCACCGGTCCCCAAGAGCTTCGCCGGTGAAGGGCTACCGCTTGCCCAGGCCAAAGAGCTTGAGGGCCGAGCGGAAGTCTGCCGGAAGGGGGGCGTGGGCCTTGATGTGCTGACCGAGCACCATCGGGTGCGGCAATTCGAGTTCCGAGGCGTGGAGCATCTGCCGGGTCACGGAGAGCAAGCGCGGGTCGTTGGCCTGCTTGACGCCGTACTGACGGTCACCAATAATCGGGTGGCGGATGCCGGCGAGGTGGCGGCGGATTTGGTGGGTGCGGCCGGTCTCAATGCGCAAAGAGAGGAAGGAGGCCTCGGCATTGGACTGCATCTTCTTGACGTGCGTGACCGCGCGTTCGCCGTCGAGCGTCTCGGTGAGGGTGGAGGCTTGGCGCTCAATGCCGCCAGCGGCGAGCGCGGCGTAGAACTTGACCACCCGGTGGGTCTTGAACATCTCGATGGCCGCCTCTAAGGCCTCGGCGCTCTTGGCAAAAAGCATCACTCCGGAGGTCTCGCGGTCCAAGCGGTGGACGGCGGCGATGGCGCGGTTGTGCTCCTGCTCGCGGAGGAGTTCCTCAGCGGAGTTGCGCCCCTGAGTGAGCACGCCGGCGGGCTTATCAACGGCCAGATACCACTCATCCTGCCAGAGGATGCGGATGTGCGGCCGGGCCTCAGCGCTCTTGTCCTGCTTGGCCCCCGTGCTCTTCTGCACCACAAAGGCCACCTTGTCCCCAGGCTGCAAGGTGTGGCGGGCAATCCACACCAGCTTACGGTTCACCCACACCACGCGCGCGTCAATCATCGCCTTGGCCGCGCGCTTGGTCACCTTCAGTCGGGCCGAGAGGAAATCCTGGAGGGTGATGCCCTCCTCATCGCGCGTGACAATGGCAATCTTCGGCTTGGCGGCGGGCGCAGCGGCGGGGCGACGGGGGGCAGACTTCGGGGCAACGGGGGCCATACTCACTCCTTACAGCGTCTTGACAAAGCGGCCGATACGCAAGGCCGCCTCCTTGAGTTGTTCCATGCCCGTGGCGTAGGAGCAACGCACAAAGCCCTCGCCGCACGCACCGAAAGCGGTGCCCGGCACCACGGCCACATTCTCGGCATCGAGCAAGCGAACTGCGAACTCGCGCGAGGAGAGCCCAAACTTGGCAATCTGCGGGAAGGCGTAGAAGGCGCCGGCGGGGTTATGCATCGGGATGCCCGCCTCGGCAAAGGCCGCGCGCAGGTAGTTGCGTCGCTGCTCGTAGGCGCGCAGCATCGGGGCCATATCCTCCTCGGGCTGGCGCATCGCCTCCAACGCGGCATACTGCGAGGCGGTGGAAGCGCACATAATCTGGTACTGGTGGATCTTGAGGATGGTCTCCATCACCCAGTCCGGCGCGCAGACGTAGGCCATGCGAAAGCCCGTCATCGCCCAAGCCTTGGAGTAGCCGTGGTGCAAAATCAGCCGATCGCGCAGCTCGGGCACGGAGGCGAAGGAGACGTGCTTCTTGCCGCCCCAGGTGAGTTCGGCGTAGATTTCATCGGAAATCAGGAAGAGGTCGTGCTTCAACGCGAACTGGGCGATGGCCTCGACATCCTCGCGCTCGAGCACCGCACCGGTCGGGTTATTCGGGAAGTTGACGATCAGCGCCTTCGTGCGCGGCGTCACCTTCGCCTCCAACGCCGCCACCGAGAGGCGGAAGTTATCCTCCACATGCGTCTCCACCGGCACCGGCACCCCGTGGGCCATCGCAATCTCCGGCCCGTAGCTGACGAAGCACGGCTCGTGATAGAGCACCTCATCGCCCGGGTTCAGGATCGCGCGCAACGCCACATCCAGCCCCTCCGAGGCGCCCACCGTCACCAACACCTCCCGCGCCGGGTTGTAGTTCCCCCCAAAGCGGCGCCTGACGTAGGCGGCAATTGCCTCGCGCAGACTCATCAAGCCGGCATTGCCCGTGTAGTGCGTGGCCCCGCGCTCGAGCGAGAACATCGCCGCCTCGCGAATGTGCCAAGGCGTATCGAAGTCCGGCTCGCCGATTGCCAGGGAGATGACCCCCTGCCGCGTGCTCACAATGTCGAAGAATTCCCGGATGCCGCTCTTGGGCAGGTCGACAATATGCCGGGCCAGATAGTGGTGGCGCGGGTCGCTCATGGGCTCACCACCAGACGCTCTTCGTCGCTCGGCTTGGCCATCAGCACGCCGCTCTGCTTGTAGGTCTTTAGGCGGAAGTGGGTGGCGGTGGAGAGCACGCCGTGAATGGTCGAGAGTTTCTCGCTCACAAAGCGCGCCACCTCCAGCAGATTCTTCCCGCTCACAAAGAGCAACAAATCGTAGCCGCCACTCATCAGATAGGCCGCCTCCACCTCGTCAAACTTCGCCACCCGCTCGGCCACCCGATTGAAGCCACCCTCGCGCTCGGGCGTCACGCGCACCTCGATAACGGCCGTCACATGCTCCTGCGGCACCAAATCCTCGTTGATAATCGCTTGCCAGCCGCGAATAATCCCCCGCGATTCAAGCTTGGAAATTGCGCGCTCCACCTCATTGAGCTCCACCCCCAACATCTTCGCCATCGTCTCTGGCGACTCCTTCGCGTTCGTACGCAAAATCTCCAACAGGTCCTCGACCATCGCTCGGCCTCCTCTAACAACAAAAAAGACCGCGGAGCGTACCCCACAGCCTCTCTACTGGTTGCCTCACAAGGATTCGAACCTTGACAAACTGATCCAGAGTCAGTTGTGCTACCGTTACACCATGAGGCAATGAACGGAAAACGCGGCATATTATGCCAAACTCGCCCCACCAATGCAAGCACTTTTTTGCGGCCCCCGCAAAAAACCGGCATCAAGTCTCAGAAGCAGGCAGCGGGGGTTATTCCTTGCCGAAGGGGAGCCAGCCCCAGACGGGTTCGCCAGTGCCGGTGGGCGTGGAGGCGATCAGGCGCCCGGCGGCGTCAAAGCGCATGCGCCGGCCAATTGCTTGGCTACGGGTGCGGCCGAGCTTGAGGAGCGGCGCGCCGTAGTATTTGAGGGAGAACTCGCTGCCGGAGGTGGCCATCCCGGCCCAGAGCGCTTCGTGACCCTCGGGCAAGGGGCGGACATAGGAGGGGTTGCCGAGCTGCGCGATAATCTCGCGGTAGGTCATGCCTAGGCGAATGTCCGCGGTGCTCGCCGCGTAGCCCGAGCGCCGGGAGATGCAGCCGCAGAGGCCGAGCGCGCCGAGGAGGAGGAGGAGGCTGAAGCGCCGCATCATGGGGTTGCCTCCCGGTATTCCAGCAGGTGGACCGTGCTCCCAACGCGGGCGGTGCGGGAGAGACGCGAGACCACGCGGCGGTCATCGAAGCAGATCATCAGGTCGTGCGCCACCACGGTGCGCGAGCGCTCAAAGAGCGGGGTGAGAATGTAGCCGAGTTCAAGCTTGGCGGTAAAGGTGTCGGTCGAAACCCAATGGAGGAGGTCATCGGAGAGGTAGAGCGCCACATCGTCGACTTTCCCCGCCGGCGGCGGCAACCCCAGGCGCGTGATGACCTCCTCAAAGGTCGTCTGCCCCGGGATAATCCACGCGCTGTCGAGCTGTTCAATCCCCTCATTGATCCGCACGCGCGAGCAGGTGCACCCGGCCACTAACGCGGCTAACAAGCCCAGCGCCAGGAGCCGGCACCGTGCGGGCAAAGCGGTCTGTGCAACCATCATCGCCCCTCCTTACGCCCCAAAGGGCCAGGTTTCCCAAGCCAGCTCCTGCTGCGGCGCAGTCTGCACCCGCTCAACCACCCCCTGCGCGTTGACCAGCACATAGACCGCCGAGAAGGCCGAGTTCGTCTTCGTGAAGGTGACCACAATCAGCGAAACGCCCTCGGTTTTTGCATCGCCGTAGGCAAAGACCAAGACCTGGCGCCCATCCTTCAGTGGAATGACCGCGCTCGGCACCACCCCCAACACCGTCGGCAACTGCTCCGCGCGCGTCTTCCCCGGCACAATCGCCTTGGCGCGCTCGCAGACTGCTGCGTCATTCACCTTCGCGCGCGTCCAAATGCACCCATTCGCAAAGGCCAAGACCACGCCTAATAGTGCCACCCCAAAAACCTTCCACTGTTTCATTATCAACTCCTAACGCTCTCTTCTCTTCTCACGCCGGCGCACACGCGCCCAGTTAGTCTCCAGTATAGCACAAGCCCCCGAAGCAGTAGGAGAAAACAAAGCGCGGCCTCTGAAGAGACCGCGCTTTGTTTGAACGAGAGGCGCCAGACTATTGGCCGGGGGTCCACTCGGCGGTCACCGGGCCTCGCTTGCCGGGGGCGTAAATCGGCCGGGCAATTGTGGGCGCAGCGTGGTGGCTCTCGGAGCCATCGCGCGGACCGTCCGCCTGAGTGCGGGCCCAGTGTTGCGCCACGGGTTTGGGGCGGCGCGGGGGGCGGTCGTTACGCGGCTGTGCGGGGCGCGGCTTACGCTCGGGGCGCGCGGCGGGCTTCTCCTCGATGATACCGGCGGCGCGCTTGGCGGCGGCCTCGCGGTCGCGCTGGCGCTTGCGGCGTTCACGGTCGTGGCGGGAGCGCGGCTTGAAACGCGGCTCGCGCTCGGGGCGCAACTCGGTCTCGGCCTTGGCGCTCTCGCCCTCGGCCGGTGTCTCGGCAGCCGAGGGCTGGGCCGCCGGCACCGCCGAAGCTTCCGGCGCAGGCGCTTCCGGGGTATCCGGAATATCCGGAGTTTCCGGAATATCCGGGGTGTCCGGAGTTTCCGGGGAAACCGGCGCTACCGGAGAGTCCGGGGCTACCGGAGCCGGCACTTCCGGGGCTTCCGGGGCAGCGGCTTCCGGGGTTTCCGGTGCAGCGGCTTCGGGGCGCGGCTTACGCTCGGCGCGGTCGCGGCGCTGACGAGCGGCGGGCGGCGGGAGCTCGGCGTACATCCACTCCTCGGGCATGGAGCACTTGAGCGGCTCGTTGATGTACTTCTCGATGTCGGGGATGATGAAACTCTCGTCCTCATCGGCAAAGGAGATGGCAGTGCCGGTGTGGCCGGCGCGGCCGGTGCGGCCAATGCGGTGGACGTAGTCCTCAGGCTCGTAGGGGAAGTCGTAGTTAATAACGAAGGCGATGTCATCCACGTGGATCCCGCGCCCGGCAACATCGGTGGCCACCACGGTGCGGATCGAGCCGGCGCGGAAGGCTTCGAGGATTTTGAGGCGCTTGACCTGATTGACATCGCCCGAGAGCACCTCGCAGGGGATGCCGCGGCGGCGGAGGTTCTCGGCAATACGCTCGGTGGAGAACTTGCGATTGCAGAAGATGATGGTCCGCGCGTCGGGGTTGTGGGCTAGATGGTTGTAGAGGAGCTTGAACTTCTCTTCGCTGCGGGCGATGTAGACGATCTGGTTGACGGTGTCGGTGGCGAGGCTTTCGGACTCGATTTCCACGCGCACCGGGTCGCGCATCCACATGGCCGCAAGGTTCATCACCGTCTCGTTGAGCGTGGCGGAATAGAGCATCGTGCAGCGATGGTCGCGGTCGGGCAGGCGGTTGACGATGGCGCGGACATCGGGGATGAAGCCCATATCGAGCATCCGGTCGGCCTCGTCGATCACCAGCGTATCCACCTGACGCAGGTCCACGATGTGGCTGCGCATATAGTCCTTCAAGCGCCCGGGCGTGGCCACCAACAGATCCACCGGGGCCTCCTCGAGCTCGCGCCGCTGGCGATCGTAATCCATCCCGCCATAGACCGCGAGGGAACGCACATTCCCGCAATACTTACCCAGCGCCTCGGCATCCTTGCAAATCTGGATGACCAACTCACGCGTCGGGGCCAAGATGAGGGCGCGCGGGGTGCCAGGCTGCAGGTTGCGTTTCTCGGGGGTGTTCAGATAGCGCGTGAGCACGGCAATCAAGAAGGCCGCCGTCTTGCCGGTACCCGTCTGGGCGCGCCCGGCCACATTCTTCCCCGCCAGGGAGAACTCGAGCGACTGCGCCTGAATCGGCGTGCAATACTCAAAACCCAAGTCGGCCACCGCGTGCAAAATCTCGCTCGGCAGCCCAAAGTCCACAAAGCGCTTCTTGCCCTCCGCCTCGGCCACCTGATAACTCGCCGGATCCCACGCGGCATGGGCCTGGGCAAAGGCTTCGCGCTGCTCGGCGGTAAAGGCCCCCCCGGGGCGGCTCTTGCCTGCCGGCGTGTTGCGCACATCGCGTTCACCGCGCGGCCGCTCCCCACGCTCGCGGCGGGGATGATCCCCGCGCTCACGCCGATCCCGGCGCGGCTTCCCCTCGCGTTCAGGGCGCTCGCGGCGCTGACGCTCACTGCGCTCCCGCCGCTCGGCCGACCCCTTGGCCGTGCCTTCAGGCGCTTCGCCCGGGCGGGCCGAGCGCGACCGACGCGGCGGCTGACCCTGCTCGCCAGTGCGCGGCTTACGATTGCGATCGGACGAATGCTTCGACTGCCCCCGGCCATCGCCGGAAGGCTTCGCGGGTTGTCCAAGCCCGAGCGCGGACTTGATCTTGGAAAGGAGACCCATACGTTGGAGTCCTCCTATAATAAAAAGCTAACACCAGGCTTAGGCGGCCACATGCCGCCCGAGACTCCCAGATGAAAAGCGAAAGAAGGGCGACGTCTTCGCGCGAAGACGTCCGCCCCCTTCGGAAACCGTACGGGCAAAGCCCGCCGGAGCATTAGCGCTTGGAGAACTGGAAGCGGGCACGGGCGCCACGCTGACCGGGTTTCTTGCGCTCCTTCATGCGCGAATCGCGGGTGAGGCAGCCAGCCTTCTTGAGGACGGCGCGGAGATTCTCGTCCATCGCGCAGAGGGCGCGGGAGAGCGCGTGGCGCATCGCGCCAGCCTGGCCGGCAATGCCGCCACCCTTGGCCGAGACGAGCACATCGTACTTGCCGGTGAGCTCGGTCATCGCGAAGGGCTGGTTGATGTAGGCGCGCAGCGACTCGCTGGGAATGTAGCGCTCAATCTCAACGCCGTTAACAGTCCACTTGCCGGTGCCTTCGATCAGGCGAACATGAGCGACCGCGGTTTTGCGGCGGCCGGTAGCCTTGGTCAAATCAGTAGCCATTTGGAAGATCCTTTCGCTTCGGGTTAGAGGCTCAGCGGCTCAGGCTTCTGAGCGGCATGCGGGTGCTCGGCGCCGGCGAAGACTTTCAAGCGGGTCATGCGGACGGTCGCGGTGTTGTTCTTCGGGAGCATCCCCCAAACGGCATCGGTGATGAGGCGGGTGGGGTTCTTCTCGCGGATGACCGAAGCGGGGGTCTTGGAGAGGCCGCCACGCCAGCCGGTGAAGTCCACATACTGCTTCTGCTCTTCCTTCTTACCGGTGAGCGCAACCTGCTGAGCGTTGATCACGATCACAAAGGCGCCGGTATCAACCGACGGCGCGAAGTCGGGGCGGTCCTTACCGCGAAGCACATTCGCCACCTTGACGGCCAAGCGGCCGAGGGGCTTGTTGGCCGCGTCAATGATGTACCACTTGCGGCTTTCGTTATTGGGCAACTCGGGGAGAGTCGTCTTAGTCATAGTTTTACCCTGTCTTTCAGTTGTCTGGAACCCACTCCAACGCCTTCAACGGTCCGGCGTTCGTGGCCTCCAATGCGCCGGTTCTGCCGGGGCGGAACAACAGGGAGTCAGGGCGTGTCCCGCCAATCCAGCGCATTTGGTCGGGTAAAATACCAAACAAAGCCCCTCAACGCAAGCAAAAAATGGCGCGAACGCGCGAAGGGGTGCCTTAGCGTCCGCTTCTTTCCTTAGTAGATTTGGGCATAACTTGTGGAACCATGTTCGTCAATAGAGATCTGATAGGCGGTGCCATCTTCACAAAGCGCAGAACCGACTCCAGACTCATTAACATAAACACTGATTACATCAGAACCATAAAGGTCAATAGCGCCGAGGCAATTACGATCATTATCATAAAACTCAATCCGATTACCATGGGCAACGCAGAACATAATAGGTCTCCTTTCTTGATGGAACCGCCAGCCAATTTCCAGCGCAACACGTGCGTTACGCATAGAGATGGCGGTAACATCACACAACACCATAGAGTATATCAGTTTTTGGTCTGATATGCAAGGCGAATTTCTGCCCGCGAGTTGTATAATCAACCCGAAACTTTTTACCACCGTGCAATTCGTGTGGAAAAAGGGTATAAGGGGAAGAACGGAGTTCGTCCCCTTACCTCCC
>SFJE01000001.1 GCA_004555175.1 Lentisphaeraceae bacterium | reverse complement strand
ATGGAGCTCATCGACGCTAAAAATGCCTCCGAGCGAAAAGGAGCTCACCCTCTTTATACATTTTGGTCTAGACTCCACTTAATCGACCCAGACCTCCCCTTCCTTTACACCCGCCCCTCGGAGAACGCTCTGCGCTCTCATACTCATTTTTTACTTGTTACACGATTGAAGATACACATCTCCCTTAGAATTGAATAAGTTATTCTTTGTGCTGCTCAAAAACTGGAGAACCTCCAGCAACAATATTTCTCCTGCCACCGCCTTCGGTGCACTTTTCTATTAACGCATTACAGCGTAATGCCGAAGGGTTGGAGGACGCGGTCGAGGACGCCTTGGGTCTCGGAGATGGCCACGCCGTAGTTGGTGATGGGAACGCCGGCGGCCTTGGCTTGGTCCATGCGCCAGAGCATAAAGGCGCGGTTGATCATGCACCCGCCGCAGTGGATGACCAAGGCGTATTGGGAGAGCTCCTTGGGGAAGTCCTTGCCGGAGACGACCTCGAAGGTGAGTTCCTTGCCAGTCTTCTCGCGGATCCAACGGGGGATTTTAACGCGGCCGATGTCATCCTCGGCAGCGTGGTGGGTGCATGCTTCGCCAATGAGAATACGGTCGCCATCCTGCAGGTGGCGGATGGCAGCGGCACCGGCGGCCAGAGCCGGGAGGTCGCCCTTGAGGCGCGCCATCAAGATTGAATAGGTGGTGGCCGGGAGGTCGCTCGGCAGATCGTCAATCATCCGGCGGACCACCTGCGAATCGCAGATGACCAGGTTAGGGCGGAAACGCTCGACGGCCTCGCGAATGCGGTTCTCGGTCACGACCACCGAGAGGTAGTCGCGATCGAGCGCGTTGCGCAGGACGTTGACCTGCGGCAGGATGATACGCCCCTTCGGCGCCTGCGAATCGATGGGGATAATCTGCAGCACCGTGCCCCCGGGCGGAACAATGCCATCGAGCGGCTCGGGCGGGGAGACAAAGTGGCGCGGCAGCAGCTTGGTCATCGCCGGCTTGAGGGTGTTCAAAAAATCGCTCCGGCTCCCCTCCACGCGCACCACTGGCGCGCCAACGGCCGCCCAAGTCTGCAAAAAGGCCTCCGAGGGCGGACAACGGTCGCACTGCGTCACGAGGATGAGGAGCGGCTTCTCGCGCTTCTGCGCCAGGGCCAAGAGGTCGGGATCCGGCGCTTGACCATCATCGGCCACCACGCCAAAGACCAAATCCGCGCGCGCGAGGGCCGCCTCGGTCCGCGCCTTACGGGCCGAGCCGAGGAAGGAGCGGTCGTTCCAGCCGCCGGTATCGAGCCACAGGATCGGGCCGAAGGGCAGAAGCTCCATCGCTTTTTCCACCACATCCGTCGTCGTCCCCGCCACCGGGGAGACAATCGCCACATCCTGCCCGGCAATCCGATTGAGCAGGGTGGACTTACCGACATTGGCCCGGCCAACCAACGCAATGGTCAGCCGCGAAGCCTTCGGGGTTGCTTGCATCATCTCTCAACGCTCCTTACAGCGCAATCTCTAACGCCGCGCAGTATACCACAGCCCCCGCCCGCCTGTCACACGATACGCGTGCGTGCGGGCCGAAGATAAATGCTGAAAAAGAAAGAGTCTTATGCTAGAATGTCGGCGCGCGGCGGGTCAGTCAGAGCGTTGCGCGAAGAAAAGGTTTGCGTAACGATGAAGTTTTCACCCCTGTTGGCCGTGTCACGACAAGTTGCCGTGTCTCTTTGTTTAATTGCTGTTGGACTTGTTCGTGCTCAGGAGAATGCACCGCCGGAAAAGCACGCATGCTTCACCTGGGGCGGATCAATCCGGACGCGTTATGAGTACTACAATCGCTTGGGAACCTATAATGGCGACCGCGGCGGCGAGGATAAATCAGAGGGCTTTTTGAGAGTCCGTACGCGCCTGTGGGGGCAGTTACAGCATCGCCAACTCACCGCACACCTCCAGTTGGGCAACGAATTTCGCCACTACTTCTTTCGCGAACACATGGAGGGGCGTCGGCGCTTTCCAGACCAGCTCTTCATTGACCAACTTTGGTTCCGCTACGAGGGGTTGGCCGACTGGATCGACCTCAAGGTAGGGCGCCAAGGCCTACGTGATTTCGCCTCAGACCGTCTCTTTTCGGAGGGCACTCCCGTTGATGGCTCACGCTCAGACTTCTTTGATGCGGTGCGCGTGACCCTTAATGTTGATGAGCAACGCACCCGACAGCTCGAGATTATTGGCCTAACGATTGCCCATCACGATTGGCTCCCCACCTGGGGTCACCAACACAATGCCCGCGGCGCACATCCCCCCCGCACGCCCTACGATTACTCCGGCTCTAACCACCGCGAACTCGGCGGCATTCTCTATTGGCGCGACCGCTCCAACCGCGCCCTGCCCTGGGAAAGCTACGCCATCTGGAAACAGGAGGATGGTCGCTACTCCTCGGCCCTGGCGCGCGAAACCAAGCGTCCGCGACAATTCAACACTTACACCTTTGGTGTCCGCCTCCTCCCACGTTTCTCTGATGCCCTCTCCGGCGAACTCGAGGCTGCCATTCAGTTGGGCGATGACCACCTCCTGGCCGGCATGGGCTACGCCTCGCTCGCTTACGCTTGGCAACAGACGCCCTGGAACCCCACCGCAAAAATCGGCCTCTACGGTCTAACCGGAAGCTCCGAAGGCTCACGCGGTCGCCACACCTGGCACGCCGTCTTTAACCGCTCAGCCAATCTTGGCGATGTCGTCTCCAGTCTCTACCCGAACCTCGATCACAACAACCTTCTCTATCCGCACCTCGCCCTCAGCCTCGCAACTGAAGCGAAATGTCACACCTTCGACCTTGAGTTCGGCCCCCTTCTGGCCCCCGCACGTGAACGTGATGCCTATGGTCACACCGGTCCCCTGCGCGGTCTGCTCTGCCAACTCATCTGGAACACGGATATGGCCGCCTTCCTCGGCGATGAACGCCTCAAGGGCCTTGAGTTCGGCACCTATGTAGCCCTTCTCTATCGCGGAAACTACTTCCCAGAGCCCCTCCGTCAAGACCTCTCCTCCACCTTCACCGTTGAGTTCCGCTACACCTTCTAACGCCCCTGCCCCAAAAAACAAAGAGACCGATGGCAACCGCCTTCGGTCTCTTTTGTCTATCCTTCCACCATTGGAGCCAGCAGATGGACTATTGCCAAACCCGCGAAGCCATCTCCGCCATCGGCGCCGTGCCAAACGCCTCCTACACCATCGGCGGGCAGACCTTCACCAAGGCCAACCTCTCAGACCTCAAGAAGCATCTCGAGCCCTTGCCGAAACCCTCGCCGAATACCTCCCATCTTTCCGCGAAATCCACCGCTCGACCGCCCCCGCCTTCCACGGCGTGCGCTTCTAGCCCGCGCGCCCAAAGTGTCCGTTGCATTTTCTGCAACGACCACTCACAGCAGAAAGGCAATCAGGAATGCAATCAAAAGCGCAATCATCCCAACCCACCAAGGCGCAATATCATTCGGCTTCTCGCCTGGTCTGTAAGCGTTCCCATACTTTATCCAGTTTTCAAGCTCCTCGTCCATAGCCATCTCTCCTCTCTAGGTCCACATTATGGCCAAAAACGAAATCAAAGTCAACATCTCCGCCGAGACCACCCAATTCGAGCGCGGCATCGAAAAACTAAAAGAGCGCCTAAAAACTACCTTTACGGTAAACGCAATGACGCTCAATGCCGCAAACCCGTTCGCGATCGCATCGCAATACATCGGGAAATACATTAGCTCACTCATCGACGCCTTCAAAAACTGGCGCAAAGGCCTCGAAGACATCTCATCGGCCACCGAGCACACCGCAAAAAACCTCGACACAACCACCCTCCAGGCCTCCCGCCTCGAAGCCGCCGCCCGCGCCGCCGGCGTACGCTTCTAGCCACCGCGCTTGTTTCTGTGTGCCGGCCGCCTCGCCGGCGCAAGGCATCAGCCAAAGCGCCAGTTGCATACTCTGCAACTACCACTCAAAATACGCCTGAATGATGAACAGGACAATGCCAACCACAAGGGCCACAATAGAAGCAACGGTACAAGACCCAAGGTCCGATTCGTCTCTCCCCCTCGTGCCAAGGCCGTCAATGTTTTCTTTTCTCATATTATCCTCCTTCATCTAGGCCACTATTATGCCCAAAAACGAAATCAAAGTCAAAATCAGCGCAGAAACCACACAATTTGAGCGCAACATCGAAACGATAAAAAGGAAACTGCGTGAGGCCTTCACAGATCCGGTGCAATTCTCCATCGGCGCGCTCTCCCCGTGGAAATTCATCTCAGACCAAATCATCAAAGGCATCTCCACCCTCGTCGACGCCTTCAAAAACTGGCGCAAAGGCCTCGAAGACATCTCATCGGCACCGATCGCACCGCAAAAGACCTTGACGTAACCACCCTCCAGGCCTCCCGCCTCGAAGCCGAAACCCTCGCCGAATACCTCCCATCTTTCCGCGCGATCCACCGCTCGACCGCCCCCGCACTCACCGGCGTGCGCTTCTAGCCACCGCACTGGCTTCCGTGTGCCGGTCGCCTCGCCGGCGCAAGCCATCAGCAAAGCGCCAGCTGCATTTCCTGCAACTACCACGAAACCATCGGGATGTCATAAACCGCATTCATGCACCCACGGATAAGGCACAGAAGCACAAAAATGGCAATAAGCGCACACCACGATAGCCCGCCATCATTACGCTTCACATAGCTAGGCCGCTTCCGCTGCCCATACTTAATCAAGTTGCGCGTCTCCTCGTCCATAGCCCGCTATCCTTTCTAGGTGCACATTATGGCCAAAAACGAAATCAAAGTCAACATCACCGCCGAAACCACACAAATTGAGCGCAACATCGCTTTCCTCAAAAAGAAACTCGGCGAAGCCTTCCTCACGCCAAACCAATTCTCCATCGGCGCCGCGCCGAATTCGTCCTACACCATCGGCGGGCGAACCTTCACCAAAGCCAACCTCTCAGACCTCAAGAAGCACCTCGAACCCCTCGCCGAATACCTCCCATCTTTCCTCGCGATCACCGCTCGACAGCCCCCGCCCTCATCGGCGTGAGCTTCTAGCCACCGCGCTTGCCTCCGTGTGCCGGCCGCCTCGCCGGCGCAAGGCACCAGCCAAAGCACCAGCTGCATTTCCTGCAACTACCACGAAACATACTGTACGCCCAGGCAACTATTCGCCATGCCAGTTAAAATTGCCATCGCCACCAAAAGCGCAATTAAAACAGGCCACGATAGCCCGCCATCATCACGCTTCGCATAACGAGGCCGCTTCCGCTGCCCGTACTTGATCAAGTTGCGCGTCTCCTCGTCCATAGCCCGATCTCCTTTCTAGGTGCACATTATGGCCAAAAACGAAATCAAAGTCAACATCACAGCCGAACCACACAATTTGAGCGCAACATCGCTTCCCTCAAAAAGAAACTCGGCGAAGCCTTCCTCACGCCAAACCAATTCGCCATCGGCGCCACGCCGAATTCGTCCTACACCATCGGCGGGCGAACCTTCTCCAAGGCCAACCTCTCAGACCTCAAGAAGCACCTCGAGCCCCTCGCCGAAACCCTCGCCGAATACCTCTTTCCTCGCGATCCACCGTTCGACCGCCCCCGCCCTCATCGGCGTACGCGTCTAGTTGCATGTTCTGCAACTACCTCTCACGAAAAAACAAGGTAGCACACAAGCGAAACGATCAAAAGCAAAATGCAAACCCAAACCGGAAAAAGCGGCTCCGGCTCTCCATACCTGCAACATCTGCAACACCTATAGCATCTAGGCATACACTCCTCCTCTCTCATTCGCAAGAGGCATTATGGTCAAAAACGAAATCAAAGTCAACATCACCGCCGAAACCACACAATTTGAGCGCAACATCGAAACGATAAAAAAGAAACTGCATGAGGCCTTCACAGAGCCGGTGCAATTCTCCATCGGTGCGCTCTCCACGTGGAAATTCATCTCAGACAAAGCCTCCCACCCCGTCTCCATCCTCACGACCTACTAACTGAAAATCCGCAAACCAACCCGGTGCCAAATCTGTGCCAAAAACCCGTCTTTTTCTGCACAACTCTGCACAAAATCGCTCCCCCATCCTACTTACCCTCTATCCCTTACCAACCACCACCGCGCCCAGCATTTCCGCACCTTCCTCCATTGGAGCCAGCAGAGGGACTCGAACCCCCGACCCACTGATTACAAATCAGTAGCTCTACCAACTGAGCTATACTGGCGAGCGCATTAAATGGTCGGCCTCGCGGGGCTCGGACCCGCGACCCCAGCATTAAAAGTGCCGTGCTCTACCAACTGAGCTAGAGGCCGACGAAAGTGGTGCGAAGTATAGCAAACCAAGTTTCGAAACGCAAGTTTGCAAAAAAGTCCACCCGTATCTGTTTGCTCATTGTCATACTCCTTTCACGTTAGACAGTTTCAACCGTTCAAGCACCGCCATCATATCACACTTCCGCGCTGGGTTAACTCGCTCCCGGAGCGACTTGAATGAATAAGGCCCCGCCTTGTTGCCAATAAGACGGGGTCTTGTTGCGAATAAGACGGGGTCTTATTACCAATAAGACGGGGCCTTATTAGTTGCGTCCGCCGAGCAGTTAGTTCTCTCCGCGCCGCGTGATAATCCGCGCCGCCGTTCCTTTCCTTCTGCACACCCTTATCCCGGATTCCGGGATAAGGGTGAAAAGTCTGGAGTTCTCAAAGTTTTCGGGTGAGAAAACGCGCGCTCGCGCATTGGGAGTTGCCTATGGGAAATATCCGCCTAGCCTAGGGGGCGATTCAATTCCAGGGCGGCGCCAAGTTTCACCCGCCCCAAATACAATAATTAAGAGGTGCTCTTAATAGTTTTCCCCGCCTGAGTCTAGCCTCTTACCAGCCCCGAGCGCGGCTTCTCCCCCAGCAGGGAAATGCTCGGCACTCCAATTGGAATACATGTAGTGTGCGAGGTGAGGGTTGGAGCGCGTAGTGAGCGATCGTGCGTGCGGAATCCGCTCTCTTGAGATCAAGGGGGTTATTCGTTGTACCATCCCAAAACTGGGGAAGCTTCAGTTGCAGAAGATCTCTTGACTGGATGGCACAAAACGCGCTTCGCCGCCGAGTCAATGACATAAAGCAGTAAGCGTGGAGGGCCGGCTTGTGCTATACTGGGGGCATGAAAGAGACCAAAGTGATTGCAGTGGCCAACCAGAAGGGCGGAGTTGGCAAGACGACGACGGTGGTTAACCTGGCGGCGGCGCTCGCGCAGATGCGCAAGACGGTGCTGGTGATTGATTTGGATCCGCAGGCGAATGCGACGAGCGGGTTGGGCTTGGTGCCCACGCCGGGGACGAGTCTTTATGCCGCGCTCACGGGGCAGGCCTTTATTGGCGATATTATCCAGGGCACGCCGATTGAGAACGTGAATATCATTCCCTCGGAGCTGGACCTCTCGGGCGCGGAGCTGGAGATTGCCCGCCAAGAGAACCATCTGACGGTGGTGCGCGAGGTGCTCAAGCCGGTGCTAACAGCCGATGTCTTTGACTACATTCTAATTGACTGCCCGCCCTCGTTGGGGATTTTGATGACCTCTTCGCTGGCCGCGGCCAATAGTGTGGTGATTGCGATGCAGTGCGAATACTACGCGCTCGAAGGGCTGAAGGTGATTACGGAAGTAATTGACCACCTGCGCGAGAATGGCGCGAACCCGGGCATCCACGTTGAGGGTATCCTAATGACGATGTTCGATATGCGCACGAACCTCTCCGAAGATGTGGTGCGCGAGGTGCGAAACCACTTCGGCAAGCTGGTCTACAAGACCGTGATTCCGCGCAACATCCGCATTTCCGAGGCGCCTTCCTTCGGTAAGCCTGTGGTGATTTACGATCCCTCCTCCAAGGGCGCACAGGCCTATATCGCCCTGGCCAAGGAGTTCGCCCGGCGGGCTGCCGCCGTGCAGAGCAAGTGAAGTTTTCCATTTCAATACCAAGAGGTTCTGATATGAGCACCTACTTTAAGGATTTCCCGAACGATGAAGGCTTCTTCGGCCCCTACGGCGGGATGTTCGTCCCCGATAACTTGAAGGCTGAGATGCGTAAGATCGCCGATGCCTACTATCGCATCAGCAAGTCGCACGACTTCATCTCGGAGTTGCGCCAGATTCGCAAGCACTTCCAGGGCCGCCCCACGCCGGTCTACTACTGCCGGAACCTGAGCGAGCGTTTGGGCGGGCGTATCTACCTTAAGCGCGAGGACCTGAACCACTCCGGCGCCCACAAGCTCAATCACTGTATGGGCGAGGTGATGCTGGCCAAGTACATGGGCAAGAAGAAGGTCATTGCCGAGACCGGTGCCGGGCAGCATGGCGTGGCGATGGCCACGGCCGCGGCTTACTTCGGCCTGCCCTGCGATATCTATATGGGCGAAGTGGATGTGGCCAAGCAGCACCCAAACGTCCTGAGAATGCAAATCCTCGGGGCCAATGTCATCCCCGTCACACACGGGCAGCGCACGCTCAAGGAAGCCGTTGATGCCGCCTTCGAGGCCTACCTCAAGGACCCCGAGAACACGATGTACTGCATTGGCTCGGTTGTCGGCCCCCACCCCTTCCCGATGATGGTGCGCGACTTCCAGAAGATTGTCGGCGACGAGGCGCGCGAACAGTTCCTTGAGATGACCGGCGAACTGCCCGATGCCGTCACCGCTTGCGTCGGCGGCGGCTCCAACGCCATCGGTATCTTCTGCGGCTTCCTGAACGACGCCGATGTCAAGCTCTACGGTGTCGAGCCCCTCGGCCGTGGCGAAAAGCCCGGCGACCACGCCGCCTCGATGACCTACGGCAAGCCCGGCATCCTCCACGGCTTCAAGAGTTATACCCTCCAAGAGGCCGATGGCACCCCGATGCCCGTCTACTCCGTGGCCTCGGGCCTCGACTACCAGAGCGTCGGCCCCGAGCACGCCTATCTGCGCGATAGCGGCCGCGTCCAGTATGTGACGGCCGACGACAAACAGACTATGGAGGCCTTCTTCGCCCTCTCGCGTCACGAAGGCATTATCCCCGCCATCGAGAGCTCCCACGCCGTGGCCTACGCCATGCGCTACGCCAAGGAGCACCCGCACGGCTCCATCCTCGTCAACCTCTCGGGCCGCGGCGATAAGGATATCGACTACGTGGTCGAGCACTTCGGCACCGGCACCAACGCCTAACGCAATGACCGCTCCGCACCTGACGCGCAGCGAAGTCGACGCCTGGGCAACCGGTCCCGAAGCGGACCTCTTCGCCCAGGCTGAGTCCCTCACCCGCACCTACGCCGCGCGCACCTTCGATATGTGCTCCATCGTCAACGGCAAATCCGGCCGTTGCCCCGAGGACTGCAAATGGTGCGCGCAGTCTGCCCACCACGCCACCGCCTGCGAGGTCTACGGCCTCATCTCTGCCGAGGAGTGCCTCCGCCACGCCCGCGCCAACGAAGCCGCCGGCATTCGCCGCTTCTCCATCGTCAACAGCGGCCGCAAGCCCACGCCCCAAGAGCTCGAGGGCGTCTGCACGCTGATTCGCCATTTGCGCCAAGAGACTCACCTAGAACTCTGCGCCTCCCTCGGGCTCCTCAACGAAGCGGAGTTGCGCGCCCTAGCCGAGGCCGGCGTCACGCGCTACCACTGCAACCTTGAAGCCGCACCTGCCGTCTTCGCACGTCTCTGCTCCACCCACACCCAGGCCGACAAAGTGGAGACCCTGCGTGCCGCCCGCCGCGTGGGAATGGAGATCTGCTCGGGCGGCATCATCGGAATGGGCGAAAGTGAAGCCGAGCGCATCGACCTCGCCTTCACCCTGCGTGACCTCTTCGAAGAGGACCCCGCCGCCACGGCGAGTATCCCCATCAACATCCTCTCGCCCATCCCCGGCACCCCCCTCGCGGATCTCCCCCTCCTCCCCGAACGCGACATCCTGCGCACCGTCGCCCTCTTCCGTCTGGTGCACCCCACCGCCGCCCTCCGCTTCGCCGGCGGCCGCGCACGCCTCGCCCCGGAAACCCTCGACCGCGCCCTGCGCCTCGGCATCAACGCCGCCATCGAAGGCGACCTCCTCACCACCCTCGGCAACACCGTCGCCCAAGACCGCACCCACATCCTCCGCGCCGGCTACACGCTCTAGACCACAATGAACATCCTGCTCCTCAGCCTCGTTCTCAGCCCCGACAATGTCTCTACGGCGCAGATTATGGCGGCGCTGGCGGAGGATTTGCAGAAGCAAGGGAATCGGGTGTGCGTGGTGACGACGACGCCACATTATCACCGCGATGTAGCGATGGAGGCCGCGCAGCCGTTGCGGCAGTGGTTGGGGCGGATTATCCAGCGCTCGGAGATTGGCGAGATTCCGGTCTGGCACATTTGGATGCCTGATAAGTCCATTTGGCCACCATTGCGGATTCTGAGCTGGTTGTGGTTCCATGGGGCAAGTGTTTTGCTGGCGTGCGCGCTACGTTTCCGGCCGCAGGTGCTAATTGCCTGTTCTCCGCCGATTACCATCGGCTTGGCGGCTTGGGCGATTGCCGCACTCAAGCGCTGCCGTTACCTCTACAATGTCCAGGAGCTTTATCCGGACATCGCGGTCAACTTGGGCTACTTGAAGCATCCCTGGGCCATCCGTGCCGTCTCGGCCGTTGAGCGCTTCATCTACCGCCACGCCACCGCCGTAACCTCGATTACGCCCGCGATGTGCGCCAAGATTCGCGCGCGAACGGAGCCAGGGAAGGTCCGGCTGATTCCAAACTTTGTGGAGCTCCCGACGGCAGACGAGCTGGCCGCTCGGACGTCTCCGCCCCACGCTGGGTTGGTTATCACCTATGCCGGGAATATGGGCGTGCCGCAGAACCTCGGACTCTTGGTTGAGGCCGCCGCGCAGCTCGATGCGGTGACGATTCGCCTCATTGGCGATGGCGGTGACCGCAAGCGCCTGGAGGCGTTGGCGCGCGACCTCGGCGTCTATGGCACAAAGGTGCGTTTTGAGGGCTATCGCCCCCTCAGCGAGATGCCGCAAATCTACGCCGAGAGTGACCTCTTCTACGTGGCGCAGTCGCCGCAAGCCTGCTCGGACGGCATTCCTTCCAAGATTTACCGCATTCTCGGCAACTGCAAGCCGCTGCTCGTGGTCACGGCCCAAGAGGCCGACCTTGCGGCCTTTGTGCGCGAGACGCAGGGGGGCGTGGTGGTCAGCACCTTTACGCCAGAGGCGGTGGCCAAGGTCATCCGTTCGCTTGCCCCGGCGCGATTGGCGGAGATGGCCGAGCGTGGCTACCAGGCGATGCAACGGAATTATTCGCGTGAGCGGGTGACGGCCCAGTATGGTCGCCTGGTCACTGAGATGATCGCGCGGGACTAAGCGCTCCACCAAAGCAAAGGCGGCAGGAATTGCTTCCTGCCGCCTTTCGTTTAGCCTCCGCGCGATTAGCGGATGGAGGCGTGATACTCCTGAATGGACTCCACATCGCCCAGACCCTCCTGACGTGCGGCGGCGATGCCCTTAGCGGACATCTCGGTGGCAGCCAGCGTGGTCATATAGGGCACGCGGTACTTGAGGGCGGCCTTACGGATAGAGGAGCCGTCGGCCAAGGCATCGCGGCGGGGGCTGGGGGTGTTAATCACCAAGTCCACCTGCTTGTTAACGATGAGGTCGAGGACATTCGGGCGGCCGCGGCCAATCTTGGCCACCGACTCGCAGGGAATGCCGTAGGGATCGAGGAAGCGCTTGGTGCCAGGGGTGGCATAGAGCTTGAAGCCCAAGTCCACAAAGGCCTTGAGGGCGGTAGCAGCTTCGTCGTTCTTCACCGAGAGCGAAGCGAGGACGGCGCCTTCCTTGGGCAAGGGCGCGCCGGCGGCCTCCTGGCTCTTGCAGAAGGCAATGGCCGGGTTGCGCGCCAGGCCGAGCACTTCGCCCGTCGAGCGCATTTCAGGACCAAGGACCGGGTCAACCTCCGGGAACTTATCGAAGGGGCAGACCGCCTCCTTGGCGCCATAATAGGAGATCGTGCCGTGCTTGAGGCCAATCTGATCCATCGCTTCGCCCAACATCAGGCGCGTAGCGGCAGAGGCCATCTGGATGGCGCAGACCTTCGAGACCAGCGGGACGGTACGCGAAGCGCGGGGGTTGGCTTCGAGCACATAGACCTTGCCATTCTCAATGGCGTACTGCATATTCATCAGACCGCAGACCTTGAGGGCCTTGGCAATCTTCTGGGTGTAGTCCTTGATGGTGTCGAGGCAATCCTGCGGGATGTTGGCCGAGGGGATGATGCAGGCCGAGTCGCCCGAGTGGACACCCGCGAGTTCCACATGCTCCATCACCGCCGGGATGAAGACCTCTTCGCCATTACTGACGGCATCGGCCTCACACTCGAGGGCGTGCTGGAGGAAACGGTCGAGGAGGAGCGGACGATCCTCGGTGACGCCAACGGCCTTGGCCACATACTCGCGGAGCATCGGCTCATCGTAGATGACCTCCATCCCGCGTCCGCCAAGGACGAAGGAGGGGCGAATCATCAGCGGGTAGCCGATACGATTGGCCACGGTGATGGCCTCGTCGATATTGATTGCCATCCCGCTCTCGGGCATCGGGATGTCGAGCTTCTCCATCATGTGGCGGAAGAGGTCGCGGTCTTCGGCCACATCAATCGAGTCAATCGAGGTGCCGAGAATGCGGCAACCGGCGTCAGAGAGTTCACGAGCGATGTTGAGCGGGGTCTGACCGCCAAACTGGACGATGATGCCCAGCGGGTTCTCCTTACGGTAGATCTGCAAGACATCTTCAACGGTGACCGGCTCGAAGTAGAGACGGTCGGAGGTGTCGTAGTCGGTGGAGACGGTCTCGGGGTTGCAGTTGACCATCACCGTCTCGTAGCCCAGCTCGCGGAGGGTGAAGGCGGCATGACAGCAACAGTAGTCGAACTCGATGCCCTGACCAATGCGGTTCGGACCGCCGCCGAGAATCATCACCTTCTTGGGGTTGGGATCGAGCTTGAGTTCGTCGGGGGCGTTATAGGTGGAGTAGTAATACTCCTTGTCCTCAACGCCACTCACCGGCACCGCATTCCAACCCTCGACGCAGCCCAGCGCCTCGCGCCGCTCACGGATGGCCTTCTCGCGAATGCCCAAGAGTTTGGCCAAGTAGCGATCGGCGAAGCCATCCTTCTTGGCCTGCAAGAGCAGGTCATCCGGCGGCAAGGTGCCCTTGTGGGCCAAAATCTTCTCTTCAAGCTGCACCAGTTCGCGCATCTGCTGAACGAAGTAGGCCTTAACGGCACACGCCTCGAAGATCTGCTCATCGGTGGCCCCCTGACGGAGGGCTTCGTACATAATAAAGTGCGTCTCGCTACTGGGCGTGCGCAGCTTATCGAGCAACTCCTTCAGGGTGAACTTCTCAAAGCCCACCCAGCCCAGACCGTAGCGGCCCTTCTCGAGCCCGCGGATGGCCTTCTGCAAGGCCTCCTTGTAGGTCTTGCCGATACTCATCACCTCGCCTACGGCCTTCATCTGCGTGCCGAGCTTGTCCTCGACCGCGCGGAACTTCTCAAAGGCCCAGCGGGCGAACTTAAGCACCACATAGTCGCCCGAGGGCGTGTACTTCTCGAGCGAGCCATCACGCCAGTAGGGCAACTCATCGAGCGTCATCCCCGCAGCAAGCTTGGCCGAGACGAGTGCAATCGGGAAGCCAGTGGCCTTCGAGGCCAGGGCCGACGAGCGCGACGTGCGCGGGTTGATTTCGATAATCACCACGCGGCCGGACTTCGGGTCGTGCGCGAACTGAACATTCGTGCCGCCAATCACGCCAATCGCCTCAACGATGCTAAAGGCCATCTTGGTGAGGCGGTCGATGAGCGGCTGCTCAATGGTGAGCATTGGCGCGGCGCAGAAAGAGTCGCCCGTATGCACGCCCACCGGGTCGATATTCTCAATGGTGCAGACGCAGACCATCTGGTTCTTCGCGTCGCGCACCACTTCAATCTCCAGCTCCTCCCAACCCTTAATCGACTCCTCCACCAAGATCTGATGGGTCATCGAGAGGTCCAGCCCCTTGCGCGCAATCGTCCGCAACTCCTCGATATTATAGACAAAGCCGCCGCCGGCACCGCCCATCGTGTAGGCCGGGCGAATCACCATCGGGAAGCCAATCTTCTCGGCGATTTCCTCCGCCTCGGTAATGGAGTTGGCAATACCCGAGCGCGGGGTCTCGATGCCCAGTTGCTCCATCGTGTGCTTGAAGATGTCGCGGTCCTCGCCGCGCTCGATGGCGTCCAGGTTCACCCCGATGACCATCACGCCATACTTATCCAAGATCCCCGCCTTGGCCAAGGCCGAAGACATATTCAACCCGGTCTGCCCGCCCAAGTTCGGCAGAATGGCATCCGGCCGCTCCTTGGCGATAATCTGCTCAAGGCGCGAGAGATTGAGCGGCTCGATGTAGGTGGCATCGGCCATCGCCGGGTCGGTCATAATCGTGGCCGGGTTCGAGTTCACCAGCACAATCTTGTAGCCCAACGCCCGCAACGCCTTACACGCCTGCGTGCCCGAATAGTCAAACTCGCACGCCTGCCCAATCACAATAGGCCCCGAACCGATAATCAGAACCTTCTTAATGTCCGAACGCTGCATCTTTTTCGCTTTCTCTCTTGCGCCCGCTCCTCGCGAACCGGGACGACTACTGCTGTACAAACCGGGCCTGTATTCTACTAAACCCACAACTCACCTGCAAGCGCTTTTTGCGGCCGTAATGCGCAAGGTGCTTGCTGTCGCTCGCGAGAAGGCCGAGCAAAGCGAAGGCGCTATGCCAACACGGCGAAGGCCGAGCAAGGCGAGGCAACCTGCCGCATAGACAATTCACGATTTACTTTATAACTGGGGGTTAACAATGCCGCCGCAAAGAAAGCCGCCGGGCCCAAACGGGCTCGGCGGCTTTTGGGAGACACTTCTCGCGGGAGCTTAGACGTTGGAGACGCCGGTCTGGGAGAAGATGTACTTGTAGTACTCCTTGTTCTTGAGTTTGCAGGCGGCCTCTTCATCGCAAATCACGATGCAGTCGTTGTGATACTGGAGGGCCGAGCAGGGACACATCGAGGTGACGGGGCCTTCCACGAGGCCGACAATCGCATCCTGCTTGCCCTTACCGAAGGCGAGGAGGACGACCTTCTTGGCATCCATAATCGAGCCGATGCCCATCGTGACGGCCTGGGTGGGAACTTCAGCGATGTTGCCGCCGAAGAAGAGACGCGCGTTGTCCTGGATGGTCTGCTGGGTGAGGACCTGGGAGTGGGTACGGCAGGCGAGAGAGCAGCCGGGCTCATTGAAGGCGATGTGGCCATCCGAGCCAATGCCCAGGAGCTGAATGTCGATACCGCCGGCGGCCTTGATGGCATCATCATAGGCCTTGCAGGAGGCGGCAATATCCTTGGCCAGGCCATCAGGGACGTGGGTCTTGGCCTGATCGATATCGATGTGGTCGAAGAGCTGGGTCTTCATAAAGTAGTGGTAGCTCTGGTCGTGCTCCGGGGCGAGGCCGAGGTACTCATCGAGGTTGAAGCTCTGGCACTCCTTGAAGGAGACCTCACCCTTGTTATAGGCTTCGGCGAGGAGCTTGTACATCTTCACCGGGGTCGAGCCGGTGGCCAGGCCGAGAATGGTCTTGGGGTTCTGCTTCACCTGATCGATGAAGATCTGGGCGGCAAGCTTGCTCCCCTCTTCGGGGGTCTGAACGATTGCAACTTTCATGTTGAGTTCCTTTTCTTGGATTGAAGGGGGTTAGTAACGGCCAGTAGCCTTGGCACAGCGTTGGACAATCGCCTGCATCTCTTCGCGCAGGTTCTCGATGCGCTCAACGAGCTTGAACTGCGTCCGGCAACGGTCGACATTTTGCTTGGGATAGTGGGTCTTGAAGTAGGTGTCGCCCTGAAGATAGTCGGTTAGGAAGCGCATTCCCACCATAAAGGGCAACAGCCACGCGGAAAAGACGAGCTCCTGGATCTCGGCCTGAACGAGGAAGTGGGCCGTGTCAAGATAGCCGGAGACGGCAGCCTCAAACATCTTGATGTCAAACTGAACGCTGTCGGTATCCGGTTCGGATTCGTCGGCGGTGTTGCAGGTGGTGCGGCACATATCACCGAAGTCGTAGAGCGCCAAACCGGGCATCACAGTATCAAGATCCACCACAGCCACGCACTTCTTGGTGACAGGGTCGAAGAGGGCGTTGTTGATCTTCGTGTCGTTATGGGTAATACGCTCGGGAATCTGCCCCTTAAGATAGCGATTGAGGAGATGGGCCACCAGATGGCGGCGCTTGCGGACAAACTCAATCTCATTGGCCACTTCCAACGCCCGGCCACGGATGTCGAGGTAGGCGGCCTCCTCAAGCGTGGCATAGCGCATCGGGGTGTGGTGGAAGTAGGGAATTGTTTCGTGCAGACGCGGCAGGGGCAGGTCGGCCATCATATTCTGGAACTGCGCAAAGCCGCGTGCAGCTTCATAGACCACATCCGCGTCACGCACATTGTCATAGCTCTCCACCTCATCGATGAAGTCATAGAGCCGCCACCACTTACCGGCGAAGGTGCGCACGCAATTGCGCCCCTCCTTAGTCTTCACCAACGAAAGAACCTTGGTGCCAGGAAACTGCGAAGCCTTCTCGGAGAGGTGCGCCAGCGTCCGTTCAATGTTGTCCATCACCTGTTGCGGCTTGCGGAAGACCGCATGGTTGATGCGCTGAAGCGTGTAGCGCCGCTCCTCGCCGCCAGGGGTGCGAGTGGTCACGCAGAAGGTGTCATTGATATGCCCGCTGCCAAAGGGCTTGGCCTCAACAAACTTCCCTTCCAGGGCGAAGTTCCCCAAGATCTCCTCAATTGCGCTCTGCTCCATCGGCTAACCCCGCTCCTCTGATTTGCTTGAATTTGCGGCGGGAAGGGCCAGGCTGCCCCACCCGCCAGTGATTTCCCTTACTTGGCGTAGCGGGCGATAATCTCTTCCATCTTATCCGCCTGGTCTTCCATGCTCTGCACCATCTTGAGCTGAGTGCGGCAACGGTCGACATTGTGGCCCGGGCGCTTGATGTGGAAGTACGTGTCGCCCGAGAGGTAGTCCGTGAGGAAGCGAATGCCGATGGTCATCGTGATCAACCGCGCGGAGAAGGCGAGCTCCTCCTTTTCGGCCGGAACGAGGAACTTCGCACCGCGGCAATAGCCCTTAGCAATCGCCTCGAACATATCCAGACGCGAGTAGACCTTCGAGAGGTCCTGCTCGTCCTCAGCAGCATTCGCAGTGGCCGTGCGGCACATATCACCAAAGTCATAGAGCGCCAGACCCGGCATCACGGTATCAAGGTCAATCACGCAAATGCCCTTGCCGGTGGCGTCATCGAGCATCACATTGTTAAGCTTGGTATCGTTGTGCGTAACGCGCTCGGGGATTTCGCCCTTAGCGCTGCGCTCAAGCAGGCGACCAAAGGTATTGGCGCGCGCCTCAACAAAATCAATCTCTGCCTTCACATCCTTTGCGCGGTTGAAGGCGTCCTTCTGAATAGCGGCCTGGAGGGCTTCGTAGCGCTTGACGGTGTTGTGGAAGTTGGGAATCGTCTCGTGCAGACGCGGACTGGTAAGGTCGGAGACCATATTCTGGAAGTCTGCGAAGGCCTCGCCCACCAATTCGGCCTGCTGGGTGCTCTGGATCTGGTCGTAGGTCCGCGCGCCCTCCACGAAGATGTACATACGCCACCAATTGCCATTCTCGTCGTGGTGGACCGGCTCGCCCTGCTGCGAGAGAATCAGCGTCAGCGTGCGGCGGGAGATGTCCGCCACGCCCTGAGCGCGCAACTTATCAGCAATACACCGCGTCACGCGCAGAATGTTCTGCTGCACATTCGCCGGCTGCGTAAAGACGTGATGATTGATGCGCTGAAGCAGATAGTGCATCTGCGCGCCGCCAACAGAATAGGTAATCTGATAGGTGTCATTGATGTGACCGCTGCCATACGGGCACCCGCTCACAAAGTCACCATACACCTGAAACGCGGAAGAGATCTCCTTCAGTTCCTGCTGCGTAGCCTTACCAAGCTCTGCCATAAAATCCATCCTTTCAATAACGGACATTCAATGCCCCCACTATACCACAGCGACCCCACGCTTGCAAGCCAAAGTTGCGCGAAACACCGTGATGCGCTTCAACGAAAGGCAAACCATTGGCTTAGTTGAATAGCGCGCGGCGATTATGCTATGCTTCAAGGTGTTTTGAGCCCCAGATTGATGTTTTACAGGGACGGCGGAAAGATGACGAGACAGGCATTGGAAGACGAAATTCGCGAGGTTATTTTGGCCTCGGTGGATATGGATGGTTTAACGGCAGCGGATTTGCCGGCAGAAGAGGCGCTTTTCGGCGAGGGAGTCGGGCTTGATAGCATTGACGCGCTGGAGATTGGCGCGGCCCTGCGCCGGCGCTTCCAGGTGAAGTTTAAGGCGAATGCCGAGGAAAATCGCGAGCACTTCCGTTCGGTCCGGACCTTAGCAGACTTTATTGCCGCCCAGCGTGGCCTGACCTTAGAATAAGGGATCAAGATGAAGACGCGTGAAGAGTTGTTTGAGGCCATCAAGCAGATTTTGGTGGATGAGTTCGAGTGCGAGGCCGAGGCGGTGACCCCCGAAGCGCAGATTTTCCAGGACTTGGATTTGGATAGCATCGATGCGGTGGACCTGATGGTGCGCTTGCAGCGAATGACCGCGCTGCGCGTCAAGGCGGAAGATTTTAAGCAGATCCGCACGTTGGGTGATGTGCTTGACGTGGTCGAACGGCTGTTGAAGGAACAGGAAGTGCAGGCCTAAGGCCTGTACGCACATGGGCGGCGAGCGCGCGCAGAACGGACGTTGGCGCGGGATGGCCGGCGTGGCGAAGGTCGCGCTAGGCATTGGCTTGGTGTGGGCGATTTACCTGTTGCGCGCAAGCCGGTGGGCGAGCCTCTCGCGTTTTTATCCAGTGATTATCTCGACGGGGATGTTGGGGGCCTTTGCCTGGTCGCTGCGGCAGGGGGCAACGCCCTTGGTGGAGCGCTTTGCGCGCAAGCTGGAGAAGCAGCCGTTGGACGCGCAGGGGGTGGTCTATTGCCGGCGCGTGACGTGGGCGTGGGTGCTCTTTCTGAGCGCGCATTTGAGTGTTACAGTGGCCACGCTCTGGGCGAGTGCCGAGGTGTGGGTCATTTATAATGGTGGCGTGGCCTATGGGCTGATGGGGCTGATGTTCGCCGGAGAGTGGTTAATTCGGAGGCGTGTGCGCCGTGGAAAAGCAGATTGAGTTTCGCACCTCGGGCAGCACCGGGGCCCCGAAGGTGATCGCCAAGCCCGAAGGCACCTTGATGGCCGATGCCGCAATGCTCGCGCAGCACTTCGCCGCGTGGTTTGCCGATGCCGCGCAGCTACGCGTGCTCAGCACCATCTCCCGCGAACATATGTACGGCACGCTCTGGCTGGGCTACCTGATGGACCTGGTGAAGCCGGCGGAGGTGCGCCAAGTCCCCTCGCCCGAGAGTTTTCTGGCCGAGCAAGCCGCCGCTGGCGATCGGCCGATTATCCTCATCACCACGCCCTCCTTTCTAGCCGAGTTTCTCAACCACCCCCTGCACGTGCAGGTGAAGCCCACCGTGCGCGCGGTAGTCACCTCTGGCAGTCTCCTCTCCGCCCCCCTCTCCCAGCGCGCAACCGCCTGTTTTGGCGCCTGCCCCACGGAGATCTATGGCGCCACTGAGACCGGCAGCATAGCCTGGCGACAACAAGCTCAGGGTGACTCGTGGGAGCTCTTTGAGGGCGTAGAGGCCGAACCCTCGACCGAAGGCATCACCCTATATTCGCCCTTCTGCTTGGGCGGCACATGGACGTTGCGCGATGGCGTAGTCTTCGAGCCCGATAACCCGCGGTGCTTTCGCTTGCTGGGTCGGCAGGATCGGCGCGTGAAGGTGCTCGAGCAGTGGGTCGATTTGAATGAGGTCGAGGCCGCCCTCACCGCACATCCGTGGATCGAGGCGGCGGCCGCCTTCCCCTCGGGCGAGCGCATCACGCGGATTTGGGTCCTGGCCGTGCTGACGGCAGCCGGACGCGAAGCGCTCCTCGCCCAAGGTTACGGCGCGCTCCAGCGCGCCCTGCGTGAGGCGGGGCGGCAAGCGGGGCTCCCGGAGGTGGCACTCCCCCGGCGCTACCGCTTTGTCCACGCCCTGCCCTACAACGCGCGCGGCAAGTTGGCCGTGGCAGAGCTCCAGCGCGCAGCCGCCGGCGCGTGGCCGCAACCGGTCATCGAGGGGCTGACGCAAAGTGAGAGCTCCCTGGACCTGCGCGCGGCCTTCCCGGCGGACCACCCCTTCTTTGCCGGGCACTTCCCCGACTTTGCGATCCTCCCCGGTGTGGCGCAACTTATCTTCATACGCAGCTGGATCCGCCAAGCCTTCGGGGTCCTGCCCGATGGCGGGGCCACTCAGCTCAAGTTCCGGCAGGTGGTCCGCCCCGGCCAGTGGCTTACCTTGCATATCGACCGCGCAGGAGCGACCTTTACCTTCACCTTGGCGCGCGGCGATGAAATCTGCGCCTCGGGCAAACTGGCGGAGGCGCAGCCGTGAGCGACTTCCGCCCGGTCTGGCTTCTGCCCTGCTACCGCCACGGCGAAGCCCTGGCCAAGCGCCTGCCCGCGCTCTGCGCCACCGGCGTGCCAGTCTGGGTGGTAGATGACGGAAACGCGCCGCCGCTCGCCTTTGCGCCAGTGCCGGGGGGCGATGTGCGCGTGGTGCGGCGCGAGCGCAACGGAGGCAAGGGCGCGGCGCTCCTGACCGGGGCCCAAGCCGCCCTGGAAGCCGGTTTCACCCACGCCTTGCAGCTCGATGCCGACGGTCAGCACAGTCTGGAAGATGCCCAAGGGCTCATTGCCGCCGCGGCCGCCGAGCCCGAGATCCTGCACTCGGGCTATCCCCTCTTCGGCCCGGAGGTGCCCAAGGCGCGGCTGAAGGGCCGCAACCTCACGCGCTGGATGATTCGCCTGGAGACCGGGCTGCGCCACGAAGACGCGCAGTGCGGTTGCCGGGCCTACCCTCTGGCCAAGCTCCTAGAGGTGGCCAAGCACATCCGCGGGCGGCGGATGGACTTTGACATTGAAGTCATTGTCCGTTGGGTCTGGGCCGGCGGGCGCATCAAGCCCTTTCCAGTGCACGTGGCCTATGTGCCCGGCGGGGTCTCAAACTTCCGGATGGTGCGCGACAACGTGGCCTTCGTGCGCCTGCACAGCGGGCTCTTGGCCGAACGCCTCTGCCGTTTGCTTTTCCGAAGGAGGGCGCAATGAAAACCTTTGCCTACGCCTTGCGCGTGCCGTTCTACGATGTGGATAGTATGCGCGTGGTCTACCACGGTAACTACATCAAGTATCTCGAGGAGGCGCGCTGTGCCTACTTCGAGGCGCAGGGGCTGACCTATTGCGATATGGAGGCGGCGGGCTTCCTGCTGCCAGTGGTCTCGCTCAACATCAAGTACATTCGCCCGTGCCTCTTCAATCAGCGCCTCACTATCCATGTAACGCGCGAGCGGGAAAACCGCAACCTCCTGGTGCTGCACTACCGCGTGCTCGATGCCGAGAGCGGCGCGCTCTGCCTCAAGGCCACCACGCGCCAGGCCGCCATCGGCCTCACCTCGCGTGAACTCCTCTTCGAGCTCCCTGCTCCCTTCGTTGCGCAGCTCGATGCCACCGACTGGGCCTAAGCCCCCACCCGCTTGCCCGAAAGGTCCACGCATGTTCCGCACCGCCCTCCATCGCCTCCGCTCACACCTGCTGCTCGTGGCCGCACTCCCCTTCTGTCTGCTCCAAGCAGCAGAGCCCGCCGAGGCCTGCCGCCTCGCCCTCCGCCGCGCCCTCGATGCCGACGCCAGCTGGACAATGGAAAAGCGCTCCCCGGCCCTCAAGCGTCCGCTCAAAAGCCGGGGCACCGTCTCGTGCCACCGCGATCGCGGCATCTGCTGGCGCACCGAAGCGCCCTTCCTGCACACCATCACGATCACCGCCGAGGCCATGACCTTCGCCACCGCGCAGGGCACCTCCACCAAGACGGCCGATGACCTCCCCCACTACGCGCGCATCAGCGCTCTCACCGCCGCCTTCGCCCGAGGAGAAGAGGCCGCCTTTGATGACCTCGTCAGCGCTGTCGAGCCCCTTCCCGCCCCCGAGGGACAGTGGTCCCTGCGCCTGACGCCCATCCGCCAAGCCCGGCGGCTCTTCGAGGAGGTACGCCTCTCCGGCGGTGAAACGCTCACCGAGGCCGAACTCCTCGCCCCGGATGGCACGCGCATTCACCTGCACTTCACCGAACTTGGCCGCGCCACACACCGTCTGTGGCCGGCGGACACCCCCGGAGCTGCGCCGACCGAATGAAGCGTCTGCTCGCCCTCCTTCTGCTGACCCTGGCCGTGCTCGCCACCTTCTGGGTGCGCAAGCCGGTCTTTGAGACCTCGCTTCTGGCCTTGGTTGGCGGAGAGTATGGCGCCATTCCGGCGGCGGTGGCCGCGCGCGGCTCGGGCAAGATCCAAGCAGTTGCCTCGGCCTCCGATGAAGCCCAAGCCCAGGCGTGCGCCGAGGCCTTTGTGGCGGGGCTTGACCGCGCACCCTTTGCCGAGGTCCGCCTACGCGTGGGGCTTGGTACAGGCGGTGAACAGCAAGAGGCGGCCATCGGCGAGTTGCTCGACTTCTATATCGCCCACCCAGCGGGCCTGCTCTCGGCAGCGGATCGCGCGCGCCTAGCTTCCGGCAATAACGCCGCGGTCTTGGCCCAAGCACAAGCCGAACTCTTCTCTCCTGCGCCGCGGTGGGTCCCCCTTGAAGCCGATCCCTACGGCTTCCTTCAGCGCTTTCTCACCGCCCTCCCGCTGGCCTACGGGGCGTGGAAGCCCTCGGCCAACGGCTTCTTGACGGCCCGCGATGGCGATCGCACGGCCATCCTTGTCACCCTCTCCCTCCGCGAAGGGTTGGCCGACAGTCCGGCCGCGTTGGCCCCGGTGGTCGACAGCCTCTACGCCCTCAAAACGCGCGTCGAGCGCCCCGGGGTCACCCTGGCCCTGAGCGGAGCCCCGCTCCATACAGCGGCCGTAGCAGGGCGTTGCCGCCGTGAAATCACCCTGCTCTCCCTCTTCTCGCTCCTGGCGATTGCGGCGGTGGCGGCTTGGGCCTTCCGGTCGGTGCGCTTTTTGCCGCAGATGGCCTGGGTGCTCGCCTGCTCGGCCTTGGCCGGGGCTCTGGCCACGCTCCTCTGCTTCCGTACGCTGCACGTCCTCTCGGGCGTGCTGGCCACCACGCTCTTGGGGCTGACCATTGACTACGCCTTCCACGGGCTGCTTGCGCGTGACAACCCGCGCCTCACGCGCCGGAACCTGGCGGCCTCCTGCCTGACCACTGAACTGGCCCTCTTGCCCTTGGCCTGTTCGGGGATCTCCCTGCTGGCCCAAAGTGCCTGCTTCATCGGCGCGGGTCTCCTCGCCGCACTCGTCGCCGTTTTCTGCATCCGGCCTGGCTCAACCCCGGCCCCGGGCCGAGTCGACCCCGAACCCGGTCCGATGCGAGCCTGGCGCAAAGGCGCGATTGCAGTGCTCTGCGCGCTCTCGCTTCTCCCCTTGGCTTGGGTGCACTTTGGCACCGAGATTAAGCAGTTACACACGCCACCGCCAGAACTCGCTCAAGCTGAGCGCGACTTCCGCAGGCTGAGCGGTCTGGACACCCCTGAAGCGGGGCTCTTGCTCGTTGAGGCCCAAACGCTGGAAGCGCTTCTGGAGCGGATTGAGGCGTTGAACCTGCCGCCGCAGATGGCTCACCTGGCCAGCTTTCTCCCCTCGCTCACCCGCCGGCAGGCCGATGGCGCACTGATGACCGCCTTCGCCCGCGAGGCCAAGGCGTCCTTCGCCGAGTTCTTGGAGGAAACGCCCGCGCTGGAGGCCGCCGCCGTGCCAGAGCCCTGGGACCCCGCCACCCTCCCCGTACTCCTGCGCCTCATCTTCCTCATCGAAACACCCGACCGCCTCTACACCCTCATCCCCTGCGCCAACCTGCCCACCGGCGACCTGCCCGAAGGCATCCGCCGATACGCCCCGCAAGCCGCCCTGGCCGACTTCCTCTCGCGCTGCCAGCGGCGGACGCTCTGGCTTCTAGGAATTGTGGCCGTGCCCTTGGTGGCGCTGCTCTTTGGACTCTTTGGGCGGCGGGCGCTGCGCCTGCTCTTGCCGCCGCTCTGCGCGGTGGGGGCGGTCTTCTCGGTCTTGACACTGCGCGGCGAGCCGGTCAACCTCTTCCACCTGCTCGCGTGCTTTATGCTCATTGGGATGGCGCTAGACTACGCCATCTTCCTGAGCGCTTCGCCGGGGGAGGCGCGTAAGCCGGTCACCTGTTCCTTCTTAACGAGCCTAACGGGCTTTGGGGCGCTCGCGTGCGTCTCCTTTGCGCTGGTGCGGTCGCTTGGCGAAACCTTTGCCATCGGCCTGACGGTGGCCTACACCCTCGCGCGACTCCTCTTCCCGCCGCGCAAGACCGAAGTGCAGCCGCCGCAGAGCGAGTTTGCAGCCTCGGCCATCGGGCTAGAATTGCTGTGGCTCAGCCACCGCCTCTTCGGCCTGCGCGTGCTCGCGTTCTTTGCGCAGGTGGCTTCCACCACGGCCTACCTCGCCTCGCCCGCGGTCCGGCGGCGAACGCGCACCTACCGGTGCTTCTGCAACTTCGTCTCCGGGATGGTCGATAAGTTCGCCGTGATGACCGACACCAAGGCCCGCGTGCGCATCCTCCCCGAGGCCTCGCCCGAGACGCAGCGCTTCCTGGAGGCGGTCTCTGCCCGGCGTGGCGTCTTCTTCGTTTCCTCCCACCTTGGCTGTATCGAGGTGCTCCCCGCGCTGGCCGAAACCTCGGTGGTCACCCACGCCTTTATGCGCCTGGAGCAGACCGCCGTCTTCAACCGCTTCTACCTCCGCCACTTCCGCCGCCAGAACGTGCGCATCCACCCAGTGGCGGCCTTCGGGATTGGCGAGACGATGGCGGCGGGGGACGCACTCGATGCGGGCGACTGCGTCTTGATGGCCGGCGATGCGCCCTTCGGCCGCCAGGTGATGCGGCGCTTCTGCGGACGCGAGCGCCCCTTCCCGGTGGGCACCTTCCGTCTAGCCCACGCGCTCGGTCACCCCATCTACTTTGTGGCCTGCCTTCGCCTCAAGGCCCACACCTACCGCCTCATTGCCCGCGAGTTGCCCGGGCCAACGGCCGAGGCGGTGGCCGAACAATTTGTAGCTGCGCTCGACCCCCTAGCGCAGGCCTATCCCGATCAGTGGTTCCAGTGGAACGACGCGAGCGCAGACGAAAAGGAATCCCCGCGCAATGGCTGACCAACCTTCTCCTTACATCGGCCTCACCGCCCTGGGCCTGACCTGCGCCTTGGGCTCAGACCCCGAAACCATCCTGCGCAATGCCGAAGCGATGTCGCGCGACGGCATGTTGCGCGTGGAGGGGTTGCTCCCCAATGGCGAGAGCTCGCCCTTCGGCTTCTGCCCCGACCTGCCCCTGCCCGAGCGCGAGTTGCGCCACGACCCGGACCGCAAACCCCGCTGTCTGCAGCTATTGGATGTGGTCATCGCGCAGATTCAGGAGGCCATCCAAGCGCTGCTCGCGCGCGTCCCCGCTGAGCGTATCGGCGTGGTCCTCGGCACCAGCAACTCCACGATGGAGGAGTTCACCGCCCTGCCCGATGTGATTGATATGTCCACTCCGGCCCGCTATTTACGCGATGCACTCTGGCTTCGGGGTCCAGCCTACGCAGTCTCCACTGCCTGCTCCTCCAGTGCCAAGGTCTTCGCCTCCGCACGCAACCTCATCACCTCGGGCGCCTGCCAGGCCGTCATCGTCGGTGGGGTCGATAGCTTTGCGCGAACCGTTCAAGGCGGCTTCTTCGCCCTCGAAGCCTTGAGCACCCAGCCCACACAACCGCTCGCAGCCGGGCGCGATGGCATCAACCTCGGCGAAGGGGCCGCCCTCTTTATTATGGAGTCCGGGCGCGGAGAGATTGAGCTCGCTGGCGTGGGCGAGAGCTCCGATGCCTATCACCTCACCGCCCCCGAACCCAACGGACGCGGCGCCCTGGCCGCAATGCGCGCAGCCCTGGAGGATGCCCATCTCGCGCCGGAAGCCGTGGACTACATCAACCTCCACGGCACCGGCACCCCCTACAACGACAAGATGGAGTGCGCCGCCATCGCCACGCTCTTTGGCGAACACGCGCCCTGCTGCTCCTCCACCAAGCCCCTGACCGGCCACACCCTCGGCGCCGCCGGCGCCATCGAAGCCGCCCTCTGCTACCTGATGCTCACCCACCGCGCGCCGGCCTTCCCCCACCCCGTCCCCGACAGCGCGCTCGATCCCGAGCTCCCGCGCCTGCCCATTGCCCGCCCCGGGGCTCCCGTGCCGCGCACGGTCCTCTCCAACGCCTTTGCCTTCGGCGGCAGCAACGCGACCCTCATCCTCCGCCGCCGCGAAGCCGCCGCCCCGGAAGTTCCCCCGCCCCCGACCTACAGCCTCGACGATCTCCTCCCCCACCGCGCGCCGATGAGCCTGCTCTCGGGCTACGACCCGGCCTCCTTCTCCGAGGCGGAGGGCGCGCCCTTCCGCGCGTGGGTGGTGCCCTCGGAGCGCGACCTCCTCTACGATGGCGAACTCGGTGGCGTGCCGCCCTGCGCCTCGGTGGAGTATATGGCCCAAACCGTGGCGGCCTATGTGGGGCTCCGCGACCGCCGGGCTGGCCAAACGCCGCGCGTAGGCTTCTTCCTCGGCACGCGCCGCCTCAAGCTCGCCCTCGCGCGCTTCGAGCCTGGCCGCTGCTACACCATCGCCGTCACCTCCCTCTTCTCCGATGAGTCCTTCGCCTCCTTCCAGGCCACCATCACCGACGATGCCGGGCTGCTCTGCGCCGAGGCCAACCTCAACGTCTTCCGACCGGAGCCCGAACAGCTCGCCCAATTCGCTGCGGGCGAAATCTCCGCCTTCTAGCCGCCCATCCCCCCTCAAGGAGTTCTGCTTATGTCCCCCAAACGCGTTCTCGTTACCGGCGCCAGCCGCGGTATCGGCCAAGCCATCGCCCGTAAGCTCGCCCAGTGCGGTTACGACCCCGTCCTCCACTGCCGCTCGGGCATTGACCGCCTGACCGCGCTCGCCGCCGAACTTGCCCCCCTCGGCTGCTCGGGCACCTGCCTGCAGTTCGATTGCGCCGACCGCGAAGCCACCGCCGCCGCCATCACCGAGGACATCGAGCGCAACGGCTGTTACTACGGCGTGGTCTGCAACGCGGGCATTGCCGACGACGCCCCCTTCCCCATCTTGGAGGGCGACATGTGGGACCGCGTCCTGCGTACCGACCTCGACGGCCTCTACAACGTCCTCAAACCCATCGTGATGCCGATGATCAGCGCGCGCATCCGCGGACGCATCGTGGCCCTCTCCTCGGTCTCCGGGCTGGTGGGCAACCGCGGGCAGGTGAACTACTCGGCGGCCAAAGCCGGCATCATCGGCGCAGTCAAGGCCTTGGCCGTGGAAGTCGCCAAGCGTGGCATCACCGTCAACGCCATCGCCCCAGGCATTATCGAGACGGATATGACCGCCGAACTGCCGCTGGAGGAGGTCCGCTCCGCCATTCCCATGCGCCGCCTGGGCAAGCCCGAAGAGGTGGCCGGGCTCGTGGCCTTCCTGCTCTCGGAGGAGGCTGCCTACATCACTCGCCAAGTCATTTCCGTCAATGGAGGAATGTTCTAATGCGCCGCGTCGTCATCACTGGTTATGGTCTCATCTCGGCTCTGGGCAACGATGTGCCCACGGCCTTCGCGCGTCTGCACAAGCTCGAGAATGCCGTCGAGCGCTCGGAGGAGCTGCAAGGCTATCAGGGGATGCAAACGGCGCTCTGGGCCCCCGCGCACTTCGACTACCCCGAGCGCTACAACCGCCGCGTCATCCGCACGATGGGGCGCGAATCGGTTCTCTCGCTCAACGCCGCCGAGCAGGCCCTCACCCAAGCCGGGCTCCTCGATGACCCCATCCTCAAGAGCGGCCGCACCGGCATCGCCTTCGGCTCCTGTTCAGGCAACTGCGATGCGCTCATGGACTTCTACTCCGTCCTGGCCGACCATGTGGTGCGCAACGTCACCAGCGCCACCTACATCAAGATGATGCCCCAGACCATCGCCGTCAACCTCTCGGTTCACTTCGGCACGACCGGGCGCATCTTCCCAACCAACACCGCCTGCACCTCAGGCTCGCTCTCCATCGGCCTAGCCTACGAAGCTATCCGCGCCGGCCAGCAGGATGTGATGATCGCCGGTGGTGCCGAGTCCTTCAACCCCACCCAGGTCATCGTCTTCGACACCCTCTTCGCCACCAGCCGCCGCAACGACGCGCCCAAGACCACCCCCCGCGCCTTCGACCGTAACCGCGATGGTCTGGTCATCGGCGAAGGGGCCGGTGCCCTCATTCTAGAAGAACGCGACCACGCCCTCGCCCGTGGCGCCACCATCCTCGCCGAGGTCGTCGGCTTTGGCACCAACACCGATGGCCGCCACGTCACCCAGCCCAACGCCGAGACAATGGCCACTGCCATGCGCTTGGCCCTTGAAGACGCCCACCGCCGCCCCGAAGAGATCGGTTACATCAGCGCCCACGGCACCGCCACCGACCGAGGCGACGTGGCCGAAGGCACCGCCACCGCCACCGTCTACGGCAAGGGCACCCCCATCTCCACCCTCAAGTCCTACATCGGCCACGCCCTCGGCGCCTGCGGTTCCATCGAGGCCATCCTCGCCATCGAGTCCATGCGCAACGCCTGGTTCCCCCCGAACCTCAACCTCACCGACCCCGACCCCGCCTGCGGCGAGCTCGACTTCATTATGGGCGAAGGCCGTGCCCTCCAGACCGACCTTGTGGCCTCGCACAACTTCGCCTTCGGCGGCGTCAACACCGCCCTCCTCTTTGCCCAACCCTAAGCCCCGCCATGCCCCTCGCTCCACGCCCCACCCCTCTGGCCATCCGCCGCGTGGCCCATTGGCCCGACCTCGCACAGAAGCCCGACCTCTCCTTTGTGCCGCCCCTTCAGCGCCGGCGCCTCTCGCAGCTGCAAGCCATCGCCTTCCACCTCGCGCACGCGCTCACCGCCGACCTTCCCCCCTCCCTCACCGAGCACCTCCCCATCATCTTCGCCTCCCGCACTGGCGAAGACACCCTCTCGCGCCGCATCGTGGCCGACTTCCAGGCCACCGGCGAAGTCTCTCCCGCCCGCTTTAGCACCTCGGTCTACAACGCCGCCCCCGGCCTCTACTCCATCTTCGCCCACAACACCGCCCCCTACACCGCCATCGCTGCCGGCGCTGACACCCCCGCCTGCAGTCTCCTCGAAGCGCTTATGGCCAGCGGTCCCCGCCTCTGGATCCTCGCCGACGAGCCCGGCACCCCCGATGCCTGTGCCATCGGCGCCCTCCTCGACGACACCCCCGCCCCCGACGATGCGCTCCACGCGCTCGTCCTCCCCAGCGCCCCCACCCCCACAGAACCAATCACCGCCGCAGACCTCTGCGCCTTCTTCCTCGGCCAAAGCCAGTGCCTGCGCGCACACGCCTTCACCCTCTGCCGCACCCGATGAGCCTTCCGCCCAAGGTCAGAGCACACCTACGCGGCTTCACCGCCTGCGCCCTCTTCGTCCTCTTCAACGCCGGAGGCCTCGCCCTCTCGGGTCTGGTCCTCCCCTTCCTCTGGAGCAAACGCTGCTGCCGGCGCATCGTCAGCCTCCTCTGGACCCTCTTCCTCCTCCTCGGCTCCTGGACACGCCTCTTCCGCTTCGATTTCTCGGCCATGCCCAAGCCCCTGCGCGGCACCCTCATCGTGGCCAACCACCCCTCCCTCATCGACGTCCTCTTCTTCCTCTCTCGCTACCCCAACATCCTATCCCTCGCCCGCCACGGCCTCCGCCGCAACCCCTTCCTCGGCTTCGTCGTCTCCCGCCTCCTCCTTCCAGACGATGCCACCCTCCTCGACATCGCCCCGCCCCTCCTCGCCAAAGGCCATAACCTCCTCATCTTCCCCGAAGGCACCCGCTCCCCCCAATCCGGCGGCCTCCACCCCTTCCGCCGCGGCGCCGCCCAGCTCGCCCTCCGCACCAACACCCCCATCCTCCCCGTCCGCATCACCTTCTCTCGTCGCGTCCTTGCCAAAGGCCAATCCCTCCTCGATATGGGAACCGAACGAATCGACTGCCGTCTCACCTCTCTCCCCCTCATCCACCCCGCCGACATCCCCGGCCCCTCCCTCCACGCCCGCGCCAATACCCTCACCCATCACCTCGAAAAACTCCTCGGCGCACGCTCAAACTGAACCCGCCCCAGGCGCAAGTCTCCCTAACCGCTTAACGCATTCGCCTCCGCACTGTAATGCCTTTGGTCCCCAGGTCCGCCGGGAGGCCATCGCCCTCTAAGCCGCCATTCCGCGAGCGTTGTGGCGTATACGCCTGTGCAGGGGCTTGTGCGGATTGCCAACGGATGTGTTGTGCCCTTGGAATAGGCGCGCGTGAAGAGGAGCCCTTAAACGGGCTAAGCGGGGCACTGCCGAACACAACGCTTCAGTTGGTTAGTGGCACTAACCAACTGAAACGGCATCTTGGGAAAGGACGAAGGGCCGCCGGGGTCTGCCAATGCCGAAGAGCCCGGAGGGCGCTTGTTGACATAGTTTCTTCGCTTCGCTCGGACTTGGCCGGGGCGAGCAGTCCCCACATCATCCAATCCTTTGCTTCCCCGCACTCCCCAGCCTTATCTATCAGCGGCGAGGATTTTGCGGGTGGCGGTGGTGAGGGGGAGGGCGGAGGGGTTGGGGGACCAGATGAATGTGTCGGGGAGGGAGACAGGGGGGACTGGGGGGGCGGCGTAGACGCTCTGGATGAGGTGGAAGTGGGTGAAGGTTTGGCGGTAGGTGCTGTGGCGGCGGGGTTTGACGGGGAGGGGGAAGGGGAGCAAGTCGAGTTGGGGGAGTTCCCAGAAGCCGGCGAGGAGGCGTTCGCCGGGGTGACGGGCGAGGAGGAGCGCGCCTTCGGTGTTGCGCAGGAGGAGGACCTTTTCGCGGCGGGTGGGGAGGGGCTTCTTGGGGGAGGGACGGGGGAAGTCGAGCGGCGAGCCTTCGGCGGCGGCGCGGCAGGTGTTGCGGAGGGGGCAGGCGGCACAGTTGGGGCGGTGGGGCGTGCAGAGCAGCGCGCCGAGTTCCATCATGGCTTGATTGAAGTCGGCGGGGGAGCCGGAGGCTTGGATGAAGGGGGTGAGCCAGGCGGCGAGGGCGCGGCGAGGGGCTTGGGCGGAGAAGTCGTCGGGCAGGGCGTTGTGGCGGGCGAAGACGCGGATGACGTTGCCATCGACGACGGGGACGGCTTCGCCGAAACAGATGCTGGCGATGGCGGCGGCGGAGTATGGACCGATGCCGGGAAGTTTTTGGAGTTCGGCGGCGGTGCGCGGGAGGGTGCCGGCGTGGTCGGAGACGAGGAGGCGAGCGGCTTTGCGGAGGTTGCGCACACGCGCGTAGTAGCCTAGGCCCTCCCAGGCTTTGAGGAGGGGCTCGTCTTCGGCGGCGGCAAGGGCGGCGATGGTGGGAAAGGCGGCGAGGAAGCGCGCGAAGTAGGGGCGAACGGTCTCCACTTGGGTCTGCTGGAGCATCATTTCGCTGACCCAGACGGCGTAGGGATCGGGGTGGCCGCGCCAAGGCATCTCGCGCTGGTTGGCGCGGTACCAAGCGAGGAGGGCGGCAAAGCTCTCGGCGAGGGCGGAGGAGGCGGGGGGCGGGGTCATCTTGCAAAAAGGGCCCGCCTCCACAGGTGAAGCGGGCCTTGATAGGCGGCCGAATGGCCGGTTAGCGCATCTGCGAGAGGAAGCGAATATCGTTCTCGTAGAGGAAGCGGATGTCGGGGATGCCGTACTTAATCATCGCAATGCGCTCTACGCCCATGCCAAAGGCGTAGCCGTAGACCTGCTCGGGGTCGTAGCCCACGTGTTCGTAGACGCGCGGATCGACCATCCCAGCGCCGGCAATCTCGATCCAACCGCTCTGCTTGCAGACGCGGCAGCCCTTGCCCTTGCAGACGTGGCAGGTGAAGTCCACCTCCACGCTCGGTTCGGTGAAGGGGAAGAAGTGCGGACGGAAGCGCACGCCAATCTCCGGGCCCATCATCGCGCGGGCGAAGTAGGCCAGGGTGCTCTTGAGGTCGGCCAGGGAGACGGGGCGGGTGTCGACGTAGAGGCCTTCGATTTGGTGGAAGTTGGCCGAGTGGGTGGCGTCGGTGGTGTCACGGCGGTAACAGCGGCCGGGGTTGATGATGCGCACGGGGGGCGGATTGCCCATCATCGTGCGGATTTGCACCGGGCTGGTCTGCGTGCGCAGGAGGGTCTCGGCGTCGAACCAGAAGGTGTCGCTCGGGTCCATCGAGGGGTGATGGGGAGCGGTGTTGAGGGCGGTGAAGTTGTTGAACTTGTTCTCGATGTCCGGGCCGTCGGCCACGGTGAAGCCCAGGCGGTGGAAGATCTCGGCAGCCTCTTCAATGACGCGGGAGACGGGGTGGATGACGCCCTCGGCGCGCCAACGGCCGGGCAGGGAGACATCGAAGGCCGCCACCGGCTCGGCAGAGGCCTGGAGCGCGAGGGTCTTCTCGGCGAGGGCGGCCTCGAAGGCACCACGCCAAGCACCGAGCTCCTTGCCGAAAGCGGGGCGGTCGGCCGGCGGGACGTCCTTCATCTGCTTGACGAGGCCCGGGATGAGGCCATTGCGGCCGAGGTAGCGCACGCGCAGCGCGTCAAGCGCATCGGTGGAGGTGGCGGCGGCGAGCGCCTGCAAAGAGGCCGCGTGTTCTTGCTGAAGTTCTTGAAGTGTCATAGTCTTGCTCGATTACTGATAGGATTCGGCTTCGGCCGGGAAGGTGCGGGCGGCGACCTCGCCGGCGTAGGCGCGCAGGGCATCCTGGATGGTCTGGCCAAGGGTGGCAAAGGTGCGGGCAAACTTGGGCACGTGGCCGATGTTCAGGCCCAGGAGGTCTTGCCAGACGAGAATCTGGCCATCGGTCTGCGCGCCGGCGCCAATGCCGATAACGGGGATGGAGACGGCCTTGGTGATGGCCGTTCCCAGGACTGCCGGAACGCCCTCCACCACCAGGCAGAAGCACCCGGCGCTGGCGAGGAGTTTGGCCTCCTCAATCAGGCGCTTGGCGGCCTCGGCTTCGCGCCCCTGGACCTTGAAGCCGCCCATCGCCAGGCAGCTCTGCGGGGTCAACCCCAGGTGGCCGCAGACGGGGATGCCGGCCTCGACCAGGCGGCGGATGAGCGGCACGCAGCGCTCGCCGCCCTCGAGCTTGACGCCATCGGCATCGCCCTCTTTAATCAGGCGTAGGGCGTTGCGGAAGCCCTCGTCGTCACTGACCTGATAGGCGCCGAAGGGAAGGTCGGCAATCACCATCGGGGAGCGGAGCACGCGGGCCACGCAGCGGGTGTGGTAGATCATCTCGTCGAGGGTGACGGGCAGGGGCGAGTTGTGGCCCTGCATCGTCATCCCCAGCGAGTCGCCCACGAGCACGAGCGGGATAAGGCCAGGCTCGAGCGCCTCGATGAGCGTGGCGCTGGTGGCGTCATAACAGGTGACCGTGGCGAAGGCGCGCTTGCCCTTCAACTCCCGCAGTTTCTGCGGCGTCCAACTACGCATAGCGGCTCCTTAGAAGAGGCCCTTGACCTTGCCGGTCTCGACGTCGACATCGATGCGGCGATAGGCCGGGTTGGCGGAGGTGCCGGGCATCAACATAATCTTTCCCGAGACCGGAACGATGAAGCCCGCGCCCTGGTAGATTAGGATGTCCTGGACCTTCAGGCGCCAGCCAGTGGGGCGGCCAATCTTAGTGGCATCGTCGGAGAGCGAGTATTGGGTCTTGGCCACGCAGATCGGCAGGTGGGCCGTCTCGGGATTGGCCTCGAAGGCGCGCATCTTCTCAAGCGCGGCCGGCTCGTAATCGACCCCGTCGCCGCCGTAGACCTCCTTGACCTGCTTCTCGAGGCGCGCGGAGAGCGGCTCGGCCACATCGCAGAGGAAGTGGAAGTCGTTGGGCTCCTCGCAAGCGGCGATGACCTGGCGGGCGAGCTCCTCGGCCCCCTCGCCACCCTTCTCCCAGTGCTTGGAGAGGGCGAAACGGCAGCCGGCCTCCTCGACAATCTGCTTGACGAGGGCGACTTCGGCGTCGGTGTCGGTGTAGAAGTGGTTCAGGCAGACCACCGGGCGGATGCCAGACTTGCGGATGATGTCGATGTGCGCGAGGAGGTTCGTGCGGCAACCGGCCTCCAGCAGCGGGAGGTTCTCCTGGGTGTAGGCCGGGTCGAGGGGCGTGCCAGGCTTGACATCGGGCGCGCCGCCGTGGCGCTTGAGGGCGCGGATGGTGGCCACGAGGACCACGGCATCGGGCTTGAGACCCGAGCAGCGGCACTTGATGTTCCAGAACTTCTCAAAGCCCATATCCGCCGCGAAGCCACTCTCGGTGACCACGTAGTCGGTGAGCGCGCAGGCCACGCGGTCGGCAATCACCGAGTTCTGGCCGATGGCGATGTTGGCGAAGGGGCCGGCGTGGACGAGGACGGGCTGGCCCTCGATGGTCTGCATCAGCGTGGGGTTGAGGGCGCGCACGAGCCAAGCAGTCATCGCGCCGGCCACCTCCAGGTCGTCGGCCGTGACGGGCTTGCCCTGCTTGGTGTAGGCCACGATGATGCGGCCGATGCGCTTGCGCAGGTCGGCGAGGTCGGAAGCCACCGCAAGGATGGCCATTACTTCGGAGGCCACGGTGATGTAGAAGCCCGAATCCATCTCAAAGCCGTTGAGGGTGCCCGCGCCCAGGCCGATGCGGATCTGGCGCAGCCCCTGCGCGCAGAAGTCCAGCGCCCACTTGAACTGCACCCGCGCGGGGTCGATGTCCAGGCGGGTGAGCTTCTTGGTGGCGAGCCAGGCGTCATCGTGGTTGCGCTCGTGCTGCATGCGCGAGTTGATGGCCACCATGCAGAGGTTGTTGGCCTTCTCGACGGCATCGAAGTCGCCCGTCAGCCCCAGCGAGAGGGGGGTGAGGGGGATAACCTGCGCCAACCCGCCGCCGGCCGCGCCGCCCTTAATATTGAAGGTGGGGCCGCCCGAGGGCTGACGGAGCGTGCCACAGCACGCCTTACCCAGACGCCCAAGGCCTTCGAGCAGGCCAACGGTGGTGGTGGTCTTGCCCTCGCCCAGAGGCGTGGGAGTGATGGCCGTCACGTCGATGTACTTGGCCTTCTGCTTGCCACCGGTGCGGGCGAAGACGGCGTGGGCGTCAATCTTCGCGTAGCTGTTGCCATAGGGGATGAGTTCGCCATCGGCCACGCCCAAGTCGCGCGCCACCTCGGCAATCGGGCGCATCTCGGTCTCGGCGGCCTCGGCAATCTGCCAATCTTTCAACTTCGTAGGATCCAACTTCATCGTCTTCTCTCCACATCTTGCGGCGCACTCGGCGCCAATCACGTAAAGCTTTCTACGGCGGCAAGTATTTGCTCGGCGGTCTGCGCCTCGCTGCCGCTACTGTCAATCACTCGGAAGCGCGCCGGCTCGGCGGCGGCCATCTCCCGGAAACCTTCGGCCAGGCGACGGTGAAAGGCCGCCTGCTCCTGCTCAAAACGGTCTGCCGGCCCCTTGCGTTCGGCCAGGCGCCGGGCGCTCTCGGCCTCGGGAATATCCAGCAGGAGCGTCAAATCGGGCATCAAGCCGGCGGTGGCAAAGGCGTTCAAGGCGTGCAACTGCGCCAGTTCCAACCCCCGTCCGTAGCCCTGATAGGCAAAGGTGGAGTCGCAAAAGCGGTCGCACAACACCCAGGTGCCGCGCGCGAGGGCCGGCTCGATGACCTGCGCCACCAGTTGCGCCCGACTCGCCAGGAAGAGCAACACCTCCGCGCGCGTCTGCGGCGCTTCGCCGGCCGCATTAAACTGCAGGATCCCGCGCACCGCCTCGCAGAGCGGCGTTCCGCCCGGCTCGCGCGTGGTCAGCACCTCAATGCCCCGCGCACGCAACGCCTCGGCCAGACGCGAGAGGTGCGTACTCTTACCCGCGCCCTCGGGTCCTTCCAGCGTAATAAACTTGCCGCGCGCCATCACTTTGCCAACGGCTTGAGTTCCTGACCGGCCTTGCTGTCGCGCACAGACCAGCCCTTGGCGGCCAGTTCATCGCGCAGGCGGTCGCTCTCGGCCCAATTCTTCGCCGCGCGCGCCTGAGCCCGCGCCTCGGCCAAAGCGGCAATCTCGGCGGGGATCTCGGCCTCGGCCTTGGCCGCGCCAAAGAAGATGAAGCCGAGCACCTTATCCATCCGCGCAAGCTCATCGAGCACGGCCTGGGCGCCGGCAGCCGAAAGGGTGCCATTGAGCGCGCCATTCGCCTCGCGCACCAAGGTGAAGAGGGCGGCGAAGGCCTCGGGGGCGTTCAGGTCGTCAGCCAACGCTGCGCCAAAGGCCTCCAAGTGCGAAGGGACGCGTTCGCCATTATCGGCCGCGCCGGACTTGACCCGCGCCTGCAACGCCTCCACGCAGCCATCAATACGCGCCAGGGCCGTGCGTGCGGCGGCCAGTGCCTCGAAGGTGAAGTTCAGCGGCTGGCGGTACTGCGCGTTGAGGAGCACGTAGCGGATTTCGCGCCCCGTGTAGCCCTTCTCCAAGAGGTCGCGCAAGGTAAAGAAATTCCCGAGGGACTTGGACATCTTCTGCCCATTGACGCGCAGGTGCGCGCAGTGCATCCAGGTGTGGACGAAGGGCTTGCCGGTGACCGCCTCGGCCTGGGCAATCTCGTTCTCGTGGTGGGGGAAGAGGTTATCGATGCCGCCGGTGTGCAAGTCAAAGCTCTCGCCGAGGTACTTCATACTCATCGCCGAGCACTCCAAGTGCCAACCCGGCCGCCCGCGGCCCCACGGCGCGTCCCAGACCACATCGCCGTCCTTTTCATCCCACCCTTTCCAGAGGGCGAAGTCCCCCACCCCCTCCTTTTCATACTCATCGGCGGCAATCCGCACTCCGCTCCGCAGCGCCGAGCGATCCAGGTGCGCCAACTTTCCGTAGCCCGGGAAGCGCTCCACGCTAAAGTAGACCGACCCATCCTCGCTCTTGTAAGCAATCCCCTTCTCGAAGAGCGCGGCAATCAGTTTCTGCATCTCGGCAATGTGATCGGTCGCCGCCGGATAGACCGCCGCTGGCTCCACATTCAGCACCTTGAGATCCGCAAAGAAGGCCTCGATGTACGGCTTGGTATATTCCTTGAGCGGCTTCCCGGCCGCCTGCGACCCGCGGATGGTCTTGTCGTCGACATCGGTCAGGTTCATCACCTGCTTGACCTCGTAGCCCGCGAACTCCAGCGTCCGCTTCAGAAAGTCCTCAAAGAGATAGGCCCGGAAGTTGCCGATATGCGCAAAGTTATAGACCGTCGGCCCACACGTGTACATCCCCACCTTGCCCGGTTCTAACGCAGTAAACGGCTCCAACTGCCGCGTCATCGAATTGTAAAAGCGCAATTCCATCGTCACGTCCTTTGCTTAAACGAGCCCGTAGTGTAGCACATCCCCGCGCGCCGCGCTCACACTTTGTCTCAAGCCCCCTTATCCTGCACGCGGTGCGAGGTGCTCGCGTGAGGTGGCCCTACGGGCCGTGAGGGGGGAGTCCGCGCGAGGCCAACTTCAACTCCGCTGCCAGGAGATTGACGCTCGCCCCTGGGCAAACGAATAAGACCCCGTCTTGTTTGCAATAAGACCCCGTCTTGTTGGCAATAAGACCCCGTCTTATTTATCCCATCCGCCCCGGGCGGAAGTTTTCGCTCGGGGCGCGGGAAGTTGCACAAGGCCGAGGCGTAAAGGGTTCCAACCGTTAGCGGTTATCGGCTAGCCACCGCCCTTCGCACCGGAGCAGGGCGTTACGTTGGCATTCATCGCATAACGCCTTTCGCCACAGCGTATAGCACAATTACGCGGGCGGGGCTGTTAGCGGAAGCGGAGGGGGAAGAGGGAGAGGAGAGATTGGAACTCGGCGCGGGTGCGGGCGAGTTTGAGGCTGTTCCAGAGGCGATCGCCGTTGGCGAAGGCGGGGGCGAGGTAGGACCAGAGCTCCTTGAGGTGGCCAATGAGGGCGTGTTCGCCGGGAGCATCGGCGGCGATGGCTTCCAAAAGGGTCTGGTGCCAGGCTTGGAAGCGGGCGAGGTCGCGCGTGTCGTGGCCAGCGCGGAGGCTCTCGACAAGGAAGGGATTGGCCACGAGGCCGCGGCCGATCATCCAGCGCGAGAGGGAGGGGAAGCGGGCGGTAAGGCGGTCGAAGTCGGCGAGCGAGCGCAGGTCGCCATTATAAACGAGCGGGAGGGTGCACTGCGCGGCCACGCGCTCGAAGGCATCGAGGTCGACGGTGCCTTCGTACATCTGGCGGGCGGTGCGGGGGTGGACGCAGAGTTCGCGCAAGGGGTAGCGGCAGATAACCGGGAGGCGCCGCGCCAGGAGGTCGGGCGTGTCGAGCCCTAGGCGGACTTTGAGGGAGAAGTGGCCTGGGCCGAGGACCTCGCAGCCGACCTCGAGGAGCGCTTCGAGGGTGGAGCCTTCGCGCAAGAGCCCGGCCCCGCGACCCTTCTTGGCCACAAAGGGCCACGGGCAGCCGGCATTGAGGTCCACATCGGCATAGCCGAGGGCCTGCATGGCGCGGAGCATCACGCGCAGTTGCTCGGGGTCCTTGCCGATAATCTGCGGAATGAGGGGGAGGCCGGCGGGCTGGCGTTCGGGGAGGATGCTGCGCAGGAGCTCGGGCTTGACGCGCGTGCCGGGAACGGTGGCGATGAAGGGGGCCACGGCGAGATCGAGTCCGCCAAAGTGCGCGCAGTAGGCCTGACGGAAGGCCAGGTCGGTGACACCCCTCAGCGGGGCGAGGAGGAAGGTGTGTTCGGCCACGGTTAGAGTCCGGCAAAGGGATTGTTGCGGAAGGCATCGGGCCGGCCGCGATCAGGGCGCGGGGCGTGGGGGCGGCCTTGCGGCGGACGGGGTGCCGGGCCGCCGTGGCCACGCCGAGGCGCGCCGCCGCGCTTTTCACTGCGCGCCGAGAGGGAGATGCGCTTGCGCCCAAGGTCAACATCCAGAACGCGGACGGTGAGTTTGTCGCCGGCCTTGACTACCTGCGCGGGGTCGGAAACATAGTGATCGGAGAGCTCGGAGACGTGAACCAAGCCATCTTGGTGGACGCCGATGTCGACGAAGGCTCCGAAGGCGGTGACATTGGTGACGATGCCCTCGAGCTTCATGCCTGGGCGGACATCCTCGATGGTGCAGACATCCTCGCGGAAGGCGGGGGGCTCGAAGGTCGCGCGCGGATCTCGGCCGGGCTTGCGCAGTTCGTCGAGAATGTCCTTGAGGGTGAGGGCGCCGACCTCTGCGCTCTCATACTGCGCGGCGCGGATCTTGCCGACGGCCTCGGCGTTGCCCACGAGCGCGGCGAGGTCGAGCCCGGCATCAGCGGCCATCTGGCGGACGAGGGCGTAGCGTTCGGGGTGGACCGCTGAGCGGTCGAGCGGGTTCTCGCTCTCGCGAATCCGCAGGAAGCCGGCGCACTGCTCGAAGGTCTTGGCGCCCAGGCCGGGGACCTGCAGGAGTTCGCTACGGCTCTTGAAGGCCCCGTGCTCGTTGCGGTAGTCGACGATGCGCTTGGCGAGGGCCTGACCGATGCCCGAGACGCGGGTGAGGAGAGGCGCGCTGGCGGTGTTGAGCTCCACGCCCACGCGGTTGACGCAGGAGACGACCACCTCGTCGAGCTTCGTGGCCAGGAGGGATTGGTTGACGTCGTGCTGGTACTGGCCCACGCCGATGGCCTTGGGGTCAATCTTGACGAGCTCGGCGAGGGGATCTTGCAGGCGTCGGCCGATGGAGATGGCCCCGCGGACGGTGAGGTCAAGGTCGGGGAACTCCTCGCGCGCTACCTCGCTGGCGGAGTAGACCGAAGCCCCGGCCTCGCTCACGGAGACGACCAGCACATCGGTGTGCTCGGTCTGACGCAGGAGGCGGCGGACGAACTGTTCGGTCTCGCGACCGGCCGTGCCGTTGCCGACAGCGATGGCGTAGGGCTGGGCCTTGGCGATGAGCTTCATCAGGGTGACGGTGGCCTCGATTTCGCGCTGGGGGCCTTGCGAGGGGTAGATGGTGGCGTTCTCCAAGAACTTGCCGGTGGCGTCGAGGGTGACGCACTTGCAGCCGGTGCGCAGGCCCGGGTCGATGCCCAGCACCGGCCGCTCACCGAGGGGCGACTGCAGGAGTAGGTGGCGGAGGTTCTCGGCAAAGATCTCAACGGCCGCGCGGTCGGCCTGCTGTTTGAGTTCAACGGCCACATCCAGCTCCACGCTCGGGGAGAGGAGGCGCTTGTAGGCCTCCTGCGCGGCCAGGCGCAACTGCCCGGCCCAAGGGCTGATCTCCTGCCAGGCAAAGACCTCGAGGATCTTCTCGATGGTCGGCTCGGCATCGACCTCCAGGACCGAGCGCAGGACCCCCTCGGCCTCCCCGCGCTTGATGGCCAAAAAGCGGTGCGAGGGGATGACGGCGATGGCTTCGGAGAAGTCGTAATACTGCTCGAACTTCGTCGGCTGCTCGGGGATCGGCTCGACGGCCTCCGAGCGGAGAACGCCGTGCTTGGCGAGGTAGTCACGGGCAAAGCCGCGCACCTCGGCATTCTCGGCAATCTGCTCGGCCACAATGTCGCGCGCGCCCTTCAAGGCGGCGGCGACATCGGGCACCTCCTTGGCCACATCGACAAAGGCCTCGGCATCGACCTCCGGCGCGCCGTGCGCGCCTTGCAGCAGGATGAGGTCGGCAAGCGGCTCAAGACCGCGTTCGCGGGCGACCATCGCGCGGGTGCGGCGCTTGGGACGATAGGGCAGATAGAGATCCTCAAGGGCCGTTCGGGTGGTGCAGGCGAGGATTTGGGCCTTGAGTTCGTCGGTGAGCTTGCCCTGCTGGATGATGGAGGAGAGGATGGCCTCGCGCCGGGCCTCCAACTCGCGGTGGTAGGCCAGACGTTCCTGGATGGCGCCAATCTGAACCTCATCAAGGTTGCCGTGGACCTCCTTGCGGTAGCGCGCGATGAAGGGGACGGTACACCCTTCGCCCAGCAGTTTAGCCACGGCAGCAACCTGCCGGGGGGAGATGTTCAGCTCGGCGCCAATGCGTTCGCAGAAGTCGGGCGCGCTATCCAGAGAGCGGGAGTCAAGGGGCATAACGAAAAACCTGCGCAGAAGAAAAGGAGGAGGGAGGCGGGGCAATAAAAGACCCCTCGGCCACGGCGAACCGCGGCGGCGAGGGGTGTTTAGGCGTGGCCGGACTTAGCCAATCTGCACGTCGGCCTGACGGCGGAGGGTGGCCACGTGGTCGGAGACGGCCTGGCCGCGCTTGGCGTGGAAGAGGAAGTCGCGCACCTGGTCGTGGATCTCCGCGAGGGCGGGCTTGTGGCCGGGCTCCTCACCGGTCTTGACAATGATATGGTAGCCGAACTGCGTCTCGAGGATCTCCGAGACGGTGTTCAGCGCGATGGTGAAGGCCACCTCCTCGAAGGGCTTGACCATCATCCCGCGGCCAAACCAGCCGAGCGAGCCGCCGTTGCTCTTGCCGCTGGGGCAATCCGAGTGGGCCTTGGCTTCGTCGGCGAAGGTGCTCTCACCCTTGACGATACGCTCGCGGATGGCCTCAAGCTTGGCCTTGGCGGCGGCCTTCGCCTCGGCCGTCTCCTGCTCGGGCTTGATGAGGATGTGTTGGGCCAGGACGCGCGGCTGGGTCTCGTACTCCTCGCTGTGCTCGGCGTAGTGCTTGGCGATCTCCTCCTCGGTGGGGGGCGGAACTTCGCCGCAGACCTGGTCGATGAGCTTGCTGATCATCGCGCCCTGGCGGAGCTCCTGCTTGAAGGAATCGACGGTCATCCCCTGGGCCTCGATGGCCTTGACGAGTTTGTCGCGGTCGCCGCCGAACTGGCCAATGTAGGTCTCGAACTGCGCGTCGAGTTCGGCCTCGGTGACAGGGATGTTCAGGCGCTTGGCCTCGTTGATGAGGAGCTTGGTGCCGATCGCTTGGTCGAGCGCACGCGCCTGCAACATCGGCAACTGCTGGCGAATCTGCTGCTCGGGCAACCCCTGCTGCTGGTAAAAGTGAATCAAGCGCTGCAACTCAAAGTCCACCGCCTCCTGCGGAATCGGCTCGCCATTGACCGTTGCGACAATCTTCTCTGCCATAATTTCTGCTTCCTTACTCAATCAATACGCATCTGCATGGGAACAAAAGTGCGCGCAGTATAGCATATTTGCTACAATGGCGGTATGACAACGCTTGAAACGCTCCGTCCGCTCCTCGCCGAGCTCCTCGGTCAGCCAATGCCCCCGCTCACCCGCGAGACCCCCTTCCGCGACCTGCCGGGATGGGACTCCGTGGCCCACCTGGCAATGCTCCTGGGTCTTGAACGCCGCCTGGGCGTGGCCTTTAGCGCCAAGCAGCTTACCTCCCTCTTCACCGTCGGCGATCTCCTCGACGCCCTCTCCTAAGGCTCCCTCACGATGAACCAGGAAGCGCTCCTCTGCGAATTGGCCGACATCCTCGGCGCCACCGCTCCCCTCACCCCCGAAACTCGCCTCGAGCCGCCCCTCACCTGGGACTCGATGGCCCTCCTCGCCTACCTCGCCTTCCTGCGTTTCCGCTTCAACATCACCCTCCCGGGCACCTCCTGCGCCACCTTCCACACCGTGGCCGACCTCCTGGCCCCCATCCCTCCTCAGGCCTAACTATGCTCTCCACCTTCTCCGGCCTGCGCCTCGATGCGCTCGCCTGCGCCCTCCCCGCTCACAGCCGCCCCCTCGAAGACTTCATCCCCCGCTTCGGCGCCGACAAGGTCGCCCGCTTCCGGGAAGTCGCCGGCATCGATGCCCTCCCCACCGCCCTCCCCGACCAGACCACCGCCTCAATGGCCGAAGCCGCCGCGCGCGACCTCATCGCCTCCGGGCGCCTCGACCCCCAGCGCGTGGGCCTGCTCCTCTTCATCTCCCAAACCCCCGAAGCGCGCGCCCCGGCCACTGCCGCCCTCCTCCAGCACCGCCTCGGCCTCAGCGAAGCCTGCCTAGCCCTCGACCTCAACCAAGGCTGCTCGGGCTTCCTCGTTGGCCTCCTCACCGCCGCGAACTTCCTCCAAAACCCGGCCCTCTCGAACGCCCTCATCCTCGGTGGCGACACCCTCTCGCGCCTCGTCGACCCCGCCGACCCCGCCACCGCGATGCTCTTTGGTGACGGCGCCTTCGCCGCCCTCGTCTCGCGCGATGAGGCCGCCGAACCCTGGCACTTCCTCGCCGCCACCGCCGGCAGCGAAGCCATCAATATCCCCCTCGCCGCCCCCTTCTCAATGGCCGGTACCGACGTCTTCAACTTCACCATCACCCGCGTCCCCGAGCAAATCCTATCCTTCCTCGACCGCACCCACACCGCCCTCGCGGACTTCGACCTCCTCCTCCTCCACCAGGCCAATGCCTTCATCGTCCGCCAAATCGCCCGCCTCCTCCGCCTTCCGCCAGAAAAGGCCCCCTGCCTGATGCGCCAGCGCGGCAACACCTCCTCCGCCTCCCTCCCAGTTCTCTGCTGCGACCTTGCCCCCACCCTCTCCCCCGGCCCCAAACGCCTCCTCCTCTCCGCCTTCGGCGTCGGACTCTCCTGGCTCACCGCCTCCCTCACCTTCGACTTCGCCGGCTGTCTCCCCCTCCGCCGCCTCTAATCCCCGACGAGACTCCGCGCTAAGGGAGGCCCTCGTTCAAGGCAAAGTCGCGCCGCGCCGCGCCATTAAGCGTTTTTCCCCAGCGCAGAATCTTCTGCGGCGAGGGCGAGGCCCACGGACCCCGAATCCTCTAGCGCGGACCAACCGGAGGGCTGCGCAGGAGAGCGAGAAGCCGCGGTCACGCGCGCTTGACAGTCCTGGAAGACATACTGTTTGAGCGCGTTTCTGAAGTCCTCGTTGGTAAAGTAATGCCGCATCAACTCATACGCCCCTTGGTCCATTTTGGTAATAGCCCTCTGGATACGATCGTTGAAGAGGATGTGCTTGGCCTCCTCATTGCTGGCGCGCAATGTGTTGACGAAGTCTTCCTGCTGCACCAAGTGGCGGGAAATGTCATCGATCTTCCGGCGCACCTCGTCGCTATCGACCCAGTCGATGTCGCCAAAGGCCTTGTTGAAGTCCGCGACGATGGCCGAGAGGGGCTCAAGGGACGCCTCGGGGCGGCCACCGCCGGTGCTGACGGGAATGGGGTCGACGGCCGCGTTGGTATCCTCAAGGGAGAGGTTAAGCGTTTCGAGTTTCTGGAGGCGATACTTCTTAAAGTCGATAGCCTCTATGAGCCCCTGGGTGGGATCTTCGCCCGTAAGGAGGGGCAGTTTGCGCACGAGGCGAGGCGCATGTTTCTCATCAGCGGCTTCAACTGCGCGATCGGGCTTCCCTCCCCCCTCCCGAAAAATAGGGGACCTCCTGAGGTGTATTTTCTTCAAAGATAAAGCGGTTTTATGATACAATGCTTATGATTTTTAGGCGTAGCGTGCGTATACACACCGAATAAAGGTAATGATGACGGCACATATACAGGCGCTGTTGACCGCAATCGAGTATCCAGAGGAGGTGCTCGAGGAGGGAGGCGTTGCCGTCTTGCGGGTGGATGGCGAAGCCGTGCGGGTGCAGGCGCAGGGGAAGCAGTTGGTGCTTTCGCAGATTATTGACCGCACGGAGGAGGATGTGCCGGAGTTGGCGGCGTTGGCCACCGGGCGGATTTTGCGCGATGAGGCGGTGTTGGCCTGGGATGCGCGCGAAGCGGCGATGATTGTTTGGCAAGCATTGGCCCCTGAGGCCGGGGCGCAGGCCTTGGCAGCGGGGTTTGAGCGCTTTATGGATGTATGCGACTGGTGGCGCGAGCGGGCTTCGGCCCTGCACGCCCCCCCACCGGCGTTTCCGGAAATGGTTATTCACCCGTGAGGAAACACGCGATGAGACAGTTGAAAGTGGCAGGCTTCGCATTGTTGGCGCTGTGGGCGCTGGCAGATGTCTGCGCGGCAGAAGCGCCGGTCCAACGGCAGATTCCGTGGCAGGTGCCGCAGTGGACATTGGTGGCGCGCGGGATGGATTTGTGCGAGGCGTTGAACAGCTTTGCGGTGGCCGAGGGGATGGCGGTGGTAATTTCGCCGAAGGTCAAGGGGACGCTTTCGGGGGATTTTCGTGAGGTGCCGGCAGGGGAGTTTCTCGACCGACTGGCGACACTCCATAATCTGACATGGTATTACGACGGCGCGGCGCTCTATATCTATGGTGCAGGGGAGATTGAGACGATTCTGGCCAACCTCTCCTATATGAAGGCCGAGGAGGTGCGCCAAATGCTCGTGGAGTTGGGGGTGGAGGATGCGCGCTTCCCCATCAAGACCACGCAGAATGGCGAAATTATCATGGTCTCGGGGCCGCCGCGGTATGTGACGCTCATCGCCGAGATGATTCGCCGGGCAGACCGTCTGCGCGAGGAGCGGACCTTTACGCAGGTAGAGACGCGGCTCTTTCCGTTGGTGAACACGTGGGCGGACTCGGTCACCTTCTCGATCTCCGGACCTGAGACGCAGGCGACCATCAAGGGCGTGGCCCAGATGTTGGAAGAGATTATGGGCACCCAACAGGAAGCCGCCGAGCAGCTGGAAGGCGCCAAAGAGAAGGGAACCCCTGGCGAGGAGACGCCCAAGCGTGTGGCCGGAGAACCCACCTTCCGCCCGATTATTCGCGCGGAGAATCGTCTCAATGCTGTGTTGGTGCGCGATGTGGCCACCCGGATGCCGCTCTATGAGCAGCTGATCCGCCAGCTTGATGTGCAGCAGCGATTGGTGGAGATTGGGGTGACGGTGCTGGAGCTGACGAAGGATGACGCGCTCGATTGGCAACTCTCGCTGAAGGTGACTGGCGCGCACAACAATCTGGAAGGCGGGATTGGCCAAACGGTGAGTTCGCTGATGGACACCGCCACGATGTCTGGCCGTGGACTGGCCGGCGCGCTCACCTATCTGGGCAAGGATGTTTCGGTCTCTGCCTCGCTTTCGGCGTTGCGCGAGACGGGGAAGGCGCGCAGCATCTCGCGCACCACCTTGTTGACGATGGATAATATGGCCGCCGAGATGACCGACCGCCAGAGCTATCACGCCCGCGTGGTGGGCACGGAGGTGGCCTCGCTCCAAGAGGTCTCCGCTGGAACCACCCTGCAGGTCAAACCGCGCATCGTCAAGAGCACGCTCAAGGATGTGCCCAATCAGGTGTGGCTAACCTTGGAGCTGGAGGATGGCGGCTTCGAGGCCATCACCGTCGACGCAATGCCCATGACGCGCACCAGCTCGGTGGAGACCTCGGCCGTAGTCTTTGAGGGCGAATCAATCCTCCTGGGCGGCTACCTGCGCGACATTGAGGAGGAGGCCGGCTGGGGCATTCCCTACCTGCGCGACATTCCGTGGATTGGCTGGCTCTTCGGTGGCGCTTCGCACCAAAAGCAGACCATCCAGCGGATGTTTATCCTGACACCTTATATTATCGACCTCAATGCCGATAGCCTCGCCCGCATCCAGGCCGCCCGTCAGCGTGATGTCCTCTATGAGGATGTGCTTGAGGACGATGCCGAGCAATCCGATGCCGAGCGCAAACGCCGGGAGGCGGCGCGCAAAGATCTCCGGGAGCGGCGCGAAGACTACAACCAAGAGCGCCTGCGCCGCGAAAAGGCCGAGCGCGCCTTGCGTAAGGAAATTCGCGAAGACATCCTGGCGGATGATGCCGCGCAGTGGGATGCCTTCTTCCAGGAGATTGAGCAGGATTACGAAGCGTGGAAGGCCAGGCAGGCGACCCTGCGTAAGGCCCGCGACCAACAGCTCGAAGCCGAACCACCGACCGGATCGATCGAGCCGACCGAGCCCCCCACCCCAGCGCCGACCGAGCCCCCGGCAGCAGCACCGGCGGTTGACCCCGAGGCGGACCGCCCGGCCGAAGAGCCGGTCGTGCCCGGTCCCGAACCCGAGAGCGCTAACCTGTGGGCCGAGCGCGTGACGGCCGACGCGGCCGCCCAGAGCGTAGCGCCAGCGGAGTAAAGGATGTCCGAAGCCGAAGCCACCCCCACGGTTTCCCCCGAGAGCGTTTCCCTCCCGGTTGGAGCCGTGTGCGCGATGGAGGCGACCTTGGCTAACGGAATGGCGCGCGTAGAGGCCGGGCAGTGGTTGGTGGGCAAGGAGCAGCCAGTGGCCTTTGCCGGCGCGCGCTGTCAGAGCCAGACCTTGCGCGGCTTCCTGGCACCAGACCGCGCGCGGTTAAGTCTGCTCACGGCGAGCGCTGCGCTCTACTGCGCTTCGGCCGAGCGCCCCTTCTTAACGCGCCTCGATTGTCCGATGCCGCTCTGGGTCGTTTCCGAGAAGGTGTTAGTGGCACCCGCAAGTGCGCGCACCGGGGCTTCGCTCCAGCGGTTGATTCCGATGAGTCTGCGTCTGGCGCTATGCGTGACGATCTTTCGCGGGGCGTGGGTGGTGACGGCCACGCGCTCGCGCACCACCCGCGTGGTCTTGGCCGAAGGCGAGACGCTCACCGTGCGCCGGGAGGCGGTGGTGGCGTGGACGACCCGCGCGCCAACCGGCTTTGTCCCCAAATTGCGCTTGCGCGACCTGCTCTTACCCAACGCCCGCCCGAAGGCGATGATGGTTAGCTTCTACGGTCCGGGCAACCTGTGGATTGAAGGAGCTTGAGTCCACGATGTTTGATGCCGCCCAAGTCTTACGCCATAGCATCCAGCCCAATCGGCTGGAGAGCCTGCAGGCGTATGCCCCGGCCGAGGCCGCAAGCACACAGGCCGCCGAACGTGGGGAGCTGATGGGCACGCAGTTCGTGGTGGAGAGCGACCCCTTGGCCGAGTTGCAGGACTCGATGGAGGAGCTCTCCTTCCAGTTCGAGGAGAAGAGCGCCAAGAAGTTGGCCGATCGCAAGTTGGGCGAAACGCGTAACCGCCGCTCTGCCTATGTCCAAGCCCTTGAGGGGTGGACGAAGACGCTCCCGGACCTGCCGAGCCACGAGTTCCTCTCGCGGCTCTTGCGGCAACTGCGTGCAGCCATGGGGCAAGGCGCCTTACCAGATGTGCGCGGGCTGCTAAAGCAGCTAACCGAAGGCTCGGGCGACCCCTCGCACCAATTCGCAATGCTCGATGTACTTGAGCAGGCCTTGGGCGAAGGCGAGGGTGACTTACGCACGCTGCTAACTCAAACGCGCGCCCACTTGATGGAGCACCAAGGCAAGGAGATCCGCGCGGGCATCAACCTGGCCCAAGAGGTCAACGCCCGCGCCACCTCGCCCGAGGAGATGCAGGGCTTGCGCGATCTTTACCGCGGCGAAGTGCTCGGCTTCTCCACCCCGCAGGCTTGCTTCCGCTCGATTCTCCAATCGCGCGGCGCAGTTGCCCTGCAGGCGACAATCGACTTTCTAACCGCCGGCTGCGGCGTGGACTTGCAGAGTCCCAATCCCTCGCAGACGCCCGAGGAGTTGCGGCGGATTCTCTTGGACCTGCAATGCGTGCAAGTGCTCAAGACCGTCTTTGACCGGATGAACGCTCTGGAAGCGCGGATGTGGGTGCAGTTCCACGAGCACACCCTCCTCACAGGCGAGCAAATGACTGGGCGCGTGATGGAGTTCACCGAACTTGCCTATGTCTCGAACGCCAACATTCAGGCCTTTATCGCCGCCTGTGGGCTGATGAAGTGGCTCGCCAAGATGGACTTCTGCCGCGAGATGGTGGCCATCTTCCGGCAACTCTCCTCGCGCCTCTTTGCCAGTGAGAACGACCGGCTGCGTCTGGTCGATGCCGCGCAGGAGGAGTTGGACGAGTTGATTGCCCGCGAGGGCGAGGACGAAGACGCGGAGGCTAGCGTATGAGTGCCGCCCCACACTGGTTGCAAGAGACGCTGCACGCCTTTGGCGAAAGCCTAGGGCTCAACACCTTTGCGCTCAATGACTCCGGCGTGGCCGGCTTGGCCTTTGAGACGGGCGTAACCTTGCGCCTAGAGTACGCCTACGAGGAGTTGGTGATGGCGCTCTCGGTGCCCACGCGCGGCGAGGTGGAGAGTCTGAAGCGGTTGCTGGGCTATGCCCACCCGGCGCTCCAGGGGAACTTTACGGTGCGCACGGCGTTGGTGCAGAAGCGCTCGGCGGCCTTGTTGGCCATTCGTCTGGCGGCCTCGGAGGTGACGCTGCCGGCGCTTAATGGCGCCTTTCAGACGCTCTGGCGCCTGGCCGAAGACTTCCGCCATCGGGAGGGTGTATGAAGGTTCGCCGTTCCACCGAGATGATTCGCTTTGATACGGGCATTTCGATGGCCGAGTATGCCGACATGCCTGCCGGCGCAGAGGCCGGGGAGGGGCAGCGCTCGCTCCTGCCCGGTTCCACCACCGTCTCGCAAGCACTGGCAAACATCTTCCCGGAGGGACAGTCGGTGGGGGGCGAGATTATGAGCGCGTTGGTGGCCGGGAACTCGGCCTTCTTGCGCACGCCCGCCGGTTTCAAGGAGACCGCACGGCGGACCTTGCACGATTTGCGCGGGAAGAAGGGCGCTGCCGCCAAGCGGGCGGTGCTGGAATTGGAAGGGCTGATGGCCGATACCGAGGTCTTTGAGCACTATCGTGCCGCCCTGCTGGAGACTTGAGGAGAGGATGATGGGACGCTCGCTATCCAACTTTACAACCCTGTTCCAACGCTTTGGCGACCTCGTGCTCGCCGGGTTGGTGGTCTTTATCATCGGGCTACTCATCGTCCCCCTGCCAACGGCGATGGTGGACTTCCTCATCGCGGTCAACATTACGATCTCGACAGTGATGCTGATGCTCTCGCTCTACCTACCGCGGGCGTTGGCCTTCTCCACCTTCCCCTCAATGTTGCTCTTCACCACCCTCTTCCGGCTGGCGCTCAATGTAACGACCACGCGCCTCATTCTCCTGAAGGCGGACGCAGGCGAAATTATCTATACCTTCGGCAACTTCGTGGTGGGCGGCAACTTCGTGGTAGGGGCGGTCATCTTCCTCATTATCACCATCGTGCAGTTCGTGGTGATTGCCAAGGGCGCCGAGCGCGTCTCGGAGGTGGGGGCGCGCTTCACCCTCGATGCAATGCCCGGCAAGCAGATGTCCATCGATGCCGATATGCGCGCCGGGGCCATCGACCAAGAGACTGCCAAGGCACGGCGCAATGAGCTCGCCAAGGAGTCGCAGCTCTATGGCGCGATGGATGGTGCGATGAAGTTCGTCAAAGGTGATGCCATCGCCGGCTTGATTATGACCTCCATCAATATTATCGGTGGCATCTGCATCGGAGCCTTTATGAATGGGATGGAGGTGAGTAAGGCGGTCCAGAAGTATTCCATCCTCACCATCGGCGATGGGTTGGTCTCGCAGATTCCCGCGCTCTTGGTCTCGATTACCGCCGGTGTCATCGTCACACGTGTGGGTGACGAAGCGAACAAGCCCTTGGGCCAGGATATTATCGACCAGTTCTTCGCCCAGCCCAAAGCCATCTTGTTGGGCGCCGTGATGCTGATTGGCATTGGCCTTATTCCGGGCTTCCCCAAGCTCCAGATCTTCTCCCTAGCCCTCTTTGTGGGGTTGGTGGGCTACACCTTGATGCGCAAGGCCAAGGCCGCCGCCGCGCAAGCCGCCAAGGCCGCCGATCCGCTTGCCGCCGCAGCCCCCTCCGAGGGCACCAAGCCGCGGCCGCCGAAGAAGCCCGGGGATGACTTTGCAATGGTCACGCCCTTGATGGTGGATATTGATGCCGAGATCCGTGGCGCGCTCACCTACGAAGAGCTCAACGAGCAGATTATGGCCATCCGCCGCGCGCTCTATCACGACTTGGGCGTTCCCTTCCCGGGCATCAACCTGAGCCTGAACACGGCGATGAAGAATGGTAAGTACCGGCTGCTGGTGAACGAAGTGCCGGTCTCCGAGGGCGTCTTGCGCAAGGGCTATGTCTTTGCGCTCGAGACAGCCGAAAATCTCACGGCCACCGGCATCGACTTCGAGCAGGGCAAGGCCTTCCTCTCTGGTTACGAGACCAACTGGGTCAAGGCCGAGGAGCGGCCGAAACTCGAGGAGAGCGGAATCCGGAGCTTGGACCTCAATGGGGTGCTTACCTACCACCTTTCAAGCGTTCTTCGGCGGTATGCGCACGAGTTCCTCTCCCTGCAGGAGACGCGGTTGCTCTTCGACCACATGGAGCGCGAGGCCCCCGAACTGGTCCGCGAGGTCCAGCGCGTCCTCTCCCTGCAGAAAATTACCGACGTCCTCCAGCGTCTGGTCCAGGAAGGCATCTGCATTCGCGACCTCAAACGCATCACGCAGACGCTCATCGAGTGGGGCCAGAAGGAGAAGGATGCGGTGTTGCTGGTGGAGTATGTGCGCTCGGCCCTCTCGCGCTATATCTCCTACAAGTTCTCCGGCGGGCAGAACATTATCGCCGCCTACCTGCTCGACCCCGCGCTGGAAGAGAAGATTCGCAAGTCGGTCCGCCAGACCTCCGGCGGCTCCTACCTGGCAATGGATCCAGCCACCGTGCGTGCCATCCTCGCCACCATCGCTCGGACAATCGGCGATCTCTCGAAGATTCCGCAGAAGCCCGTCATCATCGTCTCGGTGGATATTCGCCGCTACCTGCGTAAGATGATTGAGAAGGATTACTACGAACTCCCGGTCTTGAGCTTCCAAGAGTTGAGCCAGGAGATCAATATCCAGCCTTTGGGGAGACTTAAACTATGAACTTCCTCCTAAAAATTGTCCAAGGCCCGAATGCCGGCGCAGAGGTGGCGCTGATTGAGGGGCTTTGTGTCAAGCTTGGTCGCGCGGATAGTTGCGACCTGGTCTTGGCCGACCCCACCCTCCCGGAAGTGGCCTGCGAACTGGATACCAGCGCCGACCGCGTGATGCTCTTCCTGCCCGGCGGCGCGCAAGAGCGCCTTGAGCCGTTGCACGTGCGCTTCTTCGGTGCCACAGCCCTGGTGGTCGGCCCGGCCGATGCCCCCTGGGGCGAACTGGTTTGGCCCGCCCCAGCCGGCGCACCCGCCGCTGAAGTGACTACGCCCCAACCCGCAGCCGAAACGATCCCGGAGCGCCGCGCGCGTAAGGGCCACTGGAAAGGCGTCTTGGCGTGGATCTGCCTGCTCCTCCTGCTCACTGGCGTGCTCATTCTCTGTTACCTTTTCTGGGAGCCGCTCGTAGAGAAGAGTGAAGCGAGCCTTGTGTGGGCGCGCGACACCTGGCGCCATATGACCACCCCACCCCCGCCGCCCCCAAAAGAGATTGTGACCCTCGAGGTGACCGTGCAGAATTATGGCCTTGAGATGGAACGGCACGAAGGGGCCCCCACACGCGTCTGGGGAAACCTAACCTCGCGCGCCAAGCGGTTGCAAGCCACTGCAGAGATTTATACCGCCGAGCCAGGCGCCCTCGTGCAGCTCTCCGACGATGAATCCCTGGCCAATGCCGCCGACGAGACGCTCGCGATGCTGACCGATGGCCGCGTCCGTGTGGTTGAGGCCAAAAACCGCGCGCTCACCCTCGCGGGGGGTGTTGAAAGCACCTCGGCGATGCGGGTCATTGCCGAAGCACTCAAGGCCGAAGTCCCCTACCTCGAGCACCTCGATTGTGCCCAAGTGGTCTGCGGTAAACGCGAAGGGAGCGATGGGGCCGAGCAGGCTGTGGCCGCAAAGGCTCGGGAAAATCGAGCGCTGACTACGCTGCCTTTCTGCGGCATCCTCACCACGCCCTATCCTTGCATTGTCCTGCGCGATGGCTCGCGCGTGACCCCAGGCGCCGAGTTCGGCGGCTTCGTGGTCGACAAGATTGAGCCCGATCGCATCGTCATCCACAATGCCGACGGCGCTTTCGACTGGCGGCCCTAAGCAGAATGCGCTACAATATGGCTATGAAGTTGATGGATATTGAGCAACAACTGGCTGGTCCCGATCGCCAAGCCGCCCTTGAGCGCTACGACGAAACGTTGCGCGGTTTGGGGCAACGCCTTGCTCAAGCACTCCAACAGGGCGTCCCGCCCGAGGAGTTCTCCGCCCTATCCGCCTTGAACGAGGCAACTACCCTTTCGCGTAAACTACTGCGCTTGACGGTCCAAGAGGCCGATGCGCCTAGCGAACCCGCTTTCCAACCCCACCGTCCGGGGATGGATTTTCACCCCTAATCAACCCAAGGAGTTATTATGGCAGCCAACCTTCCGAATGTCGTCAATCCCGTAGCAGACTTTGACTACGGCCAATACGGCAAGCGCATTCAGCAGGGCCAGGCCGGTACCGGTCCCTATGTCCACACCGACAAGGTCTACGCCGCCCTGATGAACGCCACCATCACGATGGAAAACCGCGTCGCCGAATCTCTGGCCAACTACCAGGAGCACCCCGACGTCCAGGCCAACCTGCAGCAGCTGCAGTATGACCTCCAGAGCTGGAACCTGGCCCTCAGCACGATGACCAATATTCAGAAGAATATGGCCGACGCCCTGAAGTCCATCTCCTCCAACTTCCGTTAATGTTTGAGTTGGCACCTGATGAAGCGCGGTTGTTGCTCGACATCGCCTTAATGGCCACCGGGCAAAACCGTTTCCAATCCGCAATGAAAATCCTTGCGGCCTTGGAACCCTTCCGCGCGAACGAGGCTTCCTTGGCAGTTGCCAAGGCAATTCTCTTCATTAGTCTGCAGGATTTCGAGGGTGCCGTCGCCTATATTGATGGCGACGCGCTCCCGAAGTTTCCGCACTCGGCTATGCTTCAAGCCTTCAAGGGAATGGCGTTGCTTCGGATGGAGCGCACGGCCGAGGCGCGCGAAGCGCTCTCCCGCGCCGCCGCCTCCACCGATGACCCCGCAGCAGCTCAGCTTGCGGCAGACCTTCTCCCCGCCTAACCCACCTCTCTCAGGAAGCCTACGATGCTTGACCCCATGATTGTCGAAGCAATCTCCTCGATGCAGCGCACGCAAGCGGTGCAGTCTTGGCAGAATGTTCAGGCCCCCCTCCCCGTGGCCGACCCGGCTGCAGTGGCCAAGTTCCAAGCCGCAATGGCCCCAGATGCGCCCGAAGCCGTTCCGATGGCGAGCGAGATCTCGGCCGTTTGGCGCTCGGCGCAGGAGAACTATCAAGGCATGGTCCACCGCATCAAAGCCCTGACCGAGACCAGCGGCACGCGCTCGCTCTCGGCCGTCGAGCTGGGCGAACTGCAGTACGAGGTGGCCAATTTGGCCTTCCAGCAGGAGGTTGTGGCCAAAGTGGCCGACAAGGCCTCCACCGCCATCCAAACCCTCATTAAGAACCAGTAAGGAGTGTTGCGTTGGCTATCCATTTCTCATTCCCCACCCTCGGGTGCGTCCTGCTTGGCATAAGCCTTTTGCTTACCGGGTGCGACGAACAGACCACGCTCCACAGCCGCCTGGAGGAGCGCCAGGCCAACCTGGTCATCGCCGCCTTGATGGATGCTGGCATCGCCTGCCAGAAAATCGCCGGCGAAGAAGGCACCTGGGATGTGCAGATTGCCGCTTCGCGCTTCGCGGACGCGGTCAACCTGCTTGAGCGCAAGGGCCTTCCCCGCCGTACCTACCAGGGCGTCGGCGAAACCTTCAAGAAGACCGGAATGATCTCCTCGCCCACCGAAGAGCGCATCCGCTTTATGAACGCCCTCGCGCAGGATCTCTCCCAGACCATTGCCGAGATTGATGGCGTTATCGACGCGCGCGTCCACGTGGTCCTTCCCGAGAACGATCCCTTCGCCAAGAACGCCCTTCCCAGTTCGGCGGCCGTTGCGGTCCGCACGCGCTGGGATGTCGACCTGGCAGACCGTGTTCCGGCCATCAAGAACCTCGTCAAGAATGCCATCGAAGGGCTGCAATACGAGAAGATCTCGGTGACGCTCTTCCGCGACAGCGCGCCGACGGTTTCCGTACCAGGCGCTCTTCCCTAATGGATCCCGAGGAGCGCCAGTTCCTGCTCACGGCCGCGTGGCTCTTTGTGCGCCACGGCCAAGCCAATCGTGCCCGCGTCCTTGTTGAGGCGCTGGTGGAGGAGGACCCGCGCGATGGCGTCTCTGCCGCCGCCCTGGCCGAGCTTCTGCTGGCCGATGGCGAGGCGCAACAGGCCCTGCGCGTGCTCCGCGCGGCCGACTTCCCCCCGGAGCTGCTCCGGGCCGAGGCGGTGCTCGAGACGCGCGCGCTTCTAGCGCTAGGCAAAACGCGCGAGAGCGAGGCGCGCTGGCACCGCTTCTTGGCAGCAAAGAAGGGGAGCGCCCGCAGTTGGATTGCCGACTAGCGCAAGGAGTTAGACCGTGAGCGAAGATTCCCTCAGCCTCGATCGTGCGCGCGCCCTAGTGGCCGATTCAACGCGCTGGCCCTTGATACAACGCTTCTTGTGGGACTCTTCGGCACTTCTTGACCCCACGCGCCAACGCGCCTATCTCCAATCCATCCTGCCGCCCGGCGTGACGATTTTCCCCGATGCCCTGACCGGCAGCGATGCCGGGCGCGCGCTGTTGGCGCAACTTGGCGTGGAGCCTACCTTCTACGACTTCCCGGCGGAGAATGGCTCGCGCCTGCTCCTGCTTGAGCGCGCCCAATACGAGCAGATTGCCCTCTGGCTCGGGGCGATTGCCTACGCCGAGCCGCTCCGTGCCGTGCTCGCCGGGCCGGATGTCCGCGCACTCAAACAGTCGCTCCCCGGCCTCTACCCCGAAGTCCTGCGCTACACGGCCTACTTCGCCAAGTGGTCCGAGCGCTTGACCGCGCTGCGCACGGCCGTGCCCCCGCCGGCCACGGTCAGCGACTTGCCCACCGCCCTCCGCCTGATGGGGTTGCGGATGCTCGCTTCGCTCCTGGCAGATGTGCCAGGCGAACTTCTGCTTCGCCAACGCCTCCGCTTCCCGGAGGCTGATGCGCCAGGCTTCGAGCCCCTCCCGCACGACCTTCTTTCGCCCGAACACCTTGACCTGCTCTTTTTCCTATTGAAGCTACGTTTTCCGGAGGCTAGTGACCTATGTTGCTGATTAAGAAGGCGGGGCTTGAGCTCCATGCAGCCTCGCGCTTGGTACGCGCGGAAGAGGTGGCAGCCGTTCGCTCCATCGAGGAGACCTTTGCCGCAGCCGAGGCCGAAGCGGCCAAGATCCGCGCCGAGGCCGCCCAGGCCTTCGAGACCGAAAAGGCGCGCGGTTACGCCAAGGGCCTTGAGGACGGGAAACGCGAAATCGCGGCCAAGGTCCTCTCCCAGCAAGCGGAGAGTGTCCGTTTTATGGAGGCGGTTGAGGGCAAGATGACCGATGTGGTGATGAAGGCCCTGCGCAAGTGTGTTGGCGAGATGGACAACCGCGAGCTGGTGCTGCACATCGTCCACAAGGTGATGGATGCCATCGTCCGTAACCAACAGCAAATCACCCTCAAGGTTGCCCCGGAGATGGTCTCCACCGTCAAAGCGCAGCTCGATACGCTCCTCGCCGCCTACCCCACGCTCACCTACATCGACCTGCAGGAAGACGCGCGCTTGAAGGGAGCCGCTTGCATCATTGAGACCGAGGCCGGCGTGGCCGACGCTTCCATCGACACCCAACTGGCGGCCATTGAAGATTCCATCCGCCGCCACTTTGCCAAAGAACGCTAATGGCCACGACCTTCGACTATATCCCCGACATCCTGGACCGCGCGGTGGAAGACGCGCAGTTGATCGACGTCAAGGGCCGCGTCATCCAGGTGGTCGGCACCATCATCAAGGCGGCGGTGCCGGGCGTAAAGGTCGGCGAAGTCTGCCTGCTGCGCAATCCGTGGGAGCAGTATGAGGTCCAGGCCGAAGTCGTCGGCTTCACGCGCGAGGCGGTCCTCCTAACGGCGCTCGGGCAGATGATTGGCATCTCGGCGCAGACGGAAGTCATTCCCACGCGGCGGGTGCACATGGTGCCGGTGGGGCAAAGCCTCCTCGGGCGCGTGCTCGATGGTCTAGGGCGTCCGCTCGATAGCGATGCCAAGGGGCCGCTCATCCCCGAAGCCTTCTACCCGGTCTACGCTGACCCGCCCTCGCCCTTGGAGCGCAAGATGATTAGTCGCCCGATTTCGCTGGGTGTGCGTGCGCTCGATGGTCTACTCACCTGCGGCGAAGGGCAGCGTATGGGCATCTTTGCGGCAGCCGGCGGCGGCAAATCCACCCTCTTGGCGCAAATTGTCCGCAACACGGAAGCCGATGTCACGGTGCTGGCCCTCATTGGCGAGCGCGGGCGCGAAGTGCGCGAGTTCATCGAGAAGGACCTCGGTCCCGAGGGTCTAGCAAAGTCCGTTGTCGTCTGCTCGACCTCCGACCGTAGCGCGATGGAGCGCCTAAAGGCGGCCTATGTGGCCACCTCAATTGCCGAATCCTTCCGCGATAAGGGGTTGCGTGTGTTGCTCTTAATGGATTCGGTGACGCGCTTTGGGCGTGCCCAGCGCGAAATCGGCCTGGCCGCCGGCGAACCGCCCACGCGCCGTGGCTTCCCTCCGAGCGTCTTCTCCGAGTTGCCCAAACTGATGGAGCGCGCTGGCAACTCCGCCAAAGGTTCCATTACCGCCCTCTATACGGTGCTTGTGGAAGGCGACGATATGACTGAGCCCATTGCCGACGAAACGCGCTCAATCCTCGATGGGCACATCATCCTCTCGCGCAAGCTCGCCCAGCAAAACCACTATCCGGCCATCGACATCCTCCAATCCATCTCGCGCTGCCAGAACGCCATCATCACCCCCGAGCACAAAGCCTCCGCCTCCAAACTCCGCGAGATCCTCGCCCGCTACGCCGAAGTGGAGCTCCTCCTCCAAATTGGCGAATACCAGAAGGGCTCGGACAAGAACACCGACGAAGCCATCGCCAAGATCGATGCCGTCAACGCCTTCCTCTGTCAGGGCCTGACCGAGCGCCCGACCTTCGATGAAACCCTCCGCAAGCTGAAAGAAGCCGTTTCCTAATGGCCACCTACCGCCTCCAGAGCCTCCTGCGTATCCGCGCCAACCGCGAGGATAAGGCGAGTGCGGCCCTGGCGGTGGCCCGGCAGGCGGTGGCCGAAGCCCTCAACGCCGTCCACACCCGCGAGCGCGAACTCGCCGACTTTCGGGCCACAGCCGAAGCGCGGCGCGACCGCATCTACGCGGCGGTAATGAACCGCCCCGTGACGATGGATGAGCTCGACCGCGCCCGGGAGGGCGTCGCGCGCATCGATGACGAGGGTGTCCTGCGCGCCGACAATGTCCTGCTGGCCAAGAAGGCGCTTGACGAGCGGCGCAACGAGGAATCGAAAGCCCGCGCCCAATTCGTCTTGGCCACGAAGGACCGCATGAAGATTTCTGAACACCGTACGCGCTGGGCGCAGGATGAGGTGCGCGCGCAAGAACACTTCCAGGAACTGGAGCTGGAAGACTTTACTGGGAAGAAGAACACCGATGTTGATTGAAGGAGTCTCTATGGACACCCCCTCGCTCACCCCGCTCGATTCGGGGCTCCGTTGCGACGCACCCGCCGCTTGCCCCGCCCCCGACCAAATCCGCACCTTCCTCGATGCGTTGGAGGCCGCCCCCGGTGCCGCGCTTGATCTTCCCTTCCCCGCGGCCGACCAACCGGCTACACCCAAAACCCTCCGCGTCACCCTTGAGAGCCTCATCGCCACTCTGGCCTCCTTCGCCCAAAGCGTAACCGACTTCCAAGATGCGGCCGCCCCGTTGCTCAAAGTCCCCGCAGAACCCACGCTTTCTTTATCCAACCCCGACGCACCCGCTGTATCCGCCCCGGAACAGAACCTCACCCGCCCGGGGGTCAAGAAAGGCCAGCCCCTCCCTCAAGGCGAGGTAGGCCCTACCTCGAAGTCCCCTAGGCCCGACCTCGAGGTCATCCAGCCCCTCCCTCAAGGCGAGGTAGGCCCTACCTCAAGGTCCCCTAGGCCCGACCTCGAAGTCTCCCAGCCCCTCCCTCAAGGCGAAGCCCTTTTGGCTACTCCCACTTCCCTAGCGGAGGTAATTGAAGACTTCGCGCGAGAGCAGGGCGAGTTTGCCGAGAGCACCGCCCAGTTGCAGGCCGCGATGGCGCCCATCCTGGCAATGCCTCTGCAGGGGACCGAAGCGCCCCAAGCCATCCCCGATGTTGAAGTGGCACCGACTCCAGCGCGCGTGGCAGAGCGCGCTGATTGGCCACAGACTTCTCCCGTAGAAGTGCCCGCTTCCCCCACCCCGCAGCCGCTTCCGGTGGCAGACTTGGCAACGACATTGCGCGACTTCGCCGCTACACAAAGCGCCTTCGCCGAGAGTTCGCAGGCGTTGCAAGCGGCCATTGCAACCTTCCTAGCCAAGGCGCAGGCCCCGGTGACCGAAGCCGAGCCAATCGGGCAGAGCGCCCCTCGTGCCGAGGCCTCCGCGCCGGCAGTCAGCCCCGTGGTGCCCGAGGTTGCAGGTCAGCCGCCGCCCGCTGCCATGCCGGATCTTGCAACCACCTTGCGCGACTTCGCCGCCACACAGGCGGTCTTTACGGAAAGTGTTGCCGCCTTCCAGGAGCTTATCCGCCCCATCTTGGCGCAGCAGGTGGCACCAGAAGTTTCGCCCGCTCAGACCGTTGCGTCAGCTGTCCCGACCTCGGAGGCGGCAACGAGGGCCCCAAGCGAAATGCCTGTTGAGGCGAAGGCCGAAGCGCTGCCACGCGAAACCAAGACACCCGCGCCAGAGGCCGAACCCGGCAAGGTGGTCTTTATGGCCATCGATACGCCGATGGCGCCGGCGGCAGCGGTGCAACCCGCGCCGCAGACCGAAGCGCCTGTGCAAACTCCGCCGACGGCGACGACTGTGCGCGAGACCCTTCCGGCAGCCGTTACCGAGGCGGTTGAAGCCGTGGCCCGGGCGTTGATTGTTGAGCCCACGGGAACGGTGGTGGTGCGCCTAAGCGAAGCAACATTGGCGGGCTCGGTGGTGCGCCTCGAGGTCCACGAAGGGAAGCTCTCGGTGGCTTTTGCGCCGGCCACGGCTGAGGTGTGCACGCTCTTGCAGCAACAGCAGGAGGCGTTGACCACGCAGTTGGCCGAGCACTTTGCCGGACGCTGGCAGGTGGCCGTGACCATCCACGAGAGTTGGAGACGGAAGGAGGAGGTTCGCCGATGAACACATTTGAGATGTTGGCCCACTGGCCGCAGTGGGAGAAGGCCACAGCCGCAGAGATCTTTGCTTCGCCGGCATGGCGGATGAAGACGGGCGTCCAGGGCGAGAGTTATCTGGTGCGCAAGGCCACTTGTTTCCCGACCGACCTGCTCTATCTGCGCATCGCCTTTGAGGAGGCGGAGGTCACCCTGGGTCTGGCCAAGAGCGCCTGCTTCCCCAATCTGGCGGCTGTGTGGACTGCGCGGGCAGAGGTGCCCGAGCCGATTCTGCTTGCCTTGCTCGAGCGCGAGTGCGGCGTACTCTTCCAGACGGTGGAGAATATCTTCCGCCGGCAGCTTTCAGTCAAGGGCATCGTTGCAGGCTCCGAGGCGCTTGCCCGGGCATCAACAGCCTTTACGCTGGCTAAGGAGGAGAGTAATAGCGCCCTGTGTACCTTCACGATTGCCCTCACCCCGCCGCTCCTGGAGGAGCTGGGGCAATTAAAGGCGCTCGACCCCACCGATGAGACCTTGCGCGCGATGGAGTTGCCCGTGCGCTATGAGTTGACCGCTTTCGCGCTGGCACCGGCCGAAGCCGCGTCGCTCAAGGCCGGAGACGCGCTCTTGTTGCCGGAAGTCGATGCCCAGGGTCATTCGCAAGCCGCGCGTTGGAAGATGGGCGAGCGCTTCCTGGTGGCCAACAACGCGCTCGACCTGTGGCACGAGGATGACCTCTATCATGTGGTCGTTGACGTGCCGATGGTGATTACCTTCGGCGCATTGTGTGCCGGGAAGGTGCCCACGCCGGCCACAATTCCTGCCCTCTCGCTGATTCACCGCGGCCGCGTGGTGGCCCAGGGGCATCTAGTTCCCTTGGGCGCGCAGCAGAGCTTTGCGATTGAAGAGGTGCTGTAATGTTCCAGACCGACCCATTCGCCCTAATCACCCTGCTCATTGGGATGTCGCTCTTGCCCTTTGCGGCAATGGTGGCCACCTCGTATCTAAAGATTGTAGTGGTCATCTCGCTCATTCGCAATGCGCTGGGGATTCAGTCCATTCCGCCGAATATGGTCGTCAACGCGCTGGCCATGATTTTGAGCTTCTACATTATGGCCCCGGTCATCTCCCGTTCGTGGGAGACCTATCAAGCCGAGAGCGCCAAGAACCAGCCGCAGATGGTCGCGCAGACCGAGATTGCCCTACGTTCGGCCGAGCCGTTGCGCGAGTGGCTCGTGCACCAAACCTCCGACCGTGAACGCCTCTTCTTCGTCTCCACCGCCGAGCGCTTATGGGCCAAAGAGGGCGAGGAAAAGGCGAATGTCGACCCCGAGAGCTTCTACATCCTCATCCCCTCCTTCTGCGTCTCGGAACTAACCAAGGCCTTTCAGATTGGCTTCCTGGTCTACCTGCCCTTCATCGCCATCGACATCATTGTCAGCAACATCCTCCTGGCGATGGGGATGATGATGGTCTCCCCGGTCACCATCTCCCTGCCCTTTAAGCTGTTGCTCTTTGTGATGGTCAATGGATGGACGCTGCTCATTCAGGGCCTTGTGCGAGGGTATCTCCTATGAACCAGGCGCAATTGCTCGACTATGCCAAGACCTGCCTGCTAATTGTCCTGCAGCTCTCGCTGATCCCAATCATCGTTGCGACGGTTGTTGGCGTGCTCGTCTCCCTCTTGCAGGCGCTCACGCAGGTGCAGGAGCAGACGCTCGGCTTCGCCGTCAAGCTGATTGTTATCTCGCTCACCATCCTCCTGGCCGCCCCATGGATGGGGGCCCAGCTCCTCGGCTATACGCAAAGCATCTTCTCCTACTTCCCGCTCCTGCGCTAGACGCGCGCGGCCGGCATGAACTACATTGATTTCCACCGCTACATCCTCGCTGCCGTGCTCGCAATGGCACGCCTGGGCGGGGCCTTTGCCATCTGCCCGGCGCTGAGCGATTCGATGATTCCGGGCCTGGCGCGGCGGGTGGCGGTTCTGGGCTTCGCCTTTCTCCTATTACCGGTGGTGATGGAGCAAATGCCCCCCGGCGAGCCCAATTACTGGATGTTCTCGCTCGTGGCGCTCAAGGAGGCGCTCATCGGCTTCCTGCTTGGCTTCTTCGGCGCCATTCCCTTCTGGATTGCCGAGAATGTGGGCAACGTTATCGATAACCAGCGCGGCGCAACAATGGGCGAAGTCTACTCCCCGCTCTCGGGCGCGCAAGTCTCCACGCTGGGCATCTTCTTCACCCAGATTGTCTCGACCCTCTTCTTCGTTGGTGGCGCGGTCTTTGTCTTCCTCGGCGCGATTTACCACAGTTACGCCCTCTGGCCGGTCTTCACCCCCACTCTCACCTTCAACGCTGGGGCCGACGCCCTCATCCTCGGCACGCTCGATGGGATGATACAGACCACCGTCATCATCGCCGCCCCGGTGCTTATCCTCATGTTCCTGGCCACCATCGGTCTGGGCTTCGTCAACCGCACGGCCCCGCAGTTAAACGTCTTCTTTCTCTCCATGCCCGTCAAGAGCGCCCTGGGCATTGCGATGCTCGTGCTCTATCTCCCCTTCATTATGGATATGCTGATGTACACGCGCGAGGCCGCCCTCCTCGACCCTCTGCGCCAGCTCATTGGCCCTTAGCGGCAATAGACTATGGCAGAATCCAGCGGCGAGAAGACGGAGATGCCCACCCCCAAGAAGCTGCGCGACGCGCGGCAGAAGGGCCAAGTCTGCTCCTCCAAAGACATCGTCTCCACCGCCATCCTCATCGTCCTCTTCTGCCTCCTGGCGGTCATGACCCTGGTGCTGACCGACGACTTCCACAACCTGGCCGCCTTCGTCTCCAACACCCTCTCGGTCACCCATCGCGACCCCTCCATCGGCTTCGGTGAGTCGCTCAAGCTCTTTACCCTTATCGTCTGCAAGCACTCCATCCTCTTTGCCGTGGTCGCCGCCGCCGTGGGCGTGGCTGCCAACGTGGTCCAGATAGGCTTCCTCTTCACCTTCGATCCCCTTAAACCCTCCCTCGAGAAGCTCAACCCCGTCGAGGGCGCCAAGAAGATCTTTTCCAAGAAGAACCTCTTTGAGTTCCTCAAGAACATTGCCAAGGTCACCTTTCTCACCTACCTCATCTACAAGCTCATCCTCGCCTCCACCCCCGAGCTCCTCACCCTCTGCTACGGCACTATCCAGGACCTCTTCCCCTGTCTGCGCGTCATCCTCCTGCGCCTGGCCGCCTACACCGCCTTCGGCTACATCCTCATCGCCGTCATCGACCGCATCTTCCAGGGCAAGAACTACACCAAGCAGATGATGATGACCAAGGACGAGGTCAAGCGTGAGTACCGCGAGATGGAAGGCTCGGCCGAAATCAAGCAGGCCCAGCGCCAATTCCGCGACGAAATTCTCAACGGCCCGGACCCCGTCAAGGCCACCCAAAAGGCCAACGTCGTCGTCACCAACCCCACGCACCTCTCCATCGGCATCCGCTACGACCCCACCGAGGCCCCCCTCCCGCGCATCGTCGTGGCCGGGGCCGACCGCATCGCCAAGATTATCCGCGAGACCGCCCTCGACTGCGGCATCCCCCTCTTCGAAAATGTCCCCCTGGCCCGCGCTCTCTGGGCCACTGGTCATGTCAACGACTTCATCCCAGAAGACCTCCTAGAACCCATTGCAGAAGTCCTCAAGTGGGTTAAGAAGTTGCAAGATGCCCGCAAGGAGGACGAAGCGCTCGAGCAAATCGCGCTCTAACCCAAGGAGTTCCCCGTGACTATCGAAGCTCTCTACACGGACCTGGCCCCAAAACTCACCAACTACCTCGTCGCCAACGGCACCCCCTACCACGCCGCCTGCGACCTCGTCCAGGAAACCTTCCTCAAACTCTGGAAGATGCGCGATGACCTCCAAGACGACCCCCACGCCCTCTCCGGCCTCGCCTACACCATCGCCCGAAACCTCCGCACCGATGCCCTCCGCCGCGGCAAGTTCGTCGTCTACGAAGCCGAACTGCGTGACGAGGATACCCAGGACCCCGCCCCCTCACCCTCCGATGCCGCCTACCTCCGCGCGCGCATCCGCGCCGCCTTCACTCAACTCCCGCCCCTCTTGCGCGACACCTACGCCCTCTTCCAAATCGCCGAGCTCCCCGTCCGCGAAATCGCCCGCCTCACCCATGTCACCGAGGCCCTCGTCAAGGTCCGCATCTTCCGTGCCAAAGAGCGCCTGCGCCTCCTCCTCAAAGACCTCGCCGAGTGACCCAAAACTTTTCCTGTAACCTTTTCCGCTTTCGCGCGTAATCCTCGCAAAGGGCATAGACTATGGAACTCGATCTCAACCAGCTTTCTTCCCCCGGCTTCGGCCGCAAGGACCTCACTTCTGCCGCCAAGACCGCCGCCTCCCAGTCCGCCGACCGCGCCACCGCGGCCGCAGGCTCCAACACCCCCGCCTACACCGCCCAGGGTCTTACCGTCTCCAAGCGTGAGTTCCCCCTCCCGGGCGAAGTGCCCGAAAGCGACGAGGTGGCCGACCTCCCGGATGACCTCCTTGACCGCGATGACAAACTGGGCAAACTGATGCAGCAGGCCTTTAACTTCGCGCCGCCCCCGCCTCCCCCCTTCGAGGCCTAACCCCCAAGCGGTCTAATCCCTTTTGGCCCGGTCCCGCCGGGCCTTTTTATTAGAGAAGCGCCCCTCACGCGCCGCTAGGCGCACCTTAAAAGGCGTAGAGCGTCTGCGGGGCGGCACGCACAATGCGCAGGCGCACCAAATCCCCCGGCCGGATTCCCTCGGGCGGCTCAAAGACCACAATCTTGTTCGCGGAGGTGCGCCCGGACCAACGCGCCTTGTTGCGCAGGCTCGGTCCCTCGGCCAGCACCTCCTGCTCGCTCCCGACCAACTGCGCATTCAGCCGCGCCCCGCGCACATCCTGATCGCCCAAAAGCACCTGATTGCGCCGGGCCTTCTCCGCCTCGGAAACATCGTCCTCCCACGTCGCCGAGACCGTCCCCGGGCGCGGGCTATACTTGAAGATGAAGGCGTTATCGAAGGCGGCCGCCTCCATCAGCGTGCGCGTCTGCTCAAAGTCCGCCTCCGTCTCGCCGGGGAAGCCGACGATGACATCGGTGGTAATCGCCATCTCCGGCACCGCCGCGCGCAGTTTGGCAATCGCCTCCAGGTACTGTTCGCGTGTGTAGCCGCGCCGCATCCGGCTCAGCACCTCGCTCGACCCGCTCTGCACCGGCAAGTGCAGGTGGTGGCAGACCTTCGGCTCGCTCCGATAGAGGCGAATGAGTTCCTCGGTCACCCCCGCGGGGTGGCCACTGGTAAAGCGAATGCGCTCGATACCCGGGATGGCGGCCACGGCCTCTAGCAACCGCGGGAAGGGCAAGGTGTAGCCCCCGGGCGAAGGCGGGTCGGCCACCGTCCACGCCGGCGTGCGCAGGCCGTAGTTCATAATCGATTGCCCCAACAGCGTGACCTCCTTCACCCCGCGCTCTGCCAAGGCCCGCACCTCGGCCAGAACTTCGCTCGCCGGCCGACTCCACTCATCCCCCCGCACATCCGGCACGATGCAATAGGTACACCGCCGGTTGCACCCCAGCAGAATGGTCACAAAGGCCGAGAAACTGCCATCTTCCAGATGACCACTCAAGGCCGTTGGCTCGGCGTGCAAATCCCGCATCGCCAAGGTCTTGCGCCCAGCCAAAGCCGCCTCCACCGCGTCCACCACCCGCTCGGCGCACCGCGTCCCAATCGAAAAGTCCAACATCGGCACGCGGCGAAAGACCTCATCGCCCAGCCGCTGGGCCATACACCCCATCAACCCCACCACGCGCCCGGGCCGCTCGCGCTTCGTGGCGCACAACAACCCCAGCTTCCCCAATGCCTTATCCTCGGCCTTCCCGCGCACCGAGCAGGAGTTCACAATCACGACATCCGCCTGCGCCTCGTCCGCCGCCAACGTCAGGCCCGCCTCTTGCAAGGCCCTAGCCGCCGCTTCACTCTCGCGGACATTCATCTGGCACCCGTAGGTGTGAAAGGCAAAACTCGCCATTACGCGCTCCTGCTCCATCCCGGCCCGCTGGCCTTACTTCCCCGCCGGCACCTCGGCCTTGCCGAAGAGCAACTTCACCTGGCGGATTTCCAACCCCTTCATCAACGTGGAAGGCTCGTCCCGCGAATCGTTGCCCACCCGCAGATAGAGCGTATCCGGTTTCGGCGTCCGGTTCTGCACATTCTCCGAAAAACGCAACCCCGAGGTATACCACACCTGCCCCTCATCCACCCACGCACGCGTCCCAATTACCTCTCTCGGCCCCTTGGGATAGTAGGAAATCGTCACCGTATGCACGCCCGGCGCCATCGTCAAATCCCCGCCAATAATGTGATCTTCCTCATTCTCGCCAGGCCCCAAGGAGCACCACGCTGCCCGGTAGACATTCTGCCGATCCCCCTTATAGAAGCGAATGGCACGCGTTTCGCCCACGCGCCAAGAGACCAACGTCGTCCGCGGCGTCACCTTCTCGGGAATCATCACCTCAAAGGTCAGCGTCCAATTGCGCATATTCCCCTCCGGGATAATCTTCAGCCCCTCCATCGAGATCTCCGCCGTTGCCTTGCCCCCCTCGCACGTAAACGCCTCAAAGGGGAACCCCATCGCCTCGGCCAAACCCATCACCGGCACCAAGACAATCGCAATCATCCACAACACGCTCTTTCGAATCATACACGCTTCCTTTCCAAACAAACGCTTGCCATAATAACCAAAACCCCTGCCCCTGTCAAACCCACCCTCGCGCGCACGCCCGCGTACGCGCGTCTTGTATGGAAGGCTCTCTCTCCGCCCTTTCCCCTTACTCCGCCGAAGCCTTCCCCTCAATCTCCTCGGCGCGCAACCGTAAGTTCCGCGCACGCCGGCGCAACATCTCCACCCGCCCCACGGGCTGCCGACCGGCCCGCGCCATCTCATCGGCCAACGCATCCAGCTCATCAGCATGCTTACGCAAGTTCTCCGGCAACACCGGGCAACGCCCCTCGCGCTCAATCCCACAGGCGCGCGGCGCCCCCTGCGCCTGTGCGCCAGCCTTAGCCGGCGCCTTCGCCTCCACCCGAATCTTGGCGCCCGGGCACGCCACCGGCTCCCGCTGCGCGCACGGCTTCGCCTGCGCTTCCCCAATCGTCACCGGCCGCGCCTGGCACGCGTCCCCCTCGCAAAGCCCCTCCGCTGCGCCGCCACTCACGGCAGCCCCCGCCAGGAAGCCACTCAACAAAACCCAAAGTAATCCGCGCATACGCTTCTCCTTCAATACCGATTGAACTCGTCTCAAAGACTACTAAACTTCTGCCCCTTTAGCAACCCCGCCCCGCAGCAGACAGTTCACGATGTGCTTTACCACTGGGGGTCAATTCCAATAACGCCGCCATAGCCCTGATTCTCGCCCCTGGGCAAACTAATAAGACCCCGTCTTGTTTGCAATAAGACCCCGTCTTGTTTGCAATAAGACCCCGTCTTGTTTGCAATAAGACCCCGTCTTGTTTGCAATAAGACCCCGTCTTGTTTGCGATAAGACCCCGTCTTGTTTGCAATAAGACCCCGTCTTGTTTATCCCGTCCGCCCCAGGCGGAAGTTTTCGCCCGGGGCGCGGGAAGTTTCGCAGGGCCGAGGCTCGGTCACTTCGTCTGCCCACTGCGACGGGGTTGGGAGAGGTGTGCTATGATAGAGGCCTATGAACACGCCGAATGTTGCAGCAGCGCTGATTATCAATGAGGCCGGGGAGGTGCTTTGCACGCTCCGGGGGGCCTCGAAGCACGCCAGTGTGGCGCATAAGTGGGAATTCCCCGGTGGTAAGATTGAGCCGGGTGAGACGGCTGAACAGGCCGCCGTACGCGAGGTGCAAGAGGAGTTGGGGCTTGAGCTTGAGGTCTTAGGGGGCGGCTGTTGCGTGGAGCACGCCTATCCAGAGTTTACGGTCCGCCTAAATGGGGTGCTCTGCGCCGCGAAAGGGGGCACGCTGACATTGCGCGAGCATCTCGACGCGCGTTGGGTGGCCCCGGACCGTCTGGAGGAGCTGGACTTTGCGGCGGCCGACACGGCAATCCTCCTATGGCTGAAGGAGCGCTTCTTTGGCAGTTGCCTGCGCACCGAACGCTTTGGCCGCTACCCGACCTTCCTGGCCGAGTGCACGAGCACCAACGATGAGGCGCTTCGTCTGGCCGAAGCCGGTGCCCCGGAGGGGACGTTGGTGGTGGCCAATGTGCAGCGTGCCGGCCGTGGACGGTTGGGGCGTACCTGGCTCTCAGAACCCGGACAGGGGCTGCTCTTCTCCTTGGTGGCCCGGCCGCAGTTGCCACCTGAGGTTGCCGCCACGCTGCCGCTCGTGGCCGGACTGGCCGTCACCGCCGCCCTGCGTGAAGCCGGCGCCCCGGAGGCTGGGCTCAAGTGGCCGAATGATGTGCTCCTGGGCGAACGCAAGGTCTGCGGCATTCTCTGCGAAGCGCAGACCTCCGCGCGCGGCATTGAGGGGATCATCGTGGGGGTTGGCATCAACACCGCCTCGGCCCCCGAGAGCCTCTCCCACCGCGCCATCGCGTTGGCTTCCGGCGAGGGCCGACCCGATCGCCTCCGCCTCCTGGCGCGGATTTGCACACACTTCGAGGCGCTCTATGGCCGTTGGTTGACCGGCGGTCTGGCAGCCCTGCGCGCCGAGCTCGATGCGGCCGATTGCAAGTGCGGCAAACCCATCACCGTCAAACCCGGCCGCGAGGAACTCACCGGTATTGCCCGCGGCATTCGCGAGGATGGCGCGTTGCTCCTCGAAACCGCCTCCGGCACCGAAGCAATCCTCTGCGGCGAGATTGTCCAATGGCACGATTAATCCCCCTGCGCGTAGCCTGCGCGCTTGCTACAGGCCTGCTTCTGACCGCCCCAAGCCTCGGCGGCGAGCGGCTGATGGTCGAAGCCCAGGCGCCTGGCGAAGCGTTGCCCGCCCTCGCCCCGACCCTGACAGCGCTGCACCTGCGCGGCTTTGGGCCCACACGCCTCTTTGCTCAGCCGCTGCCCGAGGGGCTGGCGGAGCTCAACCTCTCGGACAACGCCCTGCCAGTCCTGCCCGAGCGCTTCCTACCCGCCAAGCTCCAGCGACTCTGGTTGGCCGATAACCGCCTGACCACCCTGCCCGGGAGCCTCGCCAAACTCGAGCACCTAACCTATCTGAACCTCGACCGTAACCGTCTGGTCGAGCTGCCGCCCCTCGAGGCGCTCCCCCTGCGCTGGCTCCGGCTCAATGGCAACTGCCTGACCACCCTGCCGCCGCTGCCGGCGACCCTCGAGCGCCTCTACGCGGCCGAGAATCAACTCACCGCAGTGCCCGTCCTTCCAGCCGCCTGTCGCCAAGTGACCCTCGCCGGCAACCCCATCGCCGCGCTCCCGGAGGGTTGGGGAAATGGGCTGGAGATGCTCGACCTCTCGCGCACGCCGCTGGAGAAACTGCCGCAGGAGCTCGCCCCGTGGCGTTCGCTCCGCCTCCTCAACCTCACCCGCTGTCCCCTCTCCGAGGCTGAGCGCGACCGCATTGAGGCCGCGCTGCCCACCACCACCCTTCTCTTCTAACCACTCGCACCGGAGCCCTGTTATGTCCCCCTCCGCGCAACACGAACTGCTCGCGCCCGCCGGCTCCTTTGAGGCCGCCCTGGCCGCCTTTACCTATGGGGCCGATGCCATCTACCTGGGGCTCCAACGCTTCTCTGCCCGAGCCGATGCCACCAACTTCTCTGACGAGCAGTTGCGCCAGATCGTGGCCTACGCCCGCCAGTTGCCCCGGCCGCGCAAGATCTACGTCACCCTCAACACCCTCCTGGAGACGCGCGAGTTCGCCGAATTGCCCGCCGCCATCGACCTCCTAGCCGAGCTCGCTATCGATGGCGTCATCGTCCAGGATCTTGGCGTAGCCGCCCTGATCCGCGAGCGTGCCCCCACCCTGCCGCTCCACGCCTCCACCCAGCTCGCCTGCACCTCCGAGGCCGGCGCCCGCGCCCTCAAGGCCCTGGGCTTTGTGCGCATCGTCACGGCCCGCGAGTTGCCCCTACGCGAGGCCGCCGAAATCGGCCGCCGAGTGGGCATTGAGATTGAGGTCTTCATCCACGGCGCCCTCTGCTATAGTCTAAGCGGTCTGTGCCTCTACTCCTCGCTCACCACCGCCCGCTCCGGCAATCGCGGTCGCTGCGCCTACTGTTGCCGCCAGCGCTTCTGCGACGAAGCCGGCGCCACCTGCCACCCCTTCTCGATGCGCGACCTCGCCCTCGCAGACGATGCCGAACTCCTCCGCGCCCTGCCCATCGCCTCCTATAAGATCGAGGGCCGGATGAAGAACCCCCTCTATGTGGCCGCCGTCACTGACCTCTATCGCCACCTCCTCGACGGCTCCCTCAGCCCCGAGGCCCTCGCCGCCAAGGCCGAAGACTTGCGAACCATCTTCTCGCGCCCCTGGACGCCCCTCTACGCCCGCTCAACCGAGACACCCCCCGAGGCGATTATCGACCCGCTCTGCGTCGGTCACCGAGGCTCGCCCATCGGCCGCGTCCGCCGCCTCCTGCGCGAAACCGATGGCCGCCGCTGGCTCTGCTTCCAAACTTCGCGCGCCCTCGAGCGCCACGACGGCCTGCAGATTGACCTCCCCGGCCGCCCCGTCGGCTTTGCGGTCGACCGCCTACGCGATGGCCGCACCCGCCGCTCGGCCATCACCCTCCCTGCCGGATCCGCCGTCGAGGTCGAACTCCCCCGCGAAGTCGGCGACCTGCCCATCGGCGCAACGGTCTACTGCTCGGCCTCACAGGCCGTCCGCCGCGCCTTCCCGGTCCCCAAACCCCGCGCCACCGAGCTGCGGCTCCTGCGCCCGGTGGACCTTACCCTCACCTTGGAGCCCACACGCCTCATCCTTGAAGGGCTCGGCCACACCTGCTCGGTGGCCGCCTCGTTGGCGCCGGCCAAGGACCCCGCGCGCTCGGAGAGCGCCGCCCGCGACCTCCTCTCGCGCCTCGGCGAACACGGCTTTGCCCTGCGCGCGCTCACCTTCCATAACCCCCTCGGTCTCTTCCTGCCCGCGTCGCTCCTCAACACGTTGCGCCGCACCTGGGCCGAAGGCGTGACCCAAGCGGTGCCCCCCGCCGAGGCGGCGGCCATCCCCGAGCCTTCCGATGCGCCCGAGGCGGTCGTTGCCGCCCCCGAGCCCCCCGCCCTCTCGCTCAAAGTCGCCGCCTGTCAGCGCCCCGAAGCCCTCGGCCTCGACCGCGCCCTCCCCTCGGGCGACCTCGTCCTCCTGCTCACGCCCGAGCTCACGCTGGAGGCTCTCTCCCCGTGGCGCGCGCTCGTTCCCCCCGAGCGCCTCCGCTACGCCCTCCCCGTGGCGATGCGCAATGCGGACCTTGGCCCAATGGCCGCCCTCGTCGGGGCCCTCGCCGACCGCGGTGCGCGCCGCTTCGAGTGCGCCGACCTCACCTCCTGGCAGCTCTTACGCGACCTTCAGCCCGGCTGCGATGCCTTCGACCTCTCGGCCGACTGGACCTGGTATGCCACCAATGCCCGCGCCGCCCGTTTGCAAAGCGCCTTAGGGCTTACCCAAGCCATTACCGGCCCCGAAGCCAATCTCCCTAACCTCCTCACCCTCCCGCGCACCCTCCGCCGCGAGGTGCTCATCGCCCAATACGCGCCACACTTTATCGCCTTCACTCGCCCCCTCGCCCAAGGCAACCGCCTGCTTGGCCGCAATGGCGAGCACCTGCGTAGCGCCCGCCTCGGCCGCCTGTGGATTACCTTCGATGAACGCCCCTGGGCCCTCTCCCCAGCCCAACGCCGTGACCTAGCGGCCCACGGCTTCACCCGCCTGCGCATCGACCTCGCTTGGGCGGCCGAGGCCCTCCCCGCGCCCCTCGATTGGCGCGCCCTCCCCTCCGCCAGCGAGACCCTCAGCGCGCACTTCTCCACACCCCGCCTTTAAGCCCCGCAGCAAGGCCAAGCCTAAGAGAACTTCGTCTTAGCCCCTCTTTGAGAAAACTTCATTGTCTTTGACGGGGAGCCGTTTCAAAGTCTTGCTGTTTCGCACAGGGGTGTGCTATACTGCGCGTATCGATTTCAACCTTACACAAAGGAAAGTGATATGGATAAGAAGACGTTGCGTGACGTGGATCTCAAGGGTAAGCGCGTGGTGATGCGCGTGGACTTCAATGTGCCGATGAAGGAAGGCGTGATCAAGGACGACACGCGTATTCAGGGTGCGTTGGGGTCGATTAAGTACGTGCTCGACAATGGCGGCTCGCTGGTGTTGATGAGCCACTTGGGCCGTCCGAAGGGCAAGGGCTATGAGCCGGAGTTCTCCCTCAAGCCGGTGGCCGAATACCTCTCCAAGTGCCTGAACAAGCCGGTCACCTTCGTGCCCGACTGCATGAAGGCTGATGCCGAGGCCGCCGCCCTCAAGCCTGGCGAAGTGATTATGCTCGAGAACACCCGTTTCTACAAGGAAGAGACGGCGAAGGTCAAAAAGACCGACGATATGACCGATGAGCAGCTCAAGGCCGCCAAGGCCGAGCTCAAGGCCAAGTGCGAAGAGATGGCCAAGAAGTTGGCCTCCTATGGCGACATCTATTGCAACGACGCCTTCGGCGCTGCGCACCGCGCCCACGCCTCTACGGCCGTGATTGCCAAGTACGCCCCGGTTGCCGTCTCCGGCTTCCTGCTGGAGAAGGAAATCCAGTATCTCGGCTCGGCGGTTGAGAATCCGGTCCGCCCCTTCGTGGCCATCCTCGGCGGCGCGAAGGTCTCCGACAAGCTCGCGGTGGTGAAGAACCTCCTCTCGAAGGTCGATACGCTCATCATCGGTGGCGGTATGGCCTACACCTTCCTCAAGTCCCAGGGCAAGAAGATTGGCAACTCGCTCTGCGAAGATGATCAGCTCGGCTACGCCACCGAGATGCTCGCGCTGGCCAAGGAGAAGGGCGTCAAGTTCCTCCTCCCGGTCGACAACATCGTGGCCGACAAGTTCGACCCCGAGGCCAACACCCAGATCCTCTCCGGCGATATCCCGGATGGCTGGATGGGCTTGGACATCGGTCCGGAATCCATCAAGCTCTTCTCCGAAGCGCTCAAGGATGCCAAGACCGTCGTCTGGAATGGCCCGATGGGCTGCTTCGAAATGCCCGCCTTCTCCAAGGGCACCTTCGGCGTCTGCGAAGCGGTCGCCCAGGTCAAGGCCAATGGCGGCATCTCCATCATCGGCGGCGGTGACTCGGTCAGCGCCGTGAAGAAGTCCGGCCAGGCTGACAAGATGAGCCACATCTCCACCGGCGGTGGCGCCTCCCTCGAATACCTCGAAGGCAAGGTCCTCCCTGGCGTGGCTGCGCTCTCGGATAAGTAAGGCGAGAGAGAACATAAGACAAACGAAGCGGCGGGAGTTCCCGCCGCTTCGTTTTTAGAGGGCCCGCTGCGCGGGCGTGAGGTGCGGGCCATTGCCCGCGCGAGGGTGGCCCTCCGGACCGCGAGGAGGCCGCCGGGGACGGCGGCCGTCAATACAACGCACAGCGAAATGCTTTGCCCACGCGACCATAGCGAGCACCTCACGGCCCGAAGGGCCACCTCGCGCCACCTCGCGCTCGCAAAGCGAGCCGTATTGTGCTATGCTAGGGGGCATGAAACGGTTTTCTCTTTTGATTCTGATGGCCGTGATGGCCGTTACGGCGATGGCACAAGTGCGCGATCGCGGGGCGGCGGGAGAACCCGTGCCGCCGACGGGGAACGCGGATTTGCGTTGGTTGGATGCCGCATTATATGAATCGGGCTTCATCTTCAATGAGTCCGTGCGCGAGGCGTATTATGAACACTGCATGCGCCTGATTGCGCCGCAGTTACACTTTACCGAGCGCACGTGGGAGTGGCTGAATGAGCACCCCGCAGTCTTCAACGCCACCTTTTCGTTGGAGTATCCGCCGAATCCGAATGTGGTGCACAACTTTGTGAAGTTGGCGAAGTTGGTGGGGCCGGTGTATGCCGAGAAGTATCAGCAACTATTAATTGCCTTTGCGGTCAAGTATCGTGGCTCGCGGCTGCTCGATAGTTCGCTCTCGGCCGATCGATATGGGATTGTCTCCTCGCGCGAGTTCACCTGGGATCCCAAGCGGAAGGCGGAGCTGGAGGCGCAGGTCTCGCGGCAGCAGGGATGGTCGGTGAACCACGATGTGGCTGTGCCCAATGACGCGGCCTTCGCGCGCGATACCAACGGAAAGATGTATCAGGACGAAGTCGAGCGCAAGAACCGGCTGACCAACCTACACCAGCAGTTCGACTTGGGCTCCGATGAGGACGCGAAGCGGACGGTCAACTGGCTCAAGCAGAATGGAAAGACGAAGATTTACGAGCTGATGGGCTTGAACCGCATCAACTTCTATAACAAGACGGGCATTAGCCTGAAAGAGGGGCGCGAGCCGAAGGATTTGCCGTGGGACAAGATTGCCCATGTGGCCCATCGCTACCCGCCGCGCACAAATGGCACCATCGTCGAGAACCTCTGCCTGCGCATTATGCGTTATGAGGAGAAGGGCGCCGAGCGCTCGAATCTCTTCCCCCTCTCGCGCGCACCGTGGCCGCTCCTGTTGCTTCTGACGCAGCAGGACCCGGTGGATGAATCGACCTACTGGTGGCTGTGGTACAAGCAAAAGGGCAGCGTGCCGAACTACTCCACCTACTCCTTCGACTACACCAAGCCCGAAATCCGCTATAACGATGGCGCTTGGCACCCGGATTCTACCCCGCGCATTCTCACCGACGGCGGCGTTTGCGGACGCCTCTCCACGATGGCCGAGTTCGCCGACCGCTCGATTGGCACCCCCGCGCAGGGTATGGGGCAACCCGGCCACCGCGCGTACATGACCTACTCCTACTCCAACGGCAAGTTCCGCGCCAATATGCACCATTCGGTTGATACTATCCAGGTTTCGACCGTTGGCTGGCACCTGCCGCCGATCTACGGCCCAGTCACCGATCCGAAGACCAAGCTCACCGGCTTTGCCCGAATGCTGCCGAACAACTGCGATACGTATGACCGCGACAACTTCCGTTGGCACATTGGCCTGTGCGAGGCGATGAATATTGGCCTAACAAACTGGGAAGATTCGCGGATGGCCTGTCTGATTCTCGACATCTACTCCTCCAACGCCAATCCCGAACTCAACGCCAGCACCAACCAGCAGGAGGCCCTCCTCCGCTCGGCCATGTTGCTGAACATTGCCAACACCGATGTGGTCTTTCGTCTAGCCACCGCCCGTAAGGGGAAGGCCAAGCGCATTCTCGACCTGATGCAGGGCTTTGGCAATATGTTCGTGAGCGTGGCTGACGGCGCCACCGGGGCCACCGCCCTGGCGCGTAATACCGACTTCGGAAACACCCAGGCCGGCGCGGACCTCACCTCGCTCTTGCGTAGTCAGTTCTCCTCCACCTCTCCCCGGAACCAGAAGAAGATTACCAACGAGTGGGCGCTCTTCATCCGAAACGCCATCTTCCTGGGTGCCTTCACCAATATCCCAGACGAGTTCGACCCCAAGTACAAGGGCAGCCGCCTGGAGTGGTATATGGATAAGAAGGACTACACCAAGGCCGTGGAAGACGAACTGAAGTACCAAAAGCGTCTCGGCAACTCCCCCTTCCTGGCGGAGGTCCAGCGCCTGAATGATAAGTACGACAAGGTCCGCCTACGCGCCGAACGCAACGAAACCCGCAACCTCAAAGACGAGAAGCAGCGCAAGCAGGCCGAAGAAAACGCCTGGTAAGCCCCCACTCGCAACGCGCTTCCTTCTTCTCCCCAAAATAAGCCATGTTCTTTTTTAAGCGTAAGCACCCCAAGCCCACCATCATTCCCCGGGAAGAACACATCATCTCCCGCAAAAACATTGATGAGGACGCCCTCAAGGTCCTCTACCGCCTGGTCGACCGCAACCACGAGGCCTACCTCGTTGGCGGTAGCGTGCGTGACCTCCTTCTCGGCCGCGCGCCCAAGGACTTCGACGTGGGCACCGATGCCCGCCCCAACGAAATCCGCCGCATCTTCCGCAACTGTTTCCTCGTTGGCCGCCGCTTCCGCCTCGCCCACATCGTCTTCGGCAAGAAGGTGATCGAAACAGCCACCTTCCGCCGCGCCCCGCAGCCCACCGATGTGGCCGATGAACACGGCCTCTATCAGACCGAGGACAACACCTTCGGAACCCCCGCCGAGGATGCCCTCCGCCGAGACTTCACCGTCAACGGCCTCTTCTACGACATCAAGACCTTCGCCATCATCGACTATGTTGGCGGTCTCAAGGACCTCAAGGCCAAACTCATTCGCTCGATTGGCGACCCAGCCATCCGCTTCCAAGAGGACCCCGTGCGGATGATGCGCGCCGTGCGCTTCGCCGCCAAACTTGGCTTCGAAATCTGCGCCAACGATGTCAAGGCCATTCGCAAGTATGCCCCCACCCTCGCCAACGCCTCGGTCTCGCGCCTCTGCGAGGAGATCCAGCGCCTCTTCGTGCGCGGCGCCACCGAGCGCTCCATTCGCCTAGCCCACGATTACGGCCTGCTCGCGGTGCTCCTTCCCGAACTCGACGCCTGGATCTCCACCTCTGGCACGAATGCCAACGCCCTCTGGCGCGCGCTCGGCGCGCTCGACCGCTTTGCCGCCGACCACGAGGTCTCTCCCGCGCTTTCCCTCGCCCTCCTCTATGGGCCGATGGCCGCCGAGCTGATGGGCAAGCGCGCCTCCGGCAAGCGCGGCAACGAGCGCTTCGCCCGCCGTCAGGCCGCCGAAAAGGCCCTCGCCCCTGCCGTCAAGCAGTATCGCCTGCCCCGCGCAGTCTGGATGACCGCCGCAGACATTTTTGAACTTGCCCCGCGTTTCAGTCAACCCCCGTGCGAGGAGGTGACGCGCGATGTGCGCTTCCTCAACCACCCCCTCTTCCCCGAATGTTTTGCCGGCGCCCAAGTTATCGCCGCCCTCGGGCTTCTCCCCACCGACCACCTCTCTGCCTGGGAGGCGGCCTACCGCCGCAACGGCCCGCCCGCCCGCCAAGCGCCCGGCGAAGAGGCTCCCCCCGCTCCCAATCCCCATCGTCGCCGCTTCCGTCGGCGCCGCAGAGGGGGCAACCGCAAGCCCAGCGCGCAGCCGGCTGAAGCGTAACGCCCTCCCGCGCCGCCCGCGCCGAGGCCTCTCCCCTACTCTCCCTGTGCCCGCGCCACGTCCAAAATGTGTTCGCCGGGCATCAGCGCGAAATCCCGCCCATTATAGCGCAGGGTGAACGGCTGCGTGCAGTGCACGCGCACCTGCCGACCATCGCTCCACAGCGTCAACCGCTGCGCCGGCCCCACCGCCAACCCCTCAATCCCCATTGGGAAGGCCGCCCCGTCCGGCGGTTCCCAGACCACACGCGCCTCCGGGGCGTTCACCTCCCGCAGCCCAATCACGTGCTCCAAAAAGAGGTTGATTGGCCCCAAGGCCGACCACCCACAGAACTCCGGCCGCACCCGCCGCCCATACTCCGTGCTCGGCGCATCCGCCTCCGGCGCATAACACTCCCAAATCGTTGCCGGCTCCACCGCCTGATAGGTCCGCACCATCTGCTCCAACAATCGCCGCGCCAAGGCGTCCGCCAGCGCCGTCTCCCCATACTCCTTAAGCCCCTGCAGCGCCATATAAGCCGTGGGCAACCAAATCCCCCCGCGCCAATATTCGCCCGTCGCCGCGTGAAAATCTGGATCATCACGCGAAACCGAAGGGAAGGGACGCAGCCCGCCAAACTCCGCGCCATTGCGCAGATGGGCAATCACCCGCTGCGCGCGTTCCGGCGGAACCACGCCCGCCGCCAACGGCCAGAACGAGGCAATCGTCTTTACCCGGCACGGCGCGCCATCGGCCAAAGCAATGTCATAGTAGAAGCCATCACGCTCATCCCAATAGAAACGATTGATCTCCGAACCCAAATCTGCATACACCTTCTCCCACGCCGCCGCGTCGGCCTCTCGCCCCAACGCCCGATAGAGCCTGGCAATCGACCGCGCAGACAACGCCTGCTGCGCCATCGCGTCCACCCATAAAATCCCCTCATACCCGCCGCAACCCCGCCCACGCGGCGTATTATCCATCCCGCTTGCCGTCCCCGGCCACACAAACCCCCGCGCGCCATTCCCCGCACGCACCGCCCTCAACCGAACCGGATTCGGCGAGCTCGCATAACGCCTCCCCGTCGGCGGCGCGGCAAACCACGCAAAATGCCGCTGCAACAACTGCCGCTCCAGCAACACCTCCTCCAGCCGCGCGCGGTCTCCGTGAAACTGCCAATGAAGCCACTCACACCACGCAAAGAGCGGCGGATTATCCAAAAGATGCACCTTCAACGGTGTCTCGCGCCCCTCCACCACTGGCGCATAAAGCGCCTCCAGCGTCTCAATCCCCGGATAATCCGCCGCTGCATACTTCGTAAACTGCGCCATAAAGCACGAATCCCAGATCCAAATCTGGTCATCATAGACGTGCTCATCCATATACCGCGCCACCGGCGAACCCGCCGGCGCCTCCAAGGTCCGCGCCCGCGCCTCCCGCCACGCCTCCTCATACAACGCCACAAACGCCCCATTCGGATGCACCACCCGCGGCGGCCGCCCCCACGCCAACCCCACCAATCCAACAAACAATACGCACAATCCAATCCGTCTCATGCCCTCACTATACCACAATCCCCACGCCCCCACCGCGAGATGCTCGCTATCGTGAGGGGACGGCAAGCCGCCGCAAGAAGGACAACTTCAATAACACCGCCAGGAGATTGATTCTCGCCCACAGCAGAATTATTAAGCCCGGGGGATAATTATCCCGCTCGCCCCGAGAAAAAGTTCCGTCCCAGCGTACGGAAAGTTGCGCAAGGCCGAGGCACAAAGCCCCCCGCAGTTAGCCGACTATCCGCAGGTCATCGCCTCTACGCGGGGCGGGGCGAAAGGGGCAGAAAACATTGCCATCCATAGAAAAACCATGCCGCAGTCCAACGACTGCGGCATGGCTTTTCTACAAGCGGGGTAAGACGCTTAGTCTTCCCAGAGCTTGGCGGGATATTCGCCGGCGGCGACCATCTTCTTGATGGCTTCGACGACGACGGGCTTATCTTCGCGGTAGGTGACGCCGAACCAGCTGCTGTTGGTGGGGAGCACTTCCACGGTGGCCTTGCCGGCCTTGACGAGTTCGTCGACGTAGAAGGGGATGTACCACTCGGCCTTGAGCTGGCCTTCGTGCTCGTGGAACCAGGTGGCAAAGCGCTCTTCCATCCCGTCGAAGAGGGCGGGGGTGAAGCCCCAGAGGTTGAGGGAGACACGGCTCTCGCCCTTGAGGGGGACGGGGTTGGCGGGGTCTTCCTCGTTCTGAATGGCGCCGCCATCCTTACGGGTGATCTTGGTCATCTCGGTGACGCCCAGGAGCTTGCCCTCGGGGGAGACTTCGCAGATGCCGCGGGCGACCGAGCCGTTCTCGGAGAGGGTCTGGTCCAGGCGATAGCCGACCATCGCGAACTGCTTGGGCTGGGCGGTCTCGTCAACGGTGGAGAGGAAGCCGGCCAAGCGCTTGAAGGCGTCGGCACCATAGAAGTCATCGGCATTGATGGCGGCGAAGGGGGCGTCGATGACGGTGCGGGCCGAGCGGATGGCGTGGGCGGTGCCCCAGGGCTTCTCGCGGCCTTCGGGGAAGGTGCAGCCTTCGGGGAGGTCGAGGGGATCCTGGAAGGCGAGGGCAATCTTGATCTTGCCTTCATACTTGGCCACAATCTTCTCGCGGAAGGCTTCCTCGAAGTCCTTGCGGATGATGAAGACGATGCGGTCGAAACCGGCGCGGATGGCATCATAGATGGAGTAATCCATAATGGTCTCGCCCGAGGGGCCGACGGAATCGATCTGCTTGAGGCCGCCGTAACGGCTGCCCATACCGGCAGCCAAAATCAGCAGGGTGGGTTTCTTGCTCATGTCAATCTCCTTGTGAGTTAAATTACTTGCCAGCCGCAACGATGGCCGCGAAGGAGTCGGCTTCCAAAGCTGCGCCGCCGATGAGGCCGCCATCGATGTCGGGCTTGGCCATCAGGTCGGCCGCATTGTTGGGCTTCATCGAGCCGCCATACTGGATGCGGACCTTCTCGGCCTTGGCGGGGTTCATCTTGGCGAGGGTGGCGCGGATGAGGGCGTGCACTTCCTGGGCCTGGGTGGAGGTGGCGGTCTTACCAGTGCCGATGGCCCAGACGGGCTCGTAGGCAATGACGATCTTCTCGAAGTCTTCCTGGCAGCCGGCAAGGTCCTTGGTGACCTGGTTGACGATGACATCCTGCATCTTGCCCTCTTCGCGCTCCTGGAGCGTTTCACCCACGCAGACGATGGGGGTGAGACCAGCTTCCAGGGCGGCCTTGAGCTTGAGATTCACCGTCTCGTCGGTTTCGGCGAAGTACTGGCGGCGCTCGGAGTGGCCGAGGATGACATACTGGACGCCGAGGTCCTTGAGCATTCCAGCAGAGATTTCGCCGGTGTAGGCGCCATTGGCCTTCCAGTGCATATTCTGAGCGCCGAGGCCGATCTTCGAGCCTTTGAGCGCGGCGGCGGCGGCCGGGATGTCCACGAAGGGCACGCAGACAACCACTTCCACCCCGCAATCGCCTTCGTTGGTGGCCTTGCGGATGCCCTCGATAAGCGCGGCGGCCTCGGAGGGCAACTTGTTCATCTTCCAATTACCTGCGACGATTTTGGTACGCATAGTGAATGAGCTTCCTTTCTGAGTTTACAAATTAGACAACGGGTTCTTTGCCAATGCAATCTTGCGGGCAATGTTCACAATCGCCGTCACACGGGTCGAGTTCATCGCCGGTGGGCAGTTCCTCAAAACGCTCAGGACTGATTTCCTCGATTGAGAGGGCCTGAGCGATCGAGAAGTTCGCGAAGTCGGTTCCCTCCGGGAAGGTGACCATATAGTAGGCCTCCTCATCGACTTCGTCAAAGGTGAAGAAGGTGAATTCGAGCGAAGTATCCTGCGTGGCGGTGAGGCCAAGGCGCGCATAGAGCTCGGGGCCAACGCCTTCATCGCAATTGAGCATGTCGGTGAGGTCCGCGCCAGCGCAGGCGATCTGGTGCTCGCCCACATAGCGCAGGTCAAGGAGTTCCTCCTCCTCGCCGTCAAACTCATCGATGCTTGGTTCTTGATCCATTGCGAATCCTTAGGGAATGAACTGGTAGTAGACCACGCGGTCGGGCAGTTCGCCATACGCATCGCGCCAGACGAGGGCCACGGCGCGGGCGGTGGAGAGGGGCTTATGGGCCGAGAGTTCGCGTGCCGAGTTATAGGCAATCGCGTCCGCGCGCAGAATGAAGAGGAAAAGCTGCTGGCGATCGCCGAAGCTCTCCTTGGCAATGGCCAGGAGGGTGGTCATATCATTCTGCCCGAGCTTGTCAGCCGAGCCCTTGGTCTGGTTATAGGCCTTCAAACGATCGGCGAAAGAGCCGTTGGGATCATCCTGGACAATGAAGTCGAGGGTCTTTGGGCGCGTGGGGGTACCGGTCTTATTCTCGTAGAGCTTCTGGCTGCCGGACCACAATTTGGCACGATTGTAGTTGCCACCAGACGTGCTCGGGAGCGGGAAGAGATACTTGGTAACGAACTCATCATACTTCGGCTTGGCTTCCTCTGAGGTCAAGGGAACATCCGGCGTGAGGGACTTGAGGGCCTTGAGGTCCTCATTGACCATTCCAGAGGCCACACGCTTGACGCTTTCGGTGGCCTTCAAGCGCTGGTAGGTAACATAGGCCGCCTGCTTAATCGTCGGCGGAATGCCGAGCAGGGCAAACTGCTTAAGGCGCTGATGGAGAAGGTAGTTATCCTGCGCTGCAAAGGCGTTGACAATGCCGCGATGCTCTTCAGGGAAGTTCTCGCCCCCAAAGCCCCGCAAGAGCGAAGCGATCTTGGTGTACTTCGTGTAGTCCAGCGCGCCATCGTTCAAATCGACCACCGGCAAGGTCCGGAAGAAGGAGGCTTGGGCCACCCGCGTGTGATAATTCGAAAAGGAGCTGGTCATGTAACTGCTCGTGTTCGGCGACCAAAAGCTGTGATCGTAGGGCACCGGCAAGAAGGCGAGCTCAGCCGGCAAGAGCAGCTGGCCGGCATCGTTGTAACCATAGCGGATCTCCTCGACCGCGAGGCCCCAAGAGAAGGGCACCAAGTCGCTATGGGCGCTGGCGTAATCCTGCTGAACCTGCGAGGGCGTATTCTCGCCGCTCGTCAGCGCACCATCCGCCTGGAAGATCCAGTGCGGCGACGAGAAGTTCTTACGATAACCGCTGCTCTGGCCCAAATAGGCGGAAGGTTCATCGGAGGTGCCGAGCATCGGAGAGAGCCAGTTGTAGCGCGGGTCAATCGTGAACCAAGCCCCCACATCTGGCGAGAGGGATTGGTAGGAGGCCTTATCTTCCGTAGCCGGCTTAAGCTCCTGGGAGTCCATCTTCAGGGTCGCGGCAATATCCACCTTGGCCTCAACCTTTAGGGCCTGGTCATCAATCTTGGCCGTATAGGTCTTCTGACCATCCGTGCCCTCCTGCTCCTCAATCTTCCACTGGAGGGTGAAGGTGATCGTCACAGGGCGCGTGATACGGAAATACTGCGCGTCGAGCTTACTGATTTCGCTCACACTCATGCGGTTAGCAAGGGTGGAGGGGAGATTGCCCTCGCCGCGCTCGGCACCAGACCTGGCCGAGGGGCAAAGATCGACCACCTGGGAACCCTGCTTGCAGGGCACGCGGAAGAAGAAGTCCACCAGCAAGTTTACCTGCATCTCCTCGGCATCATCCGGACTAGTCTTGTCGAGATTAGCCACCGGCAACTCCGTGCCCTTGAATGCCAACTTAAACTTCCCCGTGCTCATCGGGATGTTCGGCTGAGAACCCGTGCTCCGGAAGATGGCTTCCGAGCCGCCATCCACCTCCAGCGAGCCCCCCACCGAGAGCGACCCCTTGACAACGTCCTTCTCCATCTTCAACTTCTTATTGCCCTGAGTGGCCACCGCATACACGCCAGCAAACCCCTCGGGCGAGAAGGTGAAGTTCCCCGTTGCCGTCTTTCCTCCGGGGAAGTAGCTCCGCAAGCCAATCGTCTGCGAAAAGGCCGGTAACTCAATGTTAATCGTCTGGTCGCCAAAGTGGCTCGGAATATCCTCAATACGCGTGACAGCCCCGTTTAACTTGGGCTCTTGCCCCTTGAAAGCCTCCGTAAAGGCCTTCGCGATGGCCGTCACCAAGGTCTCACCCTCGCCCCACCCCTGCGCATCATAAGCCACCTCCGAGAGCATCGGCACGCGTTCAACCGTTGGCATCGCATTGGCCCAGAGCGATTCGGGACCTTCTGCATTGGCATCGGAGGGGACGGAATCGGCGTCCAGATAGTCATGCAAGAGCAAGACGAGGTTGTCGCCGGCACCGCTATCCGAACCAAGGGCCTGCTTGACCGCGTTGGCGAGCTCTAGCCCCGTGCCGGAGGAGGGGTCCGCCGTTGCCCCTTCATCGAGATCATTGCAGGCGAGGGTTGTCTCCTCAGAATCGGAAGAGGCGCGCGCACCATCCTCCTTCTTTCGCTCGCTCTTGGGCCAGAAGCTGTAGACCGAGAAGGGAGAATAGAAGCCATCCTCCTCATTGGCGATGGCGTCCTGCCAAGAGAAGGGCGAGATGCCATCACTCTCTATCGTCAACTCCTCACCGCCGCTACTGGCAGCGTATTGGGCTAAGTCGGCATTCGAGCAGAAGGTCTGCAGGGCCAACTCCGTGCCATCGACCGTATTGCGGTTCTCCTTCAACAGCTCATAGGCCTCTGTGACCTTCGAGGGGTCAGTGATGCCAAAGGCGAACTCCGAGGCCGTCAACCCCAGACCGCGGCAAGTTGAGGCCGAGCCGATGGCATTAATGTCCAGCGAATCGGAGAGGTTCACCACCGCCCAGGCCATACGCCCAACCACGGACTCCAAGATCGTGTTCCCCGCAACGGCGACATCCACGGTCATCTTCGGGATTTTTGCCTTGATCGGCTTCCATCCGGCCGACCAATCAATGTTATAGCGCGAACCTTCACCCAGCGGATCGGCCCCCTCGTTCAGCACCTGCTGTTGCTGCTCCAAGGCCATATAGACCGGATAGGCCACATAGGGCGGCACATGCGCGAGCACCTTGCTGTCGAGTAGATAGGCCACCGGATCATCACTCACGGAGGTGGCATCGAAGGCATCACTATTACGCGAAGCGATGAGCCGCCCGTAGCGATCCTCTCCAGGATACTTGAAGGGCGCGAGCGCCTCAACGGTGCGCGTGGCGGCATCATTGCGACTAAACCCGGCCTCTTCGCGCTGAACTTCAAGGGCATAATCGAGCGTGGCGCGGGCATCGGCAAAGGCGGTGGAGAGCAATTCGCGCGCCATCAGGTTGCGGCGATAGGCAGCAGCCGCCGAGCGCTCGGTGCGCATGGAAATCGAGAAGGCCACCGCGCTAATCATCAAGAAGGCCAAGAGCCCCAGCACAATCAGCAGGGCCGAACCGCGGCGGGAAGGGATGTTGGAACGCATAAGGCAAAGTCTCCCAATCAGTTCTTCATCGGCTCAAGGGCCCGGTGGCGCCCCACGATTGGCACAAAAATAACATAATCATCCTCATCCTGCTCGGTCGGCGTCACCTTCCGCATCCGGATGCGATAAGGGTTGCCCCACGGATCGCAGAGGCGATTTTTGCGAATGGCGTTGTCACTGGCCTTATAGTAGACCACATTCCCATTCGCCGCGCTGGGCAGGGTGAGGGTGCGCGTGAGCTCAGGCGAGGCCTCGGTGAGCCCCTCGCGCAACCCCAAGTCGCCCAAGGGGTCGCCGCCATCGGTGTCGTCATCGGCCGTATCGAGCATGGTCATGCCGTAGAGGCGAATGGCGTTAGCCAGTTCGCGCGCCTCGACGGTGGCCTTGGCGATCCGCGCAGTCTCGCGCGCCGAGGAGGTGGAGGAGGCAAAGGTTGCAATCAATACGCCCAGAATAACGATAACCACAAGCAGCTCGATCAAGGTAAATCCGGAGCGAAGCGAAGGGCGCGCAGGGGCTGTGAAGTTCAGAAACATGGCGTCTCCTTACAAATGCAATGCTGAGCCATGGGCTACTTGTTATCCTCGCCCTCAACCCAGGGGCGAATGTCATCCTCGGTGCCCCACTCACCATCAGGCCCGCAGGAGGCCACGGCGATTTCGTAATCGTTGATGGTTTCGGGGGTGTGGGGCTTAACCTTGATCTCGATGCCGGCCTGGTCGTAGAGCGAAGCGAAGCCCGCGTAGTTCGTGCCGGAGGGCTCGGTAAAGGAGATGCTGCCGCGGCCTAGGTTGAAGCGCGTATCGCGCTGTTGCTTGAGGCGAGGCGGATCGCCAGCGAAGATCTCCTCTTTGCGCGTGACATTCGAACCCGAGGAGTAGGTCAGGTGAACCAATTCGCGCGTGGGCAGCGAGGAATCCGCCATATCCGTCATCGAGATGTCTGCCGGGCGGAGAATCCAGAAATCGAGCGAACCAGAGAGGGCGCCATCGGCGGCATCGACATTTCCGGCAGAATAGGCGCTCTCGCGCGCTGAACCATCCTGCTCTGCCGGAGCGATGACAAAGTTGGCCGGGTCGACCATCATCGCCAAATCGCGGCTAATGGCGCCAACGACCGCACGGGTCACCGACTGCGCATCGGCGCGGCGCAGGCCGAGGGTCCACGCCAGACCGGTCTGCTGGAAGATCCCCGCAACAATCAGGACGATGACCGTGAGAATCGTCATCGCCACGAGCACTTCAATCAACGAGAAGCCGCGCCGTCCGAGCCGACGCAGGGGCCGAAGCGTGTGGGAGAGGGTGAAAAGGTGTGGCATAAGCGTTCCTTCCGGCTTCGCAACAGGGAGATTAGTTCTTGTTCTTCTTATCTACCGCCACGCGGATGACATAGACGGGCGCATTGCGCAAGGCAAAGCGGTTCTGCTTGGCGTTCTCAGCGGTCACCTGCACGCCAATCTGGGCAATCTCTTTGTCATCCGTATCCGTTGACTCCCTTAGAATCCAGGCGTGATAGTAGACCCCCGAGGTGGCATCGTGCTCAGCCGTGGTGTTTGAATTATAGTTACCAGGGTCATCATCGAGCTTGAAGTTGAAGGGCGAACTTTCAAGCGCATCAGCCAAGTCATCGACCGAAGCCACAGCGGGATCGCTCGCGGCAATCTGCGCCGCGCCGAGGAGGCGCTCTGCAAAGGCCGAGAGGCGCATCTCATTACGCGAGGCGAGACTATCGCGCAAGCCCAACGGGAAGAGCGCCATCAAGGCCAACGCACCGCCGGCAAGCACGAAGATAGCCATATTCACCTCGATGAGCGAGAAACCAGCCCTGCAACGGCATCCAGCGCGAAGCAATCGGTGGAGGGTTCGGTGAAAGAGCGTTTGCATACTGTCTCCTGTCCTGCGAATCCAAGGCGTGGCCTACTTCTCCAGCTTAACGGTGCCATCGTCATTGACGCTTAGGCCGATGGTGACATTCTTGGCGCTGCTTGCAAGCGAGTGTTTGGCCGTGATGGACTTGTCGGAGGTGGCATCCAGGCAGCCATCGGGGGTGAAGATGAAGACCAAGCGATCCTTATCAAAGGCATAATACTGCGGCAAGGAGAGGGTGGAGGAGGTGCGGATGGCCAACGGCACGCGCCCATTCTCCAGATCCTGCAGCGACCCCGAGAAGTCGGCCACAGGGTACATCGGCACCGACCACTGCCCGGTCACCTTCTCGCCCCCGACCATATAGGCCATATCAATGTTCGCCGTTTTGTTGCGCAACTCCTCTTCCACCTTTTCATCGGTCTTGGAGGGGGAGCGAACCACATCGGTGATCCGCGCGAACTTCGTGGCACTGGGGTCGGCCAGACTGACGGCGCGCGCACCATGCTTGAGCGAAGCGAGTTGCTCGCTCTGCACGCCAAAGGGCGTATAGAGCTTTGACCCCTTCTTCCACACATCTCCCACATACTGGAAGAGGGCGTAACGCCCCTGCTTGCCATCGGTCTTGGTCTTGTCGCCCACCGTCACCGTGGCATTAGCATTCCAGCAGATGAGGATGTGGGTGGTGCCAAGGATACAGGCCTGCTGGCGAGCAGTAAGCAGCATGTCGCGCAACTGATTGCGGCTCTTAGTGGTGCTTTCGCGGCGCATCGCGCCAAAGAACTGCGTGGTAGCCATCGTCAGGAGCATCGCCGCAATGCCGATGACGACCAAGAGTTCAATCAACGTAAAGCCCCAACGCGACCGGCCGTCCTTCCTGACGGCAAGCGGCCCGGGCACCTCGGTGTGGTTCGGCAGAAGATACATAGCGGCAATCCTTAGCGCGTGCGGTCAATCCTTAGTGCAGCTTAATGACTTGCTGGAAGGTCCCGCTATTGGGGACAGAGACGGTGTATTGATCAAGCTCAAAGTTAAAGGTAATCTTCACCGGCGCGAAGGCCTTTGCACCACTCAAGGGCTTCCAGGTCGCGGCCTTTGTCTGGTTCATCACAATCGGGAAACCAATCACATCCGATGCCGAGACGCCCCCCTTTGCCAACACTTCATCGAGCTTCGAGACGCGCTTGTTATGATAGATGTAAAGGAAGGAGGAGTCAGTGAGATAGGCGCGCTTGGAGGAATCGCGCTTGCCACTGGTGTCACGCCCCAAGAGGAGCATAAAGATCTCCGCGTTCCCCGTTTTGGGCGCATTGCTGCTCACCGAGCCGGCCGTATAGGATGCATCCGAAGTCGAGGTGGTCAGCGGATACTCGCCGTGCTCATTCTTGTAGGCCATAATTGCGCTGTTGAGCGTCTTGGCGAAGGCGGAGCGCTTGGTCTCCTCAGCGCTACGCAGGGTGCGCACCACGGCAAAGGAGCCCAACCCCACGAGCGAGGCCAAAATCACAATGACCACCAAGAGTTCAATCAGCGTGAAGCCGCGGCGCGTGCACCGGGCCTTGGAGAAAGCGGACAGCGAAGCAGTAAACATACGAAACCCTTTCAATTTCAGTAGCCTTACCAGCTCTTGGCGTACACATCGCCCTCACTGCGGGCATCCTCATCTTCCGGCCAGCACCAGACGGCGGCATCGCCACGAATCTTCTTGCCTTGCAGGACCTTGGCGGGCATTCCATCGGAGCTATCGACAATGCCATCTTCATTGACATCCAGGCAGAACTGATAGAGGTGATCCTTGATTTTGGCGCTACGCGGATTGCGCTTGAAGAGACGCTCGCCAATAGGGTCGAGCATCCCATACTTCAACTCAGCCTCATTCTCCTTGTTACGCTTAAGGCCCGAGGGCGAATCGGAATCGATGTAGAGCACATCCAGATACTTTCCTTTGCCCAGCACCAGGCACATATCGGGATTCATCTCCTTAACGCCCGAAGAGCCAATCTTATACTCATCTGGCCAGAAGGTGAGATCGCGATGGAAGTTGGCCCAAGCGGTAGCGATTTGCGCGCACATATCGGCCGCATTCTTTTTGCGAGCCTGCTCAATGAAGTAGCTGTAGCCACCCATGCCCAGACCGCCGAGCACACCGATAATCACAATGACCACCAAGATTTCAATCAGCGTGAAGCCCTGGCGAAGCGAAGCAAAAGCGGGGGAAGCGTTACGCATAAAAGATCTCCTAAGAAATGTCTATCGCGTTAAAAGCACGGTTAGTCGTCGTCACCCTCATCCACCGACGCGCCGCCGCTGGAAATGTCATCAGCCGTGCCGAAGATACCGTCGGGCCCAGCCGAGACAATCTCACCGGCGCCGCCATCGTTCTTGTAGACCAGCGTCTGCCCCCAGGCATCATTGCTCGCCCCGGCGATGTAACGCGAGGAGCCGGTGTCGATATTCGTATAGGTGGACGCGTAGACCATTCCATCCTTCTCCAACCGCTGCCAGGCAAGGTGAAGCTGATGAAGGTTCAGGTCAGCCTGTTCCTTGACAATCGTCTGCCCCAAGGGGTCGGAGACATTAAGGCCCTTAATCTCCAGCTCGTAGGGCGAGCCGGAGGCCGGGCTCTGGAACTGACGGCGATAGTAGGTAACCAAGTCTTCGCTAATGTTATTCTGAATCGTCGTGGCACGGGGAACGAAGTGCGAGCAGAGGCCGAAGGTCATCTCATCGCCCTTACCGCGCGCGAAGGAGGGCGTGACCATCTTGGTGGAGGCGCCGTTACGGATCTTAAACTTCATCCCCGAAGAACTCGATGTGCTCCCACTATTGCCATAACTCGGGTGCGCATCATCGCCCTCTTCGGTGACAAAGCGAAACTCGAGCGCTGCGTAACCGATGGGCTCATCATTATCCAAATACTGCGCCGAAACAATCGGGTATTCGCCGTAGATGGCCTTGTACTCCTCCAGCAATGTGGCGATCGCGTGCACCTGCGCGGTGGTCTTGGCCACCGCCGCCTTGTTGTTGGCCGAGCCCATCAGCTTGAAGATGCCGGCGGCCAGAATACCGATCACCACAATCACCACCAACAGCTCCACCAAGGTGAAGCCTTTGCGCAAACGCACTGAAGTTTCCTTCATCCTCACGGCTCCTTTCTCCCTTAGGCAGACTGCTGGCCAATCGAGCCGATAATCGAAATCAGCGGCATAAACATTGCAATCACAATGCCACCGACGACCACCGCCAGGAAGATAATCATAATCGGCTCGATAATCGAGGTCATCGCCGCCACCGCATTATCCACCTCATCGTCGTAGGTGTTCGCCACGCGGATGAGCATTTCGGGCAGGGCACCGGTCTCTTCGCCGACTTCCACCATCGAAACGACCATCGCCGGGAAGACGCCACTCGCGCCCAAAGGCGCGGTCATCCCCTCACCTTCCTTCACACTGTCATGCACCGACTGCAACGCCTTGGAGACCACCTGGTTGCCCGTGGTGTCCTTCACAATCGAGAGCGCCTGCAGCACCGGCACGCCCGAAGAGAGCAACGTGCCGAGCGTACGCGTCAGGCGCGCCACCACCGTCTTCTGCGTCAGGTCGCCGAAAACCGGCATCGTGAGGGCCATCTTATCGCGCAGCAACGAGCCGAAGGGCGTCTTGAAGAAGATTTTGATGCCGATAATAGCACCAACGATCGCCACCCCACCCGGCAGCCAGTAGTGCTTCACCCCCTCGGAGAGGTTGATGACGAACTGCGTCAACGCCGGCATCCCCTCGTCGCTCCCCATCAGGTCGGTAAAGATCTGCTGGAACTTCGGGATTACCGCGAGCATGAGGAAGACCACAATGCCGACGGCCGCGCAGAGCACCACAATCGGGTAGGTCATCGCGCCCTTGACCTTGTTCTTGATCTTCTCGGCCTTCTCCATAAACTCGGCCAAGCGGTTCAAGACCGTCTCGAGCACACCACCGGCTTCACCGGCCTTCACCATATTCACATAGAGGTGGTTAAAAATCTTGGGATAGTTGCCCAGCGATTCGGAGAAGGTGTTGCCCGTCTCCACCGTCTCGAGCATCCCGGCAAGGGCCGCCTTCATCGTCTCGTTCGTCGTCTGCCGGTGCAGCACGCGCAACCCGCGCGTGAGTGGCAAGCCCGCATCCACCAACGTGGCCAACTGCCGCGTAAAGACCATCAGGTCCTTGGTCTTGATGCTGCCGCCAAAAAGCTTGAACTTCTTCCCGCCGCCGCTCTTGGCCTTCTTCGGGGCCTTCTGCGCCGGCGCCGGGGCCGCCTCGGCTGCATCTTCCTTGATCAGGCCAATGGCCTTAGGCGTCAACTTCATCCCGCGAATCTTCTCAATCGCGGCACTCTGCGACTCCGCCTCCACGGTGCTAAAGACCTCTTTGCCCTGCGAATCAAGCGCCTTGAACCTAAACTTGGCCATTGTCGTCTTCCTTAACAAATTGTCTTGGGCTCGCGCCCACTCCACTTTTCGCTGCGCATTATAGCAGGCCCGCCCCCCAATGGCAAACAAAAAAGGCACGACGCCCCCAGTTTGGCGCACGCCCGGAGTGCGGAGCGTACCCTAATTGGGGTACCACGCATTCCCCAATTGGGGTACAGGCCATTCCCCAATTGGGGTACAACCTTGCCCACGGGCGGGGGCGATCTGAGCCTCGGGCGGGGAGAACCAATAAGAGCCAGACTTATTGGCAATAAGTCTTAGACTTAATAGTTCCCCCCCGCCCCGGACGCGAAAGCAAACGAGCCACGGGCGAAATAGACGCACGGTGGCACTCGGAACGACTCCGGAGCGGGGGAGCTTAAGGTGTTGGCAATAGCGTCTCCTTCACGCGGCCTTTTGCAGAGGTCTGCGCTGCCAGCCCCGGTGGCGAGGGCTGGCGGGGCTGGACAACAACGGCCCGGCGGCGAAGCGCGGGGACTATGTCATCGCCACCATAGGCGCAAGCAGTGTGCGAGGGATTGTGCTATACTGCGCGCACTTGTTTCACGATTTCCTGTCAAAACGGAAGGATCACGGTATGGCGACGGCGTTTTTGGTTGGTCAGACGGCACTCTCGGCGTTTCGCGTGGAGGCATTGTTGAAGCGGTTGGCGGAGGCCGGTTTTGCGGGGTGTGAGGTTGAGACGGCGTGGGTCTATCTCTTGCAAGAGAGTAGCGAACTGACGGCGGAGGCGCGGGAGAAGGCGTGCACGCTGTTGGATGCGGATGGAGCGAAGACGCTGCCGCAGGAGGGGATCTTTGTGGCGCCGCGGTTGGGGACGATTTCGCCGTGGAGCTCGAAGGCGAGTGACATCTTCCGCTATTGCGGGGTGAAGGGGGTCCGGCGCGTGGAGCGGGCGATGCACCTGGCGGTCAAGCAGGGGGGGACGATTCTCTCGCGCGAGGCACTCAAGCCGGCGCTGAATGCGTTGCATGACCGAATGATTGAAGGGGTCTTTACAGCCGAGGAGCTGCCGAACTTCTTTGTGGTGGCGCGTCCGGCGAAGGGGAAGGTCTTCGATGTGCTAGGCGAGGGGCGCGAGGCGCTCGTGCGCGCGAATAAGGAAATTGGCCTGGCGATGAGCGATCCGGAGATCGACTACCTCTTCAACGCCTACACGGCCGCCAAGCGCAACCCCACCGACACCGAGCTGACGATGTTCGGGCAGGTGAACTCCGAGCACTGCCGCCATAAGATCTTCAACGCCAAGTGGATTATCGACGGCCAGGAGCGCGATGTCTCGCTCTTCGGGATGATTAAGAACACCCACAAGCTCCACCCCGAAGGCACGCAGGTGGCCTATAAGGATAACTCGGGCGTGATTGACGGCTTCCGCGTGCAGGCCTTCCAGGCCGACCCCACCGACAACACCTACAAGTTCGCCGAAGACCAGGTGGAGATGCTGATGAAGGTGGAAACGCACAACCATCCGACGGCCATCTCCCCCTACCCCGGCGCGGCCACGGGCGTGGGCGGTGAAATTCGCGACGAGAGCGCCACGGGCATCGGCTCGCGCACCAAGGCCGGCATCTGCGGCTTCTGCGTGAGCGACCTGCGTATCCCCGGCTATCTGCAGCCGTGGGAGAAGGATTACGCCGAGCGGCCCGAGCGCCTGGCCTCGGCCCTCGAGATTATGATGGAAGGGCCCATCGGCGGGGCTGCCTTCGGCAACGAGTTCGGCCGTCCGCAGCTCTGCGGCTTCTTCCGCACCCTGGAAGAGGAGGCCGGCGGGAAGTACTGGGGCTACCACAAGCCCATTATGCTCGCTGGCGGCATGGGCAACATCCGCCACGACCAGGTGCTCAAGAAGGAGGTCCCGCCGCACGTGCTGGTGGTGCAGATTGGCGGCCCGGCGATGCGCATTGGCCTGGGCGGCGGCGCGGCCAGCTCGATGACCAGCGGCACGAATGAGGCAAAGCTGGACTTCGATTCAGTCCAGCGCGGCAACGCTGAGATGCAGCGCCGTTGCCAGGGCGTGATTGATGCCTGCGTGGCCCTGGGCGCGAAGAACCCCATCCTCTCGCTCCACGACATCGGTGCCGGTGGTCTCTCCAACGGCTGCCCGGAGCTGGTGGAGGCGACCGGTGCGGACTTTGAGTTGCGCAAGGTGCACAACGAAGAGATCTCGATGAGCCCGATGGAGATTTGGTGTTGCGAGGCGCAGGAGCGCTATGTGCTGGCCATCCGCGCGGAAGACCGCCTCCTCTTCGAGCAGTTCTGCGAGCGCGAGCGTTGCCCGGTGGCCTTCATTGGCGAGACACGCGACGACGGCCGCATGGTCCTGCACGATGAGCACTTTGGCGACAATCCCATCGATATGGACATCTCCACGCTGCTGGGCAAGCCCCCGCGGATGGTACGCGATGTGGCGCACGTCCAGTTGCCCACCCAGCCGCTCGACTTCGGCAACGTGACCCCGGCCGAGGCCCTTCAGCGCGTGCTGCGCTTCCCGGCCGTGGCCAACAAGACCTTCCTCGTCACCATTACCGACCGCACGATTACCGGTCTGGTCCATCGCGACCAAATGTGCGGCAAGTATCAGCTCCCCGTGGCCGACCACGCTGTGACCGTCACGGGCTACCAGTGCGCCACGGGCGAAGCGATGGCCACCGGCGAGCGCACCCCCATCGCGATCGTCGACGCCCCCGCCTCCGGGCGTATGGCCGTGGGCGAAGCGATCCTGCAGCTCGCCTCCGCCCCCATCGGCCCAATCGGCACCATCAAGCTCTCGGCCAACTGGATGGCCGCCTGCGGCGAAGCGGGCGAGGACGCGCGGCTCTTCGACACCGTCGAGACCGTTGGCATGGATGTCTGCCCGCGCCTGGGGGTCTGCATCCCGGTGGGCAAGGACTCGCTCTCGATGCGCACGGTGTGGACCGACTCCAAGGGTGCCGAGCACAAGCAGGTGGGCCCGCTCTCGCTCATCGTCTCCTCCTTCGCCACGGTCACCGATGCGCATAAGGATGTCACCCCCGACTTCAAGCCCGGCGCCTCGCGTCTGATGCTCGTGGACCTGGGCAACGGCAAAAACCGCCTCGGGGCCTCCGCCTTGGCGCAGGTCTACAACCAGATTGGTGAGGCGGTGCCCGATATGGAGAGCCCCGAGGCTGTGCGCAGCTTCTATGAGGCGATGCAGGAGCTCGTGGCGCAGGGGTTGGTGCTGGCCTATCACGACCGCTCCGATGGCGGTGTGGCCGTCACCCTCGCCGAGATGGCAATCTCCGGCGGGCGTGGCGTGGCGGCGAACTTGGTGGGGCAGGACGCCCTCTCGGCGCTCTTCAGCGAAGAGCTCGGCGCGGTGCTACAGGTAGCCGAGGAGAAGGCCGCCGAAGTCGAGGCCATCCTGGCCAAGCACGGTGTGGCGGGCAGCTGGATTGGCTTTGTGCAGGATGACCCGGTGCTGCAGGTGACGGTCAACGACGAGCCCGCGCTCGATGAGAAGCTCGCGGCCGTGCGTAGCGCGTGGTCGGAGACCACCTATCAGATGCAGTCTCTGCGCGATAACCCCGCCTGCGCCAAGCAGGAGTTCGAGGTGGCCGGGTTGACCGATGACCCGGGCCTCAACTTCAAGGTCACCTTCCCGCTCAATGCCGCCCCCGCGCCCGACCCGGCGCGCCGCCCCAAGATGGCTATCCTGCGCGAAGAGGGCGTCAATGGCCACATCGAGATGGCCGCCGCCTTCACCCTCGCCGGCTTCGAGGCTATCGACGTGCACATGACCGACCTCCTGGAGGGGCGCGTGGACCTGGCCGACTTCAAGGGGCTGGTCGCTTGCGGCGGCTTCTCCTACGGCGATGTCCTGGGCGCCGGTTCGGGCTGGGCGCGTAGCATCCTCTTCAACCCCGAGCTCAAGGCGATGTTCAAGCGCTTCTTCGAGCGGCCCGACACCTTCACCCTCGGTGTCTGCAACGGTTGCCAGATGGTCTCGCAGCTCAAGGACATCATCCCCGGCGCGCAACACTGGCCACGCTTTGTGCGCAACGCCTCCGAGCAGTTCGAGGGGCGCTACTGCACGCTCGAGGTGCTTGAATCGCCCAGCGTCCTGCTCAAGGGAATGGCCGGCAGCCGCCTGCCGATTGCCGTGGCCCACGGCGAAGGGCGCGTCCAGTTCGCCAACGCCGAAGATTCCGCCAAGGCCACCCAGGCGCTACGCTTTGTCGACGGCAAGGGGCAGCCCACCGAGGTCTACCCGTGGAACCCGAACGGCTCGGCGGGAGGTCTCTGCGGCTTCACCTCCGAAGACGGCCGCGCCACCATCCTGATGCCGCACCCCGAGCGCTCCTTCCGCGCCCTGCAGCTCTCCTACGACGACGGCACCTTCGCCGGCGGCGAGGACGGCCCCTGGATGCAGATCTTCCGCAACGCCTACGCCTTCGCCACGCGCTAAGGCACTGTAAACAAGTTGCCGCCGCTTCCACACCGGGAGCGGCGGCAATTCGTTTTATCGAGTAGCTTGCGAAGCGCAGCGCCGGGCGCTTCACACATTGCGCAGTTGCATGCGGACCCAGTGGATGTCATCGAGGATAGCCTCGGAGAGGGTGCGCGTGCGCAGGTGTTCGGGGAGGACGTGGTAGGTGTAGGTTTCCACCTCAATGGGCCAGCCACCGGCGCGGACATAGCGCCAGAAGGCGGGGGTGAGGGCGTGGCGCGTAGAGCCGATAGCTCCAGCGCCCTCCCAAGCCAGCGGCACGTGGCAATGGATGCGGCCGCGGCGGCCAACGAGGTCGGGGAGGACCTCGGGCGTCAGGTCATGGAAGCAGGTGATGGAGGCATCCTTCTCGCGACGGCGGGTCTGATGGAGGTAGACGCCGTCGATAAAGGGCGCGAGGTCCTCGGCCTTGGCGAACTGAGAGAACTCGAGGGCCGCCGAGGTCTGGATGCGCGCCACCGGCACGTTGGCCGAGACGAGGGTGCGCAGGGCGTTGAGGGGATCCTCATAGCAGAGGGCGAAGTGGCAGGTATCGAAGCAAATGCCAACGTAGTCTCGGTAGGCCGGGACCCACTCCGGGTGGCGCCAGAGCGCTTCGAAGAAGTCGATAACCGTGCGCGTGCTCTCCAACAGGCAGTCAGGTTCGGGCTCGAGGGCGAGCATCATCCGCACGCCGGTGTAGCCCTCGAGCTTGCGCAGGAAGAGGGCCATCTCGCAAATGGCGGCGGCAAAGCGCGGAGAAAGCCCCTGACCTCGGTCGTAAGCCAGCGGCACGGTGGTCACGCTGGGGCGGTAGTCGCCCATCGCCGCATGCGGCAGATGCGAGAGGGCGTAGAAGAGGTTGCAGGTGTAGCGCACGCGGCGGGGATCAAGCCAGTCGGGCTCATAGACCGAGGTCTTCACTGCACAATTGTGGAAGGCGCCGTAAGGGAAGCCGTTGATGCCGATAACCGAGAGTCGATTGCGCTCCAGAAAGGCCGAAAAGCGCCGAATCTCCTCCTGCGCGCGTAGCGCCGCCGCCGCTTCCGCCCCAAGGCGTAGGCCGATGGGGAAGGGCGCCGAAGCGCCCAGCGCGTCGCGCAAAGGCAGGGTAACCTCCTCCAAAGCACGCCGCACCGCCGGCAAATCTTCGCCGGGGTGGACGTTCATGCAGTAGGTAATGAGGTTCTCGGCCATTACCTGGGCGCGAGCTTACTTGACAATCAGCGAGAGCTCGCTCAACGTGGCCCAAATCTGCCCAGCTACAGCGGGGGCCGTGGCCGTGAAGCGCAGGAAGCGGGCCTTGGTGGCGGGCAGCTCGAAGGTGCGCCACGCGCGGTTGGCGGGGGTCCAACCGGTCTTACCGGCAAAGACTTCGCGCCAGGTCTTGCCATCTTCGGAGAGTTCGATGCGGCAGGCACCAATCAGGCCATTGAGTTCATCAACGCGCGGCAGGGCCTTCACGCCGGCGACCTCCAGCACTTCCCCAAAGTCGAGAGTAAAGGCGTGGGGATAATCGGGGTGGACATTGCGCCAGTCGGTGTGCCAATAGGTCTTGGGGTTGCCGTCGTAGATGTGCGCCACATTGCCTTCGCCGGGCTCTTCGCTGGTGACATCGAGCACCTTCCAGGCGGTGCGCTTGGTCTCCTTGGGGAAGAGGCGCTCCAGCGCCGGGGTCGGCAACTGGTCGCCCTCGGGCACAACGCGGGCGGCCACGGTGCCGCTCTCAAGCTCAAAGGGCCCAGCATAGGGCTTGAAGTCGCCGCCATTGACGGCCACTTCCACCTTCGCGCCAGGACGGGCCGGAGCCACAGAGACGCGGTTCTTGCCATCGCGCGTCACGAGCGCCAGGCCGGCCGTCTCCCGGAAGGGGCGGGCGCGGAAGGGACGCGAGCCGAAGCGCAGGGCAAAGCCGAAGGTGAAGGGGCGGTTATAGACCAGATACTCAGCCCAGGGGCGCGGCCCGCAGGAGCCATTGCCGATGCCCGTCTGGGCATAGTCGATATGCAGCCAGGTCTTCTCCGGCGGCGGTAAGAGCGAGGGTAGCTGCGCCTTGTGGAGGGTGACAGCATCCCACTGCGTCACCGAGAAGGCGAAGGTCTGCCCGGAGATAGACGGGAAGAAGCAGAGGGAATCTTCGCCATCGTCCAGGAGTACCCAACGAGCCTCCTCACGGTTGCCATACTCCTGGGTCTCGGAATAGGGGATGAAGAAGTCCGCCGGCTTGGCCGCGAAGCGCCCGCGCCAGACAGCGGCCTTGCGGTCGGGATAGTTTTCCCACGGCCCCAGCGCGTTGTACTGCACATTCTCGAGCGCAGGGTTAACGGCCAGCTCGAAGCCCAAGCGCGGCACCACCTCCTCCGGCGACTCGGGGTAGAAGACGCCTTCGCAGGTGATGGTGTTCATAAAGACCGTCCAGACCAGCGTGTAGGTATAGGGCACATTCCCGCCCTCGGTGGCCATCCGCGCGACCACCTGAACTGCCTCGGGCTTGGTGGGCAAGCGCTTCCAAGTCATCGCCACGCAGCGGTTCTTCTGGTTGAGCAGCGAGCGCCAGGTGGCTGAGCCGCGAATCCAGCGATCGTTATTGATTGGCGCGCGGAAGAGAGTAAACTGCGGGGGCGAGGCCAAGAGGTCCTTGCCGTTGTAACGCACCTGCGAGAGGACACCATCACGGAAGGTCAGCTTCGGGCCGCCAGCCGCACCGCCCTGAGGGGCAACTTCCACCACACCATCGGCCTCGGTCACCGACATCTCAATCTCAGGGAACTTGGCATTCGCCCCGCCCTTGGTGCCGTAGTTAACCGCCTGGGCGGTGGGGATGGCGAACCACGCCTCGGCTAGCTCCTGAATCTGCGCGGCGGCAGGCGTGCCTTGGCAGATGAAGACGGGGAAGTCGGCATCCGGCGTGCCGCTCAGCACGATGGGCACCACGGTCTCTTCGCCGGGCTTCAAGTCGGGCAACTTGGCCAGGAGGCCGCCGTGAATATTGTAGAGCGCGTAGCCCGAGGCCACCTTGTGGAAAAACTTGCTCTTGATGGTGAGTTGCTTCTTTTCGTTATCCCACGCAAAGCCGAAATACTGCTGGGCGTGCTTGATGGCCCAGAACTGCCCCTTGGGCTGACGGTCAGCCGTCACCACACCATTATCGCAGAAACTGCCGAAGTGCGGACGGTCGCCAAAGAGCCCGCCGAAGGCGAGGGACTTCCCGCGATTGGGGGCCGTCTTGAAGAGGCCGGTAGCCTCGTCCTTCTCGGCGCGCAGGCTCTGGTCCACAAAGTCCCAGATAAAGCCGCCAATCATCCGCGGGCAGGTCTCGTAAATCTCCATATACTCATCGAAGTTGCCGCAGGCATTGCCCATCGAGTGGGCATACTCCACATGGACGAAGGGCCGGTGGGTGTGGCGCTTGGCGATGGCGCGCAGCGTATCGTGCGTGCGGTACATGGCGCTATCCATATCGTTGTGCGGCGAGTTCTCGGGGAAGTCGCAGTAGTGGACCAAGCGCCCGGGGTCGTTGGCCTTCAACCAGTCACCCTGATCGGCCAGGTTCTTGCCCGGACCGGTCTCGTTGCCGAGCGACCACATAATGATGGAGGGGTGGTTCTTGTCGCGCTCGAACATATTGCGAATGCGGAACTCGTAGGCCGCGTGCCAGGAGGGACGGTCGTTCAAGCAATTGGCCGTGCCGCGAATCTGGTGGGCCTCGACATTCGCTTCGTCCATCACATAGATGCCCAGCTGGTCGCAGAGTTCATACCAGTAGGGATGGTCCGGATAGTGCGAGGTGCGCACCGCGTTGAAGTTGCCAGCCTTAATCAACTGCGCATCCTGCTCCATCCGCGCACGCGTCAACGCGCGGCCACGATCGGGATCCATCTCGTGGCGATTTACGCCCTTGAGGATGGTGCTCACGCCATTGACCAAGAGTTCGCCCTGCTTGCCCACCTCAATCCGGCGGAAGCCCACCTTCAGCGCCCGCGCATCGCCGTTGGCCAACGCCACACGCGCGTCATAGAGATTCGGCTCCTCGGCCGACCACCGCAACACGCCGGGCACCTGCGCTTCGGGCAGGGCCAACTTGACCTCCTGCCCCGGGTTCAACGCCGGCACGGCCAGCTTGCGCTCGTAAATCTTGCCAATCCCCACCATCACCTCCGTGGCCGCGCTCGGCTCGCTGCCCGCGTTGCGCACCCACACTTCGCCGGCAACCGTGCCGGTGGTGTAGTCATCGGCCAGGCTAGGACGCAGCCACACATCGCGCACCTGCACCGCCGGGGCGGTCCACACCGTCACATCGCGGAAGATACCGGCCAGGCGCCAGAAGTCCTGGTCCTCCAGATAGCTGCCATCGCACCAACGATAGACCTGTAGCGCGAGGATATTCTCCCCGGGCTTGAGGGCGGAGGTGATATCGAACTCGCCCGCGGTGAAGGAATCCTCGCTATAGCCAATCTTCTGCCCATTCAGCCACACATAGTAGGCCGATTCCACCCCCTCAAAGCGCAGGTAGACCCGCCCCTTCGAGAAACCCTCAGGCAATGTAAAGGTCCGCCGATAGGCGCCCACCGAGTTACGCTCGGCATAGGCGGTCCACCCGCGCGGCGGCTCGGCAGTCACCTTGGGCGGGGCGATGCGGAAGGGATATTCCTCGTTCGTGTAGATCGGCGTACCATAGCCAGCAATCTGCCAGCTCAGCGGCACCTCGATGTTATCCCAGCCAGAGACATCATACTCCGGCGCCTCAAAGCCCGTGACCGCCTCCTCCGGCTTCATCGCGAAATGGAACTTCCACGTCCCATTCAACGAGAAGGTTCGCCCCGATCCTTGCGGCAGCAACGCCGCACGCGCTGGCTCACGATTGACCTGAAAGACCGTCTCGTCTTCCCACTCCGGAGCCGCCCAAAGCAGTCCGCCCAAACAAGCCAAAGAAGCCATCAATGCAGTTCTGAACATACCAGTTCCTCCTGTTACGCCTCCTAGCATACCACACTCACCGCCATTATACAAACTGCGCCCCCGCGCTCCTGCATACGCTTGAACGCACCCCGCGTTGATTACTTGCCCCTTCGCCCCAAACCGCACAGCTATGCTATAGTCTCTTCAACCTATTCCCACCCCCTCAGGAGCCTTACGATGACTTCCAGACGAACCTTCCTACGCCTCTTTGGCCTTAGCCTCGCCTGTTACTGTGCCCGCCCCGTCCGCGCCGCCGAGCCCAAGCGGCCGAACCTCCTCATCGTCTTTCCCGACCAAATGCGCGCCCACGCCCTCGGCTTTATGGGCCTGGATCTCGCCCAGACCCCGCGCCTCGATGCCTTTGCACGCCAAGCCCACACCTTCACGCAAGCCATCAGCAACTACCCCGTCTGCAGCCCCTTCCGCGCCATCTTCCTCTCCGGCGCTATGCCCGAGGTCAGCGGCGTCTGGGCCAACTGCGCCTCCACCGACAAGCGCCGCGGGCCTGAATTGCGTGCCGACATCACTTGCTGGTCCGACCTCCTTGCGCGCGCCGGCTACGACCTCGCCTACATTGGCAAGTGGCACCTTGACGCTCCCCATCCGCCCTGGATCCCCACCTATAATAATAATGGCAAACTCAAGTGGAACGAGTGGTGTCCCCCAGCGCGCCGCCACGGCTTCAACCACTGGTACGCCTATGGCACCTACGATTGGCACCTCCGGCCGATGTACTGGGATGGCAATGCCCCGCGCGAGGGCTTCCACTTCGTTGACCAGTGGGGCCCGGAACACGAGGCCGACCGCGCGATCGACTTCCTCAAGACCGCCCAGCGCCCCTTCGCCCTCGTCGTCTCGATGAACCCGCCCCACACCGGCTACGAACTCGTCCCGGAGAAGTACCGCGCGCGCTTCCGTGGAAAGCCCGCCGAAACGCTCGCCAAGGGCGATTACCCCCCTGCAGACACCCCGATGGGCCGCCACTTCCGCACGTCGATGCCCGATTACCTTGCCGCCGTCGCCGGTGTCGATGAGCAATTCGGCCGCATCCTCGATGCCCTCGCCGCCGAACACCTCGAAGAAGAGACCATCGTCCTCTTCTGCTCCGACCACGGTTGCTGCCTTGGCGCGCACGGGCTCCAGGCCAAAAATAACCCCTACGAAGAGTCAATGCGCATCCCCCTAATGATTCGCTGGCCCGGACACATTCCTCACACCTTCGATTCCAGCCTCGTCGATGCCTTCGACCTCGCCCCCACCCTCCTTGGCCTCCTCGGTCAGCCTATCCCCCCGCACATGATCGGCCGTAACCTCGCAGACCACCTCCGCGCCGCAGAGCCCCCCGCGCCCCTCCAGCGCCCTTGCCTCTACCTCCATTACGCCTCCCCCGAAGGCTCCAACGCACTCCCCGCCACGCCCATCGGCACCCCAGAACACACCCTCCCCAACCCACACGCCTACGGCCGCCGCGGCCTGCGCGACACCCGCTACACCGCCGTCTTCTCTTGCCCCGGCCCCCAAAAGCCCCTCTGCGCAACCCTCTGGGACCGCGAGAGCGATCCCGACCAACGCCACAACCTCGCCGACAGCCGCCCCGACCTTGTAGCCGCCTATCGCGCCCAACTTCGAGAACGCCTCCAAGCCCTCGACGACCCCTTCGCCCAACTCCTCTAACAGCCCCCGCCCCACCCCAAAGCAACAAAAAAGCCTCGGTCAACCGACCGAGGCTTAAAATTGGGGCGAAAGACGGGGCACGATCCCGCGACAACCAGATCCACAATCTGGGGCTCTACCAACTGAGCTACTTTCGCCAAAACGCCACGTAGAGTATCACACCCCAAAAGCCCCTGTCAAGCAAAATCGTCAAAACCGCCCTTATCCCGGGAAATCGGTGAAATCCGCCCCTCAATCTAACGAAACCGGTTAAGGCCCTTGCCCCTGCGCTGACTCCCCCTGCAGAGTGTACGTCTCCCACTCAAGCACCCGGCACTGCGTGGTACCCCAATTACCGTACATCAACTACCCCAATTGGGGTACCACGCATTCCCCAATTGGGGTACATCCTCAATCTCGGGCTAGTCGGATTTACGCCTCGGGCTGGCACGATTGATAAGTCCCCCACTTATCGGAATTAAGTCCCGGACTTATCGACGATAAGTC
>SFJE01000016.1 GCA_004555175.1 Lentisphaeraceae bacterium | reverse complement strand
TATTGGCAACAAGGCGGGGCCTTATTCATTCAAGTCGCTCGGGAAGCGAGTTAACCCAGCGCGGAAGTGTGATATGATGGCGGTGCTTGAACGGTTGAAACTGTCTAATGTGGAAGGAGTATGTGGTCAACCGCTATTGTAGCGGAAACTGAAAAGTCTCCCTATTCTTTTTTCACTTCCCGAGATTTATTTTTCCCTACTGCTCATTGGCCTCGTTCCCTGTTGGGGAGTATTTATCCCGGAGATTTCCGGGATAAGGGTGGAAATATTGTTACTATTGAGCTTGGTTTTGCTATAATCCAAGGCATTGAACCCTCCGGGTAGGCCTTTGGCTTGCTTATACGGAGGGATATTCTTTATTGCACAATGCCTCTGAGGCCTTTTGTAGGGAAGCGCTTTAGGACAGTAAGAAGAACCGTAGGTTGGATGCACTGTCGCAAGCAATCGAGACGGAGGATGACGAGGCGGGTATATCGCTTTACTTTGCGGCCTCTATAATGGCTTATATGCTTACGTGTTTGCGTCCAGAGAGCTCCTGGAAGCAACGGTTCTTTTCCTTTTTGATAAGCGATGAGAATGCTTACGCTCGGTCACTTTTAGCGACATTTAATAACACGCTCTGGACGACGTACAGGTTATGGCAGTAACTTGATGGTCTGCATGGTCTACGTGCCGCGCACTCACGCCCATTGCTTGAAGACGGGGCGAGGTGGCGGGCGCGGAGGGCGGCGATAACCTCGGCGGCGGAGCGGGTGTCGGCCAGGGAGAATTGAGCGGTCTGTTCGGTGGGGTGGGCGTAGCCGCCGGGGGTGACGTGGCTGCCGGCGCTGAGAGTGTCGGCGCAGAGTTCGGCCATGCGGTCGCGGAAGGCATGAGCTTCGCGGGTGGAGAGGGTAATGCTCGCCTCGGGGAAGGCGATACGGAAGGCAAGCATGCGGCGCTCAAGGGTTTCGTCATCGACCGGGGTGGCGGGGATGAAGCCGCCATCGACCGGGCGGATACGCGGGAAGGCGAACTGGATGCGGGCCTTCCAGCACGCTTTCATTAGCATTCGGGCGTGGGCGGCGAGGGCCTCGCTGTGCCAATCGCGCAGGCCCATCAGGAAGGCGAGGCCGAGGGTGCGGAAGCCGGCACGCCCGGCGCGGAGTTGGGTGCCTAGGCGCCAGGCGAAGTCATGCTTGGGGCCGACGGGATGGAGTGTGGGGTAGAGGGCGCGGTCGTAGGTCTCCTGAAAGCAGGTGGGCAGGAGAAGCCGGGCGGTGGCAATCATTCGCAGACACAGGCCGAGCTGGCGGGCGCAGGAGGTGGGGGTGAGCTCGGTGCCTTGGCCGAGCGGGGCGGCCTGGTGGGGGAGCCAGGGCCCCATCCTGATTATATCGCCCCCCTCGCGTCGAAAGAAGAGGAGGTCATCGGCCAACTGCTCGCGCGTTTGACCGGGCAGGCCAATCATCACGCCGGTGCCGACCTGGTAACCGAGCGCGCGTAGGGCGCGCAGGCAGTCGAGACGGCGGGTGAAGGAGTGGTCTGCGGGGTGGAGCGCGGCATAGAGACGGGGGAAGCTTAGACGATCGCCTGCCCGAGGGCGCGGGCGGCTTCGACGAAGGGGGTGTTGGCAACGGCGCCGGCTTCTTGGACGCCATCGGCGCAGACCATCCCGGCCTCGCGGCTACCCTCGTAGCAGTCGAGGAAGCCACGCAACGCGGCGAGGACAAGGTCGAACTGCTTGCGCTCGGTATCGGCCATCGTCAAGAGATAGTAGTAGGTCTTGTTCGTGAGGCGCGGATAGATGGCCAAGGTGCGGTCGAAGAGCGCCTTGAGCTGGGCGGAGATGGAGTAGAAGTAAACCGGGGAGGCCAGGACGATGACATCGGCCGCGAGCATCTTCTCCAAAATGGCCGAGGCATCGTCCTCAAAGGCACAGCGCCCCAACTGCTTGCACGCATAACAGGCAATACAGTAGCCAATGCGCTTCTCGGCAATGCGAATGTGCTCAACGCGGTGCCCCGCCGCCTGCGCCCCCTCAGCAAAGGCCTTGCACAACAGTTCACTATTCCCGTTCTTCCGCGGGCTCGAAGAGAGAATCAAAACCGACTTCATTGCTTGTCCTTTCAACCAACTTTTGGGCCTCAAACGCGCCCAACGCCTCTTATTATAGAGCACTCGCCCCCCTACGGCAACCGAAAACAGCAGCCCCAACCCCCGCGGCGAAAGGGGCCGCTTAGGGGGTGGGGGAGGCTTCGGCGGAGACGCGGCCGGCGGTGACTTTGAGGAAGGTGTGGGAGCCGAGTTGGGCGGTGAGGGTGATTTCGCCGGGGTTTGATTGATAGGCCGAGACATCGAGCTCAATATCCGGCAGGGTTTCCCAGGTTCCGCCGAGGGTGTTTGTGCCGCGCAGGTGCAGGATGCCTTTGAGGGTGGTTACGTTTGGCGTGGTGGCGGAGAGAGTGCCCTTTCCAGGGGTGACGCAGACGGTGATGGTGCCGGTTTCGGGCTCAAAGGCGGTCACGGTGAGGGTGGGCAGGGCGAAGGCGGCGGTGAGGGTGGAGCCCTCGCGGGTGACCTCGGGCTCGAGGCCGAGGTCGATAGCCAGCTCGATGGCTTCTTGGGGGCCCTGGGCGACAATCGCGGTGATGCCGCTCTCGGCCTCGAGCACGCCCGAGAGCAGGTCGCGAATGCCTTGGGCGTCGGCTTCGGAGAGGTCAACTTCACCGGCGGAGACGGTGGGGCCTTCGGCGGTGTTGGTGGCCAGGCGGTAGGTGGTGAGCCCGGTGGTTGCGTCAGTCTCGGTGGAGAGGGTGGCGCCTTCGGGGGCGGAGGCCACGGCGAGGGAGAGGTCGGCCGTCGGGGCCGTGAGCAGGGCGTAGGAGCCGCCGGCCCAACCGCGTTCGGGAGGCAGGACGGTGATGGTGCCCTCGGCGGTCAACGCGTAGGTGACGACGATGGGGGTCTGGTCGTCGGCCGCGCAAAGGCTGTCGCCCGTGCGGAGGGTTAGCGCGCGCAGGGTGGTGCTGGGGGCAACGGTGAGCGTGCCTTCGCCGAGGCGCTCGGCGCAGTCGGCCGAGGGGTCCAAGGGACGGACAAGGCCGGCGGTGGGGATGGTGGCCTCGGCGAGGGCGAGGTCGGCCGTCATGGTCTCTTCGCGGAGGCGGACATCGGCCAAGGCGAGGGGGGCGACCATCGCTGCGCTGCCCGGACGGACCAAGAAGTGGAGTTTGGCCAGGGTGCCGCCGCCGGATTGGGCAATGTTGCCGGGGGCCACGGAGAGCAGCCCCACATAGCCGGGCTCCTCGGTGACAGTGAAGTCGAAGGAAAAGCGATCTTTGAGCGTTCCTTGCTCGACGCGCTGGAGGAGGAGGAGTTCAGGGTCGTAGTTCACCCCCACCGTGGCCACGGCCAGCCCCTGCGCTTCGTCGAGCGAGACGGGAATGGTGATGGCCGCGCCGGGGTTGCAGACCACTTGCCCTAGGCTCACTTCGCGCGCGGAGAGGGGTGCGGTGATCAGCGCGGCCGCAGCGCAGAGCCGTGCGAGGTGCTTGTTCATTTGTTGCCTCCCGGGTTGCCCATGTTAGTATCGGTGACACCACGCTCCCAGAGGAACTTCTTGTAGGAGTTGGTGACATCGGCGAGTTCAAGGTCGGCTTCCGGCGGTTTGCCGATGGCTTGGCAGATTGAGCGGTGGACGCGCCAGGCCTCCTCGGTGTGCTGCGGGGCCTTTTTGCCGCCGCCATGGGGGTGGTAGCGCTTGACGGTCTCGAAGGCCACCTGGTAATCGCGCCCGGAGAGGCGGCCATCGCCATCGCAGTCGCCCGAGGTCCAGGGCTTGACCACATCCGGGTGCGGCCGTTCGGCCACATGGAGGACAACGAGGGTGGGCCAGACGATGGCCGTGGTGCCGTTGGTGCCGCGCGCGGTGCCCGTGAAGCGCAGGGCGAGGTTACGGTGCCAGCCGGCGGGGGCCAGAACGCGGAAGGTAAAGGTCCGCTCCCGTGCCGAGAGGGCATCGCCGAGGGCCTCGTTGCCCGTGGAGAGGAGCTCGAGCTCGGAGGGGTCGAAGCGTGGCGTGATCTCCAGCGAAGACCAGTCGAGCCGGCCGAGGCGCCAGATGCGCACGGCGAGGGTGACTTCGCCGCCCTCGGTGACGGTGTAGGCATTCTCGCCGGGCTGGGCAGCCTTGGGGTAGGCGTTGAGGGAGACGATAGGCCGCCAGCCGGGGCGGTTCTGCCCTTCCGCTTCGCCGTCCTCCTTGTCATCCGGGCTGGGAATGAGGACGCGGCAGGTCACGCTCTCGACGCGCGCGGCCTCGCCGTTGGCGTCATAGGCGGTGCCGATAAAGGTGACCTCCACCGAACGCGCGGCGGTGCCGGCCGGGGTGAGGGAGAAGGTGTAGGAGCCTGCGGTTGCCTCGACTGGCGAGTACGCCTCTTCCAGGGACAGGAGGGTGCTGTCGTAGACTGGCGTAACGGTAAAGGATTCCCAGTTGAGCGCCCCATCGGGCGTTGCTGTGACGGTGAAGGTGAGGCGGCCATCCTCGGCCACGGCATCCTGCGCGGCGAGCACCACGGTGACGGGGTCGGCTTGCTTGGAGAGGGTGAAGGTGGCGGGGGCCTCGGGGAGGTTGACGGTAACGCGCTGCCCTTGGGCGGAGGAGAGGGTGGCCTCGAAGAGGGTTAGGAGCGTCTCGCCCGGTGCCTCGGCCACCACCTGGAAGCGCAAGCGGAAGAGTTCGCCGCTACCCGGGGTGAGCGTGCCGCCGGTGGCTGCCAGGCACCAGGTGCCCTCGGTGTGCGTTTCGGTGAGGGCCAGCCCCTGCGAGAGGGCCGAGCAGGTGTAGCCGGCGGGCGCGAGGGCTGTGGGGTCGTAGGTCACCGTAAGGGAGAGGCCGCTGGCACCGAGGCCGGCCGCGTTATCAATCGAGATCACGGCCTCAATCTCCTGTCCCAGGAAGCCTTCGCCACCGGGGAGGGCGAGGGTGACGGCACCCAGAGTGACGGAGAGGGCCTCGGAGGGGGCGCTCTCGAAGGTCTCGGGCGTGGAGTTGCCGGCCCTCCAGAGGCGCGAGAGGGTCGTGACGCGGTAGCGCCAGGTGTCGGTGGAGGGCGGGAAGTCGCGGTAACGGGGGAGGAGCGCTTCGGCCAGCTGCGCGAAGGTCTCCTGAGCGGCCTCGGCACGGTAGACATTGTAGCCGCAGACGCGCGACTGGGCATTCGGGTCCCAAGCCAAGAGGACGTTGTCGTAGCCGGCGGTGGCCTTGAGGTTGGTGGGCCGTCCGACACCGGGATCGGTCAGGAGCAAGAGGTGCCCCTCGGCGGTGCCGGCGAGCATATCGCCATCCCCATCGCCTTCCCAATCGACCGGCGCGAGGGTGAGGCCTTGAGCGAAGCCCACATAGGTGCCGCCCCAGACGCGATGCTTGAGGGTGAGGCCAGTGGCCGAGCGCTCGTAGAGGCTGATGCGCCCTTCGGTATCGGCCACCAGGAGGTCTGCCGTATCATCGCCGGTCACCTCCAACAGGGCGGCGGCGGTCACGGAGGTAGGCGCGCTGTCGCAGGCGAGGGCTTCCGCGCCGAGGGTGAGGGTGGTGCCATCGAAGGTGCCCCAGCCATCGGCCGCGGACCAGACGGGCCAGCCGGTGAGGCCGAGCTCGGTGATGGCCGCGGTGGCGCAGGTGTAGGCGAAGATGGCCCCGCCATCTTCGCAGAAGCGAATCTCGGCGCCGCCTTCGGTGGTGCCGCCGCAGAGGAGCGGCCGCGTCATCGTAGCGAGGTGCTCGGCGAGAACGGGATAGGCGTTTTCCGTGATCGCGAAGTCCGGCGCGCCGACTTGGCCGATGTTGCGGTAGAGCGTGAGGGTGCCGTTGGCATAGACCAGGAAGTCGAAGAGGCCGTCGCCCTGCGCGTCAAAGACCGCCGGGGAGACGGCCCCGCCGAAGTTTTGCCCGCCGGTGAAGCCGCCATTGAGGGCGTCGGCCACCGCAAAGAGGTCAGTCAGCTCGCCCTCGATGAGGGCTTTGGCGGCCATGTCAAAGGGCTGGAGGTTGGTTTCCAGGGCGGCGGAGTCCTGCCAGACGATGCCGCCCAAGGTGAGCGCGTCGGGGAAGAGGGGGTTGAGGCCGAACTGCAGTTCCTGGGCCAGGGTATAGCCATCGCCATCGGTGTCGCTCGCCCAAGAGAGGTCGTTCCGGGGACCATACCAATAGGCGATTGCGCGGGCTTCGGCGTCGGCCGCTTCGGGGAGGAAGTGGGCGGTGGCCACCTGCGCATCGTCAATGGCCCCGGTGCCGACCAAGGTCAGGCTATCGAGGGCGCGTCCATAGCCATCGGCCTGACGCGCGCCGTTGAGGTCCCAGTAGGCGAAGGCGGGATCCTTGGCGAAGGAGGCGGTGGCGAGGGTTTCGTCCGGGCGGAGGTAGCCGGACTGCACCTCGAAGGTGCCCTCGGGGTCGGCCTGGATGGTGTAGGGCGAGTAGCTGTTGGGGTTATAGATAAAGGTATCGCTATCGCCCCAGGTGATGCCGCCGAGGGTGAGACTATCCTTGAAGAGGGGATTCAGGCCGAACTGCAACTCCTGGGCGAAGGTGTAGCCATCGCCATCGGTATCCTCCTCGGGGGCGACCACGCGGCCGATCCAGTAGGTCATCAGGCGTTCGTTTTCGTCGCTAACACAGTGGGCCACGATCTCCCGCGCCTCGAAGCCCATGGTGAAGGTGGTGGCATCGAGGGCGCGTCCAAAGCCATCCTGCTGGCGCACGCCATCCACCGTCCAGTAGGCGAAGGTCGTCGCGAGGGGGGAATAGGCCTCGGTGGTCACCTCGGTGCCGGGCGAGACGTAGTGCTGCTGCGTGGCGAAGAGCTCGCCCTCCGGCTCGGAGCGCAGGGTGTAGGGGACGTATTCGTTCGGGTTGTAGAGCAGCTGGGCGCTGTCGCCCCAGGCGATGCCGCCTAAGGTGAGGCCATCGGGAAAGAGGGGATTGAGGCCGAACTGCAATTCCTGGGCAAAGGTGTAACCATCGCCATCGGTGTCGCTCTCCGGGCCGTAGTCCAGCGAGCCATACCAATAGAGCTCTTCGCCGTCGGCCATCCCATCGTTGTCCTCGTCTGTCGAGGTGGGTAGGTAGACCGCAGTCAGCGTGGTCTCACTATCCTTGGGGATGAAGGAGATCGCGTCCAAGGCCCGCCCCCACCCATCGCGATTGACGAAGGTGGCCAGCGCCGGGCTAATCGTCCAGTAGGCAAAGCGGTAACCCGCTTTCGTCGGTGCCGAGACCGAGGTAAACGCCTCGTCCGTCGACGCATAGGCCGCCTCCGCCAGGGTGTTCCCTAGCGAGTCGACCTGTTGAACCGTGACCTCCGCAGCGGAGGCGCCGAGCGCCCATCCCAGGAGCCCAAGCAGAAGCCACGGCGCTTTTCTGTGCGCCCGCTTCATCGCTTTACTCCTCCGTAATCTTCACCGACACCTGGTCAAGGCCGCTATCGGCCAACTCCAGCCGCGTGGCCGCCCGCGCCCACGCCAAATCCTCCCCCGCCAAGACCCGATAACCCATCTTGCCATAGAGGTAGTTTAAGAGCGCGGTGGCATTGGTATTCGAGGTGGAGAGCGTAGCCTTTGAGGCCACCTGTGTTCCATTCACCTTCACCACGCCATCGGTCACCGTCAGCGTGTCGTCCCCCTCGGCGTAGCACCACACCAAGGCATCAAAGAGCTGCCAAGGCTCCAGACTGTTGCGCGTAAGGGTCATCGCGGGGTGGTCGTCCAAAGCCGGAATGGTTATCTTCTCTTGGGGCAAGAGCGTTCCCTCCGCCACCAAGATCTCCAGAGCCACCTTGTCCAAGTCCGTCGCCCAATCGTCCGAGACTTGCCAGAGGAAGGTGTGCGCCACGCCGGTCGCTACCTCGCCACCATTCGGCACCGCCTCTGGCGTCCCCTCGGCTGCCGTCTTCACCGGCACGATATTCGCAAAGCTCCGCACCCCATCCTTCCACGCCACTGCTCGTACCTTTACCGTCGACTGCGTGCTCTCCACTGAGTAGGTGACCCGCATCGTCTTCGGTGTCGTCATCTCCGCCGACACCATTACCCCCGCCTTAGAGATGAGGTCCACCAGCGTCCCTCTTATTGCCGCCGACAGCACCGCGTTCCACTTCCCCGCATACGCCTGTGAGAAGTGAATCTTCCTCCCGGCGGATGGATAAACATTTTCCCACCCCTCCGGCACATCCCCCAGAAAGGTCACCGACTTCAGCGCGGAACAGCCTTGGAAGGCGGCGTATCCGATGGTGGTGACGCTCGAGGGGATGACGATCGAGGTCAGCGAGGAACAGCGGGCGAAGGCCAAGTCCCCGATGGAGGTTACGCCCTCGGGGATGACGACCGAGGTCAGCGCGGAACAGTCTTCGAAGGCCAAGTCCCCGATGGAGGTTACGCCCTCGGGGATGACAATCGAGGTCAGCGCGTAACAGTAGTTGAAGGCCCTGTCTCCAATGGTGGTGACGCTCGAGGGGATGTCCACCGAAGTCAGCGCGGAACACCAGGCGAAGGCGTAGTTCCCGATGGCGGTGACACCCTCGGGGATGTCCACCGACCTCAGCGAGGAACAGCTGTAGAAGGCGGAGTCCCCGATGGCGGTGACACCCTCGGGAATGACGACCGCGGTCAGCGCGGAACACCAGTCGAAGGCCAGCTCCCCGATGGTGGTGACGCCTTCGGGGATGACGACCTCTCCAACGGTACCCTTTGCTGCAGCACGATAAAGAATCGTCTTTCCAGCGTTATAAAGAATATTGTTTGCCGTCCAGTAAAGAGGTGAACCTTCGGCCACTTGTATAGATTCTAGTGAGTCAAAGCGGGGAAAGGCACTTAAGGGCATTTCCTTGACAGTCGCAGCAATGGATAGAGTCTTAACGCTTTTGCAACCTGCAAAGGCCTCACCTTTAATCGAAGTGACACCCTCGGGAATGACGACCGAGGTCAGTGCGGAACAGCAGTAGAAGGCCCGATATCCGATGACGGTGACGCTTGAGGGGATGACGATCGAGGTCAGCGCGGAAAAGCCATCGAAGGCGTAATTGTTTAACGCAACAACAGGGCTACCGTCGAGGGTGGCGGGGATGGTGAGGGAACCCGCGTAGGAGGTAGGGACGGCGGGGGTAGAGTCAGTGCCACCGCCGAGGGAGGCTTTGCCGTTGGAGAGGGTATAGGTCCAGGTGATGTTGGTTTCGGGGTCGGTCCAGGTGAGGGCGAAGAGGGCTGTTGCGAGGGTGCAGCAGAGGGTGAGTAGCAGGCGTTTCATAACAATTGCTCCTTCTCCTAAGGGGAATACGGGGAACTCCTAACTTAAAGTTCGTCTCTAGGATACCCCTATTCAGGCGAAAGGTCAATTCTTTTTGCGCAGCGCGCCCACGCCGCGCCCGGACCTGAGGGTGATTCTCTCTGTCCCCGCGCGCAATTTCCGATTGAGGCGGGATGAACTCATAAGTCCGGGACTTATCGCCGATAAGTGGTGGACTTATTTGTTGCGCTAGCCCGAGGCGCGAATTCTTCTCGCCTGAGCGTGAGGGTGTACCCCAATTACCGTACTGCAAGTACCCCAATTGGGGTACCACGCATTCCCCAATTGGGGTACCACACGCCCTCCGCCCAAGTTACAACTGGGGCCTTGGTAAGAGGCGAGCGAAGCGCGGGGGAATATGTTAGAATGGAGGGGATTTTGAGCACTTAGACTGGAGTTGCTATGAGGATCATTTGCATTGGGTTCTGCTTTTTGGCGTTGCTGGCGGGGTGTTCGCAGGAGCGGCCGGAGGTGTTGGAACGGCGGGCGGAGGAGGCGTATGCCGCAGGGCATTACGCCAAGGCGATTGCGGCCTATGAACGGTTGTTGATGCTTAGTGGCGAGAGCGCAATCACTTACGGAAACTTGGCGCTGGCGGCGTTGGCTGCGCAGGATACAGCGGCGGCGCGCGCGGCGGCCGAGAAGGGCTTGGCGCTGGCGAAGGAGGGATCTCAGGCCGAGCGGTGCCAGGAGTTGTTGGGGATGATTTCCGAGGAGGTGAAGGAGCCGGAGGCGGCGGTGGCGCAGTATCGCGCGCTCTTGGCGCAGGCGAAGGATCCCGCGGTGCGGGTGCGCGTGGCCTCGCGTCTGGCGCGGATTTATGCCGATCAGGGGCGCGCGGATGGGGCGTTGGCGCTCCTGCTGATGGCCTCGAACGAAGCGCCGCAGGATGCCGGCACGCTTTATAACTTAGGTAAGTTGTGCGTGCGCGAGCCGCTCCTGCTGCGTCAGGCGGCATTGGACGCCTTCCGAATGGCCGATCGGCTGTTGCCGGCGGGCTCGGTTCCCGCGCGTGAGACGAAGAATTGGATTACGCGCCTAGAGCAGAACCTTGAGCGCTTGCAGCAGGTGCCGCCGGCGGCGGGGAATGCGCGGGCGTGTGCTGAGGCGTTGAAGGCGGCGCGCGAGGCCAAGGCCAAGAAGCGTTGGCCGGCAGCGCAATCGGCGGCGGCCAAGGCGGTCAAAGCCGATCCCTCGAATTACGAAGCGGCTTTGGAGTGGGCGCGGATGTGCGTGCAGAATGCAAATCGCGATCAGGCGTTGAAGGCCTACGATGCGGCCTTGGCGCTGCGCAGCGGCTCTGTGGAGGCGCGCCAGGAGGCCGCGCAGTTGGCCTATGACCTCAAGCGCTATGATGTGGCGTGCACCTATCTGCGCCCCGCGCTTGTGGTCCAGCGCAAGAACCGTTACTTGGCGGACCTGATGATGCGCATTTTGGCCGCGCAGAAGCGTTTGCCCGAGGCGCGGTTGTGGGGGGAATACTATTTGGTACTGGATACTTCGGCCCCGGCGGCCTACCGCAAGTGGGTGCAGAGTCTGCCGGAGAAGTAAGGGATGATTGGTATCTCCAAGCTCTATATGGGCCAGGCGGAGGCCTCGGACCCCCTGCGTTATGGTCGCAAGAGCGCGCACCTGCCCAGTCACTTGCTCCAGTTTTCGGCCGATAAGAAGCCGATTGTGGTCTGGAATATCACCCAGCGCTGCAACCTGAAGTGCCGCCACTGCTACGCCGCCGGGGTGCCGGATACTACCCGCGAGCTCTCGACGGTCGAGGCCCTACGCGCGATTGACGGCTTTGCCGCCTTCGGCTGCCCGGTGGTCCTCTTCTCGGGGGGCGAACCCTTTGTGCGCGAGGATGTGCTGGAGTTGGCGGCCTACGCGCGCAGCAAGGGGTTGCGGGTGGTCTTTTCGACCAATGGCACGCTGATTACCCCCGCGCTGGCCGAGCGCATTGCCGCCATTGGGGTGAGTTATGTGGGCATCTCTATCGATGGCGTGGAGGCCACGCACGATGCCTTCCGCGGCGTGCCGGGAGCCTACGCGCGCTCGATTGCGGCCATCCGCGCCTGCCGCGAGGCCGGGGTCAAGGTGGGGCTGCGCGTCACGCTCACCCGGGGCAATGTCCGCGAGCTGCCAGCTATCTTCCGTCTGATGCGTGAAGAGCGCATTCCGCGGATCTGCCTTTACCACTTGGTCTACTCCGGGCGCGGGGCGAACCTGCGCGCCGAAGACCTCTCGCACGCCGAAACGCGCGCAGCGGTCGACCGCATTATCGATGAGACGCGCGCGGCCTTCGAGGCCGGCTTCCCGCTGGAGGTCCTCACCGTCGATAACCACGCCGACGCGCCCTACCTTTGGTTGCGGATGGTGCGGGAGGGGAGCCCGCGCGCGGCCGATGTGTGGAAGCTTTTGCAGATGAATGGTGGCAACTCCTCGGGGAACGGCCTCTCGTGCGTGTCGTGGGATGGCACGGTCTATCCCGACCAATTTTGGCGCGATAAGCCGCTTGGGAATGTGCGCGAGAAGCCCTTTGGCGAGATTTGGGGCGCGCCGATGCCAGGCACGCTCCTGGCCCAACTGCGCGAGAAGCCGCGCCACGTCACTGGGCGTTGCCGGGCGTGCCGCTTCTTGAATATTTGCGGCGGCAACTTCCGGGCGCGCGGCGAAGCGGCCACGGGCGAAGTGTGGGGCGTGGACCCCGCGTGCTATTTAACCGATGAGGAAATCGCCCCTGCAGCGGACATTGCCCCGGATCAAAGGAGGGTGTGATGCTTGCAGTGGCCTTGGCGTTGCTCTTTTTGTTCTTCATCCTGCGCGGTGCGTGGCGGGGACTGACCGGGGAGTTGGCGCCCTTAGCGGGGATTGCCGCCTGTTTAGGGGTCGTCTTCTTTGCCTATGGGCCGCTGCGCAGTTCGCTGGCGAGTACGCTCACCGGGCTGGACGCGCAGGCGCACACCTTCTATGCGGCCGTGACGGTGGCGGTGGTCGGGGGCATCCTCTTCCTGGTGGTGGCCAAGCTGGTCAAGCACGTGGGCGAGGTCCTCATTCCCCAGCCCTTCAACGCCATTCTGGGCGCGCTCATCGGGGCGGGCAAGGTCTTTTTGATCGCTAGCTTGATTGCGGGGGTGGTCTCGGTGACGCGGGAGAAGGCGCAGAAGGCCCTCAGCGAACAGGGGGAAAATCCCCTGACGGCCGCCGCGCTCACCTTCTGGCAGGCGCAAATCAAGGACCTTCTGCCGCAGGGCGAGAGTGTTCTGCCCGAACTCAAGCGCCGGGGCGAGGAGTTGCCCGATGGCAACCATTGATGCCAATACCCTCGCCGACATCAAGTCCCGCATCGACCTCGTTGACCTAATTGGCGAGTATGGCATCGATCTCCATCGCTCGGGGGTCAACGCCAAGGCCTGCTGTCCCTTCCACAAGGAGAAGACACCCTCCTTTACCGTCAACACCGAGAAGGGTTTTTACAAGTGCTTTGGCTGCGGCGAGGGCGGGGACCACTTTACCTTTGTCCAGAAGTATGAAGGCATCCCCTTCATCGAGGCCGTGCGCAAACTTGCCGAACGCGCCGGGGTGAAGTTGGAGGAGCGCTACGACCCGCAGGCCAAAGCGCGCGCCAAGCTCTACCAAATCAACCAAGAGGTCGCCGCCTTCTACCGTCGCTGTCTGCTGCAGACGCGCGAGGCGGCCGAGGCGCGGGCCTACCTCCAGCGCCGCGCGCTCGATGGCGACGTGGGCGAGCGCTTCGGCTTAGGCTACGCGCCCGACCGCCAGGACGCCCTGCTCAAGTGGGCCGAAAAGCACGGGTTTACGCCCGATGAACTCGTCTCGGCCGGCCTCCTCGCCTCGCCCCGCACCCCCGGCGACCGCTACTACGACCGCTTCCACGGCCGTATCACCTTCCCAATCTGCGATCCTCAGGGCCGCGTCATTGCCTTCTCCTGCCGCCTCCTGCGCCCCTCGGCCCACACCGGCAAGTATGTCAACAGCCCCGAGACGCCCATCTTCAAGAAGTCGACCACCCTCTACGCCTTCCACCTGGCCCGCGCGGCCATTGCCAAAGCCACGCCCCGCCGTGCCATCGTCTGTGAGGGGCAGGTTGACGTCATCCGTTGCCACGCTTGTGGCTTTCCAGTGGCCCTCGCCTCCCAAGGCACCTCGTTCACGGCAGAGCATGTGGCGCTCCTGAAGCGTTGCGCCGATTCGGCCGACCTCGTCTTTGATGGCGACAAGGCCGGTATCAAGGCCGCCATCCGCACGATGGGGCTCTTCCTCGCAGCCGGGCTGCCGGTGCGCATCGTCTCGCTCCCAGAGGGGGAGGACCCCGATTCGCTCCTCCTCACGCGCGGGGCGGAGGCCTTCCGTGACTGTCTGGCCAAGGCCAAAGATCCGGCCCCTTACCTGATCCGCCGCCTGCGCGAGCAAGAGGCCACCCCGGACGCGATGGATGCCACTGTGCGGATGGCCAAGATAGCCGTGGCCACGGTGCTCGATTGCCCGGAGCCGGTCCTCACCGCGCGCTTCCTCCAAGATGCCGCCGAGGCCCTTCGGTTGCCGGTTGAGACCCTGACGCACGACCTGGAGGCCCTGCGCGCGGATGCCGCCGAGGCCGAGGCGCGGCGTCAAGCCTTTCAAGCCCCCATGTCGCGCGCGCCTGAGGTGCTTGCGCCCAGCGAGGCGGAGTTCGTGCCTGAGGAGTCGATGGCGGATGACTTGGTGCCGGTGGATGAGATGCCCAGTGCTGAGGAGGTTATTGATCCGGGAGCGCCCGAACCGCCGCCCGTAGCCGCGCTCTCCTTGGCCGAGCTTGAAGCCTCGCAAAATCTGGCTGGCGCCCTCTGTGAACTTCTGGCCCACCACTTCCACGAGCCGGAGGTCATCAATTGCCTCATCAAGCACCTGCCGCCGCACTTCGTCCACAACCCCTATGCCGCGCGCCTCTACGACCTAGCTGTCAAGGCCGCCCTCGCTGGCGACCCCTGCTTGGCCCCGCCCAAGGATGACCCCGCCTTTGCCGACTACCTTGGTCGCCTCTTCGCCAGTCCCGACCGCATTGCCGCCGATGGCGAGTACACGCCACTGCTCTACGCGCACGACCTCATCCGCCAATACTGGCTACGCGAGTATACCAGCCGCGTGCGAATGTTGGAGCCCAGGAGCCCGGAGGCCTTTGCCCTCACCCTTTCGCAGAAGCGGTTGCAGACCTTGACGTGGGACGAAGCAGCCCCCTTTATGGACGCGGCTGACCCCAAACTCAAACCGGTCCAGACGCAGGCGCAACCCATCCGCCCCGAGCCGCCCCCGAACTCGGCCCTGGTCGCCCCCGAACCCGGCCCGGAGCCCAAAGCGCCCCCGCCCGAGCCCCCCGAAGCCCCCAGCGCAGCCGGCGATTGGATGGCGGGCGAAGCAACCGACGAAACGGACTTCTATGACACCCTTTGACCCCCACTCCCGCCTTGAGGCCTGGGGCCTTGCTCGCTGCCCAATGGCCGAACTCGAACGCCTCGAGCCCTGCCTCGCGCGCCTCTCGGCCGCCTTCACCGATAATCGCCCCGAGCGCTACACCGCCTACCTCGACGACCCCGACACCCTCACGGCCTACGCGCTCTACTTTGCCCCGCAGACCGTCGCCCGCACCGAGGCCGCCCTGCGCGGCATCCTGGCGCGGTTGCCCGAACTCCCCCGGCGGAGCTTGCGCGTACTCGACCTCGGGTGCGGTCTGGGCTCGGCCGCCCTCGCCGCCTCGGCTGTCCTCACCGAGGCTACCGGCCACACCCCGGAGGTGACCTGCCTTGATTGGTCCGCTGCCGCCCTCGCCGCGTGTGCCGAGTTGCTCCCAGGCGTGCGCACCGTACAGGGGGATCTGCGCCGGGACTTGGGCGCAGGGAGCTACGACCTCATCCTCTCCTCCTTCGCCTTCAACGAGGCCTTTCCGCGCACGACTGAGGCCGTCGCCGCCCTGGAAGCACTCCTCGCGCGCCTCGCGCCCGAGCCCGACATTGCCCCCTTCCTGCTCCTGCTCGAGCCGGCCAGCCGCCAGGACACGCCCCGCTTCCTCACCTTGCGCACCCGCTTCCCGGACCACCCGCTCTACGCCCCCTGCCCCCACCGCCGCACCTGCCCGCTGATGGCGCTGGACGAGGGTTTCTGCCACGATGTCCGCCGCTTCCGCCCCAGCCGTGCCACCACGCTGCTCAACCGCCACCTCCGCCGCACGATTGCTGACGTGAAGTTCGCCCTCTTGGCCTTTGGCCGCCGGGGCGGACCCCAGGCCGAGGGCTTTGGCGAGGCGGAGTTTCTGCGGATGATTGGCCCGATGGACAAGGCCAAGGGGCTCCTCACCTGCCGCGCGTGTATGGGCGATGGCGCGCTCTGCCGCGTGGAGGTGCCCACCGCGCCCCTCACCTCAGAGCGTCGCCACGCGCTTCTCGCCCGCGAGCGGGGCGACTGCGCCTGGCTCGATGGACCCCTTGAGGCCCGCCGGCGTCTCCAAAATGGTCAAATCCAACGCGCGGGCGACCTGCGCTTCACCGACGAAGCCCCCCTTGCGCTCCACGACGAGCCCGAGGACGACACCTTCTCCTTCTCCATTTGAGGCCCCTGATGCGCGCGTTCCTCTGTTCTCTTGCCCTCCTTCTCTGTTCCCTCTGCCATGCCGAGGCCAACCGCTGGGGCATCACCGACCCCGAACTCGTGCGCGAATACATCGCCCCGGAGACCTCTCTCGGCGAGCCGGCGGTCGATTGGCGCCCGGTCTTAGGCCCCATTGCCGAGGAGATTGTCGCCCCGGCCAAGACGCCCCTGGAGGCGGCCATGCTTCTCAACCGCCATCTCTGGAAGCGCGTTGGCGTCATCTACTCTACCCGGCGCGACCGCCCGAACCAGGATCCCCTCCACTCTATGCGCATTGGTCTGGCCTCCTGTTCGGGCCTCTCCATCCTCCTGGCCGATGCCTGCCGCGCGGTCGGCATCCCGGCCCGGCTCGTCGGCTGCCAGTGGCGGACCAAGCCCGGAAACCACACCTGGGTGGAAGTCTGGAGCGAGGGCGCGTGGTTCCCCTTGGGAGCCTTCGAGGATTGCCCGCCAGACCGCCTTTGGTTCCTAGACGATGCCGCCCAGGCCACCAGCGACGACCCCCGCTACGCCATTTACGCCACCCGCGCTACCCTCAACGCCCAGGGCACCCGCTTCTGGGGTTGGGGTGTCCCGGCCGATGATGTTACTGCGCGCTACCTCCGCCCGGCGGTTCGAGGCCCCGCCGAGGGGTTCGTGCGCGTCTATGTGGCCGCCGAGCGCCAGGGTGTACGCGTGGCCGAGCCCTTTACCTGCCGCGGCCAGCAGCTGACCACCCCCGGCCCCTTGCAGGACCTTAACGACTACACCGCCCTCGACCTCCCGGAGGGGGCCGAGTTCACCCTCGACTTTGGTTCCGCGCGCTTCACCCATCGCGCCACTGCCAACGCCATCTTTGTGGAGAAACTGCCGTGAGCGCCCCTGCCGAGAAGAGTCCCGAACGCTTTACCGCGTGGAGCGCCACGCGCTTTTTTATTCCCCTGTGCATCCAGGCGATGAGCCAGTCGCTGACCTATCCGCTGGTGGGGATTATCGTCTCGCACGGGCGGCTTGGGGCGGCCGAGTTCGCGGCCTTTGCCCAGGGGCTGCTGGTGATGTTCCTCATCGGCACCACGGGCTATGGTCTGATTACCACCGGGATGGTCTTTGCCAAGGACCGCATTGGTCACCTGCGCTTCACCCGCGTCAATACACTGCTCATCTGCCTGCAGGCGGCCTTGCAGGGTTTCCTGGCGCTGCCTGGCATTGCCCCCTTCGTCTTCGGCAACTGCCTAGGCCTGGCCGGGGAGCAGCTGGAGATTGCGCGCTGGTCGATGCTCTGCTCCCTTCCGGCCCAGGTGGGCTTTATGCTCCGCAATGTGCCCCAGGTCATCCTCTACAACGAACACAAGACCGCCATTGCCAACACCGCCACCATCCTACGCATCCTCATCACCGCCGCGCTGGCCCCGGGTTTCTATGCCTGCGGACTCGTTGGCTGGGGCTGGGGGTGCCTCTGCCTCTCCCTGCCGGTCTTCTTCGAGGCCGGGCTAATGGCCCTACGCGCCCGCCCCTACATTCGCGCCCTCCCCCTCAAGCGCCGAGGCGAGGCCAAGGTGACCGTGGCCAAGCTCTTCCTCTTTAACATTCCCCTCTCCCTCGGCGGCTTCCTGCTCATCTTTGCCGTCTTTATGCTCAATGCCATTATCAACCGCACCGAGAATGGCGCGGCGATGCTCGCCATCCACCTCGTGGCCATGGGGCTCATCAACCCCCTCTCCTATGGCGCCCTGCGCAACCAAGCCGTCGCCATCGGCTTCCCCCAACGCTCCTTGCGCGATCAGCGGACCTTCCTCTTCGCCCTCGCCAGCGGCCTCTGCCTGAGCGCCATTCTCTTCCTTCTCCAGATCCCGACCCTCAGTGCCTGGTACTTCGGCAGCGTCCAGAACCTCCAGCCCTGGCAACTGCCCCTGGCGCGCAACGCCCTCTGGGTGGCCATCCCCTTCCTCATCCTCCAAGCCCTGCGCGGCCACGCCGAGGGTCTTGCCGCCTACCGCCGCCGCCCCAACGCCGTCCTCGCCGGTCAAGCCGTCTTCTTCGGCATTCTTGTGGCTGTTCTCGTGGCCCTCTTCCACTTCCGCTGCCCCGGCTACCTGATGGGTATCTCCGCGCTCACCATCGCCTCCGCCGCCACCCTCTGCACCATCCGCCTGGCCCTCGCCCTCGACCGCGCTGCGCGCTAATTGTTTGCGCCTGAGGCGCCCTCCGCTTTTGGGTCCGCGCGCGGGGCGTGGGATTGTGGTATACTTCGCGGCTATCGTGAAAGGAAAGCGCAGCGTGAGTAGTCAGATTGGTATCGTGACGCCGAGGGATTTGCAGTTGGCTCTGCCGGCCGGGGGGTGGCCGCTAGAGAAGGGTGGGGTGTTGCCGGAGGTGACGGTGCGCTATGAGCAGGTGGGGGAGGCTGCGGCTGACGGGAGCAATGTGATCTTTATCTGCCACGCGCTGACGGGGGATGCGCACGTGGTGGGGTATCGACCCGGGGAGCGGCCGGAGGTGGATCGGCCGAGCGGTTGGTGGGAGGGGATGATTGGCCCGGGGCAGGGGATTGACACCGAGCGCTTCTGCGTGGTTTGTGCAAATATCTTGGGCGGCTGTTCGGGAACAACGGGGCCGAGTTCGATTAATCCAGCGACGGGCAAGCCGTATGGGTCGGCCTTCCCAGAGATTACGATGGGCGATATTGTCAATGTCCATCGCGCGCTGTTGCATCAGTTGGGCTTCAAGCGGATTGCGGCGGTGGTGGGGGGCAGCTTTGGGGGAATGCAGGCGTTGGATTGGGCCATTCGCCATCCGGAGGATATGGAGAAGTGTGTGCTGGTGGCCTCCGCCGCTACGCTCAATACGCAGGCGTTGGCCTTTGATATTGTGGCCCGGCACGCGATTATCCAGGATCCGAACTGGCACCACGGCGACTACTACGAGGGGGCGCGGCCGATTGCGGGGTTGGCCAATGCACGGCGTCTGGCGCATATCACCTACCTCTCCCAGCAGGTGATGGATGATAAGTTCGGTCGCGAAAAGCGCGAGGAGTGGTTGCATCAGGGCAAGGACTTTCACGCTAAGGCCAAGCGGGACTTCCGCACCTACTTCCAGATTGAGTCCTACCTGGAATATCAGGGACAGAAGTTTGTTAAGCGCTTCGATGCGAATAGCTATCTGCACATTACGCGGGCGCTGGATTCCTACGACCCCGAGGAGCGCTATGGCACGCTGGAGGCGGCCGTTCGCCAAGTGAAGGCGAAGGTGTTGTTGGTGAGCTTGAGTGGGGACTGGCTCTTTACGCGCGAGCAGGCTGGGCGGTTGGTGCGCGCGTGCGTGAGCGAGCACAAGGAGATTTCCTACTGCCACCTCTACGCGCCGGCGGGGCACGATGCCTTCTTGACGCATATTGCCGAGCTGAAGCTGGTGATGCGCGCCTTCCTGACGGCGACTGACACGCTCGACTCCTCCACCTTCAATGCGCAGGAGGCCGAGGCCTTTGAAGCCTTTGCCCAGCAGATCCCCGAGGGGGCGCGGGTGCTGGACATTGGTTGCGGCGACGGGATGCTGCTCAAGCGTCTGGCACTGCGTCAGCGGGCCTACTGCCTGGGGTTGGAGCGCGATTTGCCGAAGGTCATTCAGGCCCTGCACGCGGGCATCAATGTGCTGATGGCCGATGTGGATACGGACCTGCGTTATATGCCCGATCACGCCTTTGACGTCTCGATTATCTCGCACACCATTCAGGTGTTGCGCCATCCGGACCGGATGATGCAGCAGCTGCTGCGCGTGGCCGACTGGGCGCTGATCGCCTTCCCGAACTTCGGCTATCTGGGGATGCGCCTCTCGCTCCTCTTTACCGGCCATATGCCCCACACCAAAGAGTTCCCCCATCAGTGGTACGACACGCCCAACATCCACAACTGCACCCTCTCGGACTTCTACGCCTTCTGCGGGCAGTTCGGCTTGAAGGCCAAGTTGCTGGCGTGCCACTCGGCGAGTTGGCTGGGCAAGGCGCTGATTGCGTTGGGCTTGCGGAACCTGGGCGCCGACCGCGTCATCCTGCGCTTGACCCAAGACGAAACGAAGAGAGATGCCCAATGAGCAAGACCTTGGATGAAGCCATCGACGCCCTGGCCGGGAAACTGGTCTGCAAGAACTGCCCGGCAATGAACACCCGCCGCGGGGTCAACCTCCCGGGGCAGAAGGCAATGGTCGCGGTGCTGAAAGAGCTCCTCTCCGCGCTCTTCCCGGGGTGTCTGACCTATGAGCCGATTGACCACGAGGACCTGCCGGTGATGCGCACGCGGCTGCGGGGCGTGGCCGCTGAGTTGATTGACCAGATCGCCCGCATCGAGGCCTATCGTGTGCTCGAGCGGACGCGCCCGGAGGACTTTGACTGCCGCCGGCGGGCGCGGGAGGTGGTGGAGGTGCTCTTTGCCCGTCTGCCAGAAATTCGCGCGCGCTTGCAGGCCGATGTGCTGGCCGCCTATGAGGGTGACCCGGCTGCCCACTCGAATATGGAGATTGTGATGTCCTATCCCGGGCTGCTGGCCATCGCCACGCACCGGGTGGCCCATGTGCTCTACGAGCAGGATGTCCACCTTCTGCCGCGCGTGATGAGCGAATACGCTCACTCCAAGACCGGGATCGATATTCACCCCGGGGCGACCATCGGTCAGGGCTTTTTTATTGACCACGGCACCGGCGTGGTCATTGGCGAAACCTGTGTGATAGGTCGGAACGTCCGCCTCTATCAAGGGGTGACACTGGGCGCGCTCTCCTTCCGCAAGGACGACGACGGTCACTTGGTCAAGGGCATCAAGCGCCACCCGAATGTGGAGGATGATGTGATCATCTACGCTAACGCCACTATCCTGGGGGGCGAGACGACCATCGGGCGCGGGTCGGTCATCGGCGGTAATGTGTGGTTGACCCACTCGGTGCCGCCTGGCTCTAAGGTCTTCTACGAGCGCGATTAACCCCCGAAACGGAGGAACAAGAGATGCGATTGTTTGCCTGGATTGCCCTGTGTTGTGTGGCCGGTGCACTCCGCGCGGCCCTGCCCGAGAGCGTGTTGGAGGCCTGTCTGGCCCCGTCCGTGCGCGAACAGGCCTCTGCCAAGCGTTGGCAGGTGCTCTCGCGCGCCGAGTGGGAGAGCCGCCCCGTGCGGATCTCCGAGGTGGGCGGCATCACCACGGCCGAGCAGGATGGTGCCGAACATCCCAGCGGCTGGGTCAAGACCACGGTCCGCCTGGAAATGCCGCCGCAAACCGAGGAAACGCCCCAGCCGATGCAGACCTTGACGGTTGAGGCGCGGGCCACCGCCGTTCTGCCGAGTCTGACGGTGGACTTCTACCTGTTGCAGCAGGCGAAGTTGCCGCCTTATACGGTGAAGCTCTGGCACGGTTGCCCGGCGTTGGTGGCCGAGGCGGGCGACTGGTATATTGTGGCCGGTGATCCGGCTGCGAAGGTGATTAAGACCGATGAGTCCGAGCCGAAGACCACCCTGGTGCTGGAAGGCCAGCGCGCCAAGCAGGGCGAGGTTGTCAGGGCTTCGCTCCGCGTGGGGGAAGGTCCCTTACCCCGCTAGGGAGCGGACACGATGCGGCAACAACGCTCGGCGGTAGAGAGGTGGCAGACCCCGGCGGGGGGCGGGTGGACCGCGTGGTTCGCGCGCCTCATTCACGGCTTGCTGTGGGGGGTGATTGGCCTGGCGGCGGTGCTTTTCTTGGGGCTCTGTGCGGCGGCTTACGGTCTGCGCGGCAGTTGGGTGCAGGGCTGGCTGGATGAGCGTGTGCCGGCCGAGGTCGGGCGCCTCACCTTTGGGCGACTCTCCTACCTCCCTGGCCGGGGGGTGACCATCGAGACACTCGCGCTGCACGACAAGGCGGGTAAGCTCTTGGTGGGGTGTTCGCGCGCGGATGTGGGGCTGAGACTCTTCTGTTGGGGGGGCTGGAATAAACGGCTGAAACAGGTAACGGTGTGGGATCTCTTTGTGGCGCAGCTTGAGTACGACCCGAATAGAGAGCCCGAGCGCACACCCTTGCCGCCGGAGTTGCGCCGGCCCTTGCCAGATTTTGCGGCCCTTCCCATTCCGGATATGCCAGAACTTCCATTGCGTTTGGTGCGGCCGGATGTGTTGGAGATTCGCCTTGACGAAGTTATCGGTTCGATTGCCATGGAGGCGGCCACGCATCGTGTGTACTTCCGTAATCTCCGTGGCCGCATTGATGAAGATGGCCAGTGGGCCGAGGCTGAGGTCCTCCTCGACTTCTTGGATGCCTCGGCCAAGGCTACTATTCGCGGCTTCATCTATCAGCAGCGCCTCAACGGGATTTACCGCGCGCTCAATTTTCCGATCATTCAAGCCTACAGTGACCTCTTTACCCTTCGTCAGCCGGCCTGGGGCGATTGTTCCTTCACTGTAGGCTTTGATAAGTATCGTAATCTCTTCAATCTGCGCGTTGATATTGCCGCCCGCGCCGGTGACTACTGCGGTGTTCCCTTCGATGAGGCCGAAGCCACCATTCGTTGCCGCGGTATTTGGGACGCAGTCACCACCGTCGAGCCGATTATCGCCTGGCGCGATGGCAAGATTGTTGCCCAAGGCTCTTTACGTTTTGACTGCCCGGCTGATACCTTCACCTTTAGCGCGCATGGCATCGGCCTTCAACCGCGCGAGTGCTTTGACCTGGTCCATGAGCCCTTCACCGAACTTATCCCAGAGGTTACTGGCACCCAGCCGCCCGAGGTGGTGGTCACCGGTAGCTTGCCGCTCCTCTCCGAGCAGACCCCCGGCAAGATCCGCCTTGATGGCCGTTTCCGTTTTGAACAGGGGTGTGAGGCCTTTGGCGTGCCGTTCAAGTACCTTTCAAGTGAAGTGGAAATGGAGCAGGGCTCTCTCTCCTTCCAAAATCTATGTGCCGAGTTGGGCGAGGCGGGGAAAGTGACCGGTCGTGCGAGCTTGGCGATCCCCGAAAGCGCAGCGTATGCCGATCTTGATCTTGCCCTTTTGTTGGAAAAGGTGCCGTTGAACGAGCTTCTTCTGGCTGCCGGCCGCGTCTCCGAAACGCCAGTTGACAGCCAAGTTGATGGCGCGCTTACCCTTGCCTGTCGCCTCGATGAAACCTTGTACACGAGTCTCTCATCGCGCTTTAACCTTTCGATTAATGGCGGCCTTATCACGCGCTTGCCCCTCTTCGCAGGGTTGACCAATCTTCTGGCCGAATATATCCCTGGTGTCTCCTCGCTCACCGATACCTCTCATGTCAAACTCGCAGGCACGGCGGATGCGGGTCTTTTCACGATTCCCGACTTCTCCCTCACGGGTGACCTTCTGGCGATTGAGGGCAATGTCTTCTATAACCTTCCCCAAGATCAACTCTTTGCCGAAGTCATGGCAGGCAACTTCAAGCGCGACTCTGTGATGGGCACCCTCACCCGTTGGGTCACGCTCCCGGTCAATCGTTTTCTCTGGAAAATCCGCGTCACCGGCCCAATCAGTGATCCCCAGTGGCACATCGTCACCTTTGTTGGCAACCTCTGGGAAAAAGTTACGGGCGACGAGTAGCCCCGTTTGACTCCCAGGAGACTGCCAATGATGGATATTGTCCTTGTTCATCCCGAAATCCCGCACAATACCGGCGCCATTGGCCGCCTCTGCGTCGGCCTCGGCTGGCCGCTCATCCTCATTCGCCCCCTCGGCTTTACCCTTAGCGAGAAGATGATCCGCCGCGCCGGCCTCGACTACTGGCCGCACCTCGACCTCTCCCTTTTCGACACCTTTGAGGATTACCTCGCTACGCGCAAGCCGAGCTCCCTCATTTTTCTCTCCACCCACGCCACGCGCTCGCTCTACGAAACGCCCCTTGAACCTGGCGGGGCCCTCGTCTTTGGTTGCGAAAGTTCAGGTCTACCAAAGGACTTTTACACCCGTTATGCCGCAGACCTCGCCCGCATCCCGATGCCAGGCCCCTTCGCCCGCTCCATCAACCTCGCCAACGCCGTCTCCATTGCCGCGTATGAGGCCTTCCGACGAATCGGAGCCTGCTAGTACTTTCGTCCAAAGTCTGCCGATGTGAGGTTTCTTATGGGCACGAAAAGACTACGCACGGAAGGGCGTTTATGCTATACTCTGCGTTGTTTTTGGGAGGCTTGGAGTATGAAATCGACTCGTATCTCTTGGATTTGGTCCGTTGCGGTGTTTGCGGTTGCGACGGTGTTTTATCTGCTGACTTCGGTCTGGGGCGTGTATCCTGGGGCATCAGCCCAGTTTGTCGCTTCGGCGCTTTTCCCTGAGTGGGGCTTTGAGGGTACCCACGCGCTAGAGCGCGTGTTGGCATTGGTTTTGGCGCAGGGATTGGCACCGGAGCGCGTGCTGGTCGGTTTTTCGTGGGGAGCGGCGATTCTGGGTGGGTTGACGATTTTGGGTCTGTTTCGCGCGACGATGGCGGGAATTAGCCTTTCGCACATTGATATGAATGGGATCCAGAAGCACGAGTTGGGGCGAATGTATGATGATTTGTGGTTGCTGATGTTATTAACGGGGTTGGGAACCGCGTTGATGGGGTTGGTGGCGTTGCCCTTGTGGGCGCAAGGGACGCGGCCATTGGCGGGGTCGGTAGCCACCATGTTGGGGATGGCGCTAATCTGTTTTTCCTTACGCTTGCGCCGGCGGTGCATTGAGGATTTGTCGAATCAAGGGCGGCTGACCTTTCGGCACCAAGTGTTGCTGGCGGGGGTCTTCGCGTTGGCAACCTATCTCGGGGTGGATGTGGTGCAGTTGATGCCGGTGGCTGCGGTGGGGATGGTGCTTGGCGGGAGCGCATTTGTGCGGGCGGAAGGACCTGCACAGGTGCAAAATATGCTGTGGGCCGCCATTGGAATCATCATTGGGGTGGGGGCTTCGCTGCTTACCTTTCAGGTGAGTTTAGTACTTGCAGGGATGAAGACAGAGGTGCCGGTGGCCGTGCTATGGGTCAATCAGGTGATGGCAACGTGGAAGGGGGCGGTGCCGTGGGTGATGAGTTTCGAGGGTGCTTCGGCCTTGTTGCTCTTCGCCGTGCCGATGGGGCTTTACTTTGGGTGTTTTCCGCAAGCTTACTTGAAGTTTGCTACACCGCTGATTGGGCAGTTGGTCATTCTGTTGGCGCTGGGGGCCTGCCTGGCGCAGTGGCCGGAGGCGTTGTGGGAAACGCTTGCCGAACCGAGCGCGCTCTCCGCGCTGGGGATGGCGATGTTGATTTGCGTGGTGGGGATGATGGTGGGGTCGTGGGCTTCGAATTGGCTCGATGTGCATACGCGCTGGAAACCGGGTGCGGCGCATGGCGTGGTGGCGGTGATGGTGATGGGGATCCTTTGTGTGTTGGCCGCAGTTGAGGGGTGGCTGTGGCGTAATCAAGGCGCCGGTTGTTCAGCCCGAGAGGTTTGCCACGAAGTGTGGCGTATTCAGGATCGCTCCGTGCCGAATCAGGCGCAAGTGTGGTTGGAGGCGCCTTGGCGTGGGACTGAGGACTTTTTGGTTTGGCGGCATACGCAAGGGCGGCGTCTCTACCCGGTGTGCGTGGAGGCCACTGAGGGGCATGGCATTTGCCTGGGTAATCAGTCATGGGCGGATTGCGTGGCGGAGGATGTGGCTTTTGCGCGGTTGCAGACATTGCCTAGGGCGTTGAGTCAGTATCTAGCGGTTTCGCCCTGGCGGCAATTTGTACTTTGCGGTGAGTTGCCCTTGGCTAACGAGCGCGAGTTGGTGGCCGTGGCGCAGTGGGCGGAGGGAACGCAGTTCGGGCAGACACCTGTGGGGCAGCGCTTTCTGCAAGGCATTCGGGTGCGTGCAGCGCGTGCAGCGGTGGTGCGAGCTTATACGTTGCCGCCGATGGAGGCGGCAGAACGGTTGCGCGAAGCGTTAAAGTGGGACGAGACAAACCAGGCGGCCGCCTTGAGTTTGGCTGCACTCGCCGAAGAGGGGGTGCCCATTCGCCAGGAGGAGCAGATGGCGGGAGTGGCGATTCTTGAGCGTGAGCCGTTGTTGCAGGCACCCTTGCCGAGGCAGGCGTTAGCCTTTGAAGCCGCCTATGGACCGGTGCGCAATACGGCCTTCCGGGCGGCCCGGCGAATGCACTGCTTGGAATCGGGCGATCGCGAGTTTATGTTGGTCAAGCTCTGCAAGGTCTATGAAACGAATCCTTTGGTGCTCTCGCCGCAGGAGCGTTTGGTGGCGTTGCTGGCGTTGGGAGAGGCGGCAGGGGCTAAACATCTTCAGCATGTACCGGCGCAGCCCGAGGAGTTGGAACTCTATCTCTTGGCGTATCCGCTGACAGAGGCATCGTCTGCACTCTATCAAACCTATCGGGAGACGTTGCGCGAGAATAGTGCGCTCACGCAAATCTATAACGCCCGCTATGGGGTAAATCGTGATCGTCTGCGGGATCGGATCCTCTCCTTCTTCTCGCGTGATGGGCACTTTGCCTACGCGCTCTTCTACGTCAATGACTGTTTGGCGCAGGGAGATTTGGCGGAAGCCGAGAAGTTTGTAACCGGCTTCTCCTTCCGTGAGCGGATGGGTGAGACGCCCTACTTGGCCGAATATTTGCGTGTGCGCGTGCTTGAAAAGATGGCCGAGGCGGATGCGCCTCGGGCGCTTTCTGCGGTGCGCGATTGGCTTTTGAGCGATCCAAAGCAACCGGCGCTCTGGAGCTTCTTCTTTGAGCACGCTGCCCCTGCTGGCGAGGAGCAGTCCGTTCCGTTGGTGGATGAGGCGCTTGCGTGCTTGGCCTACTATCCCTTCCACTCGCAAGCTGGGGCGCATTTTGGGGCCTATCTGAGCGCTCAGGCCGGAAAAGAAGTGGCTGACCGCTGGGAAGCCGCATGCAAGCGTGCGCGGGAGCTTCCCCTAAAGTAAAAAGGATTGCATGTATGTTAACCGCCGACTTTGACTATCCCTTGCCCGAAGAACTGATTGCCCAGGTTCCGCCAGCGGTGCGTGGCACCTCGCGGATGATGGTCTTGGACCGCGCAAAAACGGGCATCGAGCACCGCCATATTGCCGACATTGTCGATTATCTGCGTGCGGGGGACCTCCTGGTGCTCAATAATACGCGCGTTTTTCCGGCGCGCGTGCTTGGCGCGTGGGAGGATACCGGGGGCGCGGCCGAATTGCTCTTGCTCAACTGCCTAGAGCAGGAGAGCCGGGAGGGCGATACTTGGCGTTGCACCTGGCGCTGCATGTGTGGCAGTGGGCGCAAGGCTCGCGCGGGGCATACCATTCTCTGTGGCGGAGGAAGCATCCGCGCCGAGGTGTTGGATAAGGATGAAGAGGGCAACTCGGCGGTCTGTTTTCGGTGTAGCGAACCCTTGATGACGCTTTTGGAGCACCACGGGTTAACGCCGGTGCCGCCTTACATTCACCGCGATAAGGACGACCCTGCGATGGCGCGGCTCGACCGCGAACGGTATCAGACCATCTACGCCAAGGAGGTCGGCGCCGTGGCTGCACCCACCGCTGGACTCCATTTCACGGAGGCTATCTTCGCTGCGTTGGAAGCGAAAGGCGTTCGTCGCGCCTTCGTTACGTTGCATGTGGGGCCTGGCACCTTCAAGCCCGTCAAGACCGAACGGGTGGAAGAGCATAAGATGGATCCAGAGACCTATGTGGTCAGTGAGGAAACTGCCCGGGCGATTGCCGAGACGCGGGCTCAGGGCGGGCGAATCGTGGCGGTGGGGTCGACCTCGGTGCGGACGCTGGAGACGGTGGCTGCGTTGAATGATGGCAAGATTGTAGCGACCCACGGCTCGAGCACCGCCTTCATCTATCCGCCCTATACCTTCAAGGCGGTGGACGCAATGCTTACCAACTTTCACCTGCCGCAGTCAACGCTGATTATGATGGTCTCGGCTTTGGCCGGTCGCGAACGCATTCTAGAAGCCTATCACGAGGCAGTTCGCGAGCGTTACCGCTTCTTCTCCTATGGCGATTGTATGCTTATTCTCTGAGACCCCCCGAATGGATGCTGCTCCTGCACTTTATGCTTATATCCTAGCTGGCGGTCAGGGTGAGCGCCTCTGGCCCCTCTCGGTCAGCGCCCGCCCTAAGCAGTTTCTTGACCTCTTTGGCGGCGAGCCCTTGCTCGTGCAGACCTTTCGGCGGATCACGGGGCTGGTCCCGCCCGAGTGCTGTGCGGTCATCACCCTGAGGGAACTGTGCGAGCCAACGGCCGAACTCTTGAGGGAGTTGTCCCCTGATCAGATTCTCTGTGAGCCGTGTGCTCGCAATACGGCCGCTGCCGTTGCGCTCGCATGTGGTCACTTGTTGCGCCAGGATCCAGAAGCTGTCTTGGCGTTGTTGCCGGCCGACCATGTGATGACGCGCCCAGAGGCCTTTCGGGTGGCCTTGGCAGAGGCTGCTTTGGTGGCATCCAAGTGCTCAGCTATCGCCACCCTGGGGGCAGCGCCCACCTTTCCAGCCACCGGCTATGGTTATCTAGCTTGTGGCAAGGTCGTGCCGACTAACGAGGCGTGTCAAACGGCCTTCTTCCAGGTTCGCCAGTTTGTTGAGAAGCCGGACGAAGCAACGGCGCGGGCTTATCTGACCACGGGGCGCTACCTTTGGAATGTCGGCATCTTCATTGCACGGGTCGCGACCTTCCGTGAGGCCTTCCGCCGCCATGCGCCGGAGTATTTGCCACTCATCGATCGACCGGAAGATGCCGAAGCGCTTTATCCTACATTGCCTAAACGGTCCTTCGATGTGGCGGTGATGGAACACTATCGGGAGATTATCGTTGCGCGCTCGGAGTTGGGGTGGGACGATGTGGGGTCGCTCGAGGCCTTTGCCCGCCACTTTCCGGCCGATGCGCAGGGGAATACGCTCCTCGCGCCTGCCGTTATGCTAGATGCTTCCGGCAATTTGGTGGTTTCGCAGGGCGATGCGCGTACAACGGCCCTCTTGGGAGTGCACGATCTCGCGGTGATTCACACGCCTCAGGCCACGCTTGTCTGCCCTCGTGCTCAGGCTCAGCGTGTGCGCGACCTGCTGCCGCACTTGCCCGAAGCGCTGCGCTAATCGCTTGCCCCATGTACACCAGCGCCCCAAACCGTTATAAGGTCTGGGGCGCTGGTGTTTGGCGTGAGATGCTCGCTTAGGCATTGGTACCGAGGCGTTGGCCGGTATAACGGCCTTCGTGGATGGGGCGCCACCACCAATCGTTGTCAAGATACCACTGGACGGTCTTGCGAATACCGGTTTCAAAGGTCTCGCGCGGTTGCCAGCCTAGACCATTGATGAGTTTGTCAGGGTCAATCGCGTAGCGCAGGTCGTGGCCGGGGCGGTCGGCGACATACGTGATAAGATCGGCGTAAGGTTTGCCATTGGCCTGCGGGCGGAGCTCATTGAGAATGGTGCAGATGGTCTGAACCACTTGCAGGTTGGTGCGCTCGTTGTGGCCGCCAACATTGTAGGTTTCGCCTGGGGTGCCTTGCTGATTGACAAGCAGTAGGGCGCGGGCGTGGTCGTCGACATAGAGCCAGTCGCGCACATTCGCACCAGTACCGTAGACAGGCAGCGGCTTACCCTCCAGGCAGTTGAGGATAATCAAGGGGATGAGCTTCTCGGGGAAGTGGTAAGGGCCGTAGTTGTTCGAACAGTTGGTGATGAGGGTGGGCAGGCCGTAGGTGTCGTGCCAGGCGCGGACCAGGTGATCGCTGGAGGCCTTGCTAGCCGAGTAAGGCGAGTGGGGAGAGTAGGGGGTGGCTTCGGTGAAGAAGCCAGTCTCGCCGAGGGTGCCATAGACCTCATCGGTGGAGATATGCTGGAAACGGAAGGCGGCCCTTGCTTCATCGTCCAACCCGCGCCAATATTTGAGTGCGGCTTGGAGGAGCGTCGCGGTGCCGAGGATATTTGTGCGGATGAACTCACCGGGACCGTCAATCGAGCGATCGACATGCGACTCGGCGGCCAAGTGGAAGATGGTATCGGGGCGGAACTCGGCGAAGGCGCGGTCCATCGCCGCCTGATCGCAGATGTCGGCCTTCAAGAAGCTGAGGCGGGGATTGGCAGAGGCGAGCGTAAGGGGGTCAAGCCCCACCTCCTTGAGTGATTCTGGGACGCCCGCGTAGGTCAGTTTATCGACCACGAGGACCTGGGCCTCGGTTTCTTGAAGCAAGAGGCGGGCGAGGGCCGAGCCGATGAAGCCGGCTGCGCCGGTGACGATGCAACGCTTGGTGTAGGCCATGGGTTAGCGTCCTTTCACAAGGTTTTTAAGGTAGAGACCGTAGGAGGATTTTCCATAACTCTCGGCGAGGCGCTGGAGCTGCGCATCGTCAATCCAGCCCTGATAGTGGGCGATCTCTTCAATGCAGGAGATTTGCAACCCCTGGCGCTCAATGAGGGCGCGAACGAAGCCGGTGGCATCGGCGAGCGATTGGTGGGTGCCGGTGTCGAGCCAAGCAAATCCGCGACCCATTGTTTCGACCGTCAGGCGACCCTCTTCAAGGTAGAGGCGGTTGAGGTCGGTGATTTCATACTCGCCGCGTGCCGAGGGCTTGAGGGCCTTGGCCTTCTGCACCACATCGTTGGGGTAGAAATAGAGCCCCACGACGGCGTAGTTTGACTTGGGGGCGGCGGGCTTCTCCTCGAGGGAGATGGCTTTTCCCTGCGCATCAAACTCCACCACGCCATAACGCTCGGGATCGCGCACGCGGTAACCGAAGACGGTGGGCTCGGGGTTCGCATTGGCGCGCTTGAGAAGTTTGGTGAGGTCTGCACCATAGAAGATGTTGTCGCCAAGGACCAAACAGGCATCGTCGTTGCCCAAGAACTCAGCACCGAGCACGAAGGCTTGTGCCAGGCCGTTGGGGACCTCCTGAACCTTGTAGGAGAACTTCATGCCCAGCTCCGACCCATCGCCCAGAAGCCGTTCAAAGTTTGGCAGGTCGGTGGGGGTGGAGATGATGAGCACTTCGCGAATGCCCGCGAGCATCAAGGTGCTCAAGGGGTAGAAGATCATCGGCTTGTCGTAGACCGGTAGCAACTGCTTCGAGACTACGCGTGTGAGCGGATGCAACCGTGTGCCGGCCCCACCGGCGAGAATAATGCCCTTACGAGCCATAGCCAAACTCCTTTTCCATAAACGTTTTCAAAGCGTCCTGCCACATTGGCATCGGCGGCAACCCCGCCAATCGTAGCCCCATCTTGTCCAAGCGCGAGTTTTTCGGGCGAGGGGCCGGGCGCGGAAACGCCTCGGTGGTGCATCCTTCAACGGCCTGATTGCGACCAGCAAGGCGAAAGATCTCGCGCGCAAAGTCCGCCCATGAGGCTTCCCCTTCACACGTCAAATGGAAGGTACCGCAGAGGGCAGGGCGCGCCAGAAGCAGGGCCAAATGTTCGGCCACGGCGAGCGCGCTGGTGGGGTTGCCCACCTGGTCGGCCACCACCTTCAAGACTGGGCGTGTGCCGTCAGCCAACTTGAGCATCGTGTGGACAAAGGAGGGGCCGCCAAAACCGTAGAGCCAACTAATTCGGCAGATGCAATGGTTTGGGCAGAGCGAGCGGATTTGCTCTTCGCCGGCGAACTTCGATTGACCGTAGATGGTCGCTCCGCCCGTGGGGCGGTCAAACTCGGTGTAGGGGCGCGGCGCGTCTCCGGCAAAGACGTAGTCGGTGGAGATGGCAATCAGGCGCACGCCGTGACGGTGACAGGCCGCCGCAACATTGGCGCTTCCGCGCGCATTGAGCCGAAAGGCAAAGTCCACGCGCTCCTCACAGGCATCGACTGCGGTTGCCGCCGCGCAATGGATGACCGCATCCGGCCGTGCTTTGGCAATGATGTGGTCAATGGCCGCTTCATCAGTAATGTCCGCTTCAGGCAAATCGGTGGCAAGAATTTCGAAGCGATCTCCTAGGACGCGTTCAATTGTGCGCCCGAGCATTCCGCGTCCACCCGTCAAGAGCACCTTCATTGTGCGCACGCCTCCCAGGGCTCAATCTCTGCCAGGGGCGGATGAACCTGATCCTTGGCCGAAAGCGTCAACTTCACGCCCACTTCCGGCCATTGGATGCCGAGTGCAGGGTCTGAGAAGAGCATTCCGCGCTCAGCCGCCGGGGCGTAGAGATTGTCACACTTATAGCTGAAGAGCGTCTCATCCTCTAGCACGATAAAGCCGTGCGCGAAGCCGCGCGGAATGAAGAGTTGGCGCTTGTTTTCAGCCGACAGGGTAACCGCCACATGCTGACCAAAGGTGGGTGAACCCTTGCGAATATCCACCGCCACATCCCACACAGATCCGCGAATAACACGTACCAACTTTGCCTGCGCGCACATGCCCGCCTGCCAATGCAACCCTCGTACAACTCCTTTGCACGAGAAGGATTCGTTATCTTGTACAAAGTTCGCTGTAATCCCAGCTGCTTGGTAGCGCTCGGCATTGTACTGTTCCACGAACCAACCGCGCGCATCGCCAAAGACCGCCGGCTCAATAATCTTGACACCCTCAATCGCTGTTTCGATTACCTTCATTATTCGTCCAATCTTCGCTGCTGCCAACCTGTGGTAGGCCGATACGCCAAACCTAACGGCCCCTCAAAAACGGCGCTATTGTATCATAATATCCCTTGCTACGCAGAGTCATTCGTCTTGGGGGCAGGGACAATAGATAAGACTAAGACTTATTTGAATTAAGACCCCGCCTTATTTGAATTAAGACCCCGACTTATTTGAATTAAGGCGGGGTCTTAATAGTTCCCCTCGCCTAAGGTGCGAGTTGGGGCAGTCTGAGGTCCGAGTTTCCCCCGCCCGAGAATAAATTACGCGATGCTCGCGCGTGCGCGTTAGGGCCTACCTCGCTTCGACCTAGGGCCTACCTCACCTCGACCTAGGGCCTACCTCACCTCGACCTAGGGCCTACCTCACCTCGACCTAGGGCCTACCTCGCTTCGACCTAGGGCCTAGGTCACCTTGAGGTAGGACCTACCTTTTTTGGGGGTATCTGCGAGGGTGAAGAGAGAGGGAGAGTGCAGAGGCGTTAGAGGCGTGGGGCCTCGCGCGCGCGTACGCGCGTTTATTATTGGTAAGGCTTTGCGTGTCGGGGCATCGCTAGCGGCAGTAGGGGCGCTATGCTATAATGGTGGTATGTTGATTGGACGAAAGGCAAATTTTTTGGCGGTGAGCCGTTGGGCGGGCGTCGGGACGCTGTTGGCGTTGGCGGGCGCGAGTGTGGTGTTGGCCTTTGAGTCGCAGCGAGGGGTGTTGCAGACGGCGGGGTGCCGGGCGGTGGCGTGGGGGCTGTTGGCTGTCTTTGCGGTGCTGACGGTGTGGGCGCTTTGGCGGCGGCGGTGGGTGAGTGCGCTCTTTCACGGTGGGGCGTTGGCGGTGGTGGTTGGGGGCGCGCTGACGGCAGGGTACGCCAAGCAGTGGGAGCTGTGGTTGGTGGATTCGCCGATTGCGCCGGTGGAGTATCGGCAGCGGATGATTCAGGGGGAGCGGGTGGCGCTGGCGCGCTTCGAGGTGGAAACTTACCCGAACGGCCAGCCCAAGCAGTATCGAACCACGCTGCAGTTTCCCGAGGGCGCGCGCGAGATTTCGGTGAATAAGCCATTGCGGCGGAAGGGGTTGACCTACTACCAGATGAGCTACGCGCAGGGGCAGGATCCATATGGGGAGCCGGTTTGGCAGACGATGATTTTGGTGCGGCAGGATCCGGGCTGGCCGGTGGTCTTTGCCGGATATGCGCTGTTGGTGGTGGCGGCAGTGGCGATGGCGCTGCGCGAAGAGGGGGTTGGGAGGCACCACGATGGAGCTTAAGGTCGATACGCTGGGTTGGTTGCTGAACGCGCAGGTGGCGTTGGCGGGGTTTGGGGTGGCGCTGCCGCAGCGGTGGGGCCGCTGGGCGTGGCGCGCGGTTGGCGCGGTGGCCGCGGTGGCCATTGGGGTGCGTTGGGCGCAGGTGGGCCATCCGCCGATGCGCAATCTCTTCGAGGCCTTTCTGTGGTTGCCGCTGTGCCTGGCGGCGGCGACGGTGTGGACGGCGGCGCGCGAGCGGCTGGAGACGACGCGGCTGGATGCGGCGCTGGGCGTGGTTGTGCTCTTTCCGCTGGCTTTTGTCTTTTCGGCACGGGAGGGGCAGTTGCCGCCGGCGCTGCAGAGTCCGCTCTTTGTGCCGCATGTGCTGGGGTATATGATGGCCTATGCGTTGATGGCGCGGGGATTTGTGCTGGAGTGTCTGGGGCAGACGCGCGCCTCGGGGCGGACTGTGGCGTGGGGCTTTGCACTGATTACGCTGGCGCTGGCGCTGGGGTCGATGTGGGGGAATGAGGCGTGGGGGGCCTATTGGCAGTGGGACCCCAAGGAGCAGTGGTCGCTGGCCACGTGGCTGATTTATGCGGCGGTCTTTCACTGTCGCGGGCGACGCGCTTGGCGGCTGGGGCTGTTAGGGGCCGGGCTGCTGGCGATTATCCTGACCGTGACGTGGATTAACCTTTCCAAACTCTTCCCGGGAATGCACAGCTATGCAGGGCTCTGACTTTGAGGATCATCCGCTGGTGGCGGCGTTGAGCGAGGCCATCGATACTTTGACCTGTCTGCGCGAGACGGGGGTCAAGCAGGTGCCGGTGGAGGAGGCGCTCTGGCAGGCCTTCTGTGCCGCGCCGAAGGGGGGCGCGCGTGCGCCGGCGGCGGCCCCGAGCGGGACGATGCCGAAGATTCCCGCGCCCACGCAGGTCCAGGGTGCGCGGCCGGCACCGGGCGGGAGCGATACGCCCGAGCAGCGTGCGCAGGCTTTGGAGGCGTTGCGCCGGGAGATGGCCGCTTGCCAGGGGTGCGCGTATGGGGTTAATGGCCGCTTCGGGGCGCGGGGGAATGGGTATAACCCCGAGGTGGCGATTGTGTCGGCCCCGCCGGTGATGGGCGAGGATGCGGCAGCGCAGGGGGCGCGGTTGGAGGCGGGGAGTGCGGCGTGGGCGCTGCTCGAGAAGATGTTTGCGGCCATTCGTTTGCCGCTGAGTGAACTTTATGTGACGCCGGCGATGAAGTGTGGCGTGCCGCGCGGGCGGGTGGACGCGGCGGCGTTGCGGACGTGCGGGGAGCAGTTGCGGCGCGAACTTCGGGTGGTCAATCCGCGGACGGTGGTGCTGTTGGGGCCGGTGGCTGCACAGGCGCTCTTCCCCGAGAGCACGGCTTCGGCCGGGCAAGTGGGGCAGTGGCGGATGTTGCGCGAGGGGCACGTGCCGGTGATGACGCTCCACCACCCGATGCGGATGCTGATGTTGGGCGAGGAGATGTCGCGAAAGTTGAAGGTGGAGAACTGGGAGGCGCTTAAGAGCTTGCAGGCACGCTTGGCGCAGGGGCGGTAAGGAAGAAACTGATGTCGAAGTTGATTATTCAGGGGGGAGCCCCGATTGCGGGTACGCACGTGGTGCCGGGGAATAAGAATGCCGCGTTGCCGATGTTGGCGGCAACCTTGCTCGCCGCCGAGCCGGTCACGCTCGAGAATGTGCCCAATATCGCCGATGTGCGCGTGATGATTGAGGGCTTGCGAGAGCTCGGCGCGCGGGTGGAGGCCGACCTGGCCGGTAGCCACACCGTGACGGTCGACCCCAGCCGGTTGAAGGCGATGCCCGAGCTTTCGGCGGCTACTTGTGCGCGGATTCGCACCTCCATTCTCTTTGCCGGACCGCTTTTGGCGCGGAAGGGGCGGCTGCGGTTGCGCGCGGCCCCCGGGGGCGACAGTATTGGGCGGCGGCGGTTGGATACGCACTTTGCCGGGTTTCACGCGTTGGGGGCCACGGGGCGGCCGCGCCCGAGTGGGGCAATTACCCTCAAGGCTCCTCGAGGCTTGGTGGGCACCTACTTTATGCTCGACGAAGCCTCCGTCACCGCCACCGAGAACCTGGTGATGGCCGCGGTGATGGCCCTCGGCCCGACCACGCTCTATAATGTGGCCTGCGAGCCGCACGTCCAGAACCTTTGCCGAATGCTCTGCGGGATGGGCGCGAAGATTGAGGGGATTGGAACGAACCGGCTGACGATTGAGGGCGTGCCGAAGCTCGGCGGCGGCACCTTCCGGGTGGGGGGCGATGCGATTGAGGCGGCGAGCTATCTGGTGGCGGCGGCCGTCACGGGCGGGGCGTTGACCTTGAAGGGGGTCGACCGCGAGGAGATGGCCGTGTTGCGCCCGGCCTTTGCGCGCTTTGGCGTGCGCTGGAGCTTCGACGAAGCCGGGAACCTGCGTCTGCCGGCCAAGCAGGCGCTCAAGACGGCCTACGACCTGGGTGCCGCCATCCCGCAGATCTCCAATGGTCCCTGGCCGGCGCTCCCGTCAGACCTCATGAGCGTGCTGATTGTCTTGGCCACCCAGACGCGTGGGACCGAGCTCTTCTTCGAGAAGATGTTCGAGAGCCGGCTCTACTTTGTGGACCACCTTATCGGGATGGGCGCGCGCATCGTGCAGTGCGATCCGCACCGCGCCGTGGTCACCGGCCCGACCACGCTCCAGGGGTGCACCGTCTCGAGCCCGGATATTCGTGCGGGGATTGCGCTCATTATTGCCGCTCTCTGCGCCCGGGGGACGACCGAGATTCTGAATGCCGAATCGATTGACCGCGGCTATGAGACGATTGAGGAGAACCTGCGGGCCCTCGGGGCCAACATCCGGCGCGAATAAGCGTCTGCCCACCGCCGCAGAGTGTGCTACACTATCGGGCGAATGAAGGAGTTTGAGATGGTATTAGAGTTTACCAAGATGCATGGTGCAGCCAATGACTTCGTGATGCTCGACGATCGCGAGGGGCAGGTGCCGTGGCAGGACTATGTGCTGATGAGCCTCTTGGCCGCGCGGCGGACCGGCGTGGGCTGCGAGGGCATTATCCTCATCCAGCAATCCAACCGTGCCGACTTCCGGATGCGCTTCCTGAACCCCGATGGCACGGAGGTGGCAATGTGCGGCAATGGCGCGCGTTGTGCCGCCTGGTTCGCCCACAAGATTGGTGCCGCCCCCCGGGTGATGACGATGGAGACCTCCTGCGGGCTGCTGGATGCCGAGCTGATGGATAGCTGCAATGTCAAGGTTTGGATGCCCGAGCCGACCGCGCGCTCCTACGGAATGGTGCTGAATGTCGAGGGGCAGCAGGTGGAGGGTGACTATATCAACACCGGCGTGCCGCACTTCGTCGTGCGCACCGAGAGTCCTGAGGCGGTGGATATTGAGAGCTTGGGGCGCGCAATCCGTCTGCACCAGGCCTTCGCTCCGGAGGGGGTCAATGTGGACTTTGTGGCCCAACGCGAGCCGAACCGGCTGAGTATGCGCACCTATGAGCGGGGCGTGGAGGCGGAGTCTGGCGCGTGTGGCACGGGGGCCGTGGCGGCCGCGATTACAGCTGTGGAAGCGCACGCCGGGACGCTCCCGGTGGTGGTGCGCACGGGCGGAGGCTTTATGCTCTCGGTCGATGCCGATTGGCGCGGTAACCGTTGCACGGGGCTGACGCTGACCGGGCCGGTCCGCGAGGTCTATCACGGCACCATCGACCTCTCGCTCCTGGGGAGCGACCTGGCGGCCATCGAGTAAGCGCCCTCCTCCGCCGATGAACCTCATCCTAATCTCCCGCGAGGAGTGTACCGAGGGCGGCTGTTGCACGCTCAGCGATGCGCGCGCCGAGCACCTGCGCACCTTTCTGCACGCCGCGCCAGGTAGCACCTTCCGCGTCGGCTTCATTGATGGGCCGGTGGGCATCGGGCGCGTGGTGGCCGTGGAGGGGCAGGTGGTGCGCTTCACGGTTGACTGCCAAACGCCCGCCTTGCCGCCGTGGTATGACCTTATTCTTGCTTTGCCGCGGCCACGGTCCCTCAAGCGCATCCTCTTTCAATCGGCCACGCTGGGCGTGCGCAACCTCTTTATTGTCGGCGCGGCCAAGGTGGAGAAGAGCTACTTTTCGATGCACCTGCTCCGACCGGAGGAGTATACGCCTGTCCTGCTGGAGGGACTCATGCAGGGGGGCACCACCGCCCTGCCTAAGCTCCGCCTCCTGCCGCGTTTGCGAGACCTCTGGTCCGCCCTGCCCGAAGTATCCGGCTTGCGCCTCTTGGCCAATCCTGCGCCCGATGGCGCTCCCTTCGCCCTGCCGCCCGGCGGTCTGGGTGTGCCCCTGATTGCCGTTGGCCCCGATGGCGGCTGGACCGAGGCCGAGAATGCCGCTTTTGCCGAGCACGGCTTCCAACCCTTCACCCTCGGCCCGCGCCCCTTGCGCACGGACACGGCTGCCGTTGCCCTCCCCTGCGTGGTGCGCGATCGGCTCGCCTGCCTCGGTTTCACCCTCTGAACAGATGCCTATGAATCCCGTCCTCATTCTCGGTGCCGGCGGACTTGGTCGCGAACTCTATTGGTGGGCGCGCGAAGCCGGCCTTACGCCGATGGGCTTTATCGATGACCGCCCGGATGCCTTGGCCGCGCTACGCGATTATCCCCCTGTGGTCGGCTCCGTGGCCTCCGCCCCGCTCTCCGCACCAATTCTCTGTGGCATTGGGCAAAACCCCATCCGCCGCCGCTGCGTTGAGCTCCTCCGGGAGCGTGGTGCCCGCTTCGCCAGTTGTATCCATCCCGCCGCTCGCGTCTACCACGCCACCCTCGGCGAAGGCGCCATTCTCGCGCCAGGGGCCTATGTTGGGGCCGATGCCGTGGTGGGCGACTTCCTCTTTATGCAAACTGGCGCCGTCCTTGGGCACGATGTCTGCGCTGGAGATTTCTTAAGAATGGATACCACCGCCTTTGTCGGTGGCTACGCCACGCTCGGCTCAGGGGTCACGCTTCACACTGGCGCGCAAGTAATGCCCAGTAAGCGGGTAGGGGACAACGCCACCCTCGGCGCTGGCTCCACCCTGCTCTCCAACCTCCCCGCCAACACCACCGCCTTCGGCTCCCCCGCCCTCCCCCTCGCCCGCGGTTAGATATTGTTGGCGTTGCCGGAGAGGGTGGTGTTGAGGGACTTGAGGATGTTGGAGATCATGTCGTAGGCTTGGTCGCGCTTGCTGGTGGTGGATTGCAGGGAGATCATCGTCTCTTGGGAGAAGGTGTTGAGTTCGTCCATCCGCGAGTCCATCTCGGAGACATAGGAGTTGAGTTGGTCCTGCGTGTAGGCTTCAATGGGGTAGGTGCGCCCGGCCCAATCGTATGTTGTTGGGATGTTGAAGCCGAGGGCGTTGAGTTCTGTAATCCACTGTCTCCAAGTTTTGCCGGAGGCGAGGGTGGTATCTCTATTGAGCCTGGAGGTGTCGGAGGTGTGCTCGGCGAGCCAGGTGGAGAGGTCGCTCTGGGCGGCGCTGATGGTGTTGAGCTTATCGGTGTTCGTGCTGATCTCGTTCATCAGCTCGATAATCTTGTCCTCAAGTTCGGTGGCGCGCGAGAGGCAGAGGGCCATCACCAGCTGGCCGACGGAGAGGGAGCCATCGGCGGCGATGCCGGTGACGCCGTCGACCTTGTAGACATTGCGCTGGAGAAGGGAGTTGCCGTTGGCATCGAACCACTCGGCGGGGCGGTTGGCCGAGTCGGCGAAGAGACTTTGGGTGATGACTTCGATGGGCATAACGGGCTCCTTAGAAGTTGGCGGCCGTGCTCTGATTGGAGGTGCTCAGCGCGCGAAGGATATTGGTGGAGGTGGAGTAGGAGACATCGCGCTGGGAGATGAGGGACTGAACCTCAATCATATCCTGCTGCGTGTCGCTGGTTTGGCCTTCAAGGGTGGCACCGATGGTGCGTGTGGCATCCAACCGGTCGTTGTAAGCCGAGATGCTGTTGGGCAGACCGGTGATGCCGTAGGTGGCGTTGAGGAAGGTCTTGGCGGCGGACCACTCGCTGCTGGACATTGTGCCGTTGGCGAGCTTAGAGAGGATTTCGGAGGCCTGCTCCAGGTTGTCGACGCGCAAGTTCATCCGGTTCATCCGCGAGACGCTCTGGGCCTCGTAGGCATCTGCGGCCTGAATACAGATGGCGGCAACCAGTTGGCCGAGGGTGAGGTTCTGCGCCTCGCCTAGGGAGAAGAGGTTGATGGCCTGCGCGCCGTCGGGGGCGTAGGCGTTGGTTGCGATTTGGGTGATGCCGATTGCCATAACTACCTTACATATTGCGGATGGCGTTCGAGCGGGTGTCGCTGACATCGGTCATCAGGTTAGTGGCTGTGGAGTAGGCCTCGTCGCGGCGGTCGACGAGCGACTGCAGGCGCGTCATATCGCTCTGGGCATCGGTGTTCAAGCCATCAATCTTGCTCTTGACGGACTGAATCATCCCCTCAATGGTTTTCTTATTGGCGCTGTAGCTTCTGTCAGCGGAAGAGTAATAGAAGTCCGGGCGCTTCTCGGTGTCCTTGTAGTCGCCCTCGGAGATGTTGGAGATGGTTGTTGGGGAGTAGCCGAGGGTTTTGAGCAAGCTCGCAGTCGAGGAGCTCATCCAACCGGTCATATCCTTAGAGCCGGGGTCATCGGACTTGAAGGAGGCCTGAATCTTGGTGAGCTCAGCGAGGGCGTTGCCGAACTTCTCGAGGAGGTCGTTGCGCGCCTCCATCCGCTTGCTCAGAGGGGTGACCTCTTGCTCGACGGCGTTGGCGCGCTGCTTGGAGACGGCCACCAGCAAGTCCTGCAGGTCGGTCTGCACGCCATCGAGCTTGTAGTCCTTGACGGAGACGCCCCACATCGAGCCGATGTTGTCGCACACTTGGACGCTATTGATAGCCATAGGTTCCTCGCTTTCTCGGGGGAGAGTGTAGCACAATCAGAGGTTGTTTATCAGCAAGTCGGCGGTGCCGTGGACCTTCTTGACGAGCTTGGAGGCCATCGAGAAAGCGTTGTCGCGCTTCGAGACGAGCCCCTGGGCGGTGACCATATCCTGTTGGAGGTCGTTGTTCTCGTTGTCCATCTCGTACTGACAGTTGTTCTGCGCCTTGGTGGCCTGCTCGCGGGTCACCTTGGTGTTGTTGTCGGTCAGGGAGAGGGAGATGCCATACTTCGAGAGGATGGATTGCGCGCGCTGAAGGTCGTAGGCCATCTCGCTGGACTTGTCGCTGGAGGTCTGGCTCTTGGCCTTCATCGAGGTGACGGCCTTGGCGAGGATGGCGAGCGCGTCGCCCAGTTCGCTCAACTTCTGTTGCCGCGCCGAGAGAATGTCCATATACGCTTGGGTCTCGGCTTCGATGGCCTCGGACTCCTTCAAGGCGGCCGTACGCACGGCATCGTCATAACCCTGATGTGCCACGCCCGAGACGGTGTAATCGACCTGCTGTTGGCCGTAGACCTTCAGCCCGTCGATGTTGTTGCGTTCAATCAAGACGCCCATAAGCTTCTCCCGAGAGTGGGGTGGGGCGCGTGCCGGGCGCGTCTGCCCGGCACGCACGTGGGGTTAGGCCCGGATGGTCTCCTGCATCGAGTCGTTCTCGGATTGCTGGACGCCCTGCATCAGTTGCAAGACCGCGTTGGCGAGGTCACCCGCGCCCTGGAAGAGGTCCTTGACCTCATCGAGTTCCTCCTCGGCGGCCTTCTGATCGGCGGCCATCGAGGTGGCCTCGGCGTTCATCATATCGGCCGCGCCGCGCACGAGGGTGTTGCCCAGGTTGCCGAGGACGCCAATCAGGTCGTTGAAGGCCCGCGCCCGGTCGGAGTTATACTGGGCGGTCTGGAACTTCTCGGAGTGCGTGAGCAGGGCATCGGCCTGCTTATAGGCATTCTTTGCCTCGGTGATGGCGGTGGCCTTCTCCTCGCCGGTCGAGATGCTCGAGAGTTCCTGGGCGGCATAGGCCTCGGCCAACTCCGCGCGCTGCTTGAGAGTCTTGGCATCAGGCGAGTTGTTGGCCACGGCATCCTCATAGGCGCTCCGGGCCTGACTCGCCTCGCTCGTCAACGCAGCGCGGAGGGCCTGACGGTCATTCTCAAGCTGCTCGCGGGCCTTGGGCAGGTCGCGTTCAACCACGGCCGCATCGTTCTGCTTCTGCATCGTCTCAAGATTCTGCTTGGCAGTGTCCAAGTTCGTCTTCGCCTGGCCAACCGCCGTCTGCTGTTCAGCCTGTTGGGTCTTGAGCGCTTCAATCTGCTCGGCGGTTGCGCCCTCGCGCTGTGCGGTTGCAAGCTGTTCGTTGGTGGTGTCCAGCGCCTTTTGGGCGGTGGTCAGATTTTCCTGGGAGGTCTTCACCTCGGCGCGGGCGGTATCCAACTCTTCGGACGTAGCTAACTTCGGCTCCACGCCCTGCAAGGCCTGCTGTTTCGATTCGAGGTTCGCCACCGTCGTCTTGGAGTTGACGTAGGCCACCCCGGCGCGCTGCGAGCCCTCGAAGGTCGCGAGCACCTCGGTGGCCCGCTCCGGGCCCATCTCATTCACCTTCGATTGATAGTTCCGCGCGGCATCGGAGCTCGAAGCCTGCAACTCGGCCATCTGCAAATCGGCATGCGCACGGCTGACACCACTCTGGTGCTGGGCGCTCAACTGCGACTTGAAGGCCGAGGCCTGCTTGGCCAGCCCCACCCCCGTCGCCACCACCTGCACCGCGCAGACAATCGCCCCGCCAATCATGCCGAAGAGTGCGGCCGACCGCTGCTGATTTGCCTGATTCTGAATACTCGCCTGGACAGCCTGGTTCTCGGCCTCGCGGATGTCACGCGTCGAATCGCGCAACTCCTGGGCCACCTGCGCCAAAAGCACCATCAACTGATAGAGGTTAAAGAAGACCGACGAGCTCGTGGATCCGCTCGTGCTCACCCCCTCCGCGGCCGCCGCCGAGAGCAACCCCGAGAGCGTCTCCTTCAGGTCCGCAAGCAACTTCGCCTGCTCCTCGGCCGAAAGATTAAGCGCATCCCCCGCCGCAAGCTTCTCGACCAGCGTCCCAATCGCCGCCTGGTCCACATTTACCGGTGCCTCCAACTCCGGGAAGGAGAGCGTTGCCGTACGGACGCCATCGCCCTCCTTGACGCTAAAGGTCACCCCTTCGCTCCCCTTCTCAATCGTCACCTCGCCAAGTTTCCCCGACTTGCTCGCCTCTTCAACCGCGTTCAAGAAGCTGGTCCAAGTGACCTGGCTGTTCCCGTTGATGCCATCGATACCCATAAAAAGGCTCCTTTCTCGTGTTCCAATGCTGCGCCCCGGAGGACGTGTTCTCCCTGTCTACGCTTCAGGGTCCAAAAGGTTACACGATTTTTAACACCCGTATTGTGCCAAAACCAACATTCCTCAAGCAAGTAGCTAACTCGCTTCCCGAGCGACTTGAATGAATAAGGCCCCGCCTTGTTGCCAATAAGACGGGGTCTTATTGCGAATAAGACGGGGCCTTATTACCAATAAG
>SFJE01000046.1 GCA_004555175.1 Lentisphaeraceae bacterium | reverse complement strand
GGGCTAGTCGGATTTACGCCTCGGGCTGGCACGATTGATAAGTCCCCCACTTATCGGAATTAAGTCCCGGACTTATCGACGATAAGTCCCCCACTTACCAGCGATAAGTCCCGGACTTATTAGTTCCCTCCGCCTCAACCCAAAGTTGCACCAGGGCGGAGATGAAAACCAGCAGAGTCTTAGACTCAGGCTTCAGCAATCGCCCCCAGTTGTAAAGTAAATCGTGAATTGTCTATGAGGCAGAGTACCTCGCCTTGCTCGGCCTTCACCGTTTTGACATAGCGCCTTCGCTATCGCTCGGCCTTCTCCGTTTACGCGAGCGGTAGCGAGCACCTTGCGCCGTGAGGCGCCCGCGCGCGCCTTAGGCGTCGCCGTATGTTGGTTGCACGCGGCGTGCGGTGTTGTGGTATAATGGCGGGCATTAGAAAGGAAGACGACAATGTCCACACGTCCTGTTTGCTTGATTATTCGTGATGGTTGGGGCATGAATGCCCGTTTTGAGGGAAACTCGGTGTTCCGTGCGAAGACGCCGGTGATTGACCGCCTGCGCACGCGTTATCCGTGGTGCCGGATTGAGTGTTCCGGCGAAGAGGTGGGGTTGCCTGATGGTTATCAGGGTTCTTCGGAGGTTGGGCACTTGAATATGGGTGCCGGGCGCATCGTTGAGCAGGAGCTCAAGCGCATTGATGATGGCCTCAAGAGCGGCGAACTCTTCAAGAGCCCGAAGTGGGAGGCGCTGATTGGGAATTGGAAGGCGAACAAGTCGCAGTTGCACCTGATGGGGCTCTTGCAGGATGAGGGCGTGCACGCCCACCAAGAGCACCTCTTTAAGATTATGCGCCGCGCGCGCCAGGAGAACCCCGAGGGCAAGATCGTGGTTCATCCCTTCCTCGATGGCCGCGACACGCCGCCGCGCTCGACCCTCGAATACCTGGCCAAGCTCGGCACCGTGATGGCCGAGGTGGGCAATTGCACCATTGGCACGGCGATGGGCCGCTACTACGCGATGGATCGCTCGAAGAATTGGGCGCTCACGTCCGAGGCGTACGAGTGCATCGTCGCCGCGCAGGGCACGAAGGTGGCCACCGCCGAGGCGTGGGTCAAGCAGGCTTACGAGACGCTCAAGACCCCCGATGGCACCGAGATGACCGATGAGTACATCCCCTGCGCGGTGATTGGCGACTACGCCGGCGTGAAGGATGGCGATAGCGTGATGCACACCAACTACCGCCAGGACCGCGCCATCCAGCTGACCCAGGCCTTCGTCTGCGACGACTACGCCGGCACCCGCTCGGTCCGCCCGCAGGTCACCTACCTGGGCTTCACGCGCTACTGGGACGAGTTTGAGGATTACCTCCTCGGCGCGATGGGCGGCGATGGCGGGATGGATATGCTCCTGGGCGAGGTGGTCTCCAAGGCCGGCATCCGCCAGCTGCGCATCGCCGAGACGCAGAAGTTCCGCCACGTGACCTCCTTCTTCAATGGCAAGAGCACCAAGCCCTACGAGGGCGAGGACCAGGTGGATGTGCCTAGCCGCTTCGACCCGGCCACCTTCGCCTCGCACCCCGAGATGGAGGCCTACAACGTCACCGATGAACTGCTCAAGCGCTTGGAGAACAACCCCTACGGCTTCATCGTGGTGAACTACGCGAACTGCGATATGGTCGGCCATACGGGTGACCTGGCTGCGGCGACCAAGGCCGTCGAGATTGTCGACGAGTGCGTGGGCAAGCTGCTCAAGCGCCTGGCTGAGCTCGATGCGCATGTGCTCATCACGGCCGACCACGGTAACGCCGAGCAGATGGTTGACTACGCCACCGGGATGCCGAAGACCTCGCACACCCTCAACAAGGTCGAGTGCATCTACGTCGCTTCCGATGCCGACAAGCGCACAATGCGCCCCGATGGCAAGCTCTCGGATATCGCCGTGACCTGCCTCGATCTCCTTGGGCTCGAGAAGCCCGCCCAGATGACGGCGAATAACCTCTTCGTCTAATTCCCCTCCCGGCCCCGGCCCAAGCCGTCGCGCCAAGTTGCGCGGCAAAGGGACGGGGTCGGGCGCACCTATCTCAATCGTTCACTGGGAGACTGTATGACTCAGGAACATCTCGAACGCATTGGGCGTCTGCAGGCGGCGATGAAGGCCGCGAATGTGGATGCCGTCTTCCTTTATTCGGCCATCAACCGCCACTACTTCACGGGGCTGACCACGAGCAATGGGTTGCTCTTGGTGGAGCAGCAGGGCACGCCGGCGTTCTACACCGACTTCCGTTATCTGGAGGTGGCGCACCGCGTGCTAATTGGCTTGGACATTCGCAAGTTCAAGGCCGCCAAGGAGCAGTTGGAGGACTACGCCGTGTTGGCCAAGAACTGGAAGACCATCGGCTACGAGAGCAATCTCACCGTGGCGCAGTTCCTGCCCTTGCAGGAGAAGATGGCCCACGCCAAGTGGACGCCGATTACCTCGATGGTCACCACGCTGCGCGCCGTCAAGTCGCCCACCGAACTCGATGCCATTCGCCGCTCGGCCCAGGCCAATGACGCGCTCTTTGCCGAGTTGATGAAGGTCTTCAAGCCGGGCATGAGTGAGTTGGAGATGCTGCGGCAGTTCCGCATGATTGAAGCGCAACGCGGGTTGAGCGAATCCTTTGACCCAATTCTCTGCGCTGGGGTCAACGCCGTTGAGTGCCACCATCAGCCCGATGAGACCGTGCTCCAGCCCGAGAGCGAACTGCTCATCGATATGGGCGTGCTGGTGGACCACTACTGTTCGGATATGACGCGCACCGTCTACTTCGGCACCCCGACCGAGCGCTTCAAGGAAATCCACAGCATTGTCCTGGAGGCCAACCAGGCCGTGATTGCGGCCGTGAAGCCGGGGATGCGTTGCTGCGATGTGGACCAGATTGCCCGCGATGTCATCAGCAAGTACGGCTACGGCGAATACTTCGACCACGGCCTCGGCCATAGCGTTGGTCTAGAAATCCATGAAATGCCGGCCTTCGGCAAGACCTGCGAGACAGTGCTCGAGCCCGGGATGGTCCTCACCGACGAACCGGGCATCTACATCCCCGGCGACGTCGGCGTGCGCATCGAGGATCTGCTGGTCATCACCGAAACTGGCTGCGAAGTCCTCTCCCACACGCCTCACGAGATTATCCTCCCATGCTAACACGCGAACCAAACCAGGAACGCATCGCCGAGCTCATCCGCCAATTGCTGATTGAGCTCGGCGAAGATCCCACCCGCGAAGGGCTCTTGAAGACCCCCGACCGGGTGGCCAAAGCCTACACCTATCTCACCCGCGGCTATCGCCAGACACCCCAGGAGGTGCTCAACGGTGCGGTCTTCGAGAGCACGGCCAATAATATGGTCATCGTGCGCGACATCGAGGTCTACTCCCTCTGCGAGCACCATCTGCTGCCCTTCTACGGTCGCTGCCACGTGGGTTACATCGCCAATGGCAAGGTGGTGGGGCTGAGCAAAATTGCGCGCATTGTCGATTGCTTCGCGCGGCGGCTGCAAATTCAGGAGCGGCTGACCGAGGAGATCGCCCACGCGATTGCCGAAATCACCGGTGCCGAGGGCGTGGGCGTGGTGATGAACTGCGCGCACCTGTGCATGATGATGCGTGGGGTCGAGAAGCAGAATGCCGTCACCATTACCTCGTCGGTCCTGGGCTCCTTCCGGGAAAGCCCGGAGGTGCGCTCGGAGTTTATGAGCCTCTGTTCCAAATAACGCAAACACCCGGGAGGCCGGATTATGCTGGAAGCCCTGCAATTCGCCTGGAGCAACTTCGTCAAGCTCTTCTTCCTCTTCTGCCCGTTCTTCGTGCTGAATATGTTCCTCTCGCTGACCGAGGGGGCAAGCAGTCCGCGCAAACGCCACGTGGCCCTGCGTGCCACGCGCGTGGTCATTGTGGTCGGCGCCATCTGCTACTTCGCCGGCAACGGCTTCCTCACCCTCTTCGGGCTGGACATCGAGGGGTTCCGCATCGGCGCGGGTATCCTGCTGATGATTATGGCCCAGGGGCTGGCGTTGGGCAACGACACGCCCACGGCCACGCGCCGCGCGCGGAATGTTGAGGACATCGTGGTGGTGCCGCTAAGCATTCCCATCATTATGGGCCCGGCGTGCGTCTCGCCCATCATCATCATCGGTGCCGAAGCGCTGAAGGATCCGGCCATCGGCTGGCCGACCTTCCTCATCGGCTTCGTGGGCTTTATGGGGGCCATCGCGGTCCTGGGCACCATCCTCTACTTCGCCGAGGCCCTTGAGCGCATCTTCGGCAAGAATGTCATCCGAATCTTCTCGAAGATCTCCGGCGTTATCCTGATGGCGATGGCCGCGCAGATGATTGCCAAGGGCTTCTTCGCCTACCTCGACAACTCGGCCGTGGGCCAGAAGGTGTTGGAGTTGATGGCCCAATGAGCGAGCCCGAGGCGACAGGCGCGTGGCAAGTTGACTTCGCCGGCAAGCCCTGGCGGTTGAGGCCGGGCGAGCGCTGGGTCGTCACCGGGCCAATGGCTAGCGGCAAGACCTGGCTGGGCGCGCAGTTGCAGCGCCAGGCGCCCGACGAAGTCGCCTTCGTCACCGTCGGTGCCCAGGCCGGCAGCGCCGGAACCGACTGGGCCGGCGCGCGCTACCACGCCTCGATTGAATACGACTTCCGCACCGTCGCCGAGGCCCTCACCTACGAGCGCGTCAACGGCATCTGCCCCTTCGAGGTCCGCCCCCCGGAGTTGGCCGAGCGCGCGGTCTTCGCCAAACGCCTAGCGTGGGTGACCGAAGCGCTCTGCCTCGAGCCGCTCCTCGACCGCTGGACGGTGCAGCTAAGCAACGGTGAACAGCGGCGCGTGATGCTTGCCCAGGCCATCCTCAAGGGCACCCCGGTGCTCGTCTTGGATGATCCCTTCGCCGGACTCGATCCCGCCATGCGCGAAACCCTCCACCGCGTGCTCGCCACCCTAGCCGAACAAGGGCAGACAATGGTCCTGATGGTGCGCAATGAGGACGAGATCCCCGCCTGCGTTACCCACCGTCTGCGCCTCAAAGCCTGCCACATCGTCTCGCAAGGGCCCTACACGCCCCCGAAGGCGACCGCGTCCAAGCTCACCTTTCCGCCCAATCCGCCCGCGCTAAACACGCCTGTGGTGCTCTCGGTTCGAGAGCTCAGCCTCGACCTCGGCGGCCGCACGCTCTTTGGTGGCCTCACCTGGGAGGCGCACGCCGGCGAGCGCTGGGTCATCATCGGCCCCAACGGCAGCGGCAAGACCACCCTCCTCTCGCTTATCACGGGCGACAACCCCATCGCCTACGCCTGCGACATCGAGCGCTTCGGCAAAAAGCCCGGCCCGGGCGTGCCCCTTTGGCAGCTGCGCTCGCGGATGGCCACCGTCTCGCCAGAAGATCAGGTCTTTGCAGACCCCACCCAAACCGTTGGCGCGGCGGTCTTCTCCGGGCTCTTCGACAAGGAGGGCCGCCGCAAGCGCCCCTCAGCCCATCAACGCGAGCGCGCCCAGACGCTGCTCACCACCCTGGGCCTCCACGAGCGGCTTCACGATCCGCTCGGCACCCTGTCGGCCGGATTGGTGCGCCTGACCTTGCTTGTCCGCGCCCTGGTGGCCGAACCCGAGCTCCTGTTGCTAGATGAGCTGTGCATGAACCTCGAGGAGCCCGAGCGTAAGAAGGTCCTGCGCTTGGTCGATCGCCTTCTGGCAGAACTGCCCTCCCTGACCGTGCTCTGCATCGTCCACCGCGCCGACCACATCCCACCCCACTTTAATCGCGTCCTGGCGCTTCATCCGGCCACAGCCAAGTGAAGCCCGCTTTCCACCCCAATCACGCCTATTTCTGCCTATGAACAACGACCAAACCCTCTTCGCTGGCAAGACCCTCCTCATCACCGGAGGCACTGGTAGCTTCGGCAATGCCGTCCTCAAGCGCTTTCTGAACACCGAGGTCAAGGAAATCCGTATCTTCTCGCGCGACGAGAAGAAGCAGGACGACATGCGCCACGCCCTTCAGAACCCCAAGGTCAAGTTCTACATCGGCAACATTCGCGACCGGCAGAGTGTTGATGGCGCGATGGAAGGCGTGGACTACGTCTTCTCTGCCGCCGCGCTCAAGCAGGTTCCCAGCTGCGAGTTCTTCCCTCTCCAGGCGGTGCAAACCAATGTCCTGGGCACAAACAACGTCATTGAATCGGCCATTGCCCATGGCGTTGGGCGCGTGGTCGTGCTCTCCACCGACAAGGCCGCCTACCCCATCAACGCAATGGGCATCTCCAAGGCAATGATGGAAAAGGTGGCCATCGCCCGCGGTCGCAGTTTGGGCGCGGAAGCCAAGACCACTATCTGCTGCACGCGCTATGGTAATGTGATGGCCTCGCGCGGATCGGTCATCCCGCTCTGGATCGAGCAGATCCGCACGGGCGGCGTCATCACGATGACCGACCCGAACATGACGCGCTTTATGATGACCTTGGAAGATGCCGTTGACTTGGTGATTTACGCCTGGCAGCACGGCCGCAATGGCGACCTCTTTGTCCAGAAGGCTCCGGCCGCCACCCTAGAGGTCCTCGCCCAAGCCCTCAAGGAGCTCTACCACGCCAACAACGAGGTTAAGGTCATCGGCACGCGCCACGGCGAGAAGCTCTACGAGACCCTCGTCACCCGCGAAGAGATGGCCCGCGCTGAGGACATGGGCAACTACTTCCGTATCCCCTGCGACACGCGCGACCTCAACTACGACAAGTACTTCGTGGAAGGTTCCCACCGCGCCTCCATCGTGGAAGACTACCACTCGCACAACACCCAGCGCCTGGATGTGGAAGGAATGAAGCAGCTCTTGCTCCGCTTGTCCGAAGTGCGCGAAGAGGTGGCTGGGCTCTAATCATGCCCCACGAGCGCCCCACCCTGCTCGACGGTGCGCGCTTTGATGACGCGCGCGGCACCCTCACCTGCTGCAACGACTGCGACCTCGCCGAGCTCCGCCGCTTCTACGTCCTCACCCACCCCGACACCGCCACCGTCCGCGGCTGGAACGCCCATCGCTTCGAGGCCAAACGCTTCTTCTGCCTGCGTGGCGGCTTCGAGATTGCCCTCCTGCCCATGCGCGATTTTGCCCGGCCCGAGGCCGCCGGCGAACCCACCACCTTCCGCCTCGAGGCCACGCACCCCCGCCTCCTCTGCGCGCCCGCCGGCTACGCCAACGCCATCAAGGCCACCGAACCCGGCTCCATCCTCCTGGTCTTCTCCGACAAGACCCTCGAGGGCGCGCGCGACGACAATTGGAAGTATCCCCCCGAAACCTGGCCCGTCACCTGGAGCTCCCCACAATGATACGCCTTGGCATCACCGGTCAAGCCGGCTTCATCGGCACCCATCTCTATTCCCTTGCCGGCACTCGCCCCGACACCTTCGAGCGCGTTCCCTTTGAGGATGCCTTCTTCGAGGACGAGGCCAAGCTCCGCGCCTTCGTCCGCAGTTGCGATGCCATCGTCCACCTGGCCGCCGTCAACCGCCACCCCGACCCGCAGGTGCTCTACGAAACCAACATCGCCCTCGTCGATAAACTCATCCGCGCGATGGAAGCCGAGCAAGTCACCCCGCACATCCTCTTCGCCTCCTCCACCCAGGAAGCGCGCGAGAATCTCTACGGTGCCTCCAAGCGCGCCGGCCGCGCCCTCCTCGATGCCTGGGCCCGCCGAACCAGTGCCAAATTCACCGGTTGCATCATCCCCAACGTCTTCGGCCCCTACGGCCGCCCCGGCTACAACTCGGTGGTCGCCACCTTCTGCCACCAGCTCACCCACGGCGAGATGCCGCACATCGATGTCGATGGCGAGCTTCGCCTCATCTATGTGGGCGACCTCTGCCAAACCTTCCTCAAGCTCATTGAAGAGGGCAAGGCCGCCCTCGAGTTCCGCGTCCCCTACACCGGCACGCGCAAAGTCTCCGAGCTCCTGGCCGCCTTCAAGCGCTACACGCGCGACTACTTTGCCAAGGGAATCCTCCCCGCCCTCCCCACTCCACTCGACCTCCAACTCTTCAACACCTACCGCGGCTACATCGACCAGACCACCTTCTTCCCCTTCCCCCTTGAACCGCACACCGATCCGCGCGGCTCCTTCGTGGAAGTGGCGCGTATCACTAGCCTAGGTGGGCAATTCTCCTTCTCCACCACCCACCCGGGCATCACCCGCGGCAACCACTACCACACCCGCAAGATCGAGCGCTTCGCCGTCATCCAAGGCCGCGCCCGTATTGAGCTCCGCCGCATCGGCACGACCGAAAAGCTCTCCTTTGAGCTCGATGGCGCGTGCCCGGCCTTCGTCGATATGCCCGTCTGGTACACCCACAACATCACCAACATCGGCTCCGACGAGCTCCTCACCCTCTTCTGGATCAACGAACCCTACAACCCCGAGAACCCCGACACCTATTTCGAGGAGGTCTAACCATGCCCAAGTCCAAACTGAAAGTCTTCTCCATCGTCGGCACGCGCCCGGAAATCATTCGCCTAGCCGCCGTCATCAAACGCCTTGAGCAGCACCTCGACCACCGGATGATCCACACCGGCCAGAACTACGACTACACCCTCAATCAAATCTTCTTCGATGATCTCGGCCTACGCGCCCCCGATTACTACCTCGGCGTAGACACCTCCACCCTCGGCCACGTCCTCGGCGAAACCCTCATCAAGGTCGAAGAAATCTTCCTGCGCGAGAAGCCCGACGCCATCCTCATCCTCGGCGACACCAACGCCGCCATCGCTGGCATCATCGCCAAGCGCATGAAAATCCCCATCTACCACATGGAAGCCGGCAACCGCTCCTTCGACCTCAACGTCCCCGAGGAAATCAACCGCCGCATCATCGACCATATTGCCGACTTCAACCTCGTCTACACCGAGAACTCCCGCCGCCACCTCCTCTCCGAAGGCCTCCCCCACCGCCACGTCTACGTCACCGGCTCGCCGATGTACGAGGTCCTCTCCCAATATCGCGACCGCATTGACCGCTCCGACATCCTCTCCCGCCTCAACCTCGAGCCTAAGCGCTACTTCATCGTCTCCTGCCACCGCGAGGAAAACGTCGACTTCCCCTCCAACCTCCGCAAAATCGTCACCCTCCTCAATACCCTCGCCCAGACCTACGACCTCCCCGTCATCGTCTCCACCCACCCCCGTACCCGCAAGCGCCTAGAAGCCCTCGCAGACCTCTCCATCGATCCGCGCATCCGCTTCCTCGAGCCCTTCGGCTTCTTCGACTACAACGCCCTCCAGCTCAGCGCCCTCTGCGCCATCTCCGACTCGGGCACCATCTCCGAAGAATCCTCCATCCTCAACTTCCCTGCCGTCACCATCCGCCAGGCCCTCGAACGCCCCGAAGCAATGGACGCCGGCACCATCATCCTCACCGGCCTCGACCCCGAGACCGTCCGCGACGCCATCGCCCTCGTCATCGACGAATTCAACCAAAATGGCGGCCACTACGACCGCATCTGCCCCGAATACCAAGTCTCCAACACCTCCTGGCGCGTCCTCAAACTCATCCTCGGCACCGCCAAACTCGCCAACCGCTGGAGCGGCATTGAAGCCAAGCACTAATCCCACCCACCCCCGCCCCGAGGCGAACTAATAAGTCCCGGACTTATTGGTAATAAGGCCCCGTCTTATCGGCAATAAGGCCCCGTCTTAATTCCAATAAGACGGGGCCTTATTCATTCCCTTAGCCCCGGGTCCCAAATCACCCTGCCCCGGGTCCAAGGTCAATCTGGGGCGAGCGCAAAAAACGCTGCGTGCACGGAGGGGCTTGCCGTTTGCGCGAGAAAGGTCTATACTATGGCCAGTCATCACAGAAAAGGAGTGCCATTATGGCTAAAGGTCTCATTAAGAATGCGTATATTGTCAGCCCTGGGTACGAGTTCGACGGCGGGGCGATTGTCATCGAAAACGGCAAGATTGCCAAGGTGTTGCAGCCGGGTACGCCGCTTCCGACCGACGCCGATTGGGTCTATGATGCTGAAGGCAACCTGGTGATGCCCGGCTTCATTGATGTGCACACCCACGGTGCAGTGGGCGTAGACGTTTGCGATGCCGATGATCCGACCGCGATTGAGAAGATTGCAAAGGCGAAGCTGGAAGAAGGGTGCACCGCGTGGTGCCCGACCACGTTGACCCTGCCGCCCGAGCAGCTCGAAGCCTCGCTCCAGCATGTGGCCGAATATCGTAAGAATGAGAAGTATGCCAAGGTCCTGGGCGTGCACCTGGAAGGCCCCTTTGTCAACCCGGCTTGCTGCGGCGCGCAAAACCCCGCCTACCTCCGCAAGCCCGACATTGAAGAGGTCAAGCGCCTGCACGCCATCACCCCGGTCTGCCAGGTCTCCTACGCGCCCGAAGCGGAAGTGGGCGACGGCGCAAAGTTCGCGCGCGACTGCCTGGAAATGGGCATTGTCCCCTCCGCCGGCCACACCAAGTGCTCCTACAAGGAGTTCAAGGCCATCTATGCCGCGGGTCTGCGCCACCTGACGCACTTCTGCAACCAGATGACCCCGCTCCACCACCGCGACATCGGCTTGGTCGGCGCCGGGCTCCTCCTCGATGACCTGCGCGCCGAGATGATCTGCGATAAGATCCACCTCTGCCCCGAGATGATTGAACTCGCCTTCCAGACCAAGGACCCCGAGACGATCCTCTTGATTACCGACTCGATGCGCGCCAGCCACATGCCCGACGGCCCCTCCAGCCTCGGAGGTTTGGATGTGATCGTGAAGGACGGTGCCGCGCGCTTGGCCTCCAATGGTGCCCTGGCCGGCTCTATCTTGAAGATGAATGTGGCCCTCAAGAACGTTTGGGAGATCACCGGCATGCCCTTGAGCGTCCTGGTCAAGACCACCTCCTACAACCAGGCCCTCGAGCACGGGTTGGAGGATACGCTCGGCTGCATCGAGCCCGGTTACACCGCCGACATTACCGTCCTTGATGATGAATCCTTCGCCGTCAAGGCTGTCTTCATTGATGGCGAAAAGCGCCTGTAAGCCTCACGCTTAATTCCCCCTTAAGAAGCGCGCGGCCCCCAACCGCGCGCTTTCTTTTGACCTTGCAGCTCAAATTCCACGAGAAATTGGCGATGACAACACGCTTCCCCTTTACACTCGCGCGAACCGCGGGAACCCCAGTTGTAAAGTAAATCGTGAATTGTCTATGCGGCAGGGCAGTTGGCTAGGTAGGCTTGGGAGGCGGTTGTGCCATTGAGTGAGGTTCGGCGATAG